>NZ_AP014809.1:3609070-4307926 GCF_002355515.1 Methylorubrum populi | reverse complement strand
CGCGCTGGCCGCGCGGGTGAGTGCCCTGGAGGCCCGCCTCGGCGCCGAGGCCGGAAGCGCAGGCAGCACGGAATCGGTCTGAGCGGCGGCGCCGAGTCTTCGAGGACTCACTCAAGACTCACCGTTGAGGGAAAACGCGGAATCCGGATTTCTTTGCACAGGAAGCATCGGTGGATAGCCGCGTTGCCCACCGCTGATGCCGGGGCGACGCTTTGAAGCCCGCGGGGGCCGCGGGCTATAAACGATCCGAAGTTGATTCGCCCCGGCGGAAAGGTGGAACCAAACCCCGGGGCGGTGAAATCTGATTGAACCCCTCCGCAGGACGGAGATCGACGGGCGTCGCCTCGATTCCCGTCACGGCCCTGCTTTGCCCGCCGGCCCGATCGAGCCTTCGACCGGGTCGACAACTTGGATCGCCATGACCCAGCTCAGCTTCATCGAAGACAGCGACCGGCCGGAGCACCCGCTCGACGTCGTCGAGCGCCTCGCCTCGCTGCGGGACTGGATCTTCGATCGGATCGAGACGGACGAGATGTCGGTCTCCGTCTCGGGGCGCTGGGCCGAGTACCACGTCGCCTTCACCTGGATCGAGGAGGTCGAGTCGCTGCACGTCGCCGCCGCCTTCGATCTGAAGGTGCCCGAGCGGCGCCGGGCCGAGATCCTGCGGCTCGTCGCACTGGTGAACGAGCAGCTCTGGATCGGTCATTTCGACCTGTGGTCGTCCGACAGCGTGGTGATGTTCCGCCATTCCCTGCTGCTCACCGACGGCATCGCGCCGACCCAGGGGCAGTGCGCCATGATGATGAAGACCGCCACCGACGCCTGCGAGCGCTACTATCAAGCGTTCCAATTCGTGCTCTGGGCCGGCAAGGAGGCCCGCGAGGCCCTCGACGCGGTGCTGTTCGAGACCGAGGGCGAGGCGTAGCCGTTCCCGCGGGGCGGCGCCCTTGATTCGGGGCGCCTCCGGTGGGATCGAGGGGCCATGACGCGCGCGAACACCGAGACCTTTCCGGCCGCCCTCCCCACCCCTCTGGTTCTGGTCGGGGCCGGCAAGATGGGGGCGGCCCTGCTGCGGGGCTGGCTCGCGGGCGGCCTCGACCCCGCCGCCGTGACCGTCATCGATCCGCAGCCGTCCCCGGACATCGCCGCGCTCTGCGCCGAGCGGGGCCTGCGCCTCAACCCCGAGGCCGCCGCCCCGGCCGGAGCCCTGGTGCTCGGCATCAAGCCGCAGGTTCTCGATGCGGCCGCCGCCGCGCTCTCGCCCTGGATCGGCCCGGACACCCTCGTGGTCTCGATCCTGGCGGGAAAGACCATTGCCGACCTGAAGCGCCGCCTGCCGGGAGCCCGCGCGGTGGTGCGCGTCATGCCCAACCTGCCCGCCAGCATCGGCCGGGGGGCGACCGGTGCCGCCGGCAGCCCCGAGGTCGGGCCGCGGGCACGGGCGAGCGCGGAAAGGCTGCTCGCCAGTTCCGGCCTCGTCGCCTGGCTCGACGACGAAGCCTTGATCGACACGGTGACCGCGGTCTCGGGCTCGGGGCCGGCCTACGTCTTCCTGCTGGCGGAGGCCCTGGCGGAGGCCGGCGTGGCGGCGGGTCTGCCGCCGGACCTGTCGGCGCAGCTCGCCCGCGCCACCGTCGCGGGCGCCGGTGCCCTGCTCGATGCCGATGCCCGCGAGACCGGGCAGCTGCGCCGGGACGTGACCTCGCCGGGCGGCACCACCGCGGCGGCGCTGGCCGTGCTGATGCGCGAGGGCGCCCTGCCCGACCTGATGCGGGAAGCGGTCGCCGCGGCCAAGCGGCGGGCGGGCGAATTGTCCGGCTGACGGCGCAGCGGGTTCAACCCGGCGGCTTCGCCCCTACATGACACGTCGAACCGAACACGGAGACGGATCATGGACACGGCGCCCGAGCCCAATACCGGCGGCAAGCCCGAGACCGGCGGGCCGTCCGGTTCGTCGCAATCCGGCAAGGCGCGGACCAAGGGCGCGAACAAGCCCGACGCGAACAAGCCCAATCCGCGCGAGGCGGCGGTCGAGGCGCTGATGCGGCTCGCCGCCGAGCAGCCCTGGAACGACATCGAGATCGGCGACATCGCCCGCGAGGCGGATCTGAGCCTGGCCGAGCTGCGCGACCTCTTCCCCTCGAAGGGGGCCGTGCTCGGCGGGTTGTCGCGGATCATCGATCGCAAGGTGCTGGAAGTCGACACGGCCGACCTCGCCGACGAGCCGGCCCGCGAGCGCCTGTTCGACGTGCTGATGCGCCGGCTCGACGCGATGGCGCCCTACAAGCCGGCCCTGCGGCGCATCGCCTTCGCCCTGCGCGGCGACGTCCTCTCCATGCTGGCGCTCAACGGGGTCGCCCTCAACTCCCACCGCTACATGCTGGCCGCCGCCGGCATCGACACGGAGGGGCCGCTCGGCCGGCTCAAGCTTCAGGGCACGGTGATCGCCTTCGCCCGCACCGTCGAGGTCTGGCTGGACGACGACGACCCGGCGCTCGCCCGCACCATGGCCAAGCTCGACCGCGAGATCCGCCGCGGCGAGACCATTATGGAGCGCGCCGACGACGCCCGCCGCCTCACGGCACCCCTGCGCGCCCTCGGCCGCGCCCTGATGGAGCGGCGCTCCCCGCGCGACCGGACGCCGCCCGCGGGCGACGGAGAGGACCGCGACCCGGCCGCGGCGATCTGAGCGGCGGCGCCGCGCGCACGAGGCCGGAGCCGGAACGGGTTGGCCGATGCAAGTCGGTGTGGGTAACCCGTTCCGGGGAATGCCCGCTTAACGGGTTCGTCGCGCGGTCATGATGCTTCTGGGCGAGTGCTTCGGTGGGAGGGCTCGCCCGTGCAGTTCAAGCAGAGAAAGTTCGCCGCCATCGTGGCGGACAAGTTTCTCTACTTCACGCTCATGGGGGCCGTCGGAGGCATCGGCTCCATGATCAGGCCTGGTCCCGGTCCTGACGAGTATATCCTGCGTTGGGACGCGTCGAAGATCGCTCTCAGCACGTCGATCGGGGTGGCGCTGGGCGTTTTCGTCGGCGTGCTCGAAGCGCGTCGCTGGCTGAAATCGTACTGGGAAACGATTCACACCCTGACGGAAGAGGGCAAGGACCCCGCAGCGGTCTATCCGCCGGCGCAGCCACGCACGCGAACGCCGTTCTGGCCGTGAGGAGTTCTTTGTCCAGGAAGGGCCAGCTGAAGTCTCCGTTCCGCCTTACGGGAGGCGCGGTCCGTCTGCTCACGGAAGGCGCTCGGCCGAACGTCGTTGACGGCACCGCTCCCTGGATTGGCCTTCAAAGCAAGGCGCCGTGGTCTCGGGACCTAAGGAAGCCGACCTGATTGCATCAGGCTGGCGTCCCTCGGTTCGTCTTCAACGCGCTTTCTCTCGACGGACCGGTCTCCGCTCCGTCGAAACACGCCCTATCCCTGCCGCGCGCCGCCCATCGTCGCCTGCATCCGCGAGAGCTGCGCGATGTGCCGCTGGATCAGCGGGATCGCGCCTGCCGCGATGCGGCGCAGGCCCGGGTCGTCGCCGGCCTGGGCGTAGGAGCCGTGGATGTTGAGGGCCTCCTGATGCCCCTGGAGCGAGGCGTTGACGAACATCGCGTCGTATTCGGGGCCGGGCTGCATTCCGGAGAGCTGCGACAGGATCTGCGCCTTCTGCTCGTCCGTCGTCATGGCGCCCGGGCCGGCCCCGCCCGGCGCACCCAGGGCGCCCCCGACCACGCCGCCGACGGCGCCGACGGTCGCCCCCGCAACACCGCCCGCCACCGCCAGGGGCGCCGCGACGAGTCCGCCGACAAGCCCGCCCGGACCGGGAGGCGCACCGGCCGCCATGGGCGCCGCACCCATGTACGGGTCGAGCTTGCGGGCGAGGTTGACCTGCTCGGTCACCTCCGCCCGGCTGAAGGCCTTGACGCGCGGGTTGCGGGTCTTGGCGTGAGCGTCGCGCGCCGTGTTCTCGAGGAACAGGCCGCCCTTCGTCGCCATGGCGAGGTAGACGGGGGCCGGGATGGTGCCGGCCGGCGCGGGTTGAGCGAGGGCCGTGCGTGTGACGGCCAGCGCAGCCGTTGCGGTCAGCATGGTCGTCAGAAAATCGCGCCGATGCATGGTATCGGATCTCCCGGTCTGGAAACGAAACCCGAGCGCCGATTTTCTTGAGCGGAGCCGGAGTCTGACGGGCGAAACCTTCGCGAAATCAGCAATGTTCCTGGCGCTCGAGGAGCTTGCCGATCGAAGACGCTCAGGAGACGGGCGTCGCCGTTTCGGCCGCGTGTCAGAGCCCGCTCGACGGGCGCAGGCGGGCCATGCAGTGCACGTCGTCGAAGCGGCCGTTGCGGAAGGTGGCGGCCCGGTGCGTGCCCTCGATGACGAAGCCGAACTTCTCGTAGAGGGCGATGGCGCGCGCGTTGTCGGTGAAGACCGTCATCTCGATGCGCGAAACATTGATCCAGTTGTCCGCCGTATCGATCACCGCCGCGAGAAGTCGCGAGCCGATGCCGTTGCCGGCGAAATCTTCGTGGACGGCGATCCAGAATTCCGCCGCATGCGCCCGCCGGCCGTAGAAGGGGCGCAGGGCCGCCGCCCCGACCACGCGGTCGTTTGCCTGTGCGGCGAGGTGCAGATCCCGCGGCGAGCGGGGCTCCGCCCACTTCTTCACCGCCTCGAACGACTCGAAGGGGAGCGCGAGGGTTCCGAAGCGGAAGGCGGGCTGATTGTAGATCTCGAACAGATCCGGCGCGTCCTCCTCGCGCATCGCCCGAATGGTCAAGTCCCCGTCTCTGCCCATGCCGTTCATTCCGGTCCGTGCTCCCTGAGAGGTGGTTCTGGCTCGTTGCGGGGCGTGCTCACGTCCACTCGAAGCGCAGCGTCTCGCGAAAGGCGAAGCGCTCGATGTGGCGCACGACCACGTCGCGCAGGTCGGGCAGGCTGGCGGCGTCCCCCGCGGTCAGGTCGATCGTCAGGGTCTCGGCGTCGGCGGTCAGGCGCGTCTCCCCGAGCGGCAGCGCGATCCGGGCCTGGGTCGCGCTCGATTCGGTCTCGAACCGGTGCGACCAGTGCTTGCAGAGCTGCTGGAGATAGCGGCTGGCATGCGGGGTGCCGACGACGGCGCGGCTCTCGGTCATGGCGGTCTCCTGAATATGCAGCGCCCGCTCAGCGCGCGGCGTGGAGGGGGGCGGCCCCGCGGCGGCCGGCGGTGGCGCTGCGCAGGCGGAAAAGGTCGGTCGGCAGCACCGAGAAGGAGGCCTCGCCGAACCATTCGAGCGAGCCTTCCGCCTGCGGCGGCAGCGTCTTCAGGAAAGCGCCGTAATCCAGCGCGCCCTCGAACAGGGGGGTCATGCCCTCGCGCCGTCCGGCCGCGGCGTAGACGTTGGCCGGCGCGAACACCGACAGGTCGGCGCGGCTGCGCACGTTCTTGAGGTGGTAGTAGTCGATATGCGGGCTGAGTCGGGCATGGGCCGCGAGCGGGTCGTCGCCGCCCTCCCAGACGTGGAGCGTGTCGAAATTGACCCGGAGGTTCGGGTGATCCACCGCCGCCAGCAGGTCGAGGAGCGAGGCGGTGGTGTCGGCGAGCGTGCCGGGATGCGTCTCCACCACGAGCCGCAGGCCGCAATCGGCGAGCTGCTCTGCCGCCATCCGCAGGCGAGCGGCGACCTGGGCGCGCTCCTCCGGCGCGGCGGCGGCGCTGGCCTTGGTCCCGGCGAAGGTGCGCAGCCGCGGCGCGCCCCAGCTCCGCGCGAGGCCGGCGAGTTCGGCGGTCCGCTCGGTCAGGGTTTCGAGGGGCGCATCGAGCGGCAGGTAGTCGCTCAGCATCGGCACCCGCAGCCCGTAGGCGGCGAGCCATTCGGCGTGGTCGCCGGGGCCGAGATTGCGGGCATGCACGCCCCACAACTCGATCCCGTCGAAGCCGTGGCCGCGGGCGAAGCGGGCGAGTTCGCCGATCGACACGAGATGGTGGCGAAAGCTGATGGTGCAGAGCGCGATTCTCATGCGGGGAGCCTTTCGCGGGAGGGCGGCGCGGCGCGTCCGGGGGCGGGGCCGAGAGCCGGGCTCGTCTGCCGCCACGCGGCGTAGGCGGAGGCGAGCTGCCGCTTGATCGCGAATTCCTGCGCGTCGAGGGCGTCGAGACGCGCGAGGACGGGGGTGAGTTCGGCCGTGTCCCCGGTTCGGGCGAGCTTCAGCACGGCGTAGTGCAGGGCGGTGAGACCGTTCACCAGGGCCTCGATCTCGTCGCAGATCCGTTGGAATTCCGGGTCCGGCCAGCGCAGGGCCCGCCAGAAGAAGGCGAAGCCGTGCTCGTAGGCCCATTTGCGGATGGTAATGACCGGCAGTTCGCGCAGGGCCTCGCCGAGTTCGGTCAGCCTCAAACCCCCGCGCCCCTCGGCATGGGCGAGCACGATGGCACGCGCGGCATCGATCAGCGGGTTGGCGTCGAACCGGAAGCAGGCCTCGAAGAAGGCCGCCAGATCCGTGTCCGCGGGCGGATGGGCGAGGGAGGGATCGAAGCGGTAGCCGCCGGCGACGCTGGGCTGGCGGATGGCGTTCAGCATCCGCGCGCGCTCGATCACGCCTTCCCAGCGGAAATCGGGATCACGGACCTGCCACAGGTCGGGATCGTCGCCGAGCGACACGAGCAGGTAGTGCGGGAAGGGGTTCTGGTTGAACTTGTTCTCGCGCTCGGGGAGGTGGAACATGTCGAGCATCACCATGATGCTTGCCTCGGGCTCGCGCCGCTCCAGAAGGTCGAGCAGGGTGGCGACGTTCTCGTCCTTCGAGCGGGAATGGTCGTACCAGGACACGAGTGGCACACCGTAGAGCCGCTCGAACCAGTAGCGGAACGACTCGTGGTCCATCGCGTCCGAGTGGTAGGCGAGCCGCGACCCGTCGGTGATGGCGAACTCGGCGTCCCAGATCAGAGCGTAGAACGGGCGGTGGTCGATACCGCGGCTCTTCAGCCCGTCGCAGACGCAACTGACGAAGCAGTGGATCTTCAGATCGTAGGGCATCGCGCCGTGGACGCCCTCGGAGGATGCCTCCGGTTCGGCGGGCGCCACGGCCGGTTCGGCTGCCCCCGGCGCCAGGAGCCGGGCGAGGTCGGCGACGGTGGAGACGTCCTGCCGATTGATCGCCGCTTCGGGCACCGAGACGCCGTGCGTCAGCTCCAGCGCCAGGATGAGCTGAAGCAGCTGGACGGAATCGAGGTAGAGATCCTCGTTCAGCCGCGCCTCCGGCCCGAACCGATCGAGATGGGGATGGCGCATCTCCTCGCGCAGCACCGTGCCGATGGCCGCGATCAGCGTCTCGTTGCTCACGCCACCGCCTCCAGGCCGCCGTCCCGGTACTGTGCGGCGACCGCGCGACGGGAAATCTTGCCGTTGGCCTCGCGCGGGATCGCGCCGACCTGCACCGCCTCGACCGGCACCTGATGGCCGGCGAGCCAGCGGCGGCACCAATCCTGGAGGGCGCGGGGCGGGACGGGGCGTTCCGCGCTGAACAGCAGCGTCACCCGCTCGCCGGCGAACGGGTCGGGCCGGGCGAAGGCCACGGCGTCGGTGACCCCGGGCATCGCCATCACCACGTCCTCGACCTCGCCGGGATAGACGTTGAGGCCCGAGACGTTGATCGTGTCGTCCTTGCGCGCGACGAAGACCAGCATGCCGTCGGGCTCGCGGTAGCCGAGATCGGCGGTGCCGATCGCCCCGCCCTCCCCCTCGACCACGATCTCCGCTGGCGCCTCGGCGCTCGTCCCCGCCCGGACGCGGTGGTGCGGCAGCGGCCGGCCGATGGCGTCGGCCCGGCGCAGATCCGGATTGATCGCGATGCAGCCGGCTTCCGAGCAGCCGTATTGCTGGAACAGGTGGGTGACGCGCCCGCGGATGGCGGCGAACCAGGGCGCGGGCAGGAGCGTGCCCGAGACCATCGCCGCGTGCAGGGTCTCGCCCTCGGGCATGAGTCGGGCCAGCGTGTGCAGCATGGCCGGCGCGGTGTAGAGCACCGGCCGCTCGATCTCGCGCAGGCGGCGCAGGAGGTATTTCGGATTGGTGGTGTCCACGATCACCGGCACGCGGCCGCGCGCCAGGCCCACGAAGAGGCCGCAGATCAGACCGTAGGAATGGGTGATCGGGCAGGCGATGACCGGGGTCATGCCGTCCGGCTCGGTGAAGGCGCCGACGTAGCTCTCGATCTCGCGTTCCACCGCGCCCCAGGGGCGGGCGATGCATTTGGGCTCGCCGGTGGTGCCGGAGCTCATCTGGAGCAGCTCGCCCTCCCCCGGGACCGGCGGCGCGGCGCCGGCGAGCGCCTCGCCCTCCAGGCCGTCGAGGAACAGGCGGTGGCAGCCGGCGCGCTCGGCGAGCCGGCGCGCGCCCTCGTCCGGCAGGGCCGGATGGATCGGCAGCAGGCTCGCCCCGTGCCGACGGGCGGCGAGGATGAAGGCAAGGCACTGGGCGGTGTCACGGAAGCGCGCGGCGACGCGCTCGCCGCTGCCGCCGCGCAGGGCCGCGGCGTCCTCGACGCGCCGGATGGCGGCCTCCATCGCGTCCGCCGGGATGGTGCGGCCGTCGATCTCGATCATGCAGGCTCCGGAAGGGGCGTGAGGGGAAGGAAACAGGGTGTTGGGGGCCAGCAGGCTGTCCTGCGCCGCGCCGAGCCCGAGCTTGCGCGACAACAGCGCCTCGACCCGCAAGCCGGGCGCCTCGACCGACAGGCGGGCGAAGCGCGCCTCCAGCCCGTGCTCGACGGCATGGCGCCGCAATCGCCGGCCGAGGCGGCGCCAGAAGGTCGCCTCGTCGAGGCCGTGCCGCAGGGCCAGGAGGCCGGTGATTTCGCTGAGGTTGAAGACGAACAGGCTGTCGGTGACGAGTTCGGCCAGCGTCGCGGCCGAGCGAATGGCGTGGAAGCGGTCGTCCGCCGGGCCGGCATGGGCCGGATCGATCGCCCCGAAATCCGGCACCCGTTCCGGGTCCGCCACGAAATCGGGGGCGTATTCCGCGCTCTCGTGGAGGTCGCGCAGGATCACCCGGTCCGGCCAGCCGTCGCGGTGGACCAGAATCATGTTCTGGCCATGCGCCTCCAGGGCGACGCCGTGCGCCGTGAGTAAGTGCCAGACCGGCATGACCGCGACCTCGACGAGGCGGTCGAGCCAGGCGTCGCGGCCGTATCGGTCGAGCCAGGGCGCGACGAAGGGGCGGCCGTCCGCCTCGTGGACGCAGAGCGCGTTGAAGGGAACCGCCGCCTCGCCGGGGGCGAGGCGCGGGCTCTCCCGCCAGATCGCGGCGAGATGCCCGGCCAGCGGACCGTCCCGGTCGGCGAGCGCGGCGGCGTATTCGCGCAGCACCGTCACGCGGCCACGCAGAAACGGATCGTCCGCGACGAGGCCGGCGAGCCAGTCCGACAGGACCGGAGCCGTCAGCACGAAATGCGGATCGAGGATGCGCAGGCTCGAAGTCGAGACGACGGCGAGCGCGAGCTTCACGCTCGCGGCGGAGGGATTGTCGAAATTGTGCAGCGTGCGCAGGGACTGGCTCGCGACGTAACGCGGGCCGGCGATGCCGAGAGCGACCGCGCGGCCCTCCGCCAGCCAGGACCGCAGGGCCGCGCCTTCGAGCCGGCGCATCTGCCAGGGATGGACCGGCAGCAGCGCATGCGTGTCGAGGGAATGCCCGGCCTCGTCGAGGCGGCGGGCGAGCACGTCCCACGCATCGCCGAGTTCGGCCCGCCAGAACGCGGCCTCCGCGCCCGGCAGCGCGAGGGCGATCGCGTCGCGTCCAATCGCGAGCCATTCGAGGCGGAACGGTGCCGCGGCCTCGGGCCCGTAGCGGCGATGATCCTCCAGGGTGAAGCCGGTGCGCGCCTTGAAGCTCGGATGGTAGGGATGTCCCTCCCACAAAGCCGCATCGAGCGCGGCGAAGGGCAGGGTGCGGCGCGCCAGTAGCGACAGGTTCCGGGCGTTCCAGCGGCAGAGCGCGACCGTCTGCTCCAACTCGGCCAGCAGCCGCGCGCGGTGCTCGGGAGCGGCGGGCAGCGCTTCCACGAGATCGGCGAGGCGGGCCGCCTCCCATCCCTCCCCGGCCGCCCTCTCGACCGAGCCGGGATCGAGGCGGGGCCGGCCGAAGGGGCCGAGCGTGCCGGTGGCGCGGAAGCGGTGCGGGCCGAGACGCCACGCGATCCGGCGGGCGGCGCCGGCCGGATCGCCCGCGGCCAGCCCCTCGAACAGGACGGCTTGCGCCAACTGGCGCAGGACGCGCTCCTCGGGGTGGCTCATGGTCTCACGAGGCGAGGGCACGGCCGGCCTCGCTCCGAGCCGCCGCGCGAAGGTGAAGCGGGTTCGGCATGTCGATGTAGTTGCCGGTGCCGTCGCCCGAGGCGAGCTCGTCGCGGTCGCACAGGCGCACCCGCAGGTTGGCCTTGGTGCAGAGCGTCGGTCCTTCGAGCACCGAGCGGGCGAAGGCGCGGCCGGCGCCGGTCAGGCGGGCCGCCATCGCCTCCAGGCGGCGGGCGAGGTCGTCGAGGAGCGTTTCCTCGCGGACCACCCCGTCATGGCCCATCCGGGCGATGACGGAGAAAATCTGGTTGACCACCAGATAGTAGGCGAGCCGCCGCCGGATCTCGCCGTCGGCGAAGTAGAGCGAGCCGATGGATCCGGTCTCGGGCGCGTCGCGCAGGAGCCGGGGGCGGGCGGCCTCGGAGAGATAAAAACCCTGGTTGTCGCGGTAGAAGCCGCGGCGCGGCCAGCCGGAGACGATGTCGAGCAGCGCGTTCTGCTGATGGGCTTCGAGCGCGATGCCGTGCCCGTCGTAGAGCGCGACGACGGGCTCCAGCATGCAGTCGAGATAGAGACCGAACCATCGGCGAGCGGCCTGGGCGCGCGCAGCTGTACCCTCCGGACAGACCTGCCCCAGAAGGGCCTCCAGCCGCGAGGGACCGCCGGGCAGCGGCTCGGCGGTCAGCGCCGCCAGCGTGGCGACGCCCCGCTCCGCGCCGCCGCGGAAGGGATTTTCCCGCAGCACCGTCTCGAAGCCGCTCTCCTCGCGGCCGGGACAGTGCAGGGTAAGGTAGGCCGGATCGGCGAGGATCCGGAAGTTCGGATGCCGCGCCTCGAAGCCGCTCTTGGCCAGCAGCCGCGCCACGGCGACGCCGGCCTTGAGTTCGGCGAGGCGGTTCACCCGCAGCGAGTTGGTGAGGGTGACGGGCAGCGAGAACTTCGCCATCCACGGGCTCTCGGCGGCGTAGACGGTGCGCAGCGAGGAGGTCGCGGTGAAGCGGGGGCCGAAGGCGCCGAGCCGCCGGAGGCGGCCCGCCTCGATCCAGGCGGCGACATGCGGCTCGAGCAACAGCGCCTCGGCCTGGAGCGGATGCATCGGCAGGGCGATCTCCCCCGCGCGCAGGGGCAGCCGGGCGGCGTCGGCGCCGAGCAGGTCGAGGGCGAGGTCGGGCGCGGCGCGGGCCACCGCCGAATCGTGACGGACGAGGCTCGCCTGCGCGGCGAACACGGCGAGGCGGAACGAGCCGCCCTCCTCCGGTGCGTAGGCGCGGGCCTGCCAGGTCGTGAGGCCCTGCCGGCTCTTGGGCGTCGGGTGCAGCCAGTGGCCGAAGACCAGGGCGCGCTCGGCCCCGATGAAGCCCTCCTCCGCATCCTTGCTCCGCTCCGCGAGGTCGAGCAGGCGGGCGGTCTCGCGGTAGCTGTCGAGCACGCGCCCGAGCAGTTCCAGTTCGCGCTCGCGGGCGGTCTCGCCCCTGCCCTCGTCGGCGCGGGAATAGGCCTCGCCGAGCAGCTCCTGAAGCGCCCGCATCGGTGCCACCGTCCGCCAGCGCGGCTCGTGCAGGTGGCGTGTCCAGAGGCGGCCGAAGCCGTGGGCGCCGCACAGCGAGGGGGATAGGATTTCGGCCCGGATCGCGAGCCGCCGGCTGCGCAGGTTCCACTCGACGCAAGAGGCGGGCGGCCCGTCCGCCAGCGCGTGCCGGACGCGGATACCGGGGTCGATCTCGCGCAGATACCCGTTGGCGAAGCTGCGGAAGGCTGCCGCCTCGGCGATGATTTGGGGCGATGGTGGCATGATCCTCCGAACCTCGTGAGAGACGTCAGGGCTGGCTCCGGCCGTGTCGCGGCCGGAGCGGGCGTCCGCCGACCCGCGGACCCGGCCCCGATCCGGCCTTCCCGTCGGATGGCGCGTCAGCGGCTCGTCGACGGGATCCGTGCGACCTTCCGCTCGCCGTCGTACCAGCCGAAAGCGCGGCGAACTCACCGTTGCGGAGGCCGGCTCCGACCGGGATGCGGTTTCGTGGGTAGAAAGAAGGTGTTGGTAGAAGCGTAAGAAGAAGAAAATTGCTTTTCGTTGTACTTGCTCATCGGACCGAGCGCTCTCTCGAATCGCGTAAAGCTGAATGCGTGTCGCGCAAACTCGAAGCATGCGTCAAGAGAAGATAAAACAATTGGAATTGTTCTTGATTTAGGGTGTCGGCGGATTTGTTCTGTCGTGTCAGTCGGTTGGCGGTGCGGATCTCCTTTATTTATTCTTGCCTGACTGGGGTTGCGTCTCGGGTGCGAAGGCGTGCCGCGGCGTTGCGCGGCAAGGGGGCGGGCGCGAGCGGCCGATCTCTGGTTGTGCCGCTCTGCCGCCTCATCGGGTGACCCGGCCGGTTCGGTCCGGCCCAGGTTCGGTTTCCGGCTTTGGTTCATGCGCTGTCGGATGATCTCGACCCGCCGATTCCGGGGGGTGCGATGGTGAGGTGACCTGTTGCTGATCTGCAACGAGGCGATGAAATGCTTCCAGGGCTTGAGTTGTAATAATTCTTGTCTCCCGTTCAGAATAAACAATTCGACTGTATGGCCAACACCTTGCAATGGTGTCGGCGCCTAGATTGGAAGTCATACAAGCTATTGCAGCACTTGCATCATCCGCCTGCCTGCTTCTGTTCGATCCTCACTCATCAAGTGGTGCGGGATCATCTGTGGGCGGCGGGGCCGATGTCATGACGGGCGGGGCGACGGGGGTGTCGATCGATGCCCTCTACCGGCACGAGGGTCTGAAGCTCCGGCGCTTCCTCCTGCGCCTGCTCGACAACCCGGCGGATGCCGCGGATGCGAGCCAGGAAACCTATCTGCGCATGGTCGCCGCGCTCTCGCGCACGAGCATCGAGCACCCCTCCGCCCTGTTGTTCCGCATCGCCACCAACGTCGCCCTGCGAATGCGCAACCGCGGCCGTCTGGAGCGGACCCTGTTCGCGGCGAAGTGCGAGGCGGAACTCGCCGAGATCGCCGACGGATATGCCCTGCCGGAGCGGCAGACGATCGCCCGCCAGGAGCTGATGCGGCTCGCCGCGGCGATCGACGCGCTGCCGCCCCGCTGCCGCGAGGTATTCCTGCTCAGCCGCCTCGACGGCCTCGCCAACGGAGAGATCGCGTTGCGCCTCGGCATCTCGCGCAACATGGTCGAGAAGCACATCATCAAGGCCCTGCTTCATTGCCGTCGCAGCCGCCTCGATCTTTTTTGAACCGCGATTTTTTGAACCGATCGCATCAGGAGGCCGCGACCTCGTTGATCTAAGGGGATAGGAGACCCGCGCCGCGCCATATCGGGCCGCGGCGGGCCCCGGGGGAACGACGTGGTCGCCAGCGACGGGACGGATGCCGAGGACGGTGAGGATCCGCTCGAGCGCGAAGCCGCGGCCTGGGTCGCGCGGCTCTCCTCCTCCGATGCCACCGAGGCCGACCGCAGGGCCTTCGAGACGTGGCACGGGGCCGATCCGGCCCATGCGGCGGCCTATGCCGAGATGGATGCGCTGTGGCGCAGGCTCGGGCAGCTCCCCGATCCCCGCCCGCGCAAGGGACCTCCGAAGAGGCTGGCCGCTCTCGCCGCCCTCGCCCTGATCGGAGGCGGCGCCCTGATGCATCAGATCGGGCTCCTCGATCGGCTGCGCGCCGATCTGTGGAGCGACGTCGGCACCATCGAGCACGCGACCCTCGCCGACGGCAGCGGCGTCGACCTCAACACGGACACGGCGCTCGCGGTGCGGTTCACCGAGCGGGAGCGCGGGATCGCGCTTCTGCGGGGCGAGGCCAGCTTCGATGTCGTGCCCGACCCGAACCGCCCGTTCGTCGTGCGCGGCGGCGGCCTGAGCGTGCGCGCGGTCGGGACCCGCTTCTTCGTGCGTGCGGACGGGGCGGCCCGTCCGGTGGGGGTGGCGGAGGGGCGCGTCGACGTGTCGGGGCCGGGCGGGCGGGCCCTCGTTTCGGCCGGAGAGGGGATTCGTGTCGGCGAAGGCGCCCTGCAGGTTGTTGCCGCGGATGTGGAGCGCGACACGGCGTGGCGCGACGGCCGGCTGATCTTCGCCGGACAGCCGCTGGCGGCGGTGCTGGCCGAACTGGATCGCTACCGCCGCGGTCGCATCGTGCTGCTCGATGCCCGGCTCGGGGAGCGGCGGGTGACCGGCGCGTTCGACGCCCGCAACACCGACGAGGCCCTCGACGCGATCGCCGCGACCATGGGTGTCCGCATCCGGCGGCTCTCGCCCCTGCTGGTGCTGGTCGGGTCACCCCTGTGAGGGCGCGCGAAAAAAACCGCGTGTCCCACGTCAGGAGATCGCGCGCCCGTTGATCTTAATCGTTGAGGGCGCGGACGACGCGAAGCGTGCCGCCCCTCCCGACGGATCGATGGGGCTTACGGCATGGCGTCGCGCGCGCGCAGGTTTTCACGGGGCCGGATGGCGGGGATCGCGCTGGCCGGCGTGTCGGTCGCGGTGATGGCGCAGGCGGCTCAGGCTGGCGAGGCGAAACGACCGCGCGGCCCGGCTGCGCGGACGATCCTGGCCGAGGCGCCGGAGACCGGCCCGGTCCGTCTCGCCATTCCGAAGGGCGCGCTGGAGACCGGCCTCGTCGCCTTCACCGAGCAGGCGGGGGTGAAGCTGGTCTACCCGACCGAGCTGACGGCGCGGCTGGAGACGCAGGGCCTCGACGGCGAGTTCGCCCCGATCGAGGCGCTGACCAAGCTCCTGGAGGGTACCGGCCTGACCTATCGCCCGGCCGGCGCCTCGACCATCACCCTGGTCAACCCGCGCTACGTCCAGCTCAGCGCCGAGCCGGCCGGCACGGTGACGCTCGACGAACTGCACGTCCAGGGACAGGCTCAAGCGCAGGGCCGCGCCGCGGCCGCCGGCCTGCCGCCGCCCACCGGAACGGTCGGGCAGCCGCCCGTGCCCTATGCCGGCGGTCAGGTCGGCTCGGGAACCCGGGTCGGCTTCCTGGGCAACCGCTCCGTCCTGAAGACGCCCTTCAGCATCACGGGCTACACGGAGAAGCTGATCGAGGACCAGCAGGCGGTGTCGCTCGCCGATGTCGTGCTGAACAATTCGTCGGTGCGCAACGACGCGCCGCCCTACAGCGAACGCGATTCCTACTTCATCCGCGGCTTCTCGGTCACCAACCTCGACACCGCCTTCGACGGCCTGTTCTACCTCGCCAATCCGCGCCGCTCCTTCACCGAGGGGCTGGAGCGCGTCGAGATCCTGCTCGGCCCCTCCGCGCTTCTCAGCGGCGGCACCGGCCGTGTCGGCGGCACGATCAACCTCATCCCGAAGCGGGCCTACGACGAGCCGTTCGCGCGGCTCACCACGACCTATCTCAGCGACGCGCAGATCTGGACCCATGCCGATCTCGGCCGCCGCTTCGGCGCGTTCAAGGAATGGGGCGTGCGCTTCAACGGCGCCTACCGCACCGGTGCCACGCCGCTCGACAACAACGCGATCGAGGTGGGGGTCGCCGCGCTCGGCCTCGACTATCGCGGCGACCGGTTCCGCGCCTCGCTCGACATGACCCACTCGACGCAGAACGTCACGGCGCCGACCTCGCTGTTCAACGCGGTCGCCCCGGGCATCGCGATGCCGCGTGCCCCGAACAACCGGATCAACACCGCCAACCCGTTCGAGTACAACGACAGCCGCTACGGCATGATCGCGGGCCGGGCCGAGTACGACGTCCTGCCCGACACCACGGTCTACATCGCCGGCGGCGCCAGCCGCTACAACGAGGACTTCCTGACCTCGAACTACCGCGTGACGAGCACGACCGGGCAGGCGACCAACCTGCTCGCGATCCAGCCCCAGGAGATCCAGGGCCTCACCGGCGAGGTCGGCCTGCGCACCCGCTTCAGCACCGGCTTCCTCAACCATCAGGTGAGCATCTCGGCCGTCGAGGCGAACAACAAGAACTTCCGCAGCGGCTTCGTGCCCCCCGTCTTCACCGCCTACACCATCAACATCTACAATCCGGTCTACCTGCCGACCGGGTCGGTTCCGACGATCGGGCTGCCCCGCTCCGCCGCGCAGCCGCTCTTCGCCCAACTCTCCGCGCGCAGCGTGGCGGTGGCCGACACCCTCTCGCTGTTCGGCAGCGACCGGTTCCTGCTGACGCTGGGCGGGCGCTACCAGGAGATCGACCAGCAGGGCTACGCCACCCGGCCGGGACCGACGCAGGGGCAGGTGACCTCGAACTATCAGGAGGGCCGCTTCAGCCCCGCCATCACCTTCGTGCTGAGCCCGTTCGAGAACCTGTCCTTCTACGGCAACTACATCGAGTCGCTCGATCCGGTGGCCGCGGCGCCCGCCGTGGCGATCAATGCCAACGCCCTCTTCCCGCCCGCGGTGGGGCGGCAGAAGGAAATCGGCGTCAAGTACGATTTCGGCACTGTCGCCGCCACGGCCGCCTTGTTCGAGATCGAGCTGCCGAACGCCTTCACCGATCCCGGAACCGGCATCTACTCGGTCAGCGGCCGTCAGCGGAACCGCGGCATCGAGCTGAACGTGTTCGGCGAGCCGGTCCCGGGCCTGCGGCTGCTCGGCGGCGTCACCTTCATCGATGCGGAACTGGTCAACACCCCGGGAGGGCAGTTCAACGGAAAGGCCGCGCCCGGCGTTCCGGATACCGCGTTCAACCTCTACGCCGAGTACGACCTGCCGCCGTGGCTGGCGCCGGGCCTGACCCTGACCGGCCGGGCGATCTACACGAGCAGCATGTTCTACGATCAGGCCAACACCCAATCGGTCCCGGACTGGACGCGCTTCGACGCCGGTCTGCGCTACACCACCGAGGGCGTGAACGGGAAACCCGTCGTGTTCCGCGCCCTCGTCCAGAACCTGCTCGACGATTCCTACTGGGCCTCGGCCGCCCGCGGCTTCCTCGCCGTCGGCGCGCCTCGCACCTTCATCGTGTCCGCGTCGGTCGATTTCTGAGGTTCCGACGTCCACGGCCCGCCTCGCCGTCGCGGCGAGGCAGCGACAGACAGGCCCGATGCTGAAGGCTTCGACCGCCGCGCGACCCGCGAGGCGGTCGAAGCGCGTTTCGCCTGCCTGTTGCGCGCGCCCTGCCCTGAAAACGGGCAGACATCCGGGGTGAACGGTCCCCGTCCTGCTCGGCGCACCCGCCCCTGGCGGCCATTCCCGCCAAGATGAGGAGTCTGTGTGTTTTGTGGCTTCTGGCACGGGTCCTGCAATGTGGTTTTTGACCACTTTGATGGATGCGTGGAAACTGGGAGCCTCAGGATGGCCAGGACAATCGACCGCAGACGGTTTCTTCAGGCAGGCGCCGCCGCTGTGGGTTTTGCCCAGATCAACCCCGATTTCCTGATTTCCTCTGCCTTCGCCCAATCGGGCAAGCCGCTGGTCTTCCTCTCGGCCGAGAACATCACCGGCAACTGGGATCCGACCGCCCACACCACGCTCTCGCAGAAGAACATCGAGGGCTTCGTGATGGGCTTTCTGACCCGCACGCCGATGACCCTCGATGACCCCGGCAAGGTGGTCTACGAGCTCGCCACCGACATCAAGCTCCTCGATCCGCACCGCCTGCAGATCAAGCTGCGCAAGGGCGTCCACTTCCACGACGGCAAGCCGTTCGGACCCGAGGACGTGAAGGCGACCTTCGAGTACGGCGCGGGCAAGGACCGGCCGGCGCAGTGGTATCCCGGCCCGACCGAGACGCTGACGATCACCACGCCCGACGACGAGACCGTGATCGTCGATACCTCGAAGGGCGGCTATCCGGCCCACCTCTTCATCTTCCTCGCCTCGTTCCTCCCGATCCTCTCGGCCAAGGACATCGCCGAGGGGCCGGGCGGCGCCCTCACCCGGCGCCTGAACGGCACCGGCCCGTTCCGCTTCGTCGAGCAGCGCGGCAACGACACCGTGCTCAAGGCCCATGACGGCTATTTCCGCGGCAAGCCGGGGATACCGGGCATCAACTTCACCTTCACCGGCGATTCGACCACGCGGATGCTGTCGCTGATGAACGGGCAGGCCTCGATCGTCGAGCGGCTCGAACCCGAGCAGGTCGAGACGGTCAAGAACAACCCGAAGATCGCAATCAACGAAGTCGTCTCGGTCGAGAACAAGTATCTCTGGTTCCGCTGCTCCAAGCCGCCCTTCAACGACGTGCGGGTGCGCCTGGCCGCCTGCCACTCCATCGACCGGGCGATGCTCCTGGAGATCCTCGGCGCGGCGGGCCACGCCTCGGCGAACTTCATCTCGCCGGTGAAGTTCGGCTACGTCGATCTCAAGAACTATCCGGCCTACGACCCGGCCAAGGCCCAGGCGCTTCTGGCCGAGGCGGGCTTCCCCAAGGGCAAGGGGCTGCCGCCGCTCGAATACATCACCTCGGTCGGCTTCTACCCGAAGACCAAGGAATACGGCGAGGTCATCACCGCGATGCTCAACGAGCAGGGCTTTCCGGTGAGCCTCACGGTGCTGGAGCCGGCGGCCTGGAACGAGCGGCTCTACCACCGCCCCGGCGGCGGGCCCGGCCACATGGTCGATTGCGGCTGGTCCACCGCCTCGCCCGAGCCGGATCTGGTGCTGCGCACCCATTTCCACTCCTCCTCGCACCGGATCACCGGCATCGAGGATGCGGAGATCGATGCGAGCCTCGACAAGGAGCGCGCGGCGCCGACCCTGGAGGCGCGCAAGGCCATCCTCCAGAACGAGACCATGCCGCTGCTGGCAGCCAAGATGCCGGCCCTGTCGCTGTTCACCTCGGTGATGATCCACGCGATGCGGCGGGAACTGAAGGGCCTCTACATCTACCCGGACGGCTCCATCGACGCCTCCAAGACCGCCTGACGACGGCCTGACCGGCACGTTTCTCTAACCGGACTGCCCGCGCCCGGCGCGGAGCCCGGCCCCTCTCGCGGGCGGCCGGACCCCGCCCCGCCGATCCCGTCGCCGGACCGGAACCCCTTCGATGTTCGTTCTCAGCTTCCTCGCCCGGCGCCTCGCGCAGGGTGCGGTCATCATCTTCCTCGTCTCGCTGCTGATCTTCACCCTCCTGCGGGTGATGTCGGGCGATCCCGTGCGCCAGATGGTGGGCGGGATGGCGCCCGATTCCCTGGTGGAGGAGATCGCGACCACCATGGGCCTGCGCGATCCGATCATCGTGCAGTTCGGCCGTTACGCCGCCCAGGTGGTCCGGGGTGATCTCGGCCGCAGCTTCATGCGTCCGGCCAACGGCGCGGCGACGGGGGGCGCGAATTTCGACGACCTGACCCGCGGCGAGCGGGCCGGGGTCGGCGACCTCATCCTCGATACCCTGCCGATGACCCTGCAGCTCGCCGCCCTGGCGCTCGCCATCGCGCTCGCCTTCTCGGCCCTGCTCGGGATCGCGGCGGGCCTGCGGCCCGGCGGCGTCGTCGACCGGCTCGCCTTCGCGGTCTCCTCGGTCTTCATCTCGATCCCGAACTTCTGGCTCGGCATCGTGCTCGCCCTGCTCCTGTCGGTGAAGCTCGGCTGGCTGCCGGCGATCGGCTACGGCGGCTTCTCCTACACCGTGCTGCCGGCCCTGGTGCTCGCCGTCGAGCTGTCGCCGGTGCTGATCCGGACGCTGTCGAGCGCGGTGGCGGCGCAGATGAGCGAATCCTACGTCGCCGTCGGCCATGTCCGCGGCCTGTCGCGCCCGCGCATCGTCGCGGCGCATGCCCTGCGCAACGCTTCGGTGCCGCTCCTCAACCTGCTCGGTGTGCAGTTCTCCTCGCTGCTCGGGGGCGTGATCATCGTCGAATACATCTTCGACTATCCCGGCCTCGGACTGCTCACCATCAACGCCGTGCTCCAGCGCGACTTCCCGCTGATCCAGGGCATCGCGATCGTCACCAGCGCGATCTTCGTCCTCATCAACATCCTCGTCGATCTCGCGGCGACCACCATCGATCCGAGGCTCGAATACTGATGGATGCCGTGGATTCCGCCCTGGCGCTCGCGCCGCCGCGCGTCGATGTCGCCGCCTCGCGCTCCATCGGCCGGCGCATCCTCGGGCGCGCCGCCCGCTCCGGGAGCTTTCGCATCGGGGCCGCCCTGCTCGCGCTCCTCGTGCTCGCCGCCGCGCTCTACCCGGAACTCAGCGGCATCGACCCG
This sequence comes from Methylorubrum populi, assembly GCF_002355515.1. NCBI lineage: Bacteria > Pseudomonadati > Pseudomonadota > Alphaproteobacteria > Hyphomicrobiales > Methylobacteriaceae > Methylorubrum > Methylorubrum populi. The sequence goes on along the minus strand of NZ_AP014809.1, from coordinate 4,287,538 downwards.
GCGATGCGGGACATCCGGGCGCGGCTGCTGCCGCCGCTGTTCCTCGGCGACAAGTGGAGCTGGGCCCACCCGCTCGGGACCGACCAGATCGGCCGCGACATGCTGGTGCGCTGCCTCGTGGGCCGCCGTCACCGTGGTCATCGGCTGCGCGCTCGGCACCGTCGCCGGCTATTTCGGCGGCCGCACCGACACGGTGATCATGCGCATCACCGACGCGCAGCTCTCGATCCCGATGATCATCCTGGCGATCGCCGTACTCGGCGCCGACCGCCCGACCATTCCGGCGATCATCCTCGTGCTCGGCCTGTCGAACTGGCCGGTCTACGCCCGCGTCATGCGCTCGGTGGTGATGGCCGAGCGCGGGCGCGAATACGTGCGCGCCGCGCAGGTCTCGGGCGCCACGCATCCGCGCATCATCCTGACCCTCCTCGTGCCGCTCTTGGTGCCGCCGCTGCTCTTCACCTCGGTGCTCGACGTGGCGCGGATGATGATCTTCGAATCGACCCTCGGCTTCCTCGGCCTCGGCGTGCAGCCACCGACCCCGACCTTCGGCAGCATCATCGCCGACGGGCGCAAGTACCTGCTCAACGCGTGGTGGATCGCCACCATGCCCGGCGTGTTCCTGTGCCTCACGCTCACCAGCATCAACCTGATCGGCGCCGCGTTCGAGCGCGCCCGCAACACGATCCATGGGGGCGCCTGATGGACCCGGTGCTCTGCGTCCGCGACCTCTCCGTCGATCTCACCCTCCCCGGGCGTGAGCGGACCATCCTCGATCGGATCGGCTTCGACGTCGCCCCGCGGGAGATCGTCGGCGTCGTCGGCGCCTCGGGGGCGGGCAAGACCGTGCTGTCGCGCGCCGTGGTCAACTGGATCGCGGCCCCGCTCGCCATCCGCTCCGGCACCGTGTCCTTCCGCGGCCGGGACCTGCTGGCCCTGCCGCCGCGGGCGATGCGGGGGCTGCGGCGCGACATCGCCTATGTCGGCGCCGACCCGATGGGCGCCCTCGACCCGACCCTGCCGGTCGGGCGCCAGATCGTCGAGAAGCTGCGCGCCGTCATGCCCGAAGTGAGCCGCCGGGAGGCGCAGGCGCGGGTGATCGCCCTGCTCGACGCGGTGCGCATCCCGTCGCCGGGGGCGCGCTTCCACGATTATCCCTCGCAATTCTCCGGCGGCATGATGCAGCGCGCGCTCATCGTCGATGCCATGGTCTCGAACCCGGCGCTGCTCGTCGCCGACAACGTCACCCAGCCCCTCGACGTGACGGTGGCTGCCCAGGTGATCCGCCTGATGCGCGAACTCACCGAGCGGTTCGAGACGGCGATCCTGTTCGTCTCCTCCTCGCTGCCCGTGGCCCGCGAGGCGGCGAGCCGGACCCTGGTGATCGATGGCGGAAGACTGGTCGAGGAGCAGCCGACCGAGGCGCTGATCGCCGCCCCGCGCCACGCCTATACCCGCGATCTCGTCGCGCAGATCCCGGTGATCTGGGGGGCAGGCCCGACCCTGCCCGCCGCGCCGCGGGCCCCCGCCCCGGCCGAGGCGATCGTCAGCCTGCGCGGCGTGTCGCAGACCTACCGGGTGAAGCGGCGCGGGAGCTTTGCCGGCACCAGCGAATTGCGCGCGGTCCGCAACGTCACCTTCGACATCGTCAAGGGCGACAGCTTCGCGGTGGTGGGCGAATCCGGCTGCGGCAAGTCCACCCTGATGCGGCTCCTGAGCCGCCTGGAGCGCCCGAGCGCCGGCAGCGTGCTGTGCGAGGGCCGCGACATCGCCGGCTTGTCGGGACCGGAGCTGCTCGGCTTCCGCCGCAAGCTGCAGCTGGTGCTGCAGGACCCGTTCAACTCGCTGCCGCCGCGTACCGGCATCGGCGCCATGCTGGAGGCGCCCCTGCGCACCCACGGCTGGCGCGACCCCAAGAAAATCCGCGAGCGGGTGCGCGCGGTGATGGACGATGTCGGCCTGCCCGTCGCCCTCTACGACGACCTGCCGCTCGGGCTCTCCGCCGGGCAGCGCCAGCGCGTCAACGTCGCCCGCGCCATGGTGCTCGAGCCCGAGATCCTGCTCATGGACGAGACCCTCTCGGCCCTCGACCAGACCGAGCAGTTCAAGCTGCTGGCCCTGTTCGAGAAACTCCAGCGCACCCACGGGCTGACCTACATCTACATCAGCCACGACCTCGCCATGGTGCGAAAGGCCTGCAACCGCATCGCGGTGATGTATCTCGGCGAGGTCGTCGAACTCGCCGACAACGAGCGCCTGTTCTTCGATCCGGGCCACCCCTACACCCGTGCCCTGCTCTCGGCGATGCCGGCCCTGGAGGCGCGGCGCTACCGGCCGGAGGATTGCCTGATGGAGGGCGAGCCGCCGAGCCCGATCAACCTGCCGCAGGGCTGCGCCTTCCGTTCCCGCTGCCCGCAGGCCTTCGAGGCCTGCGCCGTCCATCCGCCACTCCTCACCGCGCGCGGCGCCCGCGACCTCGCCGCCTGCCACCGCGTGCCGGGCGCCGGCGCCGCCCTGCTGGCGGGGGCCGCCTGATGTCGGACGCGCTCAGGGTGCAGCCCCCGCCTCCCCGTCCCGCCGGGGAACCGGACCCGCGACCGGCGGCACGCGGGGACGGGGCCGCGACCGGCATCACCGGGCGGCGCCTGCGGCTCATCCTCGACGCGCTGGAGCGCGACGGGCGGGTGAGCGTGAAGGACCTCGCCGCGCGGCTCGCCATCAGCACCGAGACGGTGCGGCGCGACCTGCGCGACCTCGAACGGCGCGGCCATGCCCGGCGGGTCTATGGCGGCGCCGTCACCGACCGGCCGGAGGGCGACCAGCCCTTCGACGCCCGCGCCCGCGTCGCCACCCGCGAGAAGGCGCGCCTCGCCGAGGCCGCCCTGCCGCTGTTCGAGGACGGGATGACCGTCTTCATCGATGCCGGCACCACGACGCTCGCCCTCGCCCGGCTGCTCGTCCGCCGGCGCCTGCACATCCACACCAACGCCCTCGATATCGCCGCGCTGATCGGGGGGGACTGCGCCGCGCAGGTCACGGTGCTCGGTGGCGAGGTCAAGCCGGAATACCGCGGCCTGTTCGGCCACCGCACCCTCTCGGGCCTGCGCGAGCACGTCTACGACGTCGCGGTGATGGGCATCGTCACCGTGCATCTCGCGCACGGCTTCATGGATCTCGGCCATGACGAGGCGGTAATCCGCCGCGCCGCCCGGGCGCAGACCCGCCGCTCGGTGATCCTCGCCGACGATTCGAAGTTCGGCCGCCTCGGCACGGTGCGCACCCTCGCGCTCGCCGACATCGACACCCTCGTCACCAACGTCCCCCTGGCGCGCGACTTCGCGCACGCCTTCCACTCCGCAAAAGTCGACGTGATTCATGCCTGAGACGAAAGCCCCGCCTCCCGTGCGGATCGATCCCGCCCGCCTCCAGGCGATGATGGAGGCGGTCTCCGCCTTCGGCGGCGGTCCGGACGGCGCCCTGACCCGTCTCACCCTGTCGCGGGAGGACGGGCAGGCGCGCGACTGGCTCGCCGCGTGGTTTTCCGCGCACGGCTTCACGCCGAAGGTCGACGCGATCGGCAACCAGTTCGGCGTCCTCGAACTGGCCGGGCCCGGCGCGCCGACGGTGATGGTCGGCTCGCATCTCGACAGCCAGCCCAATGGCGGTCGCTTCGACGGGACGCTGGGGGTGCTCGCCGCCTGCGAGGCGATCCTGTCCGTGCGCGAGGCGCTCGACGCGGCCGGCGTCGCCTCGGCCTGCAACTTCGCGGTCGCCAACTGGACCAACGAGGAGGGCGCGCGCTTCCAGCCGAGCCTGCTCGGCAGCAGCGTCTTCACCGGCGCGGCCGGGCTCGACTGGGCGCTGGCGCGCCGCGACGGCGACGGCGTCACCGTGGCCGAGGCCCTGTCGCGGATCGGCTATGCCGGGACCGACGCCGTGCCGGTGCCCGACGCCTTCATCGAGCTTCACATCGAGGGCGGCCCGATCCTGGAGCGCGAGGGCCTGCGCTTCGGCGCCTTCACCCGCTACTGGGGCGCCACCAAGTACCGCCTCGCCTTCCTCGGGCGCCAGGCCCATACCGGCCCGACGCCGATGGCCGAGCGGCGCGACGCGCTCCTGGGCGCCGCCTACCTGATCGCCGACCTCAAGGCGATGGTCGCCGATTACGGCCTCGACCTGCACACCTCCGTCGGCCGGCTCGAAGTGCGGCCGAACTCGCCCAACACCGTCCCGAGCGAGGCGGTCCTGTTCATCGAGCTGCGCTCCGGCTCGCCCGCGATCCTGGAGGAAGCAGAGCTGCGGCTGAAGGCGGCGATCGATCTCGCCGCCGCTCGGGCCGAGGTCGGCCACGAGGTGCGGTCCATCGATCGCCGCGCCGCCGGGCCGATGGCGCCGGGCCTCGTGCGGCTCGCCGAGCGCGCGGGCGCCGCCAACGGCACGACGACCCGCCACCTCGACACGATCGGCGGCCACGACGCCGTCAGCCTCTCCGCCGTCTGCCCCGCGGTGGTGCTGGCCGTGCCCTGCCGCGGCGGCGTGATGCACCATCCGACCGAGTTCGCGAGCCCGGAGGATCAGGCCTTCGGCACCCAGCTGCTCGCCGACATGCTGAGGGTCCTGGCCATCGAAGGCCTGGCCGCCATCGAGAGCGAGGGAGGACGCCGATGAAACCGCTCGGCACGCCCGAGGACGCGTCGGAGCGCCTCGCCGAGGCCGCCCTGGCGGGCGCCTTCGCCGCGCTTCCCGGCCTTCGGGACGGGGTTCCGCACTACGCGGTGGCGGTGCCCGGCCTCGCCTCGCCCTCCTATCACGGGGTCGAATCCACGACCTACCGCGTGGCGCAGGCCGCGGGCGCCGAACCGGGCCTGTTCCTCAAGGTCTCCGAACCCTGCGCCGCGGCGCTGCTCGACCCCGGCGCCGCCTTCCGCGCGGCACACAAGATCGCGGCGCTGGGCCTCGCACCGGAGCCGCTGTACTTCGCGGCGGATCAGGGCGCGATCCTGTTCCGCGACCTCGGCCCGGACTGGCGCCCGGCCACCCTCGACCGGCTGCAGGACCGCGACGGCATGGCGCGCGTCATCGACGCCTTCCGCCGGATCGGCGCGGGCGAGGCCTTCGGGCGCCGCTGGAGCGTGTTCGAGGCGATCCGCGGCTTGCGCGCCCTCCTCGGCGACGATGCCGACGCCCTGCCGCCGGATGCGTGGTTCCTGTTCGACTGGGCCGAGGCGATCGAAGCGGCGCTCGCGGCCGCCGGCACGGATATCCGCCCGGCGCATGCCGACCCGCACGCCTCCAACCTGCTGTTCGGCCCCGGCGGCGCCCTGCAGTTCGTCGATTTCGACATGGCCTGCGACACCGACCCCCATTACCAGCTCGGCGCCTTCCTCAACGAGGCCTGCGCCTTCGAGACGCCGATGCGGGCCGGCATCGAGATGGCGGAGGGGCAGTTCCGGCCCGAGGTGTTCAACCGCGCCCGCGCCTACGCGGCGGCCGACGACCTGCACTGGGGCCTGCGGGCGCTCGCCATGGACCGGCTCTCGCCCCGCCGCTCGCTCGAATTCCGCAAATACGCGGCCTGGCGTTTGCTGCGCTGCCGGATGCTCGTCGGCCGGCCGGGCTTCGAGGAAACCCTGAGGGCGCTGTGAGGAGGGGAGCATGATCGCTTTGGGCAACGCCGCCACCGAGGCCGAGCACGCCTTCGAGGCGGCCCTGCGCGCCGTCCCGCGCTGGCAGGGACGGCCGACGCGCTACCGCCCGGTTCTCGGCGGGATCAGCAACGTCAACTGGCGCGTCGAGATCGAGGGCGAGCCGCATCCCTACTTCGTCAAGATGCCCGGCCGCGGCACCGAGATGTTCATCGACCGCGCCGCCGCCCGCGCCGCCAGCCGGCAGGCGGAGGTGATCGGCCTGGGGCCGCGCACCTTCGGCGACCTCGACGCGCAGGGCATCGAGATCGCCGAGTTCGTGGACGGGCGCCGCCCCTCGACCAACCGCGACTTCGCCGACCCGGCCCTGCGGGCGGAGGCGATGCGAGTCTACCGCCGCTTCCACGCGGCCCCGCTCCTGCCGCTCACCAAGACCGTGTTCGACATGATCGACGAGCACGACCGCCAGGCGGCCGAACTCGGCGCCCTCCTGCCGCCGGATCAGGCCTGGCTGACCCGCCAGACCCGGCTGGCGCGGGCGGCCTTGGAGGCCTCGGGCCTCGACCTCGTGCCCTGCTTCAACGACCCGATGCCGGGCAACTTCCTCCTCGGCGAGGACGGCTCGATCCTCTTGATCGACTTCGAGTACGCCTCCAACAACGACCGGCTCTACGACATCGCGATCTGGAGCGGGGAGATGTTCTTCCCCGAGAGCGTCGACCGCGAACTGATCGAACAGTATTTCGGCCGCTACGACGAAGCTTTGTTTGCGCGCCTGATGGTGCACAAGGCGCTCGCCGACGTGAAGTGGTCGACCTGGGCGATGGTGCAGAACCGCATCTCCACCCTCGACTTCGATTTCTACAAATACGGGATCTGGAAGCACATGCGCGCCCGCTCGATCATGAACGACCCGCGCTGGCCGCTCTTCCTGAAGGCGCTCTGAGCGATGGGTCTGGCTGCTCCCGCGACCGGCACCCTCGCCGCCGACGACATCCTCGCCTTCGCCGCCGAACTGGCGGAGGCGGCGCGCCCGATCGCGCGCGCCTATTTCCGCACCCCGCTCGACATCGTGACGAAGGCCGACGAGAGCCCGGTGACGCTGGCCGACCGCGCCATCGAGGCGCGCCTGCGCAGCCTGATCGAGGCGCGGTTTCCCGATCACGGCATCTTCGGCGAGGAGATGGGTGTGAAGCCCGGCACGGCGCCCGGCAACGGCCCGGTCTGGGTGATCGACCCGATCGACGGCACCAAGAGCTTCGTCACCGGCCTGCCGCTGTTCGGCACCCTGATCGCCTTCCTCGACGGCGGGGTGCCGCTCGTCGGGGTGATCGACATGCCGGCGCTGGGCGAGCGCTGGACCGGGCGGCCGGGGCAGGCCCTGTTCGGGGCCGAGCCCGCCCGCACCAGCGGCTGCCGGAGCCTGTCGGCGGCGCGCTTCTTCACCACGGCGCCCGACGGGTTCATCGGCGAAGACGCGGCGCGCTACCGCCGCCTCAGCGCAGCCACGGCCCTGCGCCGCTTCGGCGGCGATTGCTACGCCTACGGCCTGCTGGCCTCCGGCCATTGCGACCTGATCGCCGAGACCGGCCTCCAGCCCTACGACTACATGGCGCTGGTGCCGGTGATCCGCGCGGCGGGCGGGGTCGTCACCGACTGGGCCGGCGCAGACCTCACCCTCGCCTCCGACGGGCGCGTGCTCGCGGCGGCGAGCCCGGAACTGCACGCGCAGGCACTGGCGCTCCTGCGGGAATGAGGCCGCCGGCAGGGACCCGATCACGGGCCCCGACGATGGTGCGGGGCGGCGCGTCGCGGCGGAGACGAAGACCGCCCCACGCGCCGGTTGGATGCAAGTTCGGATCGCAGAGCGCTTAAAACATGGGCATCGAAGGTAAAAACTTGCGCATCGACGAGATGGTCTTTGCTTGACTGGGAAAATCGCCAATTTTAAAAATGTAATCGAGTTGATCGCTAGGGTTCCAGCATCGCTTCGATGTGTTCGGTCCGAGAGCGGTTGCCGCGGCGGGAGACATCCGCCCGGATGCACGGCGGGATAAAAGCCCGGGAGACCTCACTGGCCAGAGATTGGCAGGGACAGGTCTTGTACAATCTCTTTCTGTATCGGAAGGGACGTATGCCCGGCAGAGCCTCCAAGATCGACTGTTCGACATCTTCGAGCGGCGTCCTTCGGCGCCCCGTCCGCCGGCCCGTTCTGGCCGCGCGTCCTCCCGGTTTCCCCACCCCCGTTCCGTAGGCTGCGCCCGCGCGGGGACGCTCCACGTCCTCGTGGCGGCCGCCTGCCAACAGGCCTGCTTTGGCTGCCCGACGGCGGGCTTCGCCCCGCCGCCTGCCTCTGCGCGCGCTTGCACGCCGCGCCCGCCCCAGCTCCGTGTCCGGCCGCAAGCGGCCATCCCAGACGACAAGACATGCCAGGAGACGAGACATGCGCATCCCAAGCCTGATCACCGGCGGTCTCACAGGGGTCCGGCGCGGCCTGTCCGCCCTCACCCTCGCCGTCGGGCTCCTCGCCGCACCGATGGCGCAGGCCGCCGAGCCGCTGCGCATCGGCTACAGCGACTGGCCGGGCTGGGTGGCGTGGCAGGTCGCCATCGAGAAGGGCTGGCTCAAGGAGGCCGGCATCGACGCTAAGTTCGAGTGGTTCGACTACTCCGCCTCGATGGACGCCTTCTCGGCGGGCAAGCTCGACGCGGTGACCTGCACCAACGGCGACGCGCTCGTGATGAGCGGCAACGGCGCCAAGAACGTCATGATCATGCTCACCGACTACTCCAACGGCAACGACATCATCGTCGGCAAACCGGGGGTGAAGTCGCTGACTGACCTCAAGGGCAAGAAGGTCGGCCTCGAAGTCGGCCTCGTCGAGCACCTCCTCCTCATCGACGGCCTGCAGAAGGCCGGGATCAAGGAGAGCGACGTCACCCTCGTCAACGCCAAGACCAACGAGACGCCGCAGATCCTCGCCTCGGGCGACGTCGCCGCCATCGGCGCGTGGCAGCCGATCGCGGGCCAGGCGATGCGCGGCGCGGCGGGCGCCCGCCCGCTCTACACCTCGGCCGACCAGCCGGGCCTGATCTACGACGTGGTGACCGTGACGCCCGCAAGCCTCGCCGCGCGGCGCTCCGACTGGATCAAGCTCGTCGGCCTGTGGGACCGGGTCGTCGGCTACATCCAGGATCCGAAGACGCAAGGGGACGCGGTCGCGATCATGGCGGCCAAGGTCGGGGTCGAGCCTGCCGTGTTCACCCGCTTCCTCAAGGGCACCAAGCTCCTGACGCTGGCCGAGGGCCGCGCGGTGATGAAGGACGCCGACGGGTTCGGCTCGCTCTACGGGTCGAGCCGGCACGCGGATGCCTTCAACGTCAAGTTCGAGGTCTACAAGACCCCGCAGGACGTGAAGGCCGCCATCGATCCCGCCCTCACCGACGGCAAGTGAGGAGAGGCGGATGCGCGCCCGGCCGATCCAATCCGGTTCCGAGCCGGACGCCGCTCCGGCGGCGGTCACCCCGCTCCCGCCGGTGGCGGGTGCGGCCCCCGTCGCCGGCCGGGCGCGGCGCTCCTGGGTCGGCGTCGCCCGCCCGCTGTCGCGGCGGCGGCACGGGGCGCTGACGCTCCTCTCCTTCCTGATTCCGCTCGGCCTGTGGGCGGCCGTCTCCTACCTTCCCTTCCTCTGGCACCCCCTGGTCGAGGTGACGAACCCCGGCGACGTGGCCTGGATGGAGCCCGGCATGCGGGTGCCGCGGGCGGCCTTCGCCGAGGAGGTCGCGGCCGCCCAGGGCGCCGGTACCGCCCTGCCCGAGGGTCGCTCCGCCAACCCGGTCTACCTGCCGGCGCCGCACGAGGTCGCGACCGCCTTCTGGACCGCGCTGACCGCGCCGCCGCCGCAGCGCGACGCGATCTGGCTGCCCGCGAGCCTGTGGCACTCGATCCAGATCATCTTCTGGGGTTTTACCCTCTCCTCCCTGGTCGGCGTGCCCCTGGGCGTGCTGTGCGGGGCGCAGCCCACCATCGCCCGGCTGACCGAGCCCGTGATCGAGTTCGTGCGCTACCTGCCGGCGCCCGCCTTCGGCGCGCTGATGGTCGCGATCCTCGGGATCTACGACGGGCCGAAGATCGCCATCATCGTCATCGGCACCTTCTTCCAGCAGGTGCTCGTCATCGCCAACACCACCCGCCGGGTCGATCCTCTGCTGGTCGAGGCCGCCCTCACCATGGGCTCGCGCAACCTGCGCCTGATCCGCCGGGTGATCGTGCCGGCCGTGCTGCCGCAGATCTACCGCGACCAGCGCATCCTGCTCGGCTGGGCCTGGACCTACCTGATCGTCGCCGAGCTGATCGGCACCTCCTCGGGCATCACCTTCTTCATCACCCAGCAGGCCCGCTACCAGCATTTCGACAACGTCTACGCCGCGATCCTCGTGATCGGCCTCGTTGGCATCGCCACCGACATCGCGCTCGCGCTGCTCGGCCGCCGGCTCTTCCCCTATGCGAGGGCCGAGGCATGAGCGACGGCACCAGCAGCGCCCCCATCACCCTGCCGATCGAGGCCTGCGACTACCGCACCCAGTGCGAGCCCGTGCGCGCCCGCTTCGAGCGGCTGAAGGCCCGCGAGGTCGCGCTCAGGGTCGAGGGACTCGGCAAGGTGTTCCGCAACGCGGACGGCGGCGAGACCGTGGCTTTGCGCGGCATCGACCTCGTCACCCATCGCCGCGAATTCCTCTGCGTCGTCGGGCCGTCGGGCTGCGGCAAGTCGACCTTCGTGCGCATCCTCGCCGGGCTCGAGACCAAGAGTTCGGGCACCGTCAGCGTCGGCGGCGTGCCGGTATCGGGTCCGGGCGCCGACCGGGGCATGGTGTTCCAGGGCTACACCCTGTTCCCCTGGCTCACCGTCAAGCGCAACGTCGCCTTCGGGCTCGAGGAGAACGGCGAGGCCCGGCATGTGGCCGAGCGCGAGGCGCTGCAATGGCTGGCGCTGATCGGGCTGGAGCGCTTCGCCGACGCCTATCCGCACCAGCTCTCCGGCGGCATGAAGCAGCGCGTCGCCATCGCCCGCGCGCTGGCCATGCGCCCGCGCATCCTCCTGATGGACGAGCCGTTCTCGGCGCTGGACGCGCAGTCCCGCGCCCGGATGCAGGCCTACCTGATCGAGATCTGGCGCAAGATCGACATCACCATCGTCTTCATCACTCACGACCTCGACGAGGCGGTCTATCTCGCCGACCGCATCCTCGTCCTGAAGGCCCATCCCGGCGAGGTCGAGGAGCTGATCGAGGTGCCGGTGCCCCGGCCGCGCCATCCCGGACAGATGCAGATGCCGGAATTCCACGCCACCCGCGCCCGGCTCGACGCGCTGATTCATCCAGGTGAAGCCGAGGCCGACGGCCCGGCCGATCTGGGCAGCCTCGACATGGTCACCCGCATGGCGAGCGTGGGGGACGAGGTCGAATGAGCACGCCTCTCCTTTGGTCCGACCGCACCTGGGAGGAGATCCCCGGTGACCTCGCGGGCGCCGCGCAGGCCGCGCTCCTGCCGATCGGCGCCACCGAGCAGCACGGGCCGCACCTCGGCTGCGGCATGGATTTCGTGCTGGCCGATGCCGTCTGCCGCGCGGTCTCGGACCGCACCGACGTGCCGATGCTGCCCACCCTCCCCTACGGCTGCTCGCTCGGCCATTCCCGGCGCTGGCCCGGCACCATCGCCCTCGACCCGCTGCTGATGACCGACCTCGTCCGGCAGATCGGGGAACAGGCCCATCACTCCGGTGTGCGCCGCCTGTTCCTCGTCAACGCCCACGTCACCAACGCCGCCCCCCTGCGCTGCGCCCTCGAACTCCTGCGGGCGGCCCACGACGACCTGATGGTGGCGCTGATCAACACCGCCACCGTCAGCGAGCGGGTGCGCGCCGCCCATTTCCTGGACGCCGAGGACTGGCACGCCAACCGGGCCGAGACCGCGCTGATGCAGGCCGTGGCCCCTGCCCTGGTGCGGGAGGACCGCATCGCGCAGGCCGATGATCCCGATCGGACCGGTGGCCTCGTCTTCGCCCACCCGGTCAACCGCACCAGCCGCAACGGCGTCACCGGCACCCCCTCGCAGGCGAGTGCCGCGGAGGGTGCCGAGCTGTTCGCCTGGATGGTCGAGGACCTGACCGCCCTCGTCCGCCGTGGGCTCACCGAGACCCCGCCCCTTCCCCATTCCTACGACGGCCCCGCCGTCCCCATGCCAGGAGCCTGAAATGGGCCAAGCGACCGACATCGACCCGCAGGTCCGCGCCGTGCAGGAGGATCTGCGAGCCAAGGGCGTGAAGTACGTCATCGGCGCCTATGTCGACATCCACGGGGTGCAGAAGGCCAAGGTGGTGCCGATCGACCACCTGCCGCAGATGGCGGCGGGCTCCGAGCGCTATACCGGCTACGCCCTCGACGGCCTGGGACAAGCCCCAAACGAGGACGAACTCGCCTCGGTCCCCGACCTGTCGCGCGTCATCCCGCTGCCCTGGGAGAGCAAGCTCGCCTGGGCGCCCGCCGACCTGACCTTCCAGGGCAAGCCCTACCCGCTCTCGACCCGCGTCGCCCTCAAGAACGTCCTGGCCCAGGCCGAGGCGATGGGCTTCGGCTTCAATCTCGGCATCGAGTGCGAGATTTTTTTGCTGCGCCAGGCCGCCGACGGCTCGCTGCACACGCCGGTGGCGGACGATAAGCTGGTGAAGCCCTGCTACGACGTGCGCGGCTTCATCGACAACTTCTCCTGGCTCGACAAGGTCGCGACCACGATCAACGATCTCGGCTGGGACCTGTACTCGTTCGACCACGAGGACGCGAACGGCCAGTTCGAGTTCGATTTCAACTACGCCGACGCGCTGACCACCTGCGACCGGCTGACCTTCTTTCGCATGATGACCAAGCATTACGCGAAGGAGGAAGGGCTGATCGCGACGATGATGCCGAAACCCTTCGCCGACCGCACCGGTAACGGCGCGCATTTCAACATGTCGCTCTCCGACCGGGAGACGGGCCGCAACCTCTTCGCCTGCGCGCCCAACGAGGATCCCCGGGGCCTGGGCCTCACCGAGACCGGCTACCACTTCATCGGCGGCGTGCTGCGCCACGGAAGGGCGCTCTGCGCCGCCTTCGCGCCCACCGTGAACAGCTACAAGCGCCTCGTGCGCCAGGGGGCGATGGCCGGCTTCTCCTGGGCGCCGGTGTTCAATTCCTACGGCTCGAACAACCGCACCAACTCCGTGCGCGTGCCGGCCGGCGGCGGGCGCTGCGAGAGCCGCAACGCCGACGGCGCCGTCAACCCCTACCTCGCCGCCGCCCTGGTGCTCGCGGCGGGCCTGGAGGGCGTGCGCGAGCGGATCGATCCGGGCCAGCCCAACGAGGACAACCTCTACGAGCTGAGCGACGGCGAGCGCCGGGCGCGCGGCATCGGCTTCCTGCCCCAGACCCTGCAGGAGGCGGTCGACGCCTTCGCCGCCGACCCGCTGGTCGAGGCGACGCTGGGCGCAGGGCTTCGCGAGGAATTCATCCGCACCAAGCGCGAGGAGTGGAACGCCTACCATCTCACGGTCAGCCCGTGGGAGATCGAGCGCTACAGCCACCTGTTCTAGGCGGAGGCTTTCATGACCAAAGTCATCGCCTTCGCGAATTCTTGCGCCGAACCCGCGACCTACCGGCCGGCCCCGGAGCGCATCCTGGCCGGCGACCCGGTCCAGACCGCGACGCTCCACTTCACCAGCGCCGACGGGCGCTTCTCCGCCGGCACCTGGGCCGCCGAGCGGGGCACGTGGCGGGTCGTCTTCACCGAGAGCGAGTTCTGCCACCTGCTCGAAGGGGTGATCGTCGTCACCGACGAGGCCGGCGAGCAGACGACCTTCCGGGCCGGCGACGCCTTCGTTTCGCCTGCCGGCTTCACCGGCACCTGGGAGATCGTCGAGCCCGCCCGCAAGCTCTTCGCCTTCTACGAGTAGCCCCATCACAAGACTGGCCTGCTGGGACGACCCGGCCGCGACAGGGCGCTTCGACCGGGACGACCCGGCCCTCATCGGAGACATGCGCAATGTCGAATGAAGCGAGTGCGATCGCCGAGAACCGCCGCCGCTACGAGGAACTGAAGCGGGCGGGCCAGGGCCACGCCCCGCGCGCCCTGCCCGGCCCGAGCCCGCGCGGCGGCGTGCCGCTCGACGCGACCGCGATCCTCCACCGCGAGACGATCCCCGGCGGCTGGTACTGGACCACGGCGCTGAAAGCCGGCGAGGCGCTGCGCCTCGGCCTCGATTACGGCCTGTCGAGCGTCGCGCTGGTGGCGTGGTCGGCCGCCGATCCGAGCGAACGGCTGAACTACGCCGACACCGTCAAGGTGCAGTGGACGGCCGCCCTGCGGAAGGGCCGTGTGCTGTTCTCCGACATGGGCCGGGTGATGTTTTCGATGATCGAGGATTCCTGCGGGGCGCACGATGCCTTGACCGGTGGGTCCGATGCCGCCTCGAACGCGGCGCGCTATGCCGGCGGCCCGCACCGCAACACCCGCGACAACCTCGTGCTGGCCGCCCTCAAGAGCGGGCTCGATCGGCGCGACATCCCCCCCTGCATCACCTTCTTCGCCCCCGTCGCGGTCGGGCCGGAGGGCCGCCTCAGTTGGAACGCCGCTGGCCGCGCGGCGGGCGATTTCGTCGATCTGCGCGCCGAAATGGACCTGACCGTCGCCCTCTCGAACTGCCCCCACCCCCTCGACCCGGCCCCCGACTACGCGCCGAACCCGGTCGCCGTCACCCGCTTCCGCGCCCCTGCCCCGGCGGCGGACGACCTCTGCCGCACCGCCACGATCGAGGCCGTGCGCGGCTTCGAGAACAACGCCGCTGCCGGCTTCTGAGGGGGAGGCAAGACCGATGACCAATACCGTGACCACGCTTTTCGATCAGGTCGTGCCCGCCCAGGCGCCGTTCTCCACCCTCGTGCGGGCCGGCCAGACGATCCGCATCGAGGACATGGAAGGCTGCCAGGCTGTCGACACCCTGTTCTACCGGGCCGACGACATGGGCGAGCGCTACTCGTCTCAGGATACGGTGCGTGCGCAGGGCGCAGCCTACGTCACCACGGGCACGCGGGTGATGTCGAACGAGGGCCGGGTGATGCTGGTCGTCACCGCCGATTCCTGCGGGCGCCACGACACCTCCGCCGGGGCCTGCTCCTGCGAGAGCAACACCGTCCGCTTCGGCCACGCCACCAAGTATCTCCACGCCTGCCGCGAGAACTTCGCCCTGGAGGTGGCGAAGTACGGCCTGTCGAAGCGCGACATCGTGCCGAACATCAACTTCTTCATGAACGTGCCGATCGAGCAGGATGGCGGGCTCGCCATCGTCGACGGCGTCTCGTCGCCCGGCGACTATGTCGAGCTCAGGGCTGAGATGGACGTGATCTGCGTGATCTCGAACTGCCCGCAGATCAACAACCCCTGCAACGGCTTCAACCCCACGCCGATCCGCGTGACGGTGCGCGAGGGCTGATCGCCATGTTCCGCAAGGTCCTGGTCGCCAATCGCGGCGAGATCGCCGCCCGCGTCGTGCGCACGCTCAAGCGCATGGGCATCACTTCCGTCGCCGTCTATTCCGACGCCGACCGCTTCACCCCCGGCGTGCTCGCCGCCGACGAGGCCGTGCGCCTCGGCCCCGCGCCGGCCGCGCAGAGCTATCTCGACGTCGAGGCCGTCATCGCCGCCTGCAAGGCGACCGGCGCCGAGGCCGTCCATCCCGGCTACGGCTTCCTCTCGGAGAATGTCGGCTTCGCCGAGCGGCTGGCGGCGGAGGGCCTCGTCTTCATCGGCCCGCGCCCGGAGCATCTGCGCGCCTTCGGCCTCAAGCACACCGCCCGCGACCTCGCCAAGGCCAGCGGCGTCCCGCTCCTGCCCGGCACCGATCTATTGCCCGACGTCGAGACCGCGCTGAGTGCCGCCGAGGCGATCGGCTACCCCGTCATGCTCAAGAGCACGGCGGGCGGCGGCGGCATCGGGATGCAGCTCTGCCATTCGGCGCAGGAACTGGCCGAGCGCTTCGCCGCGGTCGAGCGCACGGCGCGGGCCAGCTTCGGCGATGCCCGGGTCTATCTCGAACGCTTCGTGGCGCGGGCGCGCCATGTCGAGGTGCAGATCTTCGGCGATGGCAAGGGCCGCGTCGTGGCGCTCGGCGAGCGCGACTGCTCGCTCCAGCGCCGGAACCAGAAGGTGATCGAGGAGACGCCCGCCCCCGGTCTCTCCGACACGGTCCGCGCCCGGCTTCACGCCGCGGCGGTGGCGTTGGGGGAGAGCGTCGCCTACGCCTCCGCCGGCACGGTCGAGTTCATCTACGATCCGGATCGCGAAAACTTCTCGTTCCTTGAAGTGAACACGCGGCTCCAGGTCGAGCATCCGGTGACGGAGGCCGTGTTCGGCATCGACCTCGTCGAGTGGATGGTGCGCCAAGCCGCGGGCGAGGATCCGATCGGCGAGGCCGGCCCGCTCGTGCCGCGGGGCGCGGCGATCGAGGCGCGGCTCTACGCCGAGATCCCGCACGCCAATTTTTCCCCCAGCGCCGGCCTGCTCACCGAGGTGCGGTTTCCATCGGACGCCCGCATCGACGGCTGGATCGACGCGGGCACCGAGGTGACGCCGTTCTACGATCCGATGCTGGCCAAGATCATCGTCACCGGCGCCGACCGGCCGGCGGCGATCGCGGCGCTCCGGGCGGCGCTCGCCGAGACCGCAATCTCCGGCATCGAGACCAATCTCGACTACCTGCGCACCATCGCCGCCTCCGATCTCTTCGCCGGGGGCCGGGTCGCGACCACGGCCCTGCGCGACCTCGATTATCGCCCGCGCAGCATCGAGGTTCTGCTGCCCGGCCCGCAATCGAGCCTGCAGGAGCTGCCCGGCCGGCTGGGCCTGTGGGAGGTCGGCGTGCCGCCGAGCGGGCCGATGGATGCCCGCTCCTTCCGCGCCGCCAACGCCCTGGTCGGCAACGATCCGCAGACCTGCGCCCTCGAACTCACGGTCTCGGGCCCGACGCTGCGCTTCCACGCCGACGCCCGGGTGGCGCTCGCGGGCGCCGCGATGCGGCTCACCCTCGACGGTGAGCCGCGCCCGCACGCTCAGGCGTTTGCGGTGACGGCGGGCCAGACGCTCGCCATCGGCCCGATCGAGGGGCCGGGCCAGCGCGCCTATCTGGCGTTGCGCGGCGGCTTCGCCGCGCCCTTGGTCCTCGGTTCGCGGGCGACCTTCGCGCTCGGCGCCTTTGGCGGCCACGCCACCGGCGTGCTGAAGGCCGGCGACGTGCTCCATCTCGGCGACGCGCCGGAGGTCGCGGCCGCGTCGCCCGAGCCCGCGCCGCTGACCCAGGATTGGGCGATCGGCGTCGTCTACGGCCCGCACGGGGCGCCGGACTTCTTCCAGGAGGCCGACATCGCCGACCTGTTCTCGGCGTCCTACGAGGTGCACTTCAACTCGGCCCGCACCGGCGTGCGCCTGATCGGCCCGACGCCGCGCTGGGCCCGGACCGACGGCGGCGAGGCGGGCCTGCATCCTTCCAACCTGCACGACAACGCCTACGCCGTCGGCGCCATCGACTTCACCGGCGACATGCCGATCCTGCTCGGCCCCGACGGCCCGAGTCTCGGCGGCTTCGTCTGCCCCGCTGTGATCGCCCGCGAGGACTTGTGGAAGATGGGCCAGCTCCGGCCCGGCGACCGCGTGCGGTTCCGGCCAGTCGAACGGCCGGAGGATGAGGCGCTGATCGAGACCCTCCCCCCTCTGCGGGGGAGGGTGACTGCGGAGCAGGCGGGAGAGGGGAGCGACGTTGCCGGCGACGGCGCAACCTTCATGAAGGACGCGACCGCATCTGCACCGTCGCCCCCCTCTCCCACCCCCCTTCGGGGGGCACCCTCCCCCGCAGAGGGGGGAGGGCAATACGGCTCGCCGATCCTCGCCCGCGACGAGACCGGCCCGGTGCCAGTCGCCTATCGCCGCCAGGGCGACGACAACCTCCTCGTCGAGTACGGCCCAATGGCCCTCGATATCGGGTTGCGGCTGCGGGTCCATCTGCTCGCCGAGGCGGTGCGCGCCGCCCGCCTGCCGGGGCTGATCGACCTGACGCCGGGCATCCGCTCGCTGCAGATCCACTACGACGGCGCCGCGCTGCCGCGCCCCCGCCTCCTCGGGCTGCTGCACGAGATCGAGGCCGGCCTGCCGGCGGCCGAGGATGTCAGCGTCCCGAGCCGCACGGTGCACCTGCCGCTGTCGTGGAACGACCCGCAGGCCGAGCTCGCCATGCGCAAGTACCAGGAACTGGTGCGCCCCAACGCGCCCTGGTGCCCGTCGAACATCGAGTTCATCCGCCGCATCAACGGCCTGCCCGACGAAGAGGCGGTGCGCCGCATCATCTTCGACGCCGAGTACCTCGTGATGGGGCTCGGCGACGTCTATCTCGGCGCTCCGGTGGCGACCCCGGTCGATCCGCGCCACCGCCTCGTGACGACGAAGTACAACCCGGCCCGCACCTGGACGCCGGAGAACGCCGTCGGCATCGGCGGCGCCTATATGTGCATCTACGGCATGGAGGGGCCGGGCGGGTACCAGCTCTTCGGGCGCACGATCCAGATCTGGAACACGTGGCGCACGACCCGCGACTTCGTGCCCGGCCATCCCTGGCTGCTGCGGCCCTTCGACCGCATCCGCTTCGTCCCCGTCAGCCACGCCGAGCTGACCGAGGCGCGTGCCGCCTTCCCGCACGGGGCCTATCCGGTGCGGATCGAGGAGGGCACGTTCTCCTACGCCGCGCACCGGACGATGCTCGCGGACAACGCCGCCGAGATCGCACGCGCGGGGGAGCGCCAGAGGGCGGCCTTCGCCGCCGAGCGCGAGCGCTGGAAGGCGGAGGGCCTCGACAGCTTCGTCGCCGACGAGGCCGTGGCCGAGGAGGCCGCCGCGATCCCGCCGGGCTGCGAGGGCGTGCCGACCACCGTGCCGGGCAATGTCTGGAAGGTTCTGGTCGGCGAGGGCGAGGCGGTGGCGGCCGGCCAGACGGTGGCGATCCTCGAATCGATGAAGATGGAGGTCGCGGTCACCGCCCCCGTCGGCGGCCGTGTGCGGGAGATCCGGGCCCAGCCCGGCCGCACCCTGCGCGGCGGCGACCTCGTCGCCGTCCTCGAGATCTGAGGCCGGGCCGGATCTTGCAAGGACCGCCGGCGCTCGGACGGCGGCCCCGCCCGGCGCGATCCCCGCACCGACACGGAGACGGCCGATGATGCAGCAGATCCACCGCGCCCTCGCCGGGCTCCTCGGCCTCGTCGTGCTGGGCCTTCAGGCCAAGGCCGCCGGGCGGCTGCCGCGGGGCGGCCGGGGCCGCGGGGCGCCGCGATAGGGCACCGTCCCGAACGGTGGCCGCCGGCTTTCGGGGCGAGGCAAAAACACGGGTCTCGAGCCTCGCGGCCGGCTCGGATCGCCAGAAACCTTCTTCGCATTCCGGGCGAGGTGCCGCCGGCACGACGCCCCTTCACGGACGTGAGAGATCCATGCCGGTTCCCGCCTTCCCGAGCCTGAGCGCGCTCCACGCCGCCTACGCCGAGGGGCTCTCGCCCGAGGCGGTGGTGGCCGAGACCTATCGCCGGATCGCCGCCACGGACGATCCCGGCATCTTCCTCGCGCGGGTGCCGGAGGCGGAGATGCGGGCCGCCGCCCGCGCGCTCGGCCCCTTCGACCCCGCGCAGAAGCCGCTCTGGGGCGTGCCCTTCGCCGTGAAGGACAATGTCGACGTGGCCGGCCTGCCCACCACCGCCGCCTGCCCCGATTTCGCCTACACGCCGCAGGCGACCGCCCCGGCGGTGGAGCGCCTGCTCGCGGCCGGCGCGCTGCTCGTCGGCAAGACCAATCTCGATCAGTTCGCCACCGGCTTGGTCGGCCTGCGCACGCCCTACCCGGCCCCGAGGAACGCCTGCGATCCGGCCGTCGTGCCGGGCGGCTCCTCGTCCGGCTCGGCGGTGGCGGTGGCGCGCGGCCTCGTCGCCTTCGCGCTGGGCACCGACACGGCGGGATCGGGCCGGGTGCCGGCCGGCCTCAACAACATCGTGGGGCTGAAGCCCTCCCTCGGCAGCGTGTCGGGCCGGGGCGTCGTTCCCGCCTGCCGCACGCTCGATACCCTCTCCGTCTTCGCCGGCACCGTGGCGGAGGCCGACACGGTCTACCGGATCATCGCCGGCTACGATCCGCAGGATCCGTATTCCCGCGCCCTGCCCGTCCCGCCCCGCCCCGGCAGCCTGCCGCCCGGCCTGCGCGTCGGCGTGCCGGACGCGGCGGGCCGGATCTTCGGCGGCGACGCGCTCTCGGAGGCGGCGTTCGACGCGTCGCTCGCCGACCTCCGGGCGGTGCTCGGGCGCGGGACGGCCGACATCGATCTCGCGCCCTTCTTCGCGGTGGCGGAACTCCTCTATGCCGGCCCCTGGGTGGCCGAGCGCTATCAGGCGATCCGCGGCTTCATCGAGGCGCGCCCCGATTCCCTGCACCCGACCACGCGGGCGATCATCGGCGCGGCCACCCGTCACGCGGCGGCGGACGCCTTCGCCGGCCTCTACCGCCTCGCCGAACTCCGCCGCGCCACGGAAGCCGTCTGGCGCGGCATCGACGTGCTCGTGGTGCCGACCTATCCGCGCCCGCGCCGGGTCGCCGACCTCGCCGCCGACCCGGTCGGTCCCAACAGCGAGCTCGGCACCTACACCAACTTCGTCAACCTGCTCGACCTCTGCGCCCTCGCCGTGCCGGGGCGGTGGCGCGGCGACGGTTTTCCGTCGGGCGTCACCCTGATCGCGCCGCGCGGGGCCGACGGGCTCCTCGCCGAACTCGGCGCCCGCCTCCACGAAGCGGCCGGCGCCACCCTCGGGGCGAGCGGCGTGCCGGTCCCGGCGGGGCCCGCGCCGCGCGGGGATCGCGCGCAGGGCGAGGAGATCGAGGTCGCGGTGGTCGGCGCGCACCTGTCCGGCCTGCCGCTCAACGGCGAGCTGACCGCCCGCGGCGCCCGCTTCCTGCGCGCCGCCCCGACGAGGCCGGATTACCGCCTATACGCCCTCCCCGGCGGCCCGCCGGCCCGGCCCGGCCTGATCCGCGTCGCGCCCGGCTCCGGCGCCGCGATCGAGACCGAGGTGTGGGCGCTGGCGCCGGACGCCTTCGGCCGCTTCGTGGCGGGCATCCCCTCGCCGCTGGCGATCGGGACGCTGTCGCTGTCCGACGGCACGACGCCGAAGGGGTTTCTGGCGGAGGCGGCGGGGCTCACGGACGCGCGCGACATCAGCGGGCACGGCGGCTGGCGCGCCTATCTCGCCTCGGGGGAGGCCGCGGCCTGAGGGTTGCCGGGGCCCCGCTCGTGGGGTGAGGGGCGCGAGCGATGCGACGCCGGCACGGACCGTCGGCCGGGCCGGGGCGGCGCCAGCCTGTCCACAACCCGGTCCGCCGATCAAAACCGGGTGTAAGTCCCTGCTGGTGCTGTCCGTCGCATTGCCCTTTTCCACATCCTGTCCTCATATGGAACGAAAGGCGAACAAGCGTCTTTCAGAGTCGATCAGGAGGGATGGGCGCAGATGGCACGCTACCGCTTCCACGCGACGAACGGCTACGAGTGCGTGTTCGACGCGCAGGGCAAGGACATCCGGGTTCCCGACCGCCTCGTGCGGCGCGCCGACGAGGTGGCTCAGGCGGTGATGAGCAGCCTCGCCGACCGCGAGGACTGGTCGGAGTGGCACGTCACCGTGCACGACCTCAGCGGCCGCCGGGTGCTGGTGAGGCCGTTCGTGTGACGGCCGGCGGGGCCGCGGATTCGGAGCGCGCTCAAGTCAGGAAGTCGCGAAGGGCGGCGAGCACGAGGTCGGGCCGCTCCTCCTGCAGGGTGTGGCCGCAATCGAGGGCGAAGCCGCGCACGTCCCGGGCCTTCTCGCGCCAGGTTTCCAGCACGTCGTAGGTCCGCCCCACCGTCCCCCTGGCGCCCCAGAGCGCCAGGAGGGGCGCCTCGATCCGCCGATCGGCGTCGTCCGCGTCGTGCTCCAGGTCGATTCCCGCCGCCGCCCGGTAATCCTCGCAGATCGCGTGGCGCGTGGCCGGATCGCGGTAGACGCGCAGATACTCGGCGAACAGTTCCGGGCTCGGGCTGCCCGGCGTCTTCGACTGCCCCTCGACATGGCTGCGCAGGAAGAATTCCGGGTCGGCCGCGATCAGGCGCTCCGGCAGGGGCGCCGGCTGGATCAGGAAGAACCACCAGAAATACGCCGTGGCGAAGGCCTTGTCGGTGCGGGCATACATCGTCGCGGTCGGCGCGATGTCGAGGACGGCGAGCCGGGTGACGGCCTCGGGATGATCGAGCGCGAGGCGGTGCGCGACCCGCCCGCCGCGGTCGTGCCCGACCACGGCGAAGCGGTCGTGGCCGAGGCGCCGCATCACCGCGACCGCGTCGGCGGCCATGGCGCGCTTGGCGTAGTTGGCGTGGCGCTCGGCCCCCTTCGGCTTCTCCGAATCGCCGTAGCCGCGCAGATCCATCGCCACGACGCTGTGCCGCTCGGCGAGCGGCGGGGCGACGGCGTGCCAGGTCGCGTGGGTCTGCGGATGCCCGTGCAGCAGCAGGACCGGCGGACCGGACCCGCCGACGGACGCGCGGATGCGCAGGCCGTCGGCGTCGATGTCGCGCAGCGTGAAGCCCGCCAGAAACGGATCTGCCGTCATCCTTCGCACCTCAGCCGAATCCGCCCCTCGATCGGCGGGGCCCCTACCGCTTGGCGAAGCCGATATCGGCGGCCACCGCCGCCAGCCGCGCCGGCTCGCGTTCCTTGCGCTCGGAGTAGCGGTCCACGAGGTGGTCGGCGCGTCCGCGGACCAGCAGGGTGAACTTCATCAGCTCCTCGCAGACATCGACCACCCGGTCGTAGAGCGGACCGGCCTTCATCCGGCCGGCCTCGTCGAACTCCTTGTAGGCCATCGGCACCGAGGATTGGTTCGGGATGGTGACCATCCGCATCCAGCGCCCGAGCAGGCGCAGGCTGTTCACGGCGTTGAAGCTCTGCGAGCCGCCCGAGACCTGCATCACCGCGAGCGTGCGCCCCTGCGTCGGGCGCACGGATCCCTCGCTCAGGGGCAGCCAGTCGATCTGGCTCTTCATGACCCCGGTCAGGTTGCCGTGCCGCTCCGGGCTGACCCAGACCTGGCCCTCGGACCAGATCGACAGGGCGCGCAGCTCCTGCACCTTCGGATGGTCGGCCGCCGCGTCGTCGGGCAGCGGCAGGCCGTGGGCGTGGAAGATCCGCACCTCGCCGCCCATCGCCTCCAGCAGCCGCGCCGCCTCGTAGGCCAGGAAGCGGCTGAACGACCGCTCCCGCAGCGAGCCGTAGAGGATGAGGAGGCGCGGTCCGTGGGACAACGGCGTCCGCGCTTCCACCCGTTCCGCCGTGGGCACCTCGAAATGGGCCTGCGAGAGGTTCGGCATCCCGTCGGAGAAGGGCTGCTGGGGCTTGTCCAAGACGGCTGCTTTCCGTACGTTTCAACAAACGTTGGATTGATGGATCAATCATGGACGAACGGCAAGCCCTCGCGGCCTTCGCTGCGCTGGGCCAGGAGCACCGCCTGCGGGTGGTGCGCGCCCTGGTCATCGCCGGGCCGGCGGGTTTGGCGGCCGGCGCGCTCGCGGCGGCGGTCGGAATCGCGAGCACCAACCTCTCCTTCCACCTGAAGGAACTCGCCCATGCCGGGCTGATCACCTCCCGGCGCGAGGGCAAGTCGGTGATCTACAGCGCCGCCTATGCCGGCCTGTCGGCGCTGATCGCCTTCCTGATGCGCGATTGCTGCCAGGGCCGGCCGGAGGTCTGCGAGACCGCGCTCGCCGCCCTGTCCCCCTGCGGCGGCCCTGCCGGAGACCCCGCCCATGCCTGACCACCTGCCTGCGCTTAAGCCTGCGCCGTTCGACGTCGTGATCTACCACAACCCGGCCTGCGGCACCTCGCGCAACGCGCTGGCAATGATCCGCAACGCCGGCATCGAGCCGCACGTGGTCGAGTACCTGAAGACGCCGCCGAGCCGGGCGCTGCTCGGGCATTTGCTCGCCCGCGCCGGCCTCTCGGTTCGCGATGCTCTGCGGAAGAAGGGGACGCCCTATGCCGAGCTCGGCCTCGCCGACCCGGCGCTCACCGACGCGCAGCTCCTCGACGCGCTCGAGGCCCACCCGATCCTCCTCGAGCGGCCGCTGGTCGTGAGCCCGAGGGGCGTGCGCCTGTGCCGCCCGTCCGAGACGGTGCTGGACCTGTTGCCCCCGCAGCAGGGCGAGTTCGTGAAGGAGGACGGCGAGTCTGTCGTCGACGCGCAGGGGCGCCGCGTCGCCACCGCCTGAGGAAGCGCCCGTGTCCCTGTTCGAACGCTACCTCACCCTCTGGGTGGCGCTGTGCATCGTGGCCGGCATCGCGCTGGGCCACGCCCTGCCCGGCCTCTTCCACGCCGTGGGCGCGGCCGAGATCGCGCGGGTGAACCTGCCCGTCGCCGTCCTGATCTGGCTGATGGTCATCCCCATGCTGCTCAGGATCGACTTCGCGGCGCTGCGCCGGGTCGGGCGGCACTGGCGCGGCATCGGCGTGACGCTGTTCATCAACTGGGCGGTGAAACCCTTCTCAATGGCAGCGCTGGCTTGGCTGTTCGTGGGCACCCTGTTCCGGCCCCATCTGCCGGCGGACCAGATCGACAGCTACGTCGCGGGTCTCATCATCCTGGCGGCCGCGCCCTGCACCGCGATGGTGTTCGTGTGGTCGAACCTGACGCGCGGCGAACCGCACTTCACGCTGAGCCAGGTGGCGTTGAACGACGCCATCATGGTGGTGGCCTTCGCCCCCATCGTCGGCCTGCTCCTGGGGCTCTCGGCCATCACAGTGCCCTGGGGCACGCTGGTCCTGTCGGTGGGGCTCTACATCGTGGTCCCGGTCCTCGTCGCGCAGGTCCTGCGGCGCCGCCTCATCGCCTCCGGCGGCCCGGGCGCGCTCGACCGGATGCTCGCCCGGCTCGGGCCGGTGTCGCTGGCGGCGCTGCTCGCCACACTGGTCCTGCTGTTCGGCTTCCAGGGCGGGCAGATCCTGGCCCAGCCGGCGGTCATCGCGCTCCTGGCGGTACCGATCCTCATCCAGGTCTACCTGAATTCGGGGCTCGCCTACCTCATGAACCGGATCGCGGGCGAGCAGCACTGCGTCGCCGGCCCCTCGGCTCTGATCGGGGCCTCGAACTTCTTCGAGCTCGCGGTGGCCGCCGCCATCAGCCTGTTCGGCTTCGACTCGGGTGCGGCGCTCGCAACCGTGGTCGGCGTCCTCATCGAGGTGCCGGTGATGCTCTCGGTGGTGTGGGTCGTGAACCGCAGCCGCGGCTGGTACGAGCGCGGCGCGGCGGGCGCGACCGACCCCGATGGCCGGTCCTTATGACGGACTGAGACCGAGGGTCCCGTCCTCGGCTTGTTCCCTAATGGGGTCGGCGGGCCTTCTCGCGCCACCGGGCCTTCGCCCGTGTGGAGAGCACCGCATGACCGTCCTCCGGCAAATCGCCGCCGAATGCAGGGCCGACCGGGTCTTGGCCCTGGTGATCCTGGGCCTCGGCGCGTGGTCGGCGATCGCCCTTGCGATCCTGGCCCTCACCATCCTCGACGGGCTGCCCGCATCGTGAGCCGCGGGTTTCGTCTCGGCCCCTGGGCGCGCTTCGCCGGTTCCGCGCCGCGCCTCCCGGCCGCCTCCGGGCGCGAGGATGCGCCGGATCGCGGTGGCGGGCTCCGGCCGGTCGGCGGGCGCTGCCCCGCCTGCGGCCTGCCCTATCGCGGCTTCTCGGGGCCCGATACCGGCGTGATCCGGGTCGATCGCGCCCGGTGGCGCGCTGTCTGCCCCAAAGCCCTTCGCTCAGGGACCGCCGGTCTTGCGGCGCCCGGCGCCTGCCGTGCGCTTCAAGGCGCTTGGCGGCCGGAGACGCGGCCGGCGGGGTCGCCGAAGCCGGGAGCGGGCCGATCCTGATACGATCCTTATGAGATCGCATCCCTCTTCCTCTCGAACCCTAACGCGGTTCCCGTCCATTTTCGCGGCCGGCCCGGATCGGCCGCGGGGCGCCCGCGGCCGCCGGCCGAACGGACACCGACCCAACCATGCTCGACATCGTCTTCCTGCTCGGCGGCCTCGCCTTCTTCGGGCTCGCCGCCGGCTACGCCGCGCTCTGCGAGCGCCTCTGAGGCACGCCGCCATGACCCTCGACCTCGCGCTGGGCGCCCTCGTGACCGCCGGGCTCCTCGTCTACCTCACCTACGCCCTCGTCCGCCCAGAACGCTTCTGAGCGGGTCCGAGCGGCCCCTGACGGACCTCTCCCATGACACTCAACGGCTGGTTCCAGATCGCGCTCTACGGCGCGGTCGTGCTGGCGCTCGTGAAGCCGCTCGGGGCCTACATGACCCGGGTCTTCAACGGCGAGCGCACCATCCTCTCGCCCGTGCTCGCGCCCGTCGAGCGCGGGCTCTACCGCGCCGCCGGCATCGATGCGCGCCAGGAACAGACCTGGCTCGGCTACGCGGGCGCGATGGTCGTCTTCAACGTGGCCGGCTTCGTCCTGCTCTACGCCATCCTGCGCCTGCAGACGGTGCTGCCGCTCAACCCGGCGGACCAGGGCGCGGTGGCGCCGGACCTCGCCTTCAACACGGCGACGAGCTTCGTCACCAACACCAACTGGCAGTCCTACGGCGGCGAGACCACGCTCTCCTACCTGTCGCAGATGCTGGGGCTGACGCACCAGAACTTCGTCTCGGCGGCCTCGGGCATCGCGGTGGCGGTGGCGGTGATCCGCGGCTTCGCCCGGGCCTCGACGAAGACGCTGGGCTCGTTCTGGGTCGATATGACCCGCGCCACGCTCTACCTGCTGCTGCCGCTGTGTCTCCTGATCGCGCTGTTCCTGGTCTCGCAGGGCATGCCGCAGACGCTCGCCCCCTCGGTGGAGGCCACCACCCTGGAGGGCGCGCGGCAGACCATCGCGGTCGGGCCCGTGGCGAGCCAGGTCGCGATCAAGATGCTCGGCACCAACGGCGGCGGCTTTTTCAACGCCAACGCCGCCCACCCCTTCGAGAACCCCACCGCCCTGTCGAACTTCCTGCAGATGGTGGCGATCTTCATGATCGGCGCGGCGCTGACCAACGTCTTCGGACGGATGGTCGGCGACGAGCGTCAGGGCTGGGCCATCCTCGCCGCCATGGGGCTGCTCTTCCTCGCGGGTGTCGCCGTCACCTACTGGGCCGAAGCCAACGCCCATGGCGTTCTCGGCGGTCTCGGCCTGACCGGCGGCAACATGGAGGGCAAGGAGGTCCGCTTCGGTCTCTCCGCCTCCGCCCTGTTCGCGGTGATCACCACCGCCGCGTCCTGCGGCGCGGTCAACGCCATGCACGACTCGTTCACGGCTTTGGGCGGCCTGATCCCGCTCCTCAACATGCAGCTCGGCGAGGTCATCATCGGCGGCGTCGGCGCCGGCCTCTACGGCATGCTCGTCTTCGTCGTCGTGGCGATCTTCGTGGCCGGCCTGATGGTCGGGCGCACCCCGGAATATCTCGGCAAGAAGATCGAGGCGCGCGAGGTGAAGATGGCCATGCTCGGCATCCTCTGCCTGCCCCTGATGATGCTGGGTCTCACGGCGCTGGCCACGGTGGTCCCGGCGGGGCTGGCCGGCCCGGCCAATGCCGGCCCGCACGGCTTCACCGAGATCCTCTACGCCTACACCTCGGCGGCGGCCAACAACGGCTCGGCGCTCAGTGGGCTCACGGCCAACACCCTGTTCTACAACACGACGCTGGCCATCGGCATGCTGGTCGGGCGCTTCTTCGTGAAGATCCCGGTGCTCGCCATCGCCGGCTCGCTCGCGGCCAAGAAGCGGGTCCCGGCCTCCGCCGGCACCTTCCCGACCCATGGCGGCCTCTTCGTCGGCCTGCTGGTCGGCGTGGTGCTGATCATCGGCGGCCTGACCTTCTTCCCGTCGCTGGCGCTCGGCCCCCTCGTCGAGCACTTCGCCGGCGCGGCCGGGCAGACCTTTCCGGCGGGGGGCTGAGCGTGCCGCGCGCCCTCTCCTCCCGGCGCGTGCCGCGTCCCCACCCGGCGTTGCGCCGCCCGCCCCGGCACCGGGCGCATGGCGGCAGGCTCCGGCCGACCCGCTCGTCCGACCTCGTGCTGGCGCTCCTCGGCGTGGCCCTGCTCGGCGCGCTCGCCCTGCTGGCGGCCTTCGCTCTGGCCGCCGGGACGACCCCCTGACCTCTCCAGGGTCCGGCCGCAGGCGCCGGACCGCCGCCCCCTTCCGGACGCACCCCTCCCATGTCCCGTCAGACCCAATCCCTGTTCAGCGCCGCCCTGATCGGGCCCGCGCTCCTCGGCTCGCTCACGAAGCTCGATCCGCGCGCCATGATCCGCAACCCGGTCATGTTCGTGGTCGAGGTCGTGGCGGCGCTGACCACCGTGCTGTTCCTGCGCGACCTCGCCGCGGGCGGGAGCGACCTGTTCTTCTCCGGCCAGATCATCCTCTGGCTCTGGTTCACCCTGCTGTTCGCCAACTTCGCCGAGGCCCTGGCCGAGGGGCGCGGCAAGGCCCAGGCCGAGAGCCTGCGCCGGACCCGCACCGAGATGACGGCCAAGCGCCTCACCGGCGGCGGACCCGGCTACGAGACCGTGCCGGGCACGTCGCTCAAGCTCGGCGACGTGGTGCTGGTCGAGGCCGGCGACCTCATCCCCTCCGACGGCGAGGTGATCGAGGGCGTCGCCTCGGTCAACGAGGCCGCCATCACCGGCGAGTCGGCGCCGGTCATCCGCGAATCCGGCGGCGACCGCTCGGCGGTGACCGGCGGCACGCAGGTGCTCTCCGACGCGATCAAGGTCCGCATCACCGCGGCTGCGGGCTCGACCTTCGTCGACCGCATGATCGGCCTCGTCGAGGGCGCGGAGCGCCAGAAGACGCCCAACGAGATCGCGCTCAACATCCTGCTCGCGGGGCTGACCCTCGTGTTCGTCTTCGCGGTGGCCTCGATCCCGAGCTTCGCCAGCTACGCGGGCGGGTCGATTCCCGTCATCGTGCTGGTGGCGCTGTTCGTCACGCTGATTCCCACCACCATCGGCGCGCTGCTCTCGGCCATCGGCATCGCCGGCATGGACCGGCTCGTGCGCTTCAACGTGCTCGCCCTGTCCGGCCGCGCCGTGGAGGCGGCGGGCGATGTCGACACCCTGCTCCTCGACAAGACCGGCACCATCACTCTCGGTAACCGGCAGGCGACCGCGTTCCGGCCCGTCCGCGGCATCTCCGAGCAGGATCTCGCCGACGCGGCGCAGCTCGCCTCGCTCGCCGACGAGACGCCGGAGGGCCGCTCCATCGTCGTGCTCGCCAAGGAGCAGTACGGCATCCGCGCCCGCGATATGGCCGGGCTGAACGCCACCTTCGTGCCCTTCACCGCGCAGTCGCGCATGTCGGGCGTGGACCTCGAGGGCTCCGCGATCCGCAAGGGCGCGGTCGAGGCCGTGATCGCCGCGGTCTCCGGCCAGCCGATGGCGACCCGCGGCTCGAACGCGGCGCTGGCCTTCCACCTGGCGGCCGAGACCGAGACCGAGGCCGTGGCCGAGGTGCGGGCGATCGCCGACGACATCGCCAGGGCCGGCGGGACGCCGCTCGCGGTGTCGCGGGACGGCCGGCTGCTGGGCGTCGTCTTCCTCAAGGACATCGTGAAGGGCGGCATCCGCGAGCGCTTCGCGGAACTGCGCCGGATGGGCATCCGCACGGTGATGATCACCGGCGACAACCCCGTCACCGCCGCCGCCATCGCGGCGGAGGCCGGCGTCGACGACTTCCTCGCCCAGGCCACCCCGGAGGACAAGCTGGCGCTGATCCGCCGGGAGCAGGCCGAGGGCAAGCTGGTGGCGATGTGCGGCGACGGCACCAACGACGCGCCCGCGCTCGCCCAGGCCGATGTCGGCGTGGCCATGAACACCGGCACGGTGGCGGCGCGCGAGGCCGGCAACATGGTCGATCTCGATTCCGACCCGACCAAGCTCATCGAGATCGTTGGCATCGGCAAGCAGCTGCTGATGACCCGCGGGGCGCTCACCACCTTCTCCATCGCCAACGACGTGGCGAAGTACTTCGCGGTTCTTCCGGCGATGTTCCTGGGGCTCTACCCCCAGCTTCAGGCGCTCAACGTCATGGGCCTCGCCTCGCCGCAGAGCGCGATCCTCTCGGCCATCATCTTCAACGCGCTCGTCATCGTGGCGCTGATCCCGCTGGCTTTGCGCGGCGTGACCTACCGCGCGGTCGGGGCGGCGGCGCTGCTGCGGCGCAACCTCCTCGTCTACGGCCTCGGCGGCGTGCTGGTGCCCTTCATCGGCATCAAGGCCATCGACATGGCCGTCTCCGCCCTCCACCTCGCGTAAAGAGAGACCGACCATGTCGAACCCGCTTCGCCCCGCCCTCGTCCTCCTCGTCGCCCTGACGGCGGTCACGGGGCTCGCCTACCCGCTCGCCGTCACCGGCCTCGCCGGGGCGATCTTCCCGGCCGAGGCCGCCGGCAGCCTGATCGAGCGCGACGGCCGGATCGTCGGCTCCGCCCTGATCGGGCAATCCTTCACCGGCGCCGGCTTCTTCCACGGCCGGCCCTCGGCCACCACCGCCCCGGACCCGGCCGACGCGGCCAGGACCGTGCCGGCGCCCTACAACGCGGCCAATTCCATGGGCTCCAACCTCGGACCGACGAGCGCGGCGCTCGCCGAGCGCGTGCGGGGCGACCTCGCCCGGCTGAGGGAAGAGAATCCGGGCCGGCCGGTGCCGGTCGATCTCGTCACGGCGAGCGGCTCGGGGCTCGACCCCGACATCTCGCCCGAGGCGGCCCTGTTCCAGGTGCCGCGGGTCGCGCGGGCCCGCGACCTGCCCGAGGACACCCTGCGCGGTCTCGTCGCCGCCCAGGTCCGGGGCCGGACCCTCGGCCTTCTCGGCGAGCCGCGCGTCAACGTGCTGGCGCTGAACCTCGCCCTGGACGACCTTGCCCGCCGCTGAAATCCGCCGTTGAGGAAGGCGCATGACCGGAACCGGCCGCGATCCGAACCGTCCCTCGCCCGACGCCCTGCTCGAAGCGGCGCGCCGGGAGGCCCGGACGCGCGGCCGGCTCAAGGTCTTCCTCGGGGCCGCCCCCGGCGTCGGCAAGACCTACGAGATGCTCACCGTCGGGCGCGCCCGGCGCAAGTCCGGCGCCGACGTCGTGGTCGGCGTGGTCGAGACCCACGGCCGGGCCGAGACCGAGGCGCTGCTCGCTGGCTTCGAGACGATTCCGCGCCGCGCGGTGCCCTATCACGGCACGGTGTTGGAGGAGATGGACCTCGACGCGCTGCTGGCCCGGCGGCCCGAACTCGCCCTCGTCGACGAGCTCGCCCACACCAACGCGCCGGGCTCGCGCCACCCGAAGCGCTACCAGGATGTCGAGGAACTGCTCGACGCCGGCATCGACGTGCTCACCACCCTGAACATCCAGCACGTCGAGAGCCTCAACGACGTGGTGGCCTCGATCACCCGGATCCGGGTGCGCGAGACCGTGCCGGACGGCGTCCTCGACCGGGCCGACGACATCGAGGTGGTCGATCTCAACCCCGACGACCTGATCGAGCGGCTGAAGGCGGGCAAGGTCTACGTTCCGTCAAATGCCGAGCGGGCGCTGAGGCACTATTTTTCCCGCGGCAACCTCACGGCGCTCCGCGAGCTGGCCTTGCGGCGCACGGCCGACCGGGTCGACGACGAGCTCCTGAGCCACATGCGGGCCAACGCGATCCCCGGCCCCTGGGCGGCGGGCGAGCGCGTGCTGGTCTGCGTCAGCGAGGACCCGCGCTCGAGCGGCCTCGTGCGCTACGCCAAGCGGCTGGCCGACCGTCTCCACGCGCCCTGGACGGCGCTCTCGATCGAGGGGCCGCGGGCCGCCTCCCTGAGCGAGACGCAGCGCGACCGGATCGCCGAGGCCCTGCGCCTCGCCGACCGGCTCGGGGGCGACGCCGTCACCCTGCCCGGCGGGCGGCGCGTCGCCGACGACATCCTCGCCTATGCGCGCTCGGCCAACGTGAACCACATCGTCGTCGGCAAGGCGACGCGCTCCTGGATGTTCGAGCTGATCAACGGCTCGGTGGTGCACGATCTCGTGCGCCGCAGCGGCGACATCAGCGTGCACGTGGTTCCCGGCGCGGCCGTGCCGGACGAGCCGGCCGCCCGCCGCCCGGTGGCGACCCTGGCGCCGCCCGCGGGGTCCGACCTGCGCTCCTACGCCCTCGCGCTGATCGCAACGGCCGCCGGGCTCGGCCTCGCGCTCCTGCTCCAGCCCTATACGGGGGTCGAGAACGCCGACCTCATCCTGCTGACGGCCGTGGTGGCCGTGGCGGTGCGCCTCGGCCTGGGACCCTCGCTGGCGGCGGTGGTGACAGCCTCGCTCGCCTACAACTTCTTCTTCCTGCCGCCGGTCTACACGCTCACCATCGCCGATCCGACCAATGTCGCCGCCTTCCTCCTGTTCACCGTGGTGGCGGTCATCGTCTCGAACCTCGCCGCGCGGGTGCGCCGGTCGGCCCTCGTCAGCCAGGGCCGGGCGCGGGCGACCGAGCGGCTCTACGGCTTCTCCCGCAAGCTCTCCGGCTGCGGCACCCTCGACGACGTGCTCTGGGCCACCTCCGCGCAGGTCGCGGCCATGCTGAAGGTCCGGGTCGTGCTGCTGCTGCCGGAGGACGGGACCGTCACCGTGCGGGCCGGCTACCCGCCCGAGGACCGGCTGGACGAGGCCGACCGCGCCGCCGCGCAATGGGCCTTCGACAACGACCGCCCGGCCGGGCGCGGCGCCGACACGCTGCCCGGCGCCCGCCGCCTGTTCCTGCCGATGCGCACCGGCCGCGGCACCCTCGGCGTGATCGGCCTCGACGCCGACGGCACCGGGCCGATCCTGACGCCGGAGGGGCGGCGCCTGCTCGACGCGCTCGCCGATATGGGCGCCCTCGCCATCGAGCGCGTGCGGCTGGTGGAGGATCTCGACCGGGCCGAGCGCGCCGCCGAGACCGACCGGCTCGCCCGCGCGCTCCTGACCTCGATCAGCCACGACCTGAGGACGCCGCTCGCCTCCGTGCTCGGGGCGGCCAGCACCCTGCGCGACCTCGACGCGGCGCTCCCGCCCGAGGCCAAGGCGGACCTGCTGGCGACCATCATCGAGGAATCGGAGCGGCTGAACCGCTTCATCGTCAACCTCCTCGACATGACCCGCCTGGAGGCCGGCGCCGTGGCGCCCAACCTCGCGCACCAGGACGTGGCCGAGACCGTCGACACCGCCCTGCGCCGGTTGGACAAGGTGCTCGCCGGCCACCGGGTCGCGGTGGACGTTCCCCCCGACCTGCCGACCCTGCGGCTGGACCCGGTCCTGTTCGAGCAGGTGCTCGTCAACCTCCTCGACAATGCCGCCAAATATGCCCCCGAGGGCACGGGGGTGACCGTGCGCGCGCGGCGGGACGGCGGCTCCGTCCGCATCGAGGTGCTCGATGAGGGCTCCGGGCTGCCCGAGGCGGAGGCCGAGCGCGTGTTCGACAAGTTCTACCGGGTGCGCAAGAGCGATCGGGTCCGCGCCGGCACGGGCCTCGGCCTTGCCATCGCCCGCGGCTTCGTCGAGGCGATGGGCGGGCGCGTCGTCGCCGCCAACCGCCGCGACCGCCCGGGAGCCTGCTTCACCGTCACCCTTCCGGTTCCGGCCGGGACTGCGCAGGATGCTGCCAAGAACGACGCCGCGAACGGCATCGCCGCATGAATCCGATTCCGTGAGCCCGACCCCGAGTCCGATCCTATGAGCGCGACCATCCTGGTCATCGACGACGAGCCGCCGATCCGCAAGCTCCTGCGGATGGGGCTGTCCACGCAGGGCTACGCCATCCTGGAGGCGGGCAATGCCGCCGCCGCCCTGGCGGTGCTGGGGCGGGACAGGGTCGATCTGGTCATCCTCGATCTCGGCCTGCCCGACATGCGCGGCCACGACCTGCTGCGCGCGATCCGGGCGCGCCATCCCGGCCTGCCCGTGGTGGTGCTGTCGAGCCGGGACGACGAGGGCGGCAAGGTCGAGGCGCTCGATCTCGGGGCGGACGACTACGTCACCAAGCCCTTCGGCATGGCGGAGCTCCTCGCCCGCCTGCGGGCGGCCCTGCGGCACCAGCTCGCCGTCCAGGGCGAGCGCCCGGTCTTCCGGGTCGAAGGCCTCTCGGTCGATCTCGTCCGGCGCATCGTGCGGGTCGACGGCGCCGAGGTGAAGCTCACCCCGCGCGAGTACGATTTCCTGCGGGTCATGGTGATGCATGCCGGCAAGGTGCTGACCCACGCCCAGCTGATGCAGGCGGTCTCGGTCTCGTCGGACCCGCAATATCTGCGCGTCTACATGCGCCAGCTGCGGCAGAAGCTGGAGGCCGATCCCGAGCGCCCGCGCATCCTCCTCACCGAGACCGGCGTCGGCTACCGCCTGCGGGCGCCCGACGACGAGCCGGCCCTCCGGCCGCCCGCGGCGGAGGATGCCGGGAACGGTGACGCGCGCTCGGCCGAGCGCCCGGTCGAGCGCGCTGCGACCCCGGCCGCGCCGGGGACGGATCCGTGACGTCGTCCCCCGTCGGCCCGGTGCCGGACGAGGCGATGAGCGTCGACGGCCTCCTCGCGCCGGGGCAGGTGATCCACGGCCTGCGGGTTTCGGGCAAGGCCGCTCTTCTCGATGACCTGGCCGGGCGCGCGGCGCGGATGCTCGCTCTCGACGCCGGCGCCATCCGCGCGGCCCTCGTCCGGCGCGAGGGGCTCGGCTCGACCGGAATCGGTGGGGGCGTGGCGCTGCCGCACGCGCGCCTGGACGCCGTCCGGCAGCCCTACGGCCTGCTGGCGCGCCTGCGCGATCCCCTCGACTTCGATGCCATCGACGAGCGGCCGGTCGATCTCGTGTTCCTGCTGCTGCTGCCCGCGGGGAGCGGCGGCGAGACCCTGAACGCCCTGGCCCGCGTCGCGCGCCGGCTGCGGGACCCGGAGACCGCGGCGGCCCTGCGCGGCGCGCGCGACGCGGCCGGCCTCCTCGCGCTGGTGAGCGGCCGGACCCTCGACAGGGCGTGAGACGACCGGTTGGCGGCAAGGGCTTGCCGGATTGCCCCCGACGCCGGGGCTGTCGTCGTTTCGATGCACGAAGCGCGTAAGGGTGGCTGCCATCATCCTCGCCGCTGCGACTGCAGGATTGCTCCGGACGGCCGCGGCATCGCGGCGGGCATGAGGCGCCGTTTCGACGGGGAGACCGAACCCGCGACCGCGCTTTACGCCGACCGGAGAGATCCGACGATGTTCAACATGTTCAAGTCACAGGCCTCCCTCGACCTCACGCCCCGGAACTGCATGGCCGCCGCCCTGATCTACTGCATGGCCTCCGACGGCGAGATCGATCCCGAGGAGATCGGCCACCTGATCTCGGTCCTGGGACGCAACGCGACGCGGCAGCAGCTCGATACGGTCCTGCGATACACCCGCGCCACTCAGCCGGCGCAGTTCCTCGCCGATGCGGCGCCCAGGCTGCGGCCGGAGCAGCGGCTCTGCATCGTTCTGAACATGATCGACAGCGCGATGTCGGACGGCGAGGCCGAGCCCGGCGAAGAGCGGTTGATCCTGCAGTTCGCCCAGGCCTTCGCGCTGTCGGAGAGCGAGCTGACGCCGCATTTCCGCACGCTCGTGGCCAAGAACGACCGGGCCGTGCTGGACCGCTGACCGAATCAAGCGAAATCCCGGCGACCGGGCGCAGGCCGAGCAAGATCGAGCCCAACTCGCCGAACCCGGCCGGCACAGGCGGGCCGGGAGCACGGACGCTGAGCCGCGACCGCTGCCCGCCGCGACGGGATCGCCGATGCTCAGGCCGGGGCCCTCTCGGCGGCCGGCCTGATTCGATCGGGTCGGGCGCAGCTCTAGAGCGCATTCCGACGAAGTGGTCACCGGTTCGTCGAGAGAAGGCGCGCCAAAACAATGAGCGAGAGACGCCGGCCTGATGCAATCAGGTCCGATACGGCTCTAGTGCAGCCTCGTTGTCTCTTCCCTGCGGCACCTTGCGGCTCTCGTCGAGCGATACTGCCCGTCCTCGGCCTGCAGGCCATACCTCTATGCGGACCAATCCTGCTGGGGCGGATTGAGGATCAGTCCATTCGGGTCGGAGCCGTACGCCGCGAACGAATCCATACGATCGCTATATCCGAAAAAATATAGAACAGAGCGGGACATGCGCCTTGGCCGGAGCCGTTCCGAGCCGGGCTCTTACGCCGCCGGATCGGCCGATTGTGTCAGGCGGGCGAGGAACGGTGCGGCCGCCTTCTCGGCGGCGTGCTCGATCGCCCGGTAATGCGCAACGACGTCCGTCCCGAAGGCCGAGAGCCGGGCACCGCCGCCCGCCTTGCCGCCGATCTGTGCCTCGATCACCGGACGCCCGAAGCCCTTGTTCATGTCCTCGACGAGGAGCCAGGCGCGGCGGTAGGACATGCCCAGCGCCCGGCCCGCTGCGGAGATCGAGCCGTGCTCGGCGATCGCTTCGAGAAGCTGGACCTTGCCCGGTCCGATCCGCCAATCCGGTCCGAGATCGATGCGGATGCTCAAACGGGCCATCACGCTCCTTGCGCTGTTCGAAGCGTTCTCAAGAGTGCTTCACAAGATGCCCGGTCACGGACCGCGCCTCATCGGAGTGCGCCGACCAGCGGGCGCTTTGTGAGAGACACTAAGCGCCCGCACGGACGAAGACGAGGCCGGCGTTTCAGGAGTCGATCTCGGGAGACGCCCTCGCGGGCGCAAGCGGGGCTGAGACGATCTCCGTCGACTTCCGGACCGTCATGGTGTGAGGCGACCGGCACGCCGGTGAGGCCCCCCGAGCAGGTCAGGAGGGTGCCGGCCCCGATTCAGCGAAGGGCGAAGCGTCGAGGAGGTGCATCAAGGCCGCGGCAGTGGGTGCGGCTGGCGGTGTCGAGCGGCACGCACTTGCCGATGGTCTTGCGTAGGCACGGCTCCAACCGTGCAAGGGCCTCCCCGATCGCCGGCATTGCCGGTGGTCAAGCTCGCGGCGCCGATCGGTGTCGGCCCGCGGGCTTCTCAGCGCATCCCGCCCATCGGGAAAAGCCGGTCGGCCCTGGTCGTAGCTATGATTTTTCGTATATAGCGCTTGCGGGGACGGAACGCTGCCCCAGCGCGCCTGGGCGCCACCATCGCGGAGACACGCGCATGTTCACCTGCATGGGCCATGCGGTTGCCGGCATCGAACCTCGACTGGCCCCTTCATCATCGAAGCCCGGCGATCGCGCCGCATTCGGCCGCATGGTCGGCGCCTGCCGCGAGGCAAGAGCCGTCTGGCTGCCGAGGGGCCGCCTGATCCCCTCCCCTCGTTCGACACAGGATCTGTCCCGTATGGCCCTCACCCGCACCCGCTTCCTGGCCGGCCTCGTCGCCATCACTATGGCGGGGACGCTGCCCGCACCGGCCGCTGAGGCGCCGACGGTCTTTGCCGCCGCGAGCCTGAAGAACGCCCTCGACGACATCGCCGGAAGCTACGCCAAGGAGGGCAAGCCGACCCCAAAAGTCTCGTATGCGGCCTCGAACACGCTGGCCAAGCAGATCGAGCAGGGCGCCACCGCCGACCTGTTCTTCTCGGCCGATCTCGACTGGATGGACTATCTCGCCAAGAAGGATCTCATCCAGCCCGATACACGGGTGAGCCTTCTGGCCAACAGCATCGTGCTGATCGCGCCGAAGGACGCCAAGGCCGAGGTGAAGATGGGGCCGGGGCTCGATCTCACGGCGGCGCTGGGCTCCGGCAAGCTCGCCATGGGCAATGTCGAGGCGGTGCCGGCCGGCAAGTACGGCAAGGCGGCGCTGGAGAAGCTCGGCGGCTGGTCGGGCGTGAAGGACAGGATCGCGCAGGCCGAGAGCGTGCGGGCCGCCCTGCTTCTCGTCTCGCGCGGCGAGGCGCCGCTCGGCATCGTCTACGCCACCGACGCGGCGGCGGACGCGAACGTGAAGATCGTCGCCACCTTCCCTGCCGATAGCCACCCGGCGATCGTCTATCCGGTCGCGATCACCAAGGATTCGCGCAACCCCGACGCGTCCGCCCTCCTGACCTACCTGCGCGGCCCCGCCGCCAAGGCCGCTTTCGAGAAGCAGGGCTTCACCGTGCTGAACCGTTCGGCCACCGCCGCGCAGTGATGGGGCGGCTCATGTATCCGGTCCGCTCGATGCTGTCGGATGTGGGGTTCGATCAAGCGGTGCGTTGGCTGGCCAACCCGCCGTTGCGACGGCCGCGCCGGGTATCGTGGCCCATCTGACGGGTACTCAGTGCAGCGGGAGCCCGTCGCGCGTCTGTCCGCGAGGCCCTGATCGTTTGAATCTCCTACAAGGTCAGCAAGTTAGAGGAGATTTGGCGGAAGGAGTTCCGCCGCGTTGATATCTGGTAGCGTCCAAGTCAGTCCATTATGCAAGCCATAGCAGAGATTTAGCGAACACTCATCGTCCGAGGCGATCCAGCTGGATCGGTCTACATCCGAGCCTATATGCGGTAAGGAATGTGGGGTAGCCGAGTTCCGGCGGAGGATTTGTGAAGGGTAAGGGCAAGCATCCGGAAAAGGTGCTCACCGCAGTGCAGGTGCGCCAGCTCAAACAGCCCGGCCGCTATGCCGATGGGAACGGTCTCTACCTCGTCGTCGACCCTTCCGGTGCGAAACGATGGCTCCTGCGCCTCGTTGTGCAAGGTCGCCGCCGCGATATCGGCTTGGGTGGGGCTGCCCTCGTGACGCTGGCCGAAGCACGCGAACGGGCACTGGCCTATCGCAAGACCGCACGAGAGGGCGGCGACCCGCTGGCCGAGCGCCGCAAAGCCCAGGACGTTGTGCCGACCTTCGCCGAGGCCGTCGAGCGCGTCCACGGCGAGCACAAAGCTTCGTGGGCGAACGCAAAGCACGCTCAGCAGTGGCGCAACACCCTTCAACAATATGCCTGCCCTCAACTCGGCACCCATCGCGTCGATCAGATCGACACCCCCGCCGTGTTGCGCGTGCTCGCGCCGATTTGGCTGACCAAGCCCGAGACGGCTCGACGTGTCCGTCAGCGCATCGGCACCGTGCTCGATTGGGCGAAGGCCGCCGGCTACCGCAGCAGCGAAAATCCGATTGAAGGAGTTGCCAAAGGTCTGCCGAAGCAAGGCGACCGCGACGAGCACCATGCCGCGCTGCCCTACGCGCAAGTGCCAGGTTTCATCGCGCAGCTGCGAGCAGCCGAGGCAAGCGAAGGCAGCCGGCTGGCCTTCGAATTCTTGATCCTGACGGCGGCGCGCACAGGCGAAGTGCTTGGCGCGCGCTGGGACGAGATCAGTCTGACGGATCGCTTGTGGACCGTGCCGGCTGCGCGAATGAAGGCCAAGCGCGAGCACCGAGTGCCGCTGAGTGAGCGAAGCTTGACGATTCTGAAGCGTGCGCGCGAGCTTGCCGCAGACAGCAGCTTCGTGTTCCCTGGCCGCTCGGGCGGGACTACGCAGCGTCTTCGTCCTCGTCCTCGTAGTCCAGGTCGTTGTCGTTGTCCTCGTGAGACGAGAGATTGGTCCCGACATCGCGGCCGTAGACGTATTCCCAAACATGGAGGCCGTCGGCGTCAGTGCCGCGGTAGACGATGTCCAAGCGACGGCGCTGGCCGCGACGGCACGAACCGTCGCGGTACCGCTCCAACTCCTCCTTTGATGGCATATTGACGAGGAGGCACTTCTTCGTGATGGCCTCGACCGTCAGGCGCTCGCCCAATGCCTTGGATGGCTCATGCGCCGCAGCATCGCTCTTGTCCAACGCCCGTGCCACCTTGGCGGCCGCCGGCTCGCGCTTGTCCGGCTTCAACGCCTGCCTTTCGCTGTCGCCGAAGCCGCCGGACTTGGCTTCATCCCGCGCCTGGCGCTTCTTCGCCTTCACCTTCTCGTAGACGCCCTCAATGCCCTCCATCGTCTCGATCCGCTTGGGGATTTGCGGCACGGCGATACTCTTGTTCACAAAGTAGCCCGTCACATAGCCGTACACGCGGATCCGGTTTTCAGTGGCTTCCGTGCCCTCGAACGAGCGGGCGACCACGGCGAAGGGCACGAGCTTCGTGAAATTCTCCTCGGTAGCGGCCTGGACACTCTTGTTGCCCTGGAGGCACGGCGCCTCACGCAACTCCTCGAATAGCGGGAAACGCTCGCAGACCTCGCGGGCGATGCCGACGCACATCGCGATGCCCTGATGTTTGTGGCCGTGGGCC
Source organism: Methylorubrum populi (assembly GCF_002355515.1). Classification (NCBI taxonomy): domain Bacteria; kingdom Pseudomonadati; phylum Pseudomonadota; class Alphaproteobacteria; order Hyphomicrobiales; family Methylobacteriaceae; genus Methylorubrum; species Methylorubrum populi. Next base: position 4,247,546 of record NZ_AP014809.1, on the reverse strand, counting down.
CCACGCTCCCCCTTGTGGATGGCACCGGCGATCGCGTCAGTAAAGGCCACAGGACTGCGAAGCATCAGTCCTCTGGTACACCGCCAAGATGCCGCGAAAGCAGTATCAGCTGTGGCAGCGTGAGCGGGGCTCGCTGCAGCAGTACAAGGGCCAGATCAACGGAGTGAACGCGGTTCGCCTTTATGCGGCGCTGCGGCCGCTGCTCTTACCCCACTTGACCCTCGCCGGAGGCGCTGGCCGATCGATCCGTCGACGCACGCTTCGCGCCGCGGCGCGCTGGTAGGAGTGTGAAGCATGTCAGCCCGTCGATGGTGTGGCCTGACGCCTTCGCTGATCTCGGAGCGTTTACCCGCATCAGCTCGGTCATCATTAGGCCGGGTCAGCGCCCGCGCCCGCACCAGGACGGCACCGTCGAGTGCCGCCTCGTGCAGATCGGCCTCCGCGAGACCCACTGTTGCGGCCGCTTCGTCCCACCGCCGCTGCCGACACCGCGGGCGTTGCTCAAGCCGCTGACGGCGCCGTCCCGGTGGCACAGCTCGCGCGATCTCTGCGAGCTCAGCCGCGTAGCGCGGCCCGCTGTCCGAACCGCCTGGCAGCGCCACGCGCGGCCAGCCGATCCGGTCGACGAGGGCCGCCTCGATGCCGTCGCGGGTCCCGATCGCGGCGGCGTGCTGGTCGAGGAGTGCCTGAAACTCGGCAAACAGCCGTGGCATCGGATCGGCATCGACCACAATGTCCATTAGGCCGGCGCGACGCTGATCGGCGCCCTCGGACTGCACGGCGATGATGGGCAGGCTACTCAGCAGCGCGAGCAGGCGCCGCCGCGTCGGCGAACCTCGAATCTGGGGAGCATCATCATTGGGGCGCACCCCATCGCAGCGGCTCACCTCAATACTCCCCAGCGAGCATGATGGTGAGCACGCGGAAGGTGACACTGGTGTCGGCGGGATCGGGCGAGGCGAAGCGCCCCGAGCGGTCGTAGCAGTCGATCTTGAACATCACCCGCTCACCCGCTGCTTCCAGCGCGCCGAAGTCGCGCTCGTCGTGGGGATCGTTGTCGGGCCCGAACTGGTCGAAGGCGGCGATGGCGTCGAGGATGCCCTGCTGGCGCTCGCGGCCGAGCGCGACAATGCCAGCGGTGAGTACCAGCGTGCCGCCGCTGAGCGAGCGGCGCCGGATGTCGTTGAGCGCAGTAACGCGCCCCACATCGAGGATGTCGGTCATAGAAATCTTTCGAGAGGAGAGTTGAGGGGGGGTGTTTGGCGACCGGGGCGGCGCTGCCGCTGAGCGACCCAGGCCATCGGGCGGCCTGGGCGTGGTTCTCGCGATCTGGACTACGCCTCGCCGGGCGGCAGCAGGGCGAGCTCGGTGGTCGTGCGCAGAATGGTCGGCTGGGTGGGGTAGTCGCGCCAGCGCAGCGAGAAGACCCGGCCGTTGATGCCGATCACCTCAGCCTCCCGCCAGCCCTCGTCCGGACCCTCATGGGCGAGCACGACGCTGCCGAGGCCAATTTCGGCAGAGTCACGCGGTGTGGGCTGACCGATGAAGGTGCGATGATCGGAACGGGGTGCGTTCGATGCCGCCGCAGGAAGCAAGCCAGCTTCTGAGCTGGAGGCCGCGGTACCAGCAGTACCGGACACGCTGACCTTTGCATCGGCAGCGCCGCCCTTCCTTTCGGCGCCGACTGCCGTGGAGGTGGTTGTACTGATTAGACTGTCCTTGCCGGTTTTGCGGTCGCTCCCACTCGCCGGCAGGGCCACGGTCTCCGCCGCGCTCATTTCCTGCGCCCTGAGCGATGTCGCCTCCGACCCCTTGTCAGCGATTGCTCGCAGCTCGGCTGCGTTCGGGGACGACAATGATGCGGACGGGGTGGAAGGTCGCGGGGAGGCTCCTTGCCGCGAGGGCGGCGGTGCGGACGGAGCGCAGCCGAGAGGCTTCGGGGTCTTGGAGGGGCGTTCGGGGAGGACGTAGCGGGATGGCCGTGCCTATCGAAAATAATTCCATCTGCGCCTGGCTCAAACACTACATAGCAGTCTTCAAGTCGGTTCAGATTTAATTCAATTTTCGGTATAGTATTTCTGCTTGGTAGGAGACCAAATAGGTCATCAAAATTCTGATTTCCAAACGCAGGCACGATTGTATGACAAGCATCTCTAGCTGGCTGAATGCATGTTTTGATGTTTTCCATTTTGGAAGTCTCATAAAAAACGGCTGGCGTGTGTTTAACATATCACGGGCATGCTGTCAGAGCCAAGCAGTAATTTTTTATGATGTCTCCTTTACAGTCCGTCGTGCAGTCGGCGCCCCCGCGCTGGCGCTGAAAGAGCCGGCTTTTCCGGAACGTCGGGTTGACGGCATCTTAAAACGTGGGAAAAACCGGGTTGGGCTGATTGAGAGGGCATGGACGCTCTCGTACCTAACGAACTGTCGGCCGTTTTGAGGCCTCTTCTGCCGCCTGAGTTTGAGAAGCTGACGGGTGGTCGGCCGCAAGCTTCGGATCGAACTGCGTTGGAAGGCTTCATCCTGGGGCTACGCGCCCGACCATGCGGTTCGTGGCCCTCAAGTCCGAGGCGCATCTCGACGTATAGACCCTGCGCCGGGTCCGCAACCAACTCGTCGGCGAGCGCACGGCGTTGACGAACCAGATCCGCGCCATCCGGCTGAAACGCGGCCACGTCATCCCCCAGGGGTGCGCCAAACTCGCTGCCTGCCTCACGGAGTCGCTCGATACGGATGTGGGTGCGTCACTCACGCCACGCATGCGCACTCTCGTGGCGGACGTGCGCGAGCAATGGCAGTTCCTTGACCAAAGCGTCGTCGCACTTGATGCCGAGTTCGTCGAGCAGGCTCGTACGGACGGGGATGCGTGCTAGGGTCAGAACCGAACCAAGGTGTTGCGCGGGCTTTGGTTTTGTGATTCGGGGCGGTCGTTTGCAGCCTGGGGGCGGCGACGGCGGACCTATTCTGGCTCTCGGACGACCAGTGGGCGGTGATCGAACTGTTCATGCCCCGCAACCAGCCCGGGCCCGAGCGCAACGACGACCGGCAGGTCATCTCCGGCATCCCTCACGTGATCACCGCCGGCTGCCGCTGGTGCGACTGCCCGGACGCGTACGGTCCGCCCACCACGATCTACAACCGCTTCAACCGCTGGTCCCGCCGCGGCTTCTGGCGGGCGATTCTGGCCGCCCTAGCCAAGGCGGGCTGGGCCGGTTACACGGCCGCCCTCGACAGCACCTATGTCTGGTCCCACCGCTCCGCCCACGGGGCAAAGGGGGGCTCGCGCGCAAGGGATCGGCCCGTCGTGCGGCGGCCGGACCACGAAGATCCACGCGCTCACCGACGTGCTCGGCCGCCCCGGCGTCCTTCTGCTGACGTCGGGCAACGCCAGCGACGTGACGTCTGCGCCCGCCGTGCTGGCCGAGGCGCCCGGCCGCATCCGCCGCCTTGGCTGCCGATAAAGGCTACAACGCCAGCTGGCTGCGCGCCGACCTGCGGGAGAAGGGCATCACGCCCGTCATCCCGGGCAAGCGCGGCCGCAAGCACCGTATCCGCCACGACAAGCTCGTCCGCGACTACGCCTCAGCCCTCGCGCTCGCCGCCGTCATCGCCTTCTGGTGCTGATCGCGTCTCGACCCTGGCTGGCCACGAACCCAGGTATCGGCGCGTTCAACGCGACCGCCCTCGTCTCGGCCTTCGGCAACGGGTCCACTTTCGCCCGCGGACGTGATCTGGCAGTCTGGCTCGGCCTCGTGCCGCGACAGGTGACGACGGGCGGGAAGCTGAAGCTCGTCGGAATCACTGGCGGCGGCAGCAAGTACCTGCGCAAGACGCTCATCCGGGACACCCGGGCCGCAATGCCGACGCTTCGGCAGGGGGACCCACAGCTCGGGCAATGCTGTGCGGGTCCAGAGCTACTTGCGGACGGGGCGGGCCATATGGAGGGTAGTTTGTCATACTCTGAAATCCAAAGAATATCTCGGGGTGGTAATGAGTTCGAAGTGGACCGCCTTTGGAAATTATGCATGTACTCCAATGATTTCGCTCATGCCGCATACGGATTGAAATTATTCCAGCTGTATGAGAGCTTAGAAGGAAATTTGCGATCTTTTGATCTGGGCTCGGTAGAGCTGGACGGTAAAATTATTCCGCTGCTTTTAGATGGAATTAACAACTACAGTACGCTCTCGAACGAGCTGCTTAATGTTGACGACCGTATCAACGCGGGAGTAAATGTTGACATCTTCGCAGTAATTCCGGAAAATAATCGTATTGTAGAGAATCCTAGTCATGACGCCGGCCTTCGGCATGCGCTTCTTACTATGTCACCCTCAATTAGCGCAAAGTTGGTGGATTGCTATAATGGCTTCGATTGTTTCAAGCCAATCTTGGGAATAAGAGCATTCGACTCGCACCCGAGCACAGGATCGTACGTTAAATTTTTCAACTATATAATCAGTAATCTCGGCTATGATTTACCTTCTTTCACGATCCCATTTGATTTTGTGCCATATAGATGTGACCTAGCGTCTAGATTTTCAGAGGCCGAACCATTGTGCATGTTTATGTCACATATGCATTGCGTTAAAGATTATAACGCCGAGAAAACAACAAGCGGTATTCATAGATTGTACGAAAACTGTAATGCTCCGATAGACAAAAAAGTGCTTCTAATTGGCGATTCGCATTCTAACTCTGCCCTAAGTCAACTCTTCTCATACGTTTTTAGAGAAGTTCGATTTGTATGGGCGAGCCGAAGAGACAACTATGGGGTTTTTTCCGAAATTATAGAGTCTATCGTAGCCGAAGCAGATCATGTCATTGAGGAAGCGTCTGAACGATTCTTTCTAAGAAATTTTTGCTCGACGATGTAGCAACGCGTACGCTACTGCGTCCACGCGTAGCGCGATCACAAGCCGTGGCATGACGAAAGTTGCTAGAGCCGTGCCCGGCTGGGTTGGGACCTTGAGGGGTGAAGGAAGATGCTGATGCCTTCATCCTTGCCCCTCGATCTATGCGAGCGTGTTGTTTCTGCCGTTTCGGAAGAGGTATCCTATCACTCGGTGATGACCGGAGCTCGGTAGATCCCGCCCTTCGTCAGAAGGTCCCACGCGATTTGTGCGTTCTTATTCACCACCGCCACGATGACCAGCATCGGCGGCTTGCGCGCGAGCATTCGGCCGAGCCACGAGTCGGCCGGCACGCCCTTGCGCTTGGTTCAGTGCACCACCGCGCTGGGAGCGATGATGAGCAGGCGGCGCAGCGTCCCCTCGCCCTTGCGCGAGGTACGGCCGAGGCGCTCTTTGCCGCAGCCCGTTGAACACCTCCCCCAGACTGTGCTCGCGCTTGACAGCGGCTTCTGGCAGCAGTGTCAGGGAAGGGGCAACCAGAGCCAATTCTTCTCTGACATAGGACAGGTAGCCGCGGCGGGGCTGCATCCCTGCAAAACTGGCGCATCAGCAGGTTTATAATAACGTCTAGGCCCCCTCAACGCTAAAGCCAACCCTCGCCGGATGGGCTCTCAAGTCAAATTACTGAGTATCTAATACACTTATCTACCGCACCCCGCTTTTTCTGTAAAAAAGATCAGTCGATAATTTGAGATCGTCGATACAATTGCGCGCAGAATCTATAATTATATCATTCGGAATGTTGTTGTAAATTCGGTTTCGCGCCCAGAGTTCGAGATCTATTTGTTTGATGTTGACAGATAGGTTCGATTTGAGTTCCTCCGTTAACACATACGCCTTCCGCCATATTTGGGCTTCTGTGGAAAAGGGATCTGCCGACTTGTTTGTTGTGTTTATCATATTGTTGAAAAACCAATATTCGCAGATGCTTTCGTCCATCGATCTGAACGTAAAATTGTGATTTGGAATCAACCTCAGCAGCAATCGATAATCTTCAAGGTACGGAACATCTTCATCAAAAAATAGTTCATCTTTGCGAATTCGGTCGAGATCAAAAACGTAAGAATGAATAGGACAGAAACTGTCAACGATTAGATCTATGATAGTAGAACCATTAAAGGGTGTTGTCTTGCTAGTGGCGCTGAATACGTCGCCCCGCAGTGTTCCCTCCACACGGACACACCTGCCGAACGCAACGGCTGCACCGGTTTGCTTTAAATCGGCGACGAGCTGCTTGTACGCAAAATGGTACATTAAGTCATCGTCATCAAGTATCGCAAGGTATCGACTGCTCGATTGAGAAAGTCCTATATTTAAAAGCCTGCATCGAAGATCTCTTCTTTCGTCATTCTGATCTACATTGATTACCTTGACGGCCTCGATGGCTGGAAGTGAATACATATTATTGTCTACCCATTCCTGAACCAAGCACAGCGCGTCAGATGCGAATCCCTGCGTCATAAGAACGACTTCTAAACTTACATCTTGCTGCACGGATAGGGACAGGAGAGCCCTTTTTAGATATGCGAATCGCTTAACATTGTGAGTTCGAACTATTACGCTGATATCCGCCATTCTATTGCACCTTGTTGTCAATCTCTATTACGTTCGATCATCTCGCGCTACCAGCGTGGCAGGGAAAAGTAAAATCCTTGCCTAAATTCGCATAAGTCGGGAACTCTCTTTATCATCTGCTCGCTTAATGAAGGTAGGTACTCCCTAGCCGGAAAATGACCTTCAGCAACTAGCATTTCTTCGACCCAATTGAGAAAATCAGGTGCTCCCCATTTATGAGCTAGATAACGTCCACTTACCAACATGCTTTTGCGGGTTTGCTTACTGGACCTATCTCTAACATCGTGGAAAAATGCGGCTCGAGGTATGTATAGGATCTTGAGGCCGGCATCCCGCACCCTCCATGAAAGGTCAACATCTTCGCAATACATGACAAATTTTTCGTCAAAACCCATTGTGCTTTCATAGGCCGCTTTACTGACCAGCAAGCAGGCACCTGAGCACCATGGCGTTTCCAATGTGATTGGATCGTAATTCTTTGGATGATCGATTGGAAATTGTGATGCCTCCACAAGGCCAACATCAGAATAGTAATGCGCGGCATTAATCATATTATAATAGCAATCTTCGAGAGGGTATCCGTCCGGGTTGACCATAATATAATAATCAGCGCTCAATGTTTCGTCGAATGAACGACTCATTAGAAGATTGTGGCCCGCCGCAAATCCAGTGTTCGTCCAATTCTCGAAAGATATCCAATCTCTCATTGTTTCAGGGACGGTGAGTTTACTCGAAGAATTGTCAATAAAAATAAACTCGAATACGATATTGATGTTCCTAAGACCGAATTCTCTCTTAGCATAAGCCACCGATCGATTGGATTGATAGCTCAGATTTGATAGTTCATGCTGGGTATTATTATACAGGACGGTTCCGATAACAACTTTCAAGTCTTTGAAAGCAGGTAGGTGTCTATTTAAGTGAAAGTCAGAAGGTTTGAAGCTTGTGATAGGAACACTTGCTAAAATTTGCTCATCACCGCCCATTTTTTTGTCCGCATTGAAGGTGCCAAATACATTATTTGGCAAAATATTAATTCCTAGCTGATCTATATCGGATGCTTTCGATTTGACGACAATCAGCGTGCTATTAATTTCAATAGCTTCGAAAAGCATCTGTTGGAATGAAGTAGGAACTTTGAATGTTTTTAAACTACCGTTCGATCGCAAAATGTTTAAACTAGGTAAAACAACAAACATGAAGCTATCGTCACCATATATAGTTGATTCTTTGCGCAGCTTAAGACGAAAGTAATGTTCTGTTTCCCTAACACGGAACTGCTCCCGTACGAGCATGTACGAACTAAGGTGCTTTCCCCCGGCAATATCGGCAGGAACATTTTTTTCAATCTCACGTAATACGATCTGATTTTTATCTAATAGCTGAATGACTACCGCCGCCTTAGAGCGATGGGTTGCTACAAAAATAGTGAAATTGTAAAAATTATTTTTACGCAGCGGTATTTTTTGACTTTGAGTCAGCTCTGTTGGACCTGTGTGTTCGCTATAGTCGTGTATAGATAAAACGATCTCGCCTTGAACTTTTTCGTATCCCTCAACATTGTTGCTGATATTTACGAAATTGACATTTTGATTTGAATTCTGCCAATGCAAATGATCCAAATAGTAGTTCCCATCTATAAGACTTACTCGACTTTCGTCGAAATACAAAATACCATCCTCCGAGACGGTCAGATTTTGTTCAGTGTTTTGTTTTACGACAAACACTTCGTCTTCGTAAAAACCTCGAACTACAAATTTTTCGTCCATATTATACCTCAACCTTCCGCTAAGTATAGCTGTGCACAGTCCATAGCCGATGCTTTCAATTTAAGCAATTGGTCGCTGATTTGCCATGCGATGTCGCAACTTGGATGGCTAGGTGGGTGCCGTTACGTCTCCTGTGCGCCGCCTTTTAGAGGGTATCCCTGCTGATTGTCCATCTCATCGTCTATTATGATAGCCGGCTTCGGCGAGGCGCTCGGTGTGCTGGATTGAAACGTCCAGGTGCTGTGACGTAGACTGGGGATTCGCGGGCGTGGTGACTTGTGCGAGTCTGGGTGCACCCAGCGGGGGCGTTCGGAGGGCACGAATGCGGTCTTTGCCAGCAGCGTCGAGGCACGCCCCACCTCGGAGGATTCGGCCAGCAGGATGAGGCTCATTCAACCCAGGCCGGTCGCCTCGATGAAATGGCTGTCGGACGAGCGCACGGAATCGCAGTAGATGCCTTACGCCGCGATGCGTTTGCCGTGGCGCCGTTCGATTGTGTCGTGCAGTGGCGCGCTGGACGACACCGACGAAGGCAGACTTCCCTAACCCTCCGTCGCTGCCAGCCCGCCAGTCTCGCGGTCGGCTGCAATCGTGTGCAGTTAGGGCGCAAACCCGGAGCTGTTTGATCAGCCGCCGAGGTTACGCACGATTCTTGTTAAGCCCCGCCGCGTTCAGCCGTTGCCAGGTTTTTGGTGTACGAGCATTTCGATACTCTGCTTCCCGTTGCGCCAGCCATGCCGGCGGCGGGGTTGTGTGTAAAGTGCTGCGGATTTAATGGACTCCGATCGTAGTAATACAGCGCGTCAAATGCGAGGAAAGTGATGGATCAGCTCTTGAAAGAGGCCTATGCATCCAGTGGCGTTCCGATAACTAAAGATTATATTGAAAATGATAGTCGGGAATATTTGAGAAATATTGGAGAATACACTTATGGTGCCCCGAATATATTTTGGTGGGGTGAAAATGTCGGCCTTACAATTGGAAAATACTGCTCTATATCCTCAGACGTTTCAATCCTGTTGGGCGGCAATCATCGTACTGACTGGGTGACGACGTTTCCGTTTAGCTCGTTAGATCCATTTGCTACCAGTATGAGCGGCCATCCAGCAACAAATGGAGACGTTAACATCGGGAATGACGTCTGGCTTGGTTCATCATCAAGTATCATGTCTGGTGTCACGGTCGGAGATGGCGCATGCGTGGGTCATAAAGCAGTTGTTACTAAAGATGTTCCTCCATACGCGATCGTCGCAGGCAACCCGGCGCGCGTCGTTCGACTACGCTTCACCGCGGAGCAAATCGACCGATTGTTGAAAATCAAATGGTGGGATTGGCCACACGCGCATATTCGCGAAATTTTTGATTATATGCTTTCGCAAAATATAGACGAATTCTTAAATACCGCTGAAGCTTTGTTGCGTCGGTGATTTGTTCGTAGGAGATGCGTTGATTACTTACCAGGAATCTGATTTGAAGTACCTCTCGTGCAACTAATATTACAGGCGGAATTTTTTGCGGGACCGCAGATGGGCTGCCCGTGCGGAGGTGGAATGCGGTCGTCAGAGGGACCATGCCATCAGCAACCTGCGCACGGGGGCGACGGCAAGAACGAAACGGGCTAATAGGTGCTTGATGTCTGTAACGGAGGGCGGCTGCAGGTGCTCAGGGGGCCCAGGGCGGACGCACTCCAATGTGCACCAACTCCAGCACGCGGCCGGGCGATGAAAGCGAGCCCGTCCAGCCGCGCGGCGCAGAGCGGCGACGTAGGCGTGGGCGAGCATCGGCAGGGTGACATGCGGGCCACCGCGGCGCGCACTTTGGCTTTGAGCTTGACGAAGACGCGTTCGATCGGATCAAAGTGGGGTGAAAAGGCCGGCAGGTAGAGCGAGCGTGCGCCAGCCGCCTCGATGCGCTCACGGATACCGCTGACCTTGTGGACGGGCAGATTGTCGAGCACGATCGTGTTACCGGGTCGGACGGCTGGGACGATGGTTTCTTCGACATAGCCGCGGACGCGAACGCCCGTCATCGGTGTCAATCGGCGTGCAAAAGAGGGTCTGGCGCGCTCGCAATGCAGTCGGCATCACTCAACGGCGATGAGCCGCGCTTCAAGCAGATCGAGTTTGGCTCGCCTGAACATCTCTCGTTTCACGAGCTTCAGGCGGGTGATCTGCCCCTCGGTTTGGCCATTCGACCACGGCTCGGCCAGTGCCGCGGCAACAGCTGCTCTGTCTCTCGATAGGCCTTTCGCGAAGGACGCGAGGAGCCGGTGGGCGGCCGTATCGATCCAAGCGTCGAAATCTGGTGGTCTCCGCTCGCAGATCATCGCCTGGAAGCCGGAGAGTAGAGAACGGGCCTCGTCGAGCGTCGGTACCGCCGCTTCGATCGTCGCAACCGTCACGGCCTCGACCTTGTTGAAGCTGTCCCACCCGGTCGTCATCAGCCGCGTAAGAAGACGCGCAGATGGCACCCTGCCGGGCGCCCCCTCGAGAGACTGCTCACGGCGTCGGCGGTGGGTTACCCATTCTCCGACGACGCGGACGCTGTCGGTGGCCCGTGCCCGCTCGACCGAGGCAGCCGCCAGTTCAAGGCACCTCGGCCGAACGCGTTATGGGTCAGCGACTTCACCTGCGTGGCCACATGGGACGGCTTCGCCTACGTCGCCTTCGTCATCGACACCTTCGACTGGCGCATCGTCGGTTGGCGCGTGTCTCGCTCGGCTCGGGCGGACTTCGTGCTCGATGCCTTGGAGCAGGCCCTGCACGAGCGCCGTCCCTTCGCCGGCGGCGGCTTCGTCTGTCACTCCGACCGAGGATCGCAATACATGAGCATCCGCTACACCGAGAGTCTCGCCGCCGCCGGGATCGAGCCCTCCGTGGGCAGCGTTGGGGACAGCTACGACAATGCGCTCGCCGAGACGGTTATCAACCTGTTCAAGACCGAGGTCATCGATAGGCGCGGTCTGTGGCAGGGCTTCGAGGCGGTCGAGTACGCCACCCTGGAGTGGGTTGACTAGGTCAACACGCGTCGCCTGCTCGAACCCATCGGCCATAAACCTCCTCTCGAGGCCGAAGCGCGCAACTATTGCAAGGCCGAGGTGGCCGCCTAACCCAAACCAAATGGCCTCCGGAAAATCCGGAGCGGTTCATCTGACGTCCCCTTATCGCTTTGGTCCGGCGTGAGTGCGAGTTTTCCGGTTTCGTGAGCCCCTGAGGGGAGGAGCAGAGCCGTGAAGAAGAGCAGGTTCACCGAAGAGCAGATCGCCTTTGCACTGAAGCAGGCCGAGACCGGGACACCGGTCGCGGAGGTGATGCGCCGGATGGGCATCTCCGAGCAGACATTCTACCGCTGGAAGAAGCTCTACGGCGGCTTGGGCACGGGCGAGTTGCGGCGGCTGAAGCAGCTCGAAGACGAGAACCGCAAGCTCAAGCAACTCGTGGCCGATCTGAGCCTCGACAAGCACATCCTGCAGGACGTGCTCGCAAAAAAGCTCTGACGCCTGCTCGGCGACGCGAGCTCGTGCACCAGGTTCAGGAGGCGCACGGGGTGAGTGAGCGGCGCGGCTGCGCCGCGCTCGGCGTCGGCCGGTCGGGCGTCCGCTACCGCTCGACCAAGCCCGATCAGGCACCGCTGCGGATGCGCATCTGCGATCTGGCCAAGAGCCGGGTGCGCTATGGGTACTTCCGGATCTACATACTGCTGCGCCGGGAGGGTTGGCGGGTGAACCATAAGCGGGTTCACCGTCTCTACCGGGACGAGGGGCTGAGCCTGCGGCTCAAGCGGCCGCGCCGGAACGTCAGCGCGGCACACCGTGAGCGTCAGCCTGCTGCGCTCCGGCCGAACGAACGCTGGTCGATGGACTTCGTCTCCGACGCGCTGTTCGACGGCCGCCGGCTGCGGGCCCTGACGGTCGTCGATGCGTTCACGCGCGAGGCTCTGGCGATCGAGGTCGACGAGGGCATCAAAGGCGAGCAGGTCGTGGCTGTCGTCGGCCGCTTGGCGCTGCTGCGCGGAGCACCGCGCGCGATTCAGGTCGATAACGGGCCTGAGTTCGTCTCGAAAGCACTCGACCGCTGGGCCTACGAGAATGGTGTCACGTTGGACTTCTCACGGCCCGGCAAGCCGACCGACAACGCGCTGGTCGAGTCGTTCAACGGCCGGCTGCGCGACGAGTGCTTGAACGCGAACTGGTTCTTGTCGTTGGCCGACGCGAGGAGCAAGATCGAGACGTGGCGGCGGCACTACAATGAGAGCCGTCCTCACACCGCCCTGGGGTGGCGAACGCCCCAGGAATTCGCCCTGGCGGCGGCCCTGCAGGCCGCCGAATGAGATCCGGAAGCTCACCTTTCGGCCGGACCAAAATCCGGGGGACCGTCAATCGTATCCCTTATCGGCAATGAGGTGGCGGATGCAGCGGGGCGCCTCAGTCAGATCAGCCGGGGCGGTCTCACGTTGCTAGCATTGCCGGGCGTTCACCTCGACCAGATGCAGAAACTACGTCGCGGCCACCAGACACAAAAACGACTTGGCTGTTGCAGCATGATCGGATACCGCTGTATCCAGACGCGAGCGAATATCTTTTGCCAGCTCACGAGCCGGCGGTTGCGTTAAATGGCTTGCTCGGCGAGGTCCACGCCGCCATTAAGTACTTTGTCGCCTATGCTTACGGCGACCTGAAACCCTTCGCTTGGACAGCTAATCCCAACTATATCATCAAAGCCGATAGAAGTGATCGGCAAGCGTTAAGCTCCGCCTGCTATGTGGATCCAAATAAACTATGAAGAGCGAAAAGTGCTGCATCATCGGCGCTGTTGACAAATAAGCATAATAGTGTCGTAGACAGAGGCGTCATTGCTTCGGCTCAGTAATTATCATCAAGTAAAGCCTTGGTCTTGAATTGTCGATGGAAGTACCCCTCCCCAGTTGCTACGGATGATTTGATCGGGTTCTTGATATCGAGCAACTTGGCCTATTATTTTGATCGCTGATGAATGCTTCGGATCATAGATTTGGGATTGTACAGGTTTGTGAAAGGCAGGTCTATCATGTAAGGTTGAAAACATCTTCGCTTTGGTATGCGGAACACGCGCTCGAAGGAGTAAAGTTGTGGTAGAATCATCAAAAATAATCGAAAAAGACTTATCGGGCTTGGATTATATCGAAATGCTTCGCCGCATTCATAATGTAATGAAACCAGCAAATTATCTAGAGATTGGAACAAAGTATGGAGATACCTTGGCCTTATCTGATTGCAATACAATTGGGATCGACCCAAACTTCCAAATATCAAATCCAGAAGTTTTCAGCAGAAAAACTATCACAATGTTGTATCAAATGACATCAGATGACTTCTTCGCTAAGTTTGATATAAGAACGATCTTTGGGAGTCCGATTCAATTATCGTTTTTAGATGGTATGCATCGCTGTGAATTTCTGCTCAGAGATTTCTACAATACTGAAATGAATTCATCACGAAATTCAGTGATTGCCATTCATGACTGTTTGCCAACAGAGATGCCTATGACATCACGGCGAGATGATGGCATCGTTGCGATTAAGGATTCTCGATCTGGTTGGTGGACAGGTGATGTCTGGCGGACAGCATTACTTCTGAAAAGAGATCGGCCCGATTTGGAAATACTTTCCCTTGATGCTTACCCGACCGGGCTACTGCTGATAACGAATCTAGATCCGAAGTCATCTTATTTAAAAGAGAACTACAGATCGCATGTAAAAAAAATGATGTCGTATGACTTGTCGGCGATTGGTTTTGAAAAATTTTACGAAGAAATGGGTGTAGTTAGTACATCGGTCATCGACATGCCAGAAAAGATGACGACGCATTTCAACTTCTATTGATTTAGCTCATCACCATGTCTAGCCCGTCCGGGACACGGGGCACCGAGAGCACGCGAGTGCGGGCCAGCCCCACCCGTAGACGATGGGCTGCGAGCCCGAACCATTATAGTGATGCCGTCGCCTAGCACCTGCGCAAGTACGACTGACTGAGTGAGGGCTTGAAGGTCGCCGAGCGTCGACTGGCACGCCAGACCCGCGCCAGCGCGAACGTCACGTGTCTGATGACGGTTCCGGACATCGACCTGGTGGTTGCGGTCGGGCTGATCGCTGCCGTAGGAATCGTGGCGCGGTTCGCCGGCCCGGATTGGCTCGTGACCTATCTCAGGCTGAAATCAAGCGTAGTGGATCCAAGCCGTCGGCCGCTCGTGCGGCGGATTTACGAGCAAAATCTACTTATTGCTTGGCCGATGGTCGTGGCTAACCGGTAGCGGTCACCCTGACGCCGGGCAACGTGGCCGACATCAGCATGGCGCTGCCTATGCTGCGGGCCGTAGTGCTACCCGAGCACCTGATTGCCGACAAGGCCTGCGACGTACAGAGCCCGAGGGATTGGCTGAAGAGCCGCAAGGCGATCGCCACCATCCCAACCGCGGCCACCCGGACGATCCCCTATAAGCATAGCCGGATCACAATTCGAATGCCTGCTGGCCGCTTTCGCTCGCGAGGCCGCCGCAGGCTCGCACTGATGTTCGGCGATGTGCGCCTCCGCAAGAGGACGCACAGGCTAAACCCACACCGCATCCGCGGGAATTTTCCCGATTCGATAAATTGAGAACTGCATCACATCTACAACTTATTCCTGCATCGATTAGTATCCCCATCTCAATTGTTCGTGTGTATAAGTAGCAGACACAGTCATTTCGCGTTTTTTATTTGTCATGACTTGAGGCATGACGCCATAATCACATCACCATTGAACCACTCAGGTCTAAGCTGAATTGGAATAAATCTATGATATTTCACAGGCGCACATATTTCTCAAAATATTCTATTGTGCGTTTGAGTCCTTCTTGCAATTCGATTGTTGGGTTCCAATTCAAAATTGCCTGTGCTTTCGATATATCAGGGCGGCGCTGCCGGGGATCGTCAGGAGGGAGCGGACGATAAACAATTTTTGAACGAGAATTGGTGAGTTCGATAACAGTGTCGGCCAGCTGTCGAATAGTAAACTCTCCCGGATTGCCAATATTTATCGGGCCGGTTACATCTGCCCCCGTTTCCATCATTTTCATGAATCCATCTACCAAATCATCGACGTAACAAAACGACCGGGTCTGCGAACCGTCTCCATATAGTGTGATATCTTTATCACGCAAGGCTTGCAATACTAAATTTGAAACAACTCGACCATCGTTCGGATGCATTCTAGGGCCATAAGTATTGAAAATGCGCACAACTTTGATTTCAACGTTGTGTTGGCGCCTGTAATCGAAAAACAACGTTTCAGCGCAACGTTTACCCTCGTCGTAGCATGATCGGTAACCAATTGGGTTGACCCGCCCCCAGTATTCTTCGGGCTGCGGGTGTACCTCTGGATCGCCATAAACTTCCGATGTAGACGCCTGCAAAATCTTTGCTTTGACGCGTTTAGCCAGGCCCAGCATATTGATGGCGCCAATAACACTCGTTTTTGTCGTTTGTACCGGATCGAATTGGTAGTGAACAGGCGACGCAGGACAAGCTAAATTATATATTTCGTCAACTTCAACATAGAGCGGAAAACTTATGTCATGTCTCATCATCTCAAAATTTGAATTTCCGAGTAAGTGCGCGATATTGCGTCTTGTTCCAGTAAAGAAATTATCTACGCATAATATTTCGTGTCCTTGAGCTAGCAGACGCTCACATAGATGTGAGCCGAGAAAACCAGCACCTCCTGTAACAAGGATTTTTTTTGTCGTCCCGTAGCGCATAGTATGCTCCGTACATCTGAGTTTTCGGGCGTGGGATCATATGTTTGTTGAGATCATCGCATACCTATTCCTACCCCGGTATATTTAAATCCATTTTTCTCGGCTTCTGTGCGCGGATAGACATTACGCAGATCGACAAGAATCGGATCTCGCATTACTTCTCGCAGTCTATTTAGATCTAGAGCTCGGAAAGCATTCCATTCAGTGATGATAACTATTGCATCGGCTTCTTGCGCGCAACTGTAGGCATCGTCGGCATAAATCACATCACTCAGAAGCGCCTTTGCTTGCCTAATCCCTTCCGGATCGTATGCAATTATCGATGCACCAGCGTCTTGCAACCCAGCAATAATTGACAACGATGGCGCATCTCGCATATCGTCAGTGTCAGGTTTGAAGGTCAGGCCCAATACTGCTATGCGTTTGCCCCGAACGCTTCCTCTGCAAGCTTGGATTACCTTGCGTGCCATCGCCCTCTTCCGCTGATCGTTCACAGCAACTACTGCCTCGACGATCCGCACGGGCGTACCACAATCTTGAGCCGTCTTCACTAATGCTAGTGTATCTTTCGGAAAGCACGAGCCCCCATAGCCAGGACCCGCGTGAAGGAACTTTCGTCCAATTCGATTGTCGAGCCCAATACCGCGAGCAACTTCCTGGACATCGGCTCCTACACGCTCACAAAGATCTGCAATTTCATTGATGAAAGTAATTTTGGTTGCAAGAAACGCATTTGCAGCGTACTTAGTTAACTCCGCAGTTCTCCGTGAAGTGACAATTATTGGCGCTTGATTGAGGTACAAGGGCCGATAAATTTCGCCGATGACTGCTGCGGCACGTGGGTCATTGGCTCCAACGACTATGCGATCAGGGCGCTTAAAGTCTATGATCGCCGCTCCTTCGCGCAGAAATTCTGGATTTGATGCAACGGTAATTTCGATGTCAGGTCGCAGCTCTTTTACGATTCGCTCGACCTCATCCCCCGTACCTACTGGCACAGTTGACTTAGTAACGACTACAATAGGCCCCGTTGCATTTTGGGCGATGTCTCTAGCGGCTTGGTATACATAAGATAGATCAGCGAAGCCATCGCCGCGCCGAGATGGTGTCCCGACCGCTATAAAGATGGCATCTGCAGTTTTAATTGCTTCTGCTAAATTTGTGGTAAATGAAAGACGGTTCTGGCGGACATTTTCAGCTACTAATGCATCAAGCCCTGGCTCATATATTGGTATGCGCCCCTCCTGTAAATCCTCAATTTTCTTGGCGGCGGAATCGACACATACAACTGTATGACCAAAATCAGCGAAGCAAGCACCGGAAACTAGGCCGACGTATCCGGCTCCCAACATAACTACGCGCATCTGACGTTCCTTTTTCTGTCTTAGATATATGCTATAGTAGGTCTGGCTTCGGATCGTCGGTCATTCGTCTTAGCTATATCGATGAGCTCAAGTGGGCGGGTCAAATGCGCGTCTGCTTGATACATTTCTCTAGCATTGCGATCTATAACTGGTATAATAGATGTTCGTAGTGTCGTGTACGGCGACACTCATTTTTGAAGGTTGCTGCCACAAATCCTATCCCTAATACGAATATAGCTCCGATCCGATCCGAGCCGCCGCCGTGCGTCGTCGTAGATCGCAGCTAGCGCAAGCAATCAGCGGCTCCGGCCCACATCCCAGCTGCTTCGGGTGAAACGCCTCAGAACACTGGCGTGGAAGTCGTTGCGCAGCGGCACGGCAGCAGACATGGCTCTCCTGGTTCGCCTTATCGAATCAGATCCCCCACGGCAAGGATACTCCGCCACGCACGCTCAGTATGATCCCCCCATCGAAGTGGTCCGCCCTGAGGTATGGCTTTCGAGCAGGTAGAGTTGCTCCGGTTTGTGGTCCACAGCCTATGCAAGTTCTCGGGCTGTGTGACGGTCCCCCGGATTTTGGTCCGGCCGAAAGGTGAGCTTCCGGATCTCATTCGGCGGCCTGCAGGGCCGCCGCCAGGGCGAATTCCTGGGGCGTTCGCCACCCCAGGGCGGTGTGAGGACGGCTCTCATTGTAGTGCCGCCGCCACGTCTCGATCTTGCTCCTCGCGTCGGCCAACGACAAGAACCAGTTCGCGTTCAAGCACTCGTCGCGCAGCCGGCCGTTGAACGACTCGACCAGCGCGTTGTCGGTCGGCTTGCCGGGCCGTGAGAAGTCCAACGTGACACCATTCTCGTAGGCCCAGCGGTCGAGTGCTTTCGAGACGAACTCAGGCCCGTTATCGACCTGAATCGCGCGCGGTGCTCCGCGCAGCAGCGCCAAGCGGCCGACGACAGCCACGACCTGCTCGCCTTTGATGCCCTCGTCGACCTCGATCGCCAGAGCCTCGCGCGTGAACGCATCGACGACCGTCAGGGCCCGCAGCCGGCGGCCGTCGAACAGCGCGTCGGAG
This sequence comes from Methylorubrum populi, assembly GCF_002355515.1. Classification (NCBI taxonomy): domain Bacteria; kingdom Pseudomonadati; phylum Pseudomonadota; class Alphaproteobacteria; order Hyphomicrobiales; family Methylobacteriaceae; genus Methylorubrum; species Methylorubrum populi. The sequence continues at coordinate 4,229,087 of NZ_AP014809.1, read as the reverse complement.
ACGAAGTCCATCGACCAGCGTTCGTTCGGCCGGAGCGCAGCAGGCTGACGCTCACGGTGTGCCGCGCTGACGTTCCGGCGCGGCCGCTTGAGCCGCAGGCTCAGCCCCTCGTCCCGGTAGAGACGGTGAACCCGCTTATGGTTCACCCGCCAACCCTCCCGGCGCAGCAGTATGTAGATCCGGAAGTACCCATAGCGCACCCGGCTCTTGGCCAGATCGCAGATGCGCATCCGCAGCGGTGCCTGATCGGGCTTGGTCGAGCGGTAGCGGACGCCCGACCGGCCGACGCCGAGCGCGGCGCAGCCGCGCCGCTCACTCACCCCGTGCGCCTCCTGAACCTGGTGCACGAGCTCGCGTCGCCGAGCAGGCGTCAGAGCTTTTTTGCGAGCACGTCCTGCAGGATGTGCTTGTCGAGGCTCAGATCGGCCACGAGTTGCTTGAGCTTGCGGTTCTCGTCTTCGAGCTGCTTCAGCCGCCGCAACTCGCCCGTGCCCAAGCCGCCGTAGAGCTTCTTCCAGCGGTAGAATGTCTGCTCGGAGATGCCCATCCGGCGCATCACCTCCGCGACCGGTGTCCCGGTCTCGGCCTGCTTCAGTGCAAAGGCGATCTGCTCTTCGGTGAACCTGCTCTTCTTCACGGCTCTGCTCCTCCCCTCAGGGGCTCACGAAACCGGAAAACTCGCACTCACGCCGGACCAAAGCGATGGGGGGACGTCAGCATCGAAGTCCGGCCGCAACGGCACAGGAGCAGCCATCCCATCCTCCTCAAGCTCAAACCTCGACGACAGAATCACACCCCTTTCCGCACCGCTACCCCGCGTGAGTCCCGCTCAACGAGGCTTGGTATCACTCGTACAAACCTGACACTGTGTGAGCGGCGGAGACTGGGTCGTGCTCGGGATCATGCATCTCATCGTACAAGGGGTACCTGGGAGCCGTGGCGGACAGCATTGAGGCGAGTAGCGCAGCGAATGTCCGAGGAGGTTCGGTAGAGTTCAGTGCAAGTAGCCAAAAAATGTGGGCTGATTTAAGGGATTGCGACCTGAATCAAGAAGAAAATAATAACGACTACAATTACTTGAATGGCTCAATTGGCGGAAGGGGTGGGATTCGAACCCACGGTGGAGTTGCCCCCACGGCGGTTTTCAAGACCGCTGCCTTAAACCACTCGGCCACCCTTCCCTGGCGTCCGGAGTCGGGCGATCGCACCCGGTTCCGAGACAGAAATCTGTCTATGGCCGCGCGGGGATCAGCGTCAACGTGCGATGTGCGGATCGGGGCGTCATGCTCGAACCGGCCCGGGATGGGCCGGGGCGCGAGGATCAGGCGGGCCGCAGGCGCGAGAGCTGATCGAGGGTCGCGCGGTCGTGGAGCAGGGCGAAGCGCTCCTTCGGGGTGAGCCAGGTCTGCGCCTCCGCCAGGGTCTCCGCCTCCACGATCTTGGCGCGGGCGAGCGTGTGGTCGGCGTCGATCTGTCCGCGCGGACGGGACCTGCCCTCGGGCAGCATCGCCGCGTGGGCGTGGGCTAGGGCGGCATCGGCGTGGAGGGCGGCGAGCGCGTCGGCATCGTCGAAGCCGCGCGCCGCGTTGCGGCGGGCGAGTTCGCCCGCGCGCTGCGCGATGGCCGGCGGTGCCTGCTCCTCGGGGGTGACCAGCAGGCCGCGGTGCTTCAGGGCGAGGCCGAGCGCCAGCTGGCCGCTCGCCCAGGAGAGCGGGATCGCCAGGACGAGGCCGAGGATCGTCGGCGACATCCACAGGAACAGGGAGGTGGCGATGGCAAACGCCGCGATGCCCGTGACCACACCGAGGCCGGTGTGCCAGCGGTGGCGGCGCACGATGTCCGAGACCGGGATCGAGCCGTCGTCGCGGCGCTGCGGGTTCCAGCCGGTGTCGCGCCCGGCCAGGATCTGGAACACCGAGCCCGACTGGATCAGCATCGCGATCGGGGCGATCAGCGCCGAGAGCAGGATCTCGATCAGGAAGGACAGGATCAGCCGCCCGGCCCCGCCGCTCGCCCGCCGCGTCTCGGCATCGAGCAGCGCGAGGATGAGGCCGAGAACTTTCGGGGCGAGCAGAATGCCCATGGTCAGGGCGAAGAGCTGGAGCGCGCGCACCGGGTCGAAGCGCGGCCAGACCGGGTAGAGGCCGAACTCGGCCGAAAAATATTCCGGGCGCACCCAAGCGGTCTGCAGCACGATGACGATGCCGATCACGAGTTGCGCAAGCCAGAGCGGCGAGGCGACGTAGCCGGCGATCCCCGTGGCGAAGTGCTGGCGCGAGGCGGGCGCGAGCCCCGCCGCGCCGATGACGCGGGCGTGCTGGAGGTTTCCTTGCGCCCAGCGCCGGTCGCGCACGGCGAGGTCGATCAGCGAGGGCGGGCTCTCCTCGTAGGAGCCCTCCAGCTGCGGCAGCATGGTCACGCCCCAGCCGGCGCGGCGGATCAGCGCCGCCTCGACGAAGTCGTGGCTGAGGATGTGGCCGCCGAAGGGCGGACGGCCCTTGAGGTCCGGCAGGCCCGCGGCCTCGGCGAAGGCCTGCATCCGGATGATCGCGTTGTGCCCCCAGTAATTGCCGTCGCGGCCCGACCAGACCGAGAGGCCGGTGGCGATGACGGGGCCGTAGATGCGCGCGGCGAATTGCTGGAGCCGGGCGAACAGCGTGTTGCGGTTGATGATGAGCGGCAGGCTCTGGATGATGCCGGCCTGAGGATCCGCCTCCATCGCGGCGGCGAGCCGCACGATGCACGCGCCGGTGAGCAGGCTGTCGGCGTCGAGCACCAGCATGTGGTCGTAGGCCCCGCCCCAGCCGGTGACGAAGTCGGCGATGTTGCCGGCCTTGCGGTGATGGTTCTTTTCCCGGTGGCGGTAGTAGAGCCGGGCCTCGGGGCCGAGTTCCTCGCGCAGGGCCAGGAAGGCGCGCTCCTCGGCGATCCAGGCATCGGCCTGGGTCGAGTCGGACAGGACGAACCAATCGAAATGGCGCCCGAGGCCGGTGGCCTCGACGGCCTCGTACATCGCCTGGAGCCCGCCGAAGACCCGGGCGCTGCCCTCGTTGTAGACCGGCATGACGATGGCGGTGCGGGTGGCAAGACCTGCGGGAAGCGCTGTCGGACGGTCGCGCCGCAGCAGCACGGCGAAGCCGAGAAGCGCGGCGGTGAAGGCCAGGGCGATCCAGGAGAAGTTCAGGACGAACAGCACCAGCAGCACGTACTGGAGCCACGTGGCGCCGCCGGAGACCGAGATCACCTCGTACATCTGCCACCCGCCGTAGGCGGTCAGCGCGGCGGCCCCGCCGAACACGAACAGCCGCGCCAGCAGCGGCCCGCCGCCGCCGGCGCGGCGCGTCGCCAGCCGGGTGCGCAGGTCCTGCACCGGCATCGCCAGCGGCGCCCGCTTCGGCATGGCGGCCCGATCGAGGCTCGCCTCGGCCCGCTCGTCCAGCGGCGCGGGGCGGTCCATCACGGTCGAGACGCTGGCGGCGGGGTCGGGCATCGTTGCTCCGGCGGGCGTTCGGGGGAGGGTCAGGGCGTCCAGCGGTACAGCCACGTCTCCGTGACCTGCCGCCCTTCGGTCTTGAGGGCAAGGCGCAGCTCGACCGCCCGCTCGCTACCCGGATCCAGCTCGAAGGCGACGCGCACGGTGCGGGTCTCCGGATGGGCGATCCAGCGGGTTGCGCCCTCGACGATCCGGCCGGGACCGGCGATCAGCACCGTGTCGAGGGGCACCATCGCGCCCTGCGGCGTGAACAGGACGTCGCCGGTGAAGTCCACGAGGAACAGGCGCCGGGGATTGGCGCCGCCGCGGCCGCTGCGGGTGCCCGTGACCCGTGCGAGCGGACCGACCGGCGGCTCGCCGCCCCAGTTCTGCCGGTAGCCGACGCGGATCTCCTGGCCCGCGGGCAGGGCCGCCTTCGGCCGCCAGTAGGCGATGACGTTCTCGTTGATCTCGGCATCGCTCGGGATCTCAAGGAGGGTCACGGCGCCCTCCCCCCACAGGCCCGCGCTGCCCTCGCCGCCCTCTTTGGCCCCTGCCGCCTCGCCCGGCTCGACCCACAGCGAAGGGCAGCGCTCCCAGGGGTGAAGGTCGTCCTCGAAGGTCGTGGAAGAGCGGTCCCGCTGCACCAGGCCGAAGCCCTGCGGGCCGTTGTCGAGGAAGCCCGAGATCTGGAGCGTCTCCGGATTGCGCACCGGGCGCCAGATCGCCTCGCCGCCGCCGTTGCGGATCTGCAGGCCGCCCGCGGCGTAGACCGCGGCCCGGGCGTCGTCCGCGCCGCGCCGGTCATGCGGGCCGAACAGGAACGGCGCCTGCATCCCGCCCAGGCCCAGATGGTCGATCGCCTTGCGGGTGACCAGGGTGGCGGTGACCGCGGCGGTCGAGGTCGCGCCGGGGCGCAGCTCCAGGCGTAGCGCCGCGGCGAGCGAGTCGGAATCGATCAGGGCATGGATCACGAGCGGGCCGTCGGGCGTCTTCGGGCGCTCGACGAACAGGGCGCGCCAGCGCGGAAACTCCTCGCCGCGCGGGTCGGCCGGGCGCAGCATCAGGGCGCGTCCGTTGACGCCGAACTCCTGGCCCTGCCCCACCAGCCGGTAGAAGCAGGCGCCCTGGAACACCGCGAAATCCTGGTGCCGCTCGCCGACGCGCGCGCGGATGCGCAGGCCGGAGAAGCCCGGATCGGTCTCCGGCAGGGCGGCCGATCCGGCCTCCGATCCCGCCTCGTAGCGCCCGCGCTCGTAGACCACCGGGCGGACCACGCCGTCCTCGACGAGGAACAGGGCGACCCGGTCGGTGTAGTAGAAGCCGCGCACGAGCGGCTCGACGGCGAAGCCGTGCGGCTCACCGCCCCAGATCAGCGCCTCTGGCCGGATGCGGATCGCCTCGTAGGCCTCCCGCGACAGGTTTTTGAGCGGGTCGGGGACGTCGTTCGCGGGCTGGCCCGCGAAGGCGCGGTTGCCGAGCGCCCGGGCGAGGTCGGGCACGGTGGCGTCCGAGAAGGGCGAGCCCGCGGCGGGAAGCGCCGGCGGCGCGGCCTCGGCCCGCGCGGCGGCCGGCAGCAGGGCCAGGGCAGCGCCGGCCGCCGCGCCGCCGATCAGCCGGCGCCGGTCGAGGCAGGGGCTGAGGCTCGGGCCGGGAGAACGGTCGATCAACCGCGCATCGCGGGTCGAAGGTTCGGTCGCTTGCGTCATGCCCTCGCCGGTTCTCGGGATAGAAGAACGGTTGCAGATTGGATCTCTCAACGCCTGAACCGGGCGTTAAGGTTGCCGGGTTTGCCCGGTCGTCGCGGTGCATCGGCCTCCGCGTCCGACCGGTGCGCGGCGCGCCGGGCCTCGGAGCCGTCGAAGGCCCGTGGACCTTTCGGGGCTGGTCGGCGTAAGAGGCTCCGACCCCGCACGCCGCGCCGGCGATGCCCGCCGTCTCGCGTCCCGCGAGCCTCCTGTCCAGCCTTGAACCGAGATTTCTGCCGATGATCGTCACGCAGATCTCCCATCACGACCTCGACGGCTACGGCGCCACGACGGTGGCCGCCGCCTTCGCAGAGGTGTCGCGGGTGGTGCATGTCGCCCGCTATTCCGATGTCGGCCCGGTGGTGGAGGACGAGCTGAAGCGCCTGCGCGGGGCGGCGGCCTCCGAGACGCTGCTGATGACCGATCTCGGGCTGGAGGAGCCGACCATCGCCTTCCTGCGCCGCTTCGCCGCGATGAACCGCGGCCGGGCGGAGGAGGCGCGCCACCGCCTCGTGGTGCTCGACCACCACGCCTCCTCGATCGACCAGCTCAAGCGCCAGAACCTCGAGATCGGGCCCGACCCCGAGCGCGCGGGGCTGCTGCGGGCCGATCTCGGCGATCCGGACGTGTTCGTGCTCATCGACGAGGCGCATTGCGCCACGCGGATGGCCTACGACCAGCGCGCCCTCTACGCGTCCGGGAAGTCCTTGCCGGAGACGCAGGCCGCCGACCTCGCGGCGCTGATCGAGGCGGTCGAGGCGCTCGACCTCTGGAAGAAGGGCGAGCCGCCCTTCGCCGGCGGCCTCGCGCTGGATGAGTTGTTCTGGGACAGCGTCTCGACCCTGGTGCCGGCGGGTCACCCCTGGCACGACCGCTTCGTCTCGAATCTGCTGATGGCGGCGGCCGGCCTTCTGCGGGCGGGCGCCACACCGGCCGAGCTGGAGCGCCGGGCGGGCGAATTGCGCGCCGGCCTCGTCGACGGCCTGCTCGCCGGGGAGACTGGCGACGACCCGACGCTGACCGCGCGCCAGCGGCTCGCCCGGGCGCTTGCCCGATCGGATGCGCTGTTCCACCCGCTCTCGGACGGCACGCTGCTCTCCTTCGGCCTCGATTCCGGCACCTTCCAGCGGGTCTCCGACCAGGTGATGGAAGCGGGCCGGGCCAAGCGGGTCGTCAACGTGCAGCGGGCGGGCACGCTGTCGTTCCGCTCCATCGACGGCACGGCGCTGGACGGCGCCCGCGCCTTCCGCGGCGGTGGCCACCGCGACGCGGCCGGCGGCAAGCTGCCGAACGGCAGCGCGCATTCGCGGGAGGATGCGGTCGCTCAGGTCGAGCCGGTGCTCAACCCTCCGCCCCCGGACCTCTCCGGCAGCCCGTTCGCCGCGCTGAAGAACTGGAAGGGGTGAGCGCGAGCCCCTCGACGCCGCCGCGCGGCTGGATGGCTTCGCCCTGCAAGGACGGGCAAGAACGGGGAAAAGATACCGCCGCCACCGGCGGGCGCCGTCTCAGATCCCCAGATTGAGCGGAAGGTCGAACAGCGTCGAGTGATCGACGTAGCTGACCCGCAGGGTGTGCTCGCGGGCCTCGCCGTTCAGGGTGTCGGCCTCGCGCAGCCCGCGGATCATGTCGCGGGCGGCGCGGAAGGCCATGCCGCAATCCGGGCAGTCGCGCGTCTCCGTCCGGCCGATCCTCCGGCCATTGCGGCATAGCTCGAAATGAAAGAGAGGCATCCGGCGCCGGTCTCCGAGCCACGGGTCGGACGACGTTCGTGCAAGCCTTGAGCCGTAACGAACAGTACAACCCGATGTGCTGGAAATTTCGCTCTCGTGCCGGGTGATTGGGCAGGCTCTACGTTCCCTCGACAGAAAAAAAGCCCGCCGGCTTTCGCCGACGGGCTCTCGCAGGGTCCACGCTCTCGCGCGCGGTGGGAGCTGCTGCCCCGTCCTCGGACCGGCGGGGGAACTCGACCTTCCGCAGCGTTCAGGGAGCCACTATCCCTGCCGATCCTGGTTGGGTGGCGTGTCCTGATCCGCGTCGGCGGTGCGCGCGGGGGAGACGGTGATGCCGTGATGTCTCATGGCCGACCTCCTTGTCTCAGGGCGGCGCCGCAGCGCCGATGGGGAGAGGCTAGGACGGTTCGCGCGCCTCGCGCAAGCCCCTTTCTTTCTCCCGGAAACAAGTCTCCCGGCGGCGCTCGCGGCCTGCGAGCAACCTGGGCGCGATGGCCCGGTTCCTTGCGCCGGGCCGCCTCGCACCCGATCTGTCGGAATCGAGGGGAAACCGATTTTGTGCGCCCGCGCAGGCGCAGAGCGAAGGTGCGTCACGCGCCCATGCCAGCTCCCACCCCCTCCTCCTCCCTGCCTCCCCTCTCCGTCCTCGATCTCGCCTTCATCCCGGAGGGCGCCACGCCGGGGCGTGCGCTCGCCAACAGCGTCAGCCTCGCCCGGCACGCGGAAGAGCTCGGCTACCGCCGCTTCTGGCTCGCCGAGCATCACAACATGATCGGCATCGCCAGCGCCGCCACGGCGGTGGCGATCGGCCACGTGGCCTCCGGCACCACCCGCATCCGGGTCGGCGCGGGCGGGATCATGCTGCCCAACCACGCGCCGCTGGTGATCGCCGAGCAGTTCGGCACGCTGGAATCGCTGTATCCGGGCCGGATCGATCTCGGGCTCGGCCGGGCGCCGGGCACGGACGGGACGACGCTTCGGGCCCTGCGCCGCGATTACGCCTCAGCCGAGCGGTTTCCCCAGGACGTGCTCGAATTGCAGGCCCTGTTCGGCCCGGCGCGGGAGGGGCAGGCGGTGCAGGCGGTGCCCGGCACGGGGCTGAAGGTGCCGCTGTGGATCCTCGGCTCCAGCCTGTTCGGGGCGGAGCTCGCCGGCATGCTCGGCCTGCCCTACGCCTTCGCCTCGCATTTCGCGCCCGATGCGCTGCTGCCGGCGCTCGCGGCCTACCGCGCCCGCTTCCAGCCGTCCGAGCAGCTGCAGCGGCCCTACGCCATGGTCGGCATCAACGTCGTCGCGGCGGAGACCGATGCGGAGGCGCGGCGCCTGTTCACCACGGCGCAGCAGCAATTCACCCGGCTGGTGCGCGGCACCCGCGGCCTCCTGCCCCCGCCGATCGACGACATCGAGGCGTATTGGAGCCCGTCGGAGAAGGCGCAGGCCTCGCGGATGCTGGCGCGCTCCCTGGTGGGCTCGCGCGAGACCGTGCGCGCCGGGCTGGAGGCGCTGGTGGCCGAGACCGGCGCCGACGAGGTGATGGTGGCCTCGGCCATTTACGACCACGAGGCGCGGCTCGCCTCCTACGCGATCCTCGCCGAGGCGCACGGCGCCCTGGCGGCGCAGGCCCCGCCCAAGCGCTCAGCGGCCTGAGCGGACGGCGTCCTTCGCGGGCTTGTCGGGAGCGGGCGGCGGGGGAATCTGCGTGATATGGCGCAGGGCCGGCGGCGGCTCCGCGGCTGCGACGGGGCGGGCGCCCTCCTTCTCCGTCATCCGCGCGATGACGCTGCCGAGGGCGAATCCGCCGAGGCCGAGAAGGATCGCGAGGCCGGTGCGCTTGATCATGGCCGGTATCCATGGCCGGTGTCGTCCGAACCCGGCGGGTCTGGATGCTGCCATCGTGGCGCGAATTCGTTGACGGATCGTGCCACCGCCCGCGCGGCGGTGCGCGTTCCCATCCCCGGTCCGCTCGATCCCGTCGGAAGGGCGGATGGGAACGTCGCCCGGGCGCCGTGCGGGCTGGCCGATACGCTCAATGCGCGCCGCCGGTCTCGACGAACTTGAACAGGAAGACGGCCGCGATCCCCCACACCACCGGTTTCACCTCGCGGGCGCGGCCGGTCAGGGCCTTGAGCACCGCGTAGGTGATGAAGCCGAAGGCGACGCCGTTGGCGATGGAATAGGTGAACGGCATCAGGAGCGCCGTGACGCAGGCCGGGATCACCTCGGTGAGATCGTCCCAATCGAGGGCGGTCAGCTCGCGCAGCATCAGGCAGGCGACGTAGAACAGGGCCGGCGCGGTGGCGTAGGCCGGCACCGAGCCGGCCAGCGGCGCGAAGAACAGGCAGGCCAGGAACAGCACGGCGACGGTCGCGGCGGTGAGCCCGGTGCGCCCGCCCTCCTCCACCCCGGCGGCGCTCTCGAGATAGGCGGTGGCGCTCGAGGTGCCGAGCAGCGAGCCGGTGAAGATCGCCGCGGAATCCGCCAACAGTGCCCGGTCGAGCCGGGGCGCGCGGCCCGTCTCCGGCAGGAGCCCGGCGCGGCTGGCCACCGCCATCAGCGTGCCAGTGGCGTCGAACAGCTCGACCAGGAACAGCACGAGGATGACGTTGAGGAGCCCCCCGGTGAGCGCGCCGGGGATGTCGAGGGCGAACAGCGTGGGGCTGAGCGAGGGCGGGGCCGAGACGATGCCCTGGAAGGCGTTGCCGGCGAAGACGAAGCTCAGGCCCGTCACCGTCAGGATGGTGAGGAGGAGCGCCGCCCGCACCCGCCGGGCCGAGAGCACCGCCACCATCAGGAAGCCGAGGGCGGCCAGCACCGTGCCCGGCTGGCGCAGGTCGCCCAGCGTCACGAAGGTGGCGGGGTTGGCCGCCACCACGCCTGCATTCTTGAGCGCGATGATCGCCAGGAACAGGCCGATGCCGACGGTGAGCGCGATGCGCATCGAGCGCGGGATGCCCTCGACGATGAGCGCGCGCAAGCCCGTCAGCGTCACGGCGAGGAAGCAGAGGCCGGAGATGAACACCGCCCCGAGCGCCGCCTGCCAGGGATAGCCCATGCCCTGGACGACGACGTAGGCGAAGTAGGCGTTGAGCCCCATTCCCGGCGCGAGCGCCACCGGCCAGTTGGCGAGGAACGCCATCACCGCCGAGCCGAGCGCGGCGATGAGGCAGGTGGCGACGAAAACCGAGCCTTTCGGCATGCCCGCATCCGCCAGGATGCTCGGGTTGACGAAGACGATGTAGGCCATGGTGAGGAAGGTGGTGAGCCCCGCCAGCAGCTCGGTGCGCACCGTGGTGCCGTGCGCGCGGAGCTTGAACAGGCGCTCCAACAGGTTCGGCGGCGCGGCGGCCGTGTCCTGCTTGATGTCCATCGCCTCGCAGCCCCTTCCCGGATGAGCGGTTCCGCACCGTCATCGCAAGGGTCCGCGAAGCAATCCAGTCACCGGCAGCGCGTCACCGCGCCGTGTCCGGCCGAACGCTCAGCGAATGGCCGTCATCCCGCCGCGGGCGGCCGGGCCGGACAGGGGCAGGCCGAAGCGGCCGGTGCTGGGGCTGATCGCGTTCGTGGTCCAGCGGGGATCGTGCGGGCGCGGGCGCTCCGAAGGCGGAAGTTGCTCGATCATCCGCCGGTAACGCACCGACGCTTCGTCGTTGGGAAAGGCCTGGGCCTGGGCGGCACCGGCCAGCGCGGTGCCGCCGAGGACGAGGGCGATGGCGAGGGTCGGAAAACGGGACATGGCATGACACTGCGTTCCGGCCGGGGCCGGTCGGGGGCGGGTTTGGAAGGCGATCCGTTCGAGATGGGCACCCGGATCACGCTCCGCAATCCGAGTGCCGTCCAAAGAAGAGGATGGGAAGAAATCAGGTCCGGCGCTGCGCCGCGCTCTCCCGTTCGCTCCAGCCGTCGAGCACCTTGTCGAGGGTCAGCGGATAGTCGCGGATGCGCAGGCCCGTGGCGTTGTAGACCGCGTTGGCCAAAGCCGCTCCCGCGCCGCATATGCTGACCTCGCCGAGGCCCTTGCTCTTGAGCGGGTTCGCCTTGTCGTCGAGTTCGGGCAGGAATACCGCGTCGATGGCCGGCACGTCGGCATGCGCGGGCACGTGGTACTCGGCCAGATCGTGGTTCACGAAGTAGCCGTAGCGGGTGTCGGTCTCGGCGGCCTCCATCAGCGCCGCGCCGACGCCGAAGATCATGCCGCCGAGCGCCTGCGAGCGGGCGGTCTTCTGGTTGAGGATGCGCCCGCCGGTGAACACGCCGAGCATCCGCCGCAGCCGGATCTCCCCGGTGTCCCGATCCACGCCGACCTCGGCGAAATGCGCGCCGAAGGAGTGCTGCGAGTACTTCTCCTTCATCGCGCCGGGCTTGATCTCGCCCTTGGCCTCGATGCCCTGCGCACCGGCCAGATCCGTCAGCGCCTCCGAGCGATTGCCGGAGATGACGCGGCCCTCCGCGAACACGGCGCCGTCCGGGTTCATGCCCGCGTTCTGCAACAGGGATTGCCGGAGGTTGTCGCAGGCGACGTAGAGCGCCGAGCCGGCCGAGCCCGCGCCGAAGGAGCCGCCGGAGCCGGCAGCCTTGGGATAGGCGGTGTCGCCGATCTCGACGTGGATGCGCTCGACCGGCAGGCCCATCATCTCGCCCGCGATCTGGGCCAGGATCGTGTAGGTGCCGGTGCCGATATCGGTCATCGCCATCCGCACGGTCAGCGTGCCGTCGGGATTGAGCCGCACGCCCGCCTGCGAGGGCATCAGCGGGTTGAGGCGCGAGGCCGCCGCCATGCCCATGCCGACGAGCCATGGCCCGTCCTGCGTGGCGCCCGTGGCGCCGCGCTTGTCCCAGCCGAAGCGCCGCGCGCCCTCGCGCATGCAGGCGACGAGCTGGCGGGTCGAGAACGGGACCTTCTTCTCCGGGTCCTGTTCCGGCTCGTTGCGGATGCGCAGCTCGATCGGGTCGATCTTCAGCTGCTCGGCCAGCTCGTCCATGGCGCACTCAAAAGCGAGCTGGCCCACCGCCTCGCCCGGCGCCCGCATGGCGGAGGCGATCGGCACGTTGAGGTTGGCGAGCCGGTGCCGGGTCAGGCGGTTCTGCGCCGCGTAGAGCGAGCGGGTGACGACGGCGGCGGTCTCGTAGAAGACGTCGCCCGGGGCCGTCGCCGACCAGGATTCGTGGGCGATGGCGGTGAGCCGGCCGTTCTCGTCGGCGCCGAGCCGGATGCGCTGGATCGTGTCGGTGCGGTGGGTCGCGACGTGGAATTCCTGCTGGCGGGTCAGCGCGACCTTCACCGGGCGCTTGAGCGACTTCGAGGCCAGCGCGGAGAGGATCGCCTCGGGCTGCGGTTGCAGCTTCGAGCCGAAACCGCCGCCGATATAGTGCGAAACGAGCCGCACGTTCTCGGGCTTCAGCTTCAGCACCGAGGCGAGCGAGGCCTGGCCGCGGTTGAGCATCTGGTTGGCGGTGTAGAGCGTCACCCGGTCGCCGTCGGGACCCGTCTCCCAGGAGGCGATGGTGGCGTGCGGCTCCATCTGCGCGTGGATCTGCACCGGCGTGGTGTATTCCACGTCGAGCTTCACCGGGGCGCTGGCGAAGGCGCCGTCGAAATCGCCGAGCGTGGAATCGGGGGGCGTCTGCGCCGGCTTCGGCTCGACGGCCGTGGGCCGGGCCGCCTTCAGCGAGGCCTCGGGCTTCTCGGCGTCGTACTCGGCCTTCACGAGGGCTGCCGCCGCGCGGGCCTGCTCGAAGCTCTGCGCCACCACGAAGGCGATGGGCTGGCCGTGGAAGCGGATCTCGGTGCCCTGCAATTGCGGGAAAACCTGCTCCTTCTTCTCGCCCTGCTCCGGCACATTCTCGTGGGTCATCACGAGGAGGACGCCCGGCGCGCGCTTGGCCGCGGAGACGTCGAGGCTGCGGATGCGCCCCTTGGCGATGCCGGCCTCGACGAGGAAGCCGTAGGCCGGGTTCTTGAGGTCGCGGGTCTCGTAGGCGTAGGGCGCGCGGCCCGTGACCTTGAGGCGCCCGTCGATGCGGTCGATGGGGCGGCCGACGAGCCCGTCCGGCTTGCCGTCGAGGGGCGTCGCGCCGATCGGCTGGTTCATGTCCATGGCGGAATTCCTCAGGCTCGAAAGGGTCAGGCGCGAAGAGCTTCCGCGACGGTGGCGCGCAGCGTCCGGCGGGTGAGCGGGATCTTGAAGTCGTTGGAGCCCTGGCCGCGGGCGCCTTCCAGCACCCGCTCGGAAGCGGCGTCCGCCGAGCGGGTCTCGACCAGCGCGGCCTCCGCCGCCTCGACCCGCCAGGGCTTGTGGGCGAGGCCGCCGAAGGCGAGCTTGGCCAGTCGCGGCTTGTCGCCCTCGCCCTTGGCGATGATGGCGGCCACCGACACCGTGGCGAAGGCGTAAGAGGCCCGGTCGCGGACCTTGCGGTAGAGATGCACGCCCTCGACGGGTTTGGGCAGCGTCACGGCGGTGATGAGTTCGCCGGACTTCAGGTTGGTCTCGATCTGCGGCGTGTCGCCGGGCAGGCGGTGGAACTCGGCGATGGGGATGCTGCGCTTCGCGCCCTGCGGGTCCACCGTCTCCACCGTCGCGTCGAGGACGCGCATGGCGACGTTCATGTCGGAGGGGTTGGTGGCGATGCAGGACTCGCTCGCCCCCAGCACCGCCATGATCCGGTTGAACCCGCCGATGGCCGAGCAGCCCGAGCCCGGCTCGCGCTTGTTGCAGGGTTTGGTCGTGTCGTAGAAGTAGTAGCAGCGGGTCCGCTGCAGCAGGTTGCCGGCGGTCGTCGCCTTGTTGCGCAGCTGGCCCGAGGCGCCCGCGAGCAGGGCTTTGCCCAGCACCGCGTAGTCCTTCCGCACCCGCGGATGCGCGGCGAGGTCGGAATTGCGCACCAGCGCGCCGATGCGCAGGCCGCCCTCCTCCGTGTCGGTCACTTCGGCGAGCGGCAGGCGGTTGACGTCGATCAGGGTCGCGGGCGTCTCGATCTGGAGCTTCATCAGGTCGAGGAGGTTGGTGCCGCCGGCGATGAAGCGGGCGTCGGGCCGCTCGGCGGCAAGCCGCGCCGCGTCCTGGACCGTGGCGGGGCGCTCGTAGGCGAAAGCCTTCATGGGGTCCGCCTCCTCAGAGCTTGGTGCTGGCGTCGCGGATCGCCGCGACGATGTTGGGATAGGCCGAGCAGCGGCAGATGTTGCCGCTCATCCGCTCGCGGATTTCCTCGTCGCTGAGCGAGGCCTTCTGCGTGAGGTCGTCGGTGACGTGGCTCGGCCAGCCGGCCTCGATCTCCGAGAACATGCCGGCGGCGGAGCAGATCTGGCCCGGCGTGCAGTAGCCGCACTGGTAGCCATCATGGTGCAGGAAGGCGGCCTGGAGCGGGTGCAGCTCCTCGCCCTTCGCCAGCCCCTCGATGGTGGTGACGTCGTCCCCCTCGTGCATCGCGGCCAGGGTCAGGCATGAATTGATCCGCCGCCCGTTCACCAGAACCGTGCAGGCGCCGCACTGGCCGTGGTCGCAGCCCTTCTTCGAGCCGGTGAGGTCGAGATGCTCGCGGAGCGCATCGAGCAGCGTCGTGCGGGTGTCGAGGGTGAGGTCGTGCCGCTGCCCGTTGATGGTCAGCGAGACCGGCATGGTCTGCGGCTGGGGATCGCCGGCCGCCGGGGCGGCCTGCGCTCGGCCGCGCAGCGTCCCGCTCAGCGTCGCCAGGGCGGCGCAGGTCCCCATCACCGTGCGGCGCGTCGGGTCGAAGCGCCGGTCTCTCGTCGAATGGTCCGTCATGAAGCCTGCCGTCCCGCGCTTCCGGACCGGCCGCGGCAGGGCGCGGCCAGTCCGGAATGGATCGAGGCCGTGTGAAAACGTGAGAGGTATCGGTTGCGGCAGAAGGTTATTCCCCAAGGCGCTGTGTGAAGCGTCGAAAAGGACGCATTGCCGCCATCAGCATGACTGCCTTGCGAGTTGGACTCCTCGTCAAGCAGAAGATTGTTCTACGGTCTCGCAGCGTGTCTTCGTTTTCACACAGCCTCGATCGAAAACTGACAGGCGGAACGCGACGGGCGCTCAGGTTGATCCGAGCGGGCGCCGCGCCCCTATGGCGCAGGTGGCCTCCGGTCGTCCCGGAGCGGTCTCAGCTCCAGGCGTGAAGCGGCGGGTTCACCCCGTTGAGGGCGTGGTTGCCGACGATCGCGTATTTCCAGCGCACGGGATCGTGAAGCGTGTGGGTGCGGGCGTTGCGCCAGTGGCGGTCGAGATTGTGCTCGGCGAGCGTCGAGCGGGTGCCCGAGAGTTCGAACAGGGTGTTTGATGCGGCGAGGGCCACTTCGGTGGTGAGCACCTTGGCCTCGGCGGTGGCGATCTGGGCCGCGGCCACGCTCTCCGGCGTCGGGTTCGCCACCGCCGCATCGATGGCGAGCCCCGCCCGGTCGAGCAGGGCTTTCGCCGCGTGCTGGCGGATGGTCAGGTCGCCGATGGCGCGGATGGTGTGGGGATCGTCGGAAGCCCGCTCCTGCCCGCTGTCGATCCAGGGGCGCGCCTTCTCGCGCACGAAGGCGATCGTGTCGTCGAGCGCCTCGCGGCCGATCCCGGCATCGACCGCCGCCTGGATGATCTGGAAGATCGCCCCGTCCGCCCGCGGCGCCTCGTAGGCGCGGTAGCCCGGCACGAGGTGGCTTTTTTCCACCCGCACGTCCTCGATGACCACGGTGCCGCTCGCGGTGCCCCGCTGGCCGAAGGCCGACCAGTCGTCGATCACCGTCAGCCCCGGCGCATCGCGCTCGGCGATGGCGTACCAGGCGCGGCCCTCTCCATCGAGGGCGACAATCGGCACGAGATGGGCGAGGAGCGCCCCCGAGGAATAGAACTTTTGCCCCCGCACGATGACGTGGTCGCCGTGGTCGGTGAAGCGGGTCTCGAACTCGGCGGCGCGCCGGGTGCCGCGCTCGGAAAACGCGTTGCCGAAACGGGTGCCCTTCAGGACCTCGGCGAACAGAAGGGCCTGCTGCTCCGGGTCGGAGACGGTGCGGATCGCCGCGACGATGCCGAGATGGTTCTGGGCGATCTGCGCGATCGACGGGTCGGCGGCGGCGATGATCGCGATCACCTGCGCCAGTGTCCTGTAGGAGACCTCCGGCCCACCGAAGGCCTTGGGTACGTTGATCGACCACAGGCCGCTCTGCGAGAAGGCGTCGAGTTCGGCCAGCGGCCGCGCGTTGGTGCGGTCGCGCTCGGACGCGCCCTCGCGGAATTCCGTTGCCAGTTCGTGGGCGATGCGGATCGCCTCGGCGTCGTCGCGGATGATGTGGGCCGGCGTCGCCGGGCGGGCGGGGCCCAGCACACCCTGCGGCCGGCTGCCGGCCTCGGCCGTGGTGGGGCTGACGGCGATGGTCATGGGCGATCTCCGAAGGAGGGACGGGTTTGCCTCTCCCCGCGCGCGGGGAGAGGGATGTACGGCCAATGGGCGTGGCTCAGGCCGCTTCGGCCCGGCGCTCGCGGGCGGCCTCCAGCGCGCGCACCCGCGGGATCACCTGCTCGCCGAAATACTGAACCTCCTCCTGGAAATGCAGGAAGGCGAGGAGCGCGAGGTCGGCGCCGGCATCCTTGAGCGCGAGGATGCGCTCGGCGATCTGGTCGGGGGTGCCGATCAGGTTGGTCTTGAAGCCGTCGTTGTACTGGACGAGGTCGTTGAAGCTCGATTTCGCCCAGTTGCCCTCGCCCTCGGGCGAGGCGGCGCCGGCATTCTTCACCTCGTGGCCGAAGGCGCGCACCGCCTCCGGGTCGGCCTTGGCGATGATCTCCTGAAGCACCGCACGGGCCTCCTCCTCCGTGTCGCGGGCGATCACGAAGGCGTTGACGCCGACCTTCACCGCATGGCCGTTCGCGGCCGCCTTGGCGCGGATGTCCTCGACCTGCGCCCGCACGCCGTCGGGCGTGTTGCCGTTGGTGAAGTACCAGTCGGAGACGCGGGCGGCCATGTCGCGGGCCGCCCGCGAGGAGCCGCCCTGAAAGATCTCGGGCAGGCGCGCGGCCGGCTTTGGCTTCAGGGTGTAGTCGCTGTAGCGGTAGAAATCGCCGCGGAAGGTGAAGTTGTCCTGGGTCCAGATCCCGCGAAGCGAGCGGATGAACTCCTCCGAGCGGCGGTAGCGCTCGTCGTGGTCGAGCCAGGGCTCGCCGATCGCCCGGAACTCGCCGGAAAACCAGCCCGAGACGATGTTGACCGCGATGCGCCCTTCCGTGAGTTGGCTGATCGTGGCGATCTGCTTGGCCGCCAGTGTCGGGTTCCAGGGGCCGGGCAGGATCGCGGCGATCACGGTGAGCCGCGTGGTCGCCGCCGCCAGGGCGTGGCTGAAGGCGACGGATTCGTGCTGGTACTCGGCGCCGTAGCCGGCGGTGAAGCGGATCTGCGTCAGGGCGTAGTCGAAGCCCGAAGCTTCCGCGATCTGCGCCAGTTTCCGATTGTAGTCGATGTCCCAGCTCGTGCGCTGCTCGATCTTGCTGATGACGAGGCCGCCCGAGACGTTGGGCACCCAATAGGCGAAGCGGATCGGCTCGGGCGAGGAAGGATCTGTCCGGACGGTCATGGCGGCGCGTCGCTCGTCTTCTTGAGAAGTGATCTGGAACAATTCGAGTTGATCGAAGTCTTTATGGCTTCATCATTTCGTTGCTTCAGATCATCGCCGCGGAAAAACCTTCCGTCAAAGGAATGATCGGGCCTTTTTTTCAGCAAATCGCGAAAGCCCTTTCTGCGCCGTGCGGAGCTGGGGCGAAGATCGTTTTCGTTGAATACGATCCGCTCTTGGGCAGGCCGAAACGAAAAGAGCCGCCCCGGCGGGGGCGGCTCTGGATCGATGCGGACGGGATTGTCTTCAGTACACCCCGCCGGCCTGGGCGGCGGCGCCGGCATCCGGCGGTACCGCGGCAGGGGCGGCCGGGGCGACGTAGGCGTCCGGCGGGGCGGTGCCGGGCTTGAACGCCTCGAGGATCGTGCCGCCGCCCTCGCCCGAGCCGGCGCGGGTGCCCGACGAGGCGTTGACGCGGATCAGCTTGATTCCCGGCGGCACCCGGAACGGCGTCGGCGGCTTGTCCTTGAGCGCGACCTTGAGGAAGTCGAGGGCGATGGGCGCGGCGAGCCCGCCGCCGGTGGCGCGGTCGCCCAGCGAGCGCGGCTTGTCGAAGCCGAGATAGACGCCGACCGCGAGATCGGGGGAGAAGCCCACGAACCACGCATCCTTGGCGTCGTTGGTCGTGCCGGTCTTGCCGGCGAGCGGCTTGCCGATCTGCTTGAGGATGGTCGCGGTGCCGCGCTGAACCACGCCCTCCATGATCGAGACCATCTGGTAGGCGGTGAGCGGGTCGAGCACCTGCTCGGACTCGTCCACGAGCTTCGGCTCGTCCTGGCCCGACCACTTCTCCGCGTCGCAGCCGACGCATTTGCGGTTGTCGTGGCGGTAGATCGTCTCGCCGGTGCGGTCCTGGATGCGGTCGATCAGCGTCGGGCGGATGCGCCGTCCCCCGTTGGCCAGCATCGAGTAGGCGGTGACCATGCGCATCACCGTGGTCTCGCCGGCGCCCAGCGACATCGGCAGGACGGGGAGCAGGTCGTCGTAGACGCCGAAGCGGCGGGCATATTCGGCGATGAGCGGCATGCCGATGTCTTTCGCGAGCCGCACCGTCATCAGGTTCTTCGAGTGCTCGATGCCGTAGCGGAGCGTGTGGGGGCCGCCGGACTTGCCGTCGTAGTTCGAGGGCGACCATGCCTCCTGGCCGGGGCCGGCCTCGATGGTGATCGGCGAATCGAGCACCACCGAGGAGGGGGTGTAGCCGTTGTCGAGCGCCGCCGAGTAGACGATCGGCTTGAACGAGGAGCCGGGCTGGCGCATCGCCTGCGTCGCGCGGTTGAACTCGGATTCCTCGTAAGAAAAGCCGCCGACCATGGCGTGAACGCGTCCCGTGTAGGGGTCCATCGCGACGATGGCGCCCGACACCTCGGGCTTCTGCCGCAGGCGGTAGGTGCCCTTCCCGGAATCGATCGCCTCGACATAGACGACGTCGCCCGCCTTCAGCGCCGTGGCGACGGCGCGGCCGGTCCACTTCACGCCTTCCGCGGTGATCGCGCCGGTCTCGCGCTCCTTCGACAGGATGCCGCCGGCCTCGCGCTTGGGCTGGAGGCCGATCTGCGCCACGCCGCCATTGGTGTTGAGGACCACGGCGAGCCGCCAGGGGGCGATGTCGCCCAGCGCCGGCATCTCGGCCACCGCCTGGCCCCAGTCGCGGCCGGTCAGGTCGACCTTGTGCTCGGCGCCGCGCCAGCCGCGGGCCTGGTCGTAGCGCACGAGGCCGTCGATGAGCGCCTTGCGCGCCAGCGCCTGCATCTTCGGATCGAGGGTGGCGCGCACCGACAGGCCGCCCTCGTAGAGCTTGGACTGGCCGTAGCGCTCGGAGATCTCGCGGCGGACCTCCTCGGTGAAGTAGTTGGCGTTGGCCGCGTTCGGGAAGGCGACCCGCGGGTTGACGCCGAGCGGCTGCTTCTTGGCCTCGGTGGCCTCCTCGGCGGTGATGTAGCCGTTCTGGGCCATCAGGCCGATGATCTCGTTGCGCCGCGCTAGCGCCTGCTGCGTCCGCCGGTAGGGATGGTAGTTGTTCGGGCCCTTCGGCAGGGCGGCGAGATAGGCCGCCTCGTTGATCGTCAGCTCGTGGACGGACTTGCCGAAGTAATCCAGCGCCGCAGCGGCGACGCCGTGCAGGTTGCGGCCCGGAACGATCGTCCCGAGAAAGATCTCGTTGAGATAGAGCTCGAGGATCTTGTCCTTCGAGTAGGTCGATTCGATCCGCAGGGCGATCAGCGCTTCCTTGATCTTGCGGTCGTAGGTCTGCTCGGCCGAGAGCAGGAAGTTCTTGGCCACCTGCTGGGTGATGGTCGAGGCGCCCTGCTTCTTGCCCGACTGCGCGTTGGTCAGGATCGCGCGGACGATGCCCTCGGGATCGATGCCGCCGTGCTTGTAGAAGTTCTTGTCCTCCGCCGAGAGGAAGGCGGCGACCACGACCTTCGGCATCGCCTGGATCGGCAGGTAGAGGCGGCGCTCGTGGGCGTACTCGGCGAGCAGCGAGCCGTCGGCCGCGTGGACGCGGGTCATCACCGGCGGCTCGTAATTGGCCAAGGCGGCGTGGTCCGGCAGGTCCTGGCTGTACTTCCAGTAGAAGAACGCGCCCACCGCCGCGGCGATGCAGAACACCACGGCGCCGGCCGAGAACAGGAAGGCGAAGAATCGCAGGATGAAACGCATCCGGGGTCCGTTCCGTCGCTCGTCCGCTGCGCGCCGAAAGGCTCAGCGCGAGGGCCTGCCGCGGGCTCTGGTGAGGCCCCGCGCGGCCGCGCTTCTTGCAAGCGGACGGGGGCTCTCGTCGAGCCCCGTATCGACACCGGCTCTATGGTGAAACTGGGGCGATGGCCGCCGAGCGCCGCGGCGCGACGGGCGCGGGCCGCGAAAGGGTGGCCCGGCCGGAGAAGAACAGGTCCACGGCCTTGGCCATCGAGCCCGTCACCCGGGCGCGCCACTCCTCCGATTGCAGCTTCTCCAGGTCGCTCTTGCTCGACAGGTAGCCGAGTTCGATCAGCACCGAGGGCACGTCGGGGGAGCGCAGCACCTTGAAGCCGGCCTCGCGGTGGGGCTTCGGGCTCATCTCCATCACCGGCGAGAGCTGGCCCATCAGCCGGCCGGCGAAGCCCGCCGAGAAGCCGCGGGTCTCGCGCAGCGTCAGTTCCTGGAGGATGTCGGCGACATCCGCCGGCCCCTCGCCGGATTCGGTGCCGGCGGCGGCGTCGGCCCGGTTCTCGCGCTCGGCGAGCCGGGCCGATTCGCTGTCGGTCGCCTTCTCCGAGCCGGTATAGATCGTGGCGCCCTTCACCTGGGGAGCGGCCGAGATCGAATCGGCGTGGATCGAGACGAACAGGTCGGCCTTGGCCTCGCGGGCGATGCGCACCCGCTCCCCCAGCGGCACGAACACGTCGCGGTCGCGGGTCATCACGAGGCGGTAGCGGCCGGTCTGCTCCAGGCGCTCGGCGAAGGACTGGGCGAAGCCGAACACGATGTCCTTCTCGAACACCCCCGTGGCGGCGATCGCGCCGGGATCGGTGCCGCCGTGGCCGGCATCGATGACGATGAGCGGACGGGTGTCGGCGGCCTCGCGGGCGGGTGCGGCCTTGGCGGAGGCCGCCGGGCTCGGATCGCCCGCCACCGCCGCCTTGCGGAAGGTGTCGCGGTCGACCTTGCGGAAGGGAATCGAGACCAGCACCGCGCCCTCGCGGGTCCTCGTCGTCTCGACGGCCTCGACCACGGCGGGCCCGGCGAGATCGACGACGATGCGCGAGCGGCCCGGGGCGAACAGGCCGTAGCGGAACGAGGCGATGACGCCGTCCCGCTTGCGCCCGCTCAGCTTGCCCGTCTCCTGATCGAGCTGGAAATTGACCTCGGGCAGGTCGATCACCGCCCGGTCCGGCCGCTCCATCACGAAGGCGTGGGCCTCGATCGCCTTCGACAGGGTGAGAGTCAGCCGCGTGGTGCCGTCCCGGGTCGCGGTCTCGGCGGCGATCGCCACCGCCGCGCCGCCGAATTGCGGGCCGGCGGGGCCGTCCTGAGCCGGTACGGGCCCGGCGGCCAGGAGCGTGCCGGCCGCGAGCGCGAGGGCGGCGACGGTGCGAAGAAGTCCGGTGCGGGGCAGGCGGGTGCTGTGCGGCATCGGTCGGCCAAGGTTCCGGGGAGCCTCCGATACGGGATACGGCCGAGATGGTTAACCGTTCCTCACCCCGCCGGCCGCAATCCTGGGAACGCTGTTGTGCAAGAGCGACACCACCTGTGGCTGTGGGCTCCTGCCCTTCCCTCAGGATGAGAGGGGCGTTTGGGATGTCCGGCGCTCGGGCGACTCTCGCTCCGCCCCCTCGCCCTCGGGGGTCTCCCAGGCCCGTCGCCAGACCGCATGCGCTTCGGAGCCCTCCGGGTGCGGGTTGGCGCTGGCCGGGTCGCCCCGGTAGCGGGCCTCGCGCCCGTCCCTGGCCACCGAGGCGAGTGATTGTTCCGAAGCCGACACCGCGAAGCCCTCCCCTGCCGCCCGGCGGTGCCGGCGGCGTTCGCCTGCTTCAAGCCCGCAGGGCGACATCCGGTTCACGAAGACGGCAGGAACGACGCCGCGCGCCTGTAACGAAGTGTCGAGCGCCATCATACGGAACCCTTGCAATTCTCCCGCGACACTCTGTAATGATATCGACCCCATTCCCGGGTTGGCGCTTCGGCGGCCCCCGGGCGCGCCCGGGGCATGTCGGCGCCCACCTCGCTCGAATTGGCAGCGTCAGTCGGCGCCTCCCGGCATCCGGGCGGGTGTCACGGTATTCGCGGCCTCCCGATTATTCCGGGGCGGTCGCGCCCATGAAATCTGTACGGGCCGCTCAACCGGCCCACCATCTTCGCGAGGCCGGATCAGGATGGGAGGACGCACAGCATCGGTTGCCGCTGCTCGTGCCGAAGGCGCGCGGTTTTCGCGTCGCCTCGCCCCTTCCGTCGCCCCGGCCCTGTTCAACCCCCAGCGCGCCGATGCCCGGCGCCAGAAGGCGGTTGACGGCAATCCCCTCCCCGCACCATCCGCGGCCTCGGCGACGAGGCCGGCGCGAGCCCTGTTCCCACCGGCCGCAGGGCCGGGGGAGGCCCCGCCGGGACCGCGCGGCTCACGCGTGAGGAGAACGACGTCGGCCGCCATGTCGAAAGTTCGTCATGGCCAACAACAAGATGCTCATCGACGCGACGCATCCGGAGGAGACCCGGGTCGTCACCGTGCAAGGCTCACGGGTCGAGGAATTTGATTTCGAGGCGGCCAACCGCCGCCCTCTGAGGGGCAATATCTATCTCGCCAAGGTGACCCGCGTGGAGCCCTCGCTCCAGGCGGCCTTCGTTGAGTACGGCGGCAACCGCCACGGCTTCCTCGCCTTCAACGAGATCCATCCCGACTATTACCAGATCCCGATGGCCGACCGCCTCGCGCTGATCGAGGCCGAGGCGCGCGAGGAGGAGGAGCACCGCGAGCGCGAGGAGCGCCGCCCGCCGCGCGGCCGCCGCTCGCGCGGACGCCGGGCCGAGGCCCGCGGCTCGCGCCACGACGACACGGTGAAGTCGCAGGAGGCGGTCGCGGAAACCGTCTCCGAGAACGACGCGATCCCCGGCGAGGGCCAGGCCGCCGACGCGCCGGCGCCGGAGGCGATCGAGGCGGTGCGCGCCGCCCTCGTCGAGGAGCGGCCCCTGGGCGACGAACCCGCCGAGTCCAACCCCGAATCCAGCGCCGAGCCGGCCGCGGACGGCGCCTCCGCCCCGGTCGAGACCGGCGGCGACGCCTCCGCGAGCCTGCCCGAAGCGGCGCTGGCCCCCGGCGCGCCCGAGGGCGACGCGGCGGCCGAGCCTGCCGCCGAATCCGCCGAGGCTGCCGCCACGCAGACCGCCACGGTCGAGCCGTCCGATATCGCCGCGATCTCCGAGGCCCCCAATCCGCCGGTCGAGGCCGCGGATTCCGCGGAGGCTGCCGAGACCGTCGAGCCGCAGCCCGTCGCCGCCTCCGCGCCGGTCTCCGAGACCGTGGAGACGGACGAGGACGAGGATTCCGACGACGAGTCCGATGAGGATGAGGACGAGGAAGACGACGAGGACTCGGATGACGACGAGTCCGACGACGACGATGACGATGCGGACGACGAGGAAGAGGACGAGGAATCCGAGGACGGCGAGGCGCGGGTCGCGCAGGTCGGCGGCGCGGGCGATGCGCTCGCCGAGATCCCCGAGCGCCCGCGCGCCTATCGCCGCCACTACAAGATCCAGGAGGTGATCAAGCGCCGCCAGATCATCCTCGTCCAGGTCGTCAAGGAGGAGCGCGGCACCAAGGGCGCGGCGCTCACCACCTACCTGTCGCTCGCCGGCCGCTACTCGGTGCTGATGCCGAATACCGGTCGCGGCGGCGGCATCTCCCGCAAGATCACCTCGGCCGCCGACCGCAAGCGCCTGAAGGAGGTCGTGGCCGATCTCGACGTGCCGGAGGGGATGGGGATCATCCTGCGCACGGCCGGCGCCTCGCGCACCAAGCCCGAGATCAAGCGCGACTTCGAGTACCTGATGCGCCTGTGGGAGAGCGTGCGCGAGCTGACGCTGTCCTCAACCGCCCCGGCGCTGGTCTACGAGGAGGGCTCGCTGATCAAGCGGGCGATCCGCGACCTCTACAACAAGGATCTCGACGAGGTTCTGGTCTCCGGCGAGGATGCCTACCGCGAGGCCAAGGACTTCATGCGGATGCTGATGCCCGGCCAGTCGAAGGTGGTGAAGCCCTACCGCGACCCGACGCCGATCTTCGCCCGCTACGGCGTCGAGCAGCAGCTCGACGCGATGTTCTCGACCCACGTGGCGCTCCGCTCCGGCGGCTACCTCGTCATCAACCCGACCGAGGCGCTGGTCTCGATCGACGTGAACTCGGGCCGCGCGACCCGCGAGCACGACATCGAGGACACCGCGCTCAAGACGAACCTTGAGGCGGCGGAAGAGGTCGCCCGGCAGGTGCGCCTGCGCGACCTGGCCGGCCTCGTCGTGATCGACTTCATCGACATGGAGGAAAAGCGCAACAACCGGGCGGTCGAGAAGCGGCTCAACGAGGCGCTCAAGAACGACCGGGCGCGCATCCAGGTCGGGCGGATCTCGCCCTTCGGCCTGCTGGAGATGAGCCGCCAGCGCATCCGCACCGGCGTGCTCGAATCCTCCTCGATCCCCTGCGCCCATTGCGGCGGCTCGGGCTTCGTTCGGGCGACCTCCTCGGTGGCCCTGCACATCCTGCGCTCGATCGAGGAGGCGCTGCTCAAGTCGTCGAGCCACAACCTCGTGCTGCGCACCCGCACCGAGGTGGCGCTCTACATCCTCAACCAGAAGCGGGCGCATCTCTACGACCTGGAGCAGCGCTTCCAGGTGGCGATCACCATCTCCGCC
Source organism: Methylorubrum populi (assembly GCF_002355515.1). Taxonomy (NCBI): domain Bacteria; kingdom Pseudomonadati; phylum Pseudomonadota; class Alphaproteobacteria; order Hyphomicrobiales; family Methylobacteriaceae; genus Methylorubrum; species Methylorubrum populi. Next base: position 4,204,160 of record NZ_AP014809.1, on the reverse strand, counting down.
GACGAGCGGCTGACGGCGACCTCGGCCTTCCAGCTCGAACGCGGCGAGCCGGCGGTGAAGCAGATCGGCCCGGCCACGGGCGTGCGCGCGGTCGCGATCTCGCCGGTCTACGAGGCCGAGGAGTTCGAGGACGAACTGGTCGAGAGCCTGGAGGGCGAAGAGTCCGAGACGGCGTCCGAGACGGCGTCCGAGAGCTCGGCGGAGACCGACGCGGAGGGCACCGCCGAAGGATCCGAGGAGGGCGGCGGACGCCGCCGCCGCCGCCGGCGCCGTCGCGGCGGGCGCTCCTCCGGTGAGGGCGAGGCCCGCGCGCGGAACGAGAGCGGCGACGAGAGCGGCGACGAGAACGGGATCGACTCTGAGGACGGCGTCGAGGACGGCGAGGATGCGCCCGAGGCCGGGAGCGAGGTCGCCGAGGCCGTCGAAGCTGGGGCCGAGCGTGATGAGACCGCGTCCGAGGCTGCCGAGGCCGGCGACGACGCCGAGGGCAATGGACGCCGCCGCCGTCGCGGGCGCCGGGGCGGCCGCGGGCGCGGCCGGACCGAGGCGCGCAACGACCGCTCGGACACGGACCCGGATTCCGAGCAGGCTTCCGAGGCGAACGAGATCCCGTCCGAAGCGCATCCCGAGGAAACCGCCTCCGACGCACTTCCGGTCGGTCCCGAGGAGCCGGTCAGCGACGCCGACGTGAGCACCGTCTCGCTCGCCGCCGAGAACGGCAGCGCCGCCGAGCGGCCCCCGGTCGCCCCGGCACCGGAAGCCGAGCCGATCCGCGCGGAGGCCGTCGCCGAGGCCGCGACCGAGGCGGCCGCTCCGGAGCCCGCGCCGGAACCCGTCGCGGTGGTGCTGACGCCGCCGGATCCGAACCGCCCGAAGCGGGCCGGCTGGTGGTCGCGCACCAAGGCGGCGCTCACGGGAGAGTGAGAAGGCTCGCGAGACTTCCGGTCACCGGCCGCCCCGATTCGGGCGCGCGACGGCGGAGCGGGTGTCTCGCGAGCATCGCCGAGGCGGTCACGGACTGGGCCGAAGCGCGAACTGAGAAATCAATCCCGCTCTGGCCGCCCCCTCCGGATGGCGGATCCAGATCCTGCCCGGGGGCCGCGTCGGCGAGATCCGGCGTGGCAGCGCCGTAGGGAAGCGGTTCATCGAACAATGCCCGCGATCGGCTCGTCGGCTCGGTTGCGGGGCCGGCGTCGGGCTACCCTTCGGCCGCTGGGGCTCCCCTCGGCCCGATGCTGTATCGGGTGGAGCGACGGTGACGCCTCGGGTCCAAACTCAACCCGCTCAACCGTGCGGAGGGCTGCCTTCGAGCCTTTGCAGACCCTAGGAAGGTCTGCTTTCCGGCCGCATAGTGGGCCTGAGAGTACGATTGGAACAGGTGGCTTTCTGCCTGTCGGCTTCCGAGCGAGAGTGAGAGCGAGAGGAAGCGGACGATGCGGTCGCGCCCGCTCGCTCTCTTATACGAGAAATAGAAATGTCGGCTTGAGGGCTGCCTGGTGCATCAGAGGCCTGCGACCGGAACGGGCTGTGGTCTCATCCAAGATGCCGACGGCCGCTGGAATTTTGGCCAGCAGGCATTCGCATTCGTGATCTGAGATGTCGGAAAGTTCCGTATGTCGCGTGCGGGCTGAAAATTTAAGAGGCATTTTTGTAAGGATCGACACGACTTCCCGGCCAACTATTCTAATCTCAAAAACGAAATGAGGCCTCGGCTTTTGCCCTGTGCGACGGCTTGGCAACCATCGATTTCGCGTTCCCTCAGCACGCCCTGATGGACCAAATGCGCGCGATCAGGGGCACAAAAATCCGACGATTTCCGGTCGTGTTCAACGATGCTGTTCGCGAAAGACATCACGCATCCACTCAAACTCGCATTGCCCGTACTCTGGACGATCGATCGGATTATTATTTTGTAGAGACGCTGGGTCGTTAGTGCGATTTGCGCGGCCGTTGGTGGTTTCGAGTAACGCGATGCAATTCGAGTAGTTGAGATAATCTGTAGTGGGCTGGTTTCGCCGTCAATTCCAAATGTAGATGCAAATAGATAATTATAAGGTCGCACCGTAATATCTTGGGCAATAATAAAGTGCTTGAAAGCAGAGCTGTCGCCTTCGGCCATGGTCGCCTGTCGGAACCGATCAGCAATCTGGGTAGCGTCGAGCTGGGTTTGTGTAGCTTTGAGATCGGAGCCGAGTAGCAACGGAAGGTCTTTCGCTGAAACCGGTGCAACCAAGACTTTCTCAAGTTCGCAGACGAGCGGACCGACAAAACCCCGATCCGTTACCTCGGGATGGATGTAGATGATTATCTCGGACGGAACACGGGGTGGCCCGTGCGTCACCTCCGACTCGGCGATGGCACTTCCGACGGTGAACGGGGCGGACGCAGCAATGAGCAGCGCATAGACACTGAAGGCGGCGGTTCTCAGACTCATCTGTCACCCTGACCATGTTGAGCCCTTACAGGGTACGCCGACGACTTCGCTAATCTGTACAGGCTGCGATTAAAATTTTCCGCGACCTGAGAATTGATGTCCCATAGGCACGGCAGGCCTTTGCAGACCCGGAAACGGAACCCACCACGCCCATGGCCCACGTGAAGCCGCCCTCGAACGGCTGCCGCCCTCGAACCGCTTTATGGACACCGGGGCGATTTTCCAGATGTCCCACATGGGTCGACACGGTCCGTCCGCCTACGACCGAGTCGAGTGAGAGCCCGAACGGCCCCTGCGAGGGGAAAGGGACAGGGGCTGGTCGCCACCCTTAGCCGCTCTTCGCACGGTCAAGCGGGATCGGTTTGGGCCCCTGACCCATCGGTCACCGCAGCCGGTTGGCCCACCCAGCTCGCTCCGGCTGTAACGCTCCGGTCTTCCCCCTGGAGAGCGGAGGGCGGTGCGGGTTTGCTCGTGGCTGATCTCCGCGATCCTGCCGCCGGCCGTGTTCGCTCAGGACCGCCGAACCGCGAGCCCGGCGCAGGGCGTCGCGGCGCGCTCAGGGCGACCGCGGCCGGAGCTCCCTGGCAGAGCCGGGCCTTCCTGGCGGTGCCGGTGCTGCTCTGAGACGCCTCAGCCCAGCCAGCCCTTCAGCCGCGTCACCGCCTCGGCGCAGTCCGCCTGCGAGCCGGCGAAGGAGAAGCGGATGTGGTGGCCGCCCTCCTCCGGGTCGAAGTCGAGGCCGGGCGTCGCGGCCACCCCCGCCTCGTCGAGCATGCGCCGGCAGAAGGCGCTGGCGTCGTCCGTCAGCCGGGCGATGTCGGCGTAGAGGTAGAAGGCACCGTCCACCGGATGGATGCCGGTGAAGCCGAGGGCCGGCAGCGCGTCGAGGAGAAGGGCGCGGTTGGCCGCGTAACCGTCGCGGATCGGCACGATCTCGTCGAGGGTGTCGAAGGCGGCCAGCGCCGCGACCTGCGAGAGATAGGGCGCGGAGATGTAGAGGTTCTGCGCCAGCCGCTCGACCGGACGCACGAGGGCATCGGGCACGACCATCCAGCCGACCCGCCAGCCGGTCATGCAGTAGAACTTGGAGAACGAATTGATGACGACGGCGCCCGCGTCGAACTGCAGGGCGGTCGCCGTCGGCACGCCGTAGCTGAGGCCGTGATAGATCTCGTCGGAGATGAAGGGCAGGCCCAGGGACCGCGCCGTGGCGCAGAGCTCGGCGAGGCGGGCCGGCTCGATCACCGTGCCGGACGGGTTGGCCGGGCTCATCACCAGCAGGCCCGAGAGGTTGTGCGCGCCGTGCACCGCGCGCAGCAGGGCGGGGGTCGGGGCGTAGCGGTCCTCCGCCCGCAGGGTCAGCGGCTGCGGGATCAGGTCGAGGGCGCGCAGGATTCCGTCATAGGCCGGGTAGCCGGGGCGCGGCACGCCGATCCGCGCGCCCGCGTCGAACAGGGCGAGGAAGGCGAGCACGAAGCCGGCCGAGGACCCCGTCGTCACCACCACCCGCTCCGGGGAGAGGCGCACGCCGTAGGTCTCGGCATAGTGCCGGGCGATGCGCTCGCGCAGGCGCGGGAGCCCGAGCGCCTCGGTATAGGGAATGCGCCCGTCGGCGAGGGCGGCCTGCGCCGCCGCGATCACCGCCCGGGGCGCGGGGGCCGAGGGCTGGCCGACCTCCATGTGGACGACGCCCTCCCCGCGGCGCTCGCGGGCGCCGGCCGCGGCCATCACGTCCATCGCCAGGAAGGGCGCGACGGCCTGCGCGCGGCGCGAGAGGGCGGGATCGGGGTTCAAGGCAGGGCTCCTCATGGGGAGAGGCGGGACCCGGATGCAGGTAGACCCTGAAGGCGTCCCGCTCAACGGCGGGTTTCCTCCGATCAGGCGAGCGGCGTCCGGCCGAGCCTCGGCGACCCTGTCGAGGGCGGAGATCGGCCCGGCGCTATCGTGGGAGAGCCGAAGGCGGCGTCAGGGCGTCTCTTGGACCGCCCGGCCGAACGCCTGCACCAATCCGCCCTCCAGCCTGCCGTCCATGCCCGCCAGGATGGAGAGCGCGTCGCGGCTCGACATCGGTGCCTTGTAGGGACGCCGCTCGATCAGGGCGGCGTAGATGTCGCAGATCGTCAGCAGGCGCACCGGATCGCCGATCTCGCTGGCGCACAGCTTGTCCGGATAGCCCGACCCGTCGAGCATCTCGTGGTGATGGCGCGTCACCGCGAGCGTCACCGGGTCGCAACCGCCCGATGCGGACAGGATCTCGTGGCCGATCGGCGCATGGGTCTGCATCACCGCCCGCTCGTCGTCGTCGAGGCGGCCGGGCTTGTTGAGGATCGCGTGGGGGATGCGCGACTTGCCCACGTCGTGCACGAGGGCGGCCCGGGTCATGAGCTTCTTGTCCGCGGCGGACAGACCCAGATTCTGGGCGAAGGCCGCGACGACGCCGGAGACCAGGAGGCAATGCTGGAAGGTCACGTCGTCATGCGCCCAGACCTCGTCGAGCCAGCGCGACAGGCCGCCCTCCTGGATCGCTCCGAGCACCGGGTCGACGCCCTCCTCCACGTTCGACATGTCGACGGCGCCGGCCTGGGCGGAGGCGAACAGGTTGGTCATCAGCGTGCCGGCCCGCTCGGCCTCGCGGGTGATGACGAGGTCGGCCACCGACTTCTCCGGCCAGACCTCCCGGACCAGAGAGCCCACCACCATGCGCGGCTCGGCCAAAGCCGACAGGCAGAGCGTGGCGCCGAGATTGCGCGCCTCGGTGAAGGCGGATTGACTGCTGCCGCGGGTCAGGCAGATCAGGGGCGCACGGGAGCGCGAGGGCCGGCTCGTCAGCAGGCGCAGGCAGCGCTTGGCCTCGGGGCGGCTCAGGGTAATGTCTGCAATCACGCCGCGCAGGGGGCCGATCCGATCCCAGGTCTCCTCGGTGCCCACGACCCGGCATTCGGCGACGGCGCGCACGGCATCGACCAGTGACTGGCTCCGATCCGGGCGGTCGCTCACCACGACGATCACATTGTGCTCCCCGTTTCGCCCGTTCCGGCTTTGCCGCGGCCAAACAAGAGGCTGCCCTGCATCATTTAGCGAAACGATAATATGATACGATTTCCGGTGGAATTTTAAAGTGAGTGCATGTGCCGCGAAATCGCCGCAGCGCGGGCGCACGACCAGACGTCGGCCTTTCGGGGCGCGGCACCCGCCGAGATCAGTTTTGCATCGGCGCGGCGGTCGCGCTGTGCCATAGTTCCGTCGCGCGGGGCCGGTCGGAATGCCTCGTCGATCGGTGTCGACCGTTCCGGCCGGGCATTCGTCCCGACACGTATTTCGAGGTATCGATGACGCTGTTCCGCTCCGTTTCCGCCCTCGCCCTCGTCGGCAGTCTCGCGCTCGGCACGGCCGCAGGCGCCCGCGCGGAGGAGGCTGCCCCCTTCACCGACGCCCAGCGCAAGGCGATCGAGGGGATCGTCAAGGATTATCTCGTCAAGAATCCCGACGTGCTGCAGGAGGCGATCGCCGAGGGCGAGCGCCGCGCCCAGGAGACGCAGAAGCTCGCCCAGGCCGCCGCACTGAAGGAATCGCGCGAGGCGCTGACCAACTCGCCCCACGGCATCGTCGCCGGCAACCCGAACGGCGACGTCACCCTGGTCGAGTTCTTCGACTACAATTGCGGCTATTGCCGCAAGGCCTTCACCGACGTGCAGACCCTGATCAAGTCGGATCCGAAACTGCGGGTGGTGCTGAAGGACTTCCCCGTGCTCGGCGCCGAATCACTGGAGGCGAGCCGGATCGCGCTGGCGGCCAAGCTGCAGCTCAAGCCCGAGAAGATGTTCGACTTCCACGCCAAGCTGCTTGAGACCAAGGGCCGCATCAACGGCGAGCGGGCGATCGCGGTGGCGCGTGAGTTCGGTGCCGACGTGGAGCGCCTGAAGCGGGACGCGCAGGGACCGGAGGTGAAGGCCGCGCTCACCGAGAATGTCGGCCTCGGCGACAAGCTCAGCCTGTCGGGCACCCCCGCCTTCGTCATCGGCGACGAGATCCTGCCCGGCGCGGTCGGCGTCGAGCCGATGCGCAAGACCATCAGCGACGTGCGCCAGTGCGGCCACGCGAGCTGCTGAGCCGGTCTCTCCCGAACCGATGAGACAGGACCCGGTGCGGATCGACCGCACCGGGTCCTTTTCGTTTCCGCTGTCGCGACCGGTTCAGGCCGCCGCGGCGCGGGGATCGCTGCGGATCGGGCGTTCGCCGCGGATGCCGGGCTCGTTGCCGGCCCGGGGCGCGGTCCGCCGGTCGGGCTCGGGCGGATCGGTCTCGACCCATTCGGCCCGCTGGCGCGGCAGGGCGGAGGGATGCTCCTTCTGCAGGAAGCCGATCATCTTCTCGCGCACCTCGCAGCGCAGGTCCCAGGTCTGGGGGGCGTTGCGGGCGCTCACCAGCATCCGAAGCTCGATCACGCCCTCCCGCGCATCCGAGACCTGCAGGTTGACCACGTTGCCGTCCCACAGCTGCGACGCCGCCGCGATCCGCCGGAGTTCGCTGCGCATCGCCTCGATCGGCGCCCGGTGGTCGACGTAGAGGAACACGGAACCGATCAGGGAAGCGCCCTCGCGGGTCCAGTTCTGGAACGGCTTCTGGATGAAGTAGGTCAGCGGCAGCACGAGCCGGCGCCAGTCCCACAGCCGCACCACCACGTAGGTGGCGGTGATCTCCTCGACCCAGCCCCACTCGTTCTCGACGATGATCGCGTCCTCGATCCGGATCGGCTGGGTGATGGCGATCTGGATGCCCGCCACGAGGTTGGAGAGCACCGGCTGCATCGCCAGCCCGAGGATCAGCCCGGCGGCCCCCGCCGAGGCGAGCAGGCTGACCCCGTATTGCCGCACCGGCTCGAAGGTCATCAGCGCGATCGCCGCGGTGACGATGGCCACCATGGTCAGGGCCGCCCGCTCAAGGATCCGCATCTGGGTGAAGTGCTTGCGGGCGAGCAGGTTGTCTTCCGCGTCGAGCTTGAACCGGCGCAGGTAGATCACGGTCGCGATGTGGATCGCCGTGGCGCAGGTCCAGCCCGCGAGCGTCACGAAGGCGACGAGCAGCACCTGATTGAGGACGAGCCGGATCTCCCAGGTCAGGGGCGCGGTCGAGACCGCGAGCGCCAGGGCCACGACCAGCAGGGCGAGCCGGCTCGGCCCCCGGGTGCGCGAGACCAGCGAGCGCCAGAACAGGCTCTTCCCGCTCGCGGCCCTCTGCGCGAAGCGATAGGCCACCCCGTGCAGGGGCAGCACCAGCGCGCAGCAGCCGGCGATCAGGATCGGGCTCGCGAGCCACCAGGGCCACTGAACGATCCAGCCGATCAGCCGATCGAAGAACGCGTGGACTTCCGCCATCGATCACCTCCTCGTCCAGGGGCAATGATCGCTGCCGGGCCCGGTTCCGCACTGCACAATGGTGCGGCGGGTTCGAGCGGAGGGGCGAATTTTGCTGCGTTCAGGAACCTGATCGGACGGTCCGGCACGACCGTTCCCAGTCAAAAAGACGTTTTTGTTCAATGACGTGATCAGTCGACGCAGGGGGGCTTCCGATGCAGGGGGGCGCCTCATCGAACCGAGCGAATTTGCCGGCTTCTGGCACCATAATGCTTCATATATCGTGGCTATAGCGATATCAAAAATATAAATCCTCAGGGCAATTCAGTATTCATGCCGCGCGTGCTTGTTACATATCAATAAAACAGTCATTGCGCGGCAACCAAGTCGGCCGTGAACTATTGGGGTGCCGGAATTCGTCTTCCGGAACGTCGCAGCCAAGGGAGTGGGCGGAGTGAACACCTCGATGCACAAAGGAACCGCGTTCACCCAGGAGGAGCGCGCGTCTCTCGGTCTCGAAGGCCTGCTCCCCACCGCCGTCGAAACCCTGGATCGACAGGTCGAGCGGGTGCTCGGCCATCTCGGCGCCAAGCCGAACGACATCGAGCGCTTCATCTACCTTCAGGAGCTCAGCAACAGCAATCAGACGCTGTTCTACGCAACCGTGATGTCCGATCCGGCGCGCTTCGTGCCGATCGTCTACGATCCGACCATCGCCGAGGCCTGCCTCACCTACGGGCACATCTATCGCCGGCCGCAGGGCATGTACCTCAACCGGCACATGAAGGGGCGCTTCGAGGAGGTTCTGCGCAACTGGCCGGTGAAGGAGGTGCGCTTCATCTGCATCTCCTCCGGCGGACGCATCCTCGGCCTCGGCGACATCGGCGCCAACGGCGCGCCAATCCCGATCGGCAAGCTCCAGCTCTACACCGCCTGCGCCGGCGTGCCGCCCGAGGGCCTGCTGCCGATCCATCTCGACATCGGCACCACCAACGCGGCGCTCCGCGCCGACGCGCTCTATACCGGGCTGCGCGAGGAGCCGCCGGAGCCCGACGCGGTGGACGCGATCGTCGATGCCTTCATGAAGGCGGCCAACGCGGTGTTCCCCGGCGTCTGCGTGCATTTCGAGGATTGGAAGGGCGACGACGCGATCCGGCTGCTGGAGCGCTACAGGGACAAGTACCTCGTCTACAACGACGATATCCAGGGCACGGCGAGCGTCGCGCTCGCGGGCATCGTCACCGCCCTCCAGATCAAGGGGGAGGCGCTCGCCGACCAGCGCATCCTGTTCGCGGGGGCGGGCTCGGCCGGCACCGGCATCGCCGACATGATCGTCGAGGCGATGCGGGGCGAGGGCCTGAGCGAGGGCGAGGCGCGGGCGCGCATCGCCCTGTTCGACATCGGCGGCCTGATCGAGAAGGGCCGCAAGGACCTCAACGCGTCGCAGAAGCCGTTCGCGCACGACTGGAAGCCGACCGAGGATCTCACGGACGCGGTGAAGCAGATCCGCCCGACGATCCTGATCGGCGTCTCGACGGTCGGCGGCCTCTTCACCGAGGCGGTGGTGAGGACCATGGCCAGGACCTGCGAGCGGCCGGTGATCTTCCCGCTGTCGAACCCCACCGAGAAGGCGGAATGCACGCCCGAGCAGGCCTATGAATGGACGGACGGCAAGGCCCTCGTCGCCTGCGGCGTGCAGTTCCCCGACGTGACGCTGGACGGAAAGACCTTCCATCCGGGACAGGCCAACAACTTCTACATCTTCCCGGCGATCGGGCTTGCGGTCCAGGCCACGAAGCCGAAGCGGATCGACGACGCGATGTTCATCGAGGCGGCGCGCGCCACGGCCGATCAGGTCAGCCAGGCCGACCGCGACAAGGGCATGCTGTTCCCGCGCCAGAACAACATCCTCGAGACGGAACGGACGACGGCGACGCGGGTGGCCGAATCGATCTTCGAGCGCGGCCTCGCCACCGTGAAGCGCCCCACGGACATCCGGGCCTTCATCGAAGCGCTCAGCTACACGCCGGAATACTGAGGCCGCCATGAGCAGGACGGACAAGCGGGACGGCGGCAAGGGCCATCCGACGATGCGGGACGTGCCCGTCGGCCTCGATGCCGAGGGCACCCGCGAGGAGTTCGACTCCATGGGCACCGTCGCGGTGCCCGCCGACCGCTACTGGGGGGCGCAGACGCAGCGCTCGCTCAAGCACTTCTCCATCGGCGGCGACCGGATGCCGAAGGCGGTCTACTGCGCCTACGGCACCGTCAAGAAGGCGGCGGCGCTGGTGAATGCCGAGGCCGGCCGCCTGCCGCAATGGAAGGCCGAGGCCATCGGGCGCGCCGCCGACGAGGCGATCTCGGGGGCGCTCGACGCGCATTTCCCGCTCTTCGTCTGGCAGACCGGCTCGGGCACTCAGTCGAACATGAACGTCAACGAGGTGCTGTCGAACCGGGCGATCCAGCTGCTGGGCGGCACGCTCGGCAGCCAGCAGCCGGTGGGGCCGAACGACGACGTCAATATGGGCCAGTCCTCCAACGACAGCTTCCCCACCGCGATGCACGTGGCGGCGGTGACGCTGCTCGACGAGCGCCTTCTGCCCGAACTGTCCAGGCTCGCCACGGCGATCGAGGCGAAGGCCAACCGCTGGATGGACGTGGTCAAGGTCGGGCGCACCCATCTGGAGGATGCGACGCCGCTCTCGGTCGGCCAGGAGTGGTCGGGCTGGGCCGCGCAGCTGCGCGCCGCGCAGGCCGAGATCGAGCGCGCGCGGGAGGGGCTCTACGCGCTTGCCATCGGCGGCACCGCCGTCGGCACCGGGCTCAACGCGCCGGAGGGCTTCTCGCGCAACGTCGCGGCCAAGATCGCCGAGCTGACCGGCAAGCCCTTCGTCACCGCGCCCAACAAGTTCATGGCGCAGGGCTCGCTCGACGCGATGGTGCGGGCCTCCGCCGCGCTGCGGGGGGCGGCGGTGGCGCTGATGAAGATCGCCAACGACATGCGCTGGCTCGGGTCCGGCCCGCGCTGCGGGCTCGGCGAACTCAAGCTGCCGGCCAACGAGCCGGGCTCCTCGATCATGCTGGGCAAGGTCAACCCGACGCAGTGCGAGGCGATGGTGATGATCGCAATCCAGGTGATCGGCGAGGACACCGCCACCGCCTTCGCCGGCTCGCAGGGCAATTTCGAGCTGAACGCCATGCGGCCGATCATCATCAACAACGTCCTCCACTCGGCGACGATCCTCGCCGACGGCTGCGAGAAGTTCCGCACGTATTCGGTCGAGGAAACGGAGATCGATCGGGACCGGATCAAGGCTTACATGGAGAACAACCTGATGCTCGTCACCGCGCTCTCGCCGGTGATCGGCTATCAGGCCGCGGCGAAGATCGCCGAGGAGGCTCAGGCCAGCGGCTCGACCTTGCGGGAGGCCGCCCTCAAGTCGGGCGAGGTCACGGAGGAGCAGTACGACAGGATCATCGTGCCGGGCGACATGATCGGCCACGGCGTCGCAGGTGCGTGACCGGCCGGACGACCGGGCGCGTCAGAGCCGTATCCGACCTGACTTTCTCGGGCCGGCGTCTCCCGGTCGCTGTTCCGGCGCGCGTTCTTCCGACGAGCCGGCCGCCGCCCCCTCGGGATGCGCTCCGGGGGGAGCACTCGAACGGAACCATCGGCGCCCGGACATCCGCTCGGTCACGCTTCGACATCCGGACAGCGGGCCGCCGCTCACCCCTGCGTCGGCGTGCCCTCCTCCCGCAGCGCCCGGCGCAGCACCTTGCCGACATTAGTCTTGGGCAGCGTCTCGTGCAGCACGATCCGGCGGGGCACCTTGTAGCCGGTGAGGCTGGCGCGGGCATGCGCCCGGAGCGTGTCCGGCTCCACGGAAGGATCGCGCAGCACCACGTGGGCGACGACCATCTCGCCGCTCTCGCCGCAGGGCGCGCCGACCACCGCGCACTCGACCACAGCCGGATGGGTGGCGAGCACGTCCTCGACCTCGTTGGGGTACACGTTGAAGCCGGAGACGAGGATCATGTCCTTCATCCGGTCGACGATGCGGATCTGGCCGTCGGGCGTCATCACCGCCACGTCGCCGGTGCGGAAGAAGCCGTCGGCGGTCATCGCCGCCCGCGTCTCCTCGGGGCGGTTCCAGTAGCCGGCCATCACCTGGGGCCCGCGCACGCAGAGTTCGCCCGGCACGCCGAAGGGCAGCACCGTGCCGTCCTCGGCGCGGATCGTCACCTCGGTCGAGGGCAGCGGATAGCCGATCGTCCCGGTCCAGTCGGCGAGCCCGAGCGGGTTGACGCTGACCACCGGCGAGGTCTCCGACAGGCCGTAGCCTTCGAGGATGGTCTGGCCGGTGATCGCCTTCCAGCGGGCGGCCACCGCCGACTGCACCGCCATGCCGCCGCCGACCACGTACTCCACCTTCGAGAAATCGACCGTGCCGATCTTCGGGTGGTTGTTCAGCGCGTTGAACAGCGTGTTGACGCCGGCGAAGTTGGTGAACCGGGTGCGGCTCAGGGTCTTCACGAAGCCGTCGAGGTCGCGCGGATTGGGGATCAGCAGGCAGCAGCCGCCGAGCCGGAAGAAGAACAGGAAGCAGGCGGTGAGCGCGAAGATGTGGTAGAGTGGCAGCGCCGTCACCGCGACGCGCCCGTCCCCGTCCTCCGCCGAGCCGCGGAACCACGCCCGGCTCTGCTCGACATTGGCCATGACGTTGCGGTGGGTCAGCATCGCCGCCTTGGCGATGCCGGTGGTGCCGCCGGTATATTGCAGGAAGGCGACGTCGCCGGGCTCGATCGCCACCGCGGGGCGCTTGAGGCCGCGGCCGGCCCGCACCACCGCCTCGAACCGCAGGGTGCGCCCGGCCGGCAGGGCGTAGGGCGGCACCGCCCGCTTCACCCGCCGCGAGACGAGATCGACGATCCGGCCCTTCAGCCCGAGCAGGTCGCCGGGCCCGGCCACGACGATCCGCTCCAGGCCCGGCATCTGCGGCAGCGCCTGCTCGACCGTGCGGCAGAAATTCTCCAGCACGAACAGGACGCGGGCGCCGGAATCGTTGATCTGCGCGGCGAGCTCCCGCGGGGTGTAGAGCGGATTGACGTTGACCACGGTGCAGCCCGCCACCAGCACGCCGAGCAGCGTGACCGGGCAGGCCGGGACGTTGGGCATCATCACCGCGACGCGGTCGCCGATTCCGTCGGCGCCCGTCTCGCGGCTCATCTCCCCGCGGCTCATCTCCCCGCGGCTCTTGCCGTAGCCGTTGGCGGCGAGCCACGCCGCCACCGCCTGGGCCGCGGCGCCGACCTCGCGGTAGCGCAGGCTCGCGCCGAAGCAGGTGATCGCCGGGCGCTCGGCGAAGCGCAGCACGCTGCGGTCGAACAGATCGACCACGGTGCCGACCGAGTCGGCGTCGATGTCGGCGGGAATGCCGGGGGGATAGGCAGCCAGCCAAGGGCGCTCCGCGCTCCGGTCCTGCGCCATCCTCGTCCCTCCTGCCCTGTGGCACGCGGCTTATGGGGGCCGGCCTCGTGCCGGCACCGCCGCTTCCCGTTGAGGCTTAAGCGTTTCCGGCGCGTTCGATCAACCCATACCGGGCCGCCCGGCCGGAGACATCGCCCGCATTGTGTTGCGCTCAGCCCGGCCGCCGCGACGGCCGACGACGCGCGGCCACGAGCACGACGTGCGGCAGCGCGGCGAGCGTCAGCAGCCCCGCGGCGACGACGAGGTCGCGGGCATCGAGCGGCCGGCGCGGCCAGGGGCCGAACCCGGCGTCGCGGGCGAGCCCGATCACGGCCGCGGCGAACCACAGGGCGAGGAAGCCCGCGATCCATCCGCGCAGCGCCCGCCCCACCCGGCGCCAGCGGCCGCCGCCGAGCGCCGGACCCGGCCGGCCGGCGAGGCGCGCGCCGAGCCCCGTGGCCAGCCCGAACAGGCCGGCGGCGGCGCCCGCCCCCAAAGTGTAGGCGATCGCCATCGGCGTGCCGTTGAGGAAGGCGCCGCTGCCGGTGCCGAAACCTGCCCGCAGCACGAGGCCGCCGAAGGTCGGGTGCAGGCTTAACCCCAGCACCAGAGCGAGGCCGATGCATCCGCCGACGAGGCGACGGGCCACCGAGGCGGGGCCCGGCGCCAGCATCGCGGCCAGGATGCGCACGAGTCCGTAGACCAGCGCGAAGGCGAAGAGCGGGTAGCGGTCGAGGAAGAAGCCGTAGAAGCGTGCCGCCACGTCCGGCGGCATCGCGCTGCGTCCGTCGAAGCCGGTGAGGAAGACGGCGAACAGGGCGGTGAGCGCCGCCAGGAGCGGCGCCGCGGCGATCGCCCAGGCACCCCGGTCGGCGCCGCGCTCCCGGCGCGGCGTGCCCGCCGGACCGGCGAGGGCTCCGGCGGGGAGCGCGTCGGCCCGGCTCACTGCTCGTAATGTTCGCGCACGAGCCGGTCGAGCAGGCGCACGCCCCAGCCCGCGCCCCAGCTCCGGTTGATCTCGGAGGGGGTGGAGGCCATCGCCACGCCTGCGATGTCGAGATGGGCCCAGGGCACGTCGTTGACGTAGCGCTTGAGGAAGGCGGCCGCCGTCGCCGCGCCGCCGTGGCGCCCGCCGGTGTTCTTCATGTCGGCGAACTTCGAGTCGATCGCCTTGTCGTAGGCCGGGATCAGCGGCATCCGCCACACCTTCTCGCCCGCCGCTTCGCCGGCCGCGGTGATCTGCGCCGAGAGCGCGTCGTCGTTGGAGAACAGGCCGGCGATGTCCTGGCCGAGCGCCACGATGATCGCGCCGGTCAGCGTGGCCAGATCGATCATCGCCTTGGGCTTGTAGGTCGCCTGGACATGCCAGAGCACGTCGGCGAGGACGAGACGCCCTTCCGCGTCAGTGTTGATGACCTCGATGGTCTGCCCCGAGAGCGAGGTGACGATGTCGGAGGGACGGTAGGAATTGCCGTCGGGCATGTTCTCGACGATGCCGATGGCGCCGATCACGTTCGCCTTGGCCTTGCGCGAGGCCAGCGCGTGCAGGGTGCCGACGACCGCGGCCGAGCCGCCCATGTCGCCCTTCATGTCCTCCATGCCGCCGGCCGACTTGATCGAGATGCCGCCGGAATCGAACACCACGCCCTTGCCGATCAGCGCCAGCGGCGGCTCGGAGGCGTCGTCCGCGCCGTTCCAGCGCATGATCACCACCCGCGGCTCGCGGGCCGAGCCCTGGGCCACCGCGAGCAGGGCGCCCATGCCGAGCTCCCGCATCCGCGCCACGTCGAGGATCTCGACCTCGACGCCGAGTCGCGTCAGCTCGGAGACGCGGCGGGCATATTCCTCCGGATAGAGGACGTTCGGCGGCTCGTTGACGAGGTTGCGGGCCAGCATCACGCCGCCGGCCACGGCCTCGGCCGCCCCCGCGGCGGCCCGCGCCGCGGACGGGTCGGCGACGAGCAGGGTCAGCGCGGTCCCCGCCTCGTCCTCGTCCTTCTTCTTGGTCTTGTACTGGTCGAAGCGGTAGTGGCGCAGGCGCGCGCCGAGGGTGAAGTCGGCCACATCGCGGGCGCTGCCGGCAAATCCCGGCCAGTCGAGCACGATCCGGCTCTCGCGCGCGCCGACCTTGCCCGCGGTGAAGCCGCCGAGCACGGTCCAGTCGGTCTTGGCGCGGTCCTTCTCGGAGCCGAGGCCGATCACCACGAGCCGGTCGGCGTCCACGCCCGACGGGGCCGGGAGGACCAGCGCGCTCTGCGCCTTGCCCTTGAAGCGCTCGCTTCCCGCGGCGCGGGCGACCAGTTCGGCGCCTTGCCGACCCAGGATCTCGGCCGCAGCCCCCGACAGGGCGAGGTCGTCGCCGACGAATACGACGACGTCGCCGCCCGGGCCGCGCGACGACAGCGGCTCAAAGGCGATTTCGATCCCACCGGCCATGATGCTCTTCGCTTTCCACCCGCGTTCCGGCGGCCTGCCGCGGGCTCCGCGACAGCCGGCGAACCTGTGTACCCGGTGAGACGCAGAACGCAACGCGGGGCGCTGTCGCGAAGCCCGCCCCGTACGGGCTTCGCGGCGGGGCGCGTGGTGAGGACATCGCGACGCGGGCCCGGTGCAATCGGTAAGGCGACGGCGTGCGCAAGCGAGGCCGCTTGATGCCGTGCAGTGTCTGGACGACGTCCCTGCGCCGGGGATGCGACAGCGCCCGTGCCGTTCAGGCGTAGATCGTGTAAAAAGCGCGTTTCAATTGTATGACTGCGTGGGATGTTACAGTGATCGGGTCCGCCTGGAAAAAGTTAACGGCGATCGTCGCGGGTATTGCGGCCCTGGTCGCTGGAATTTCTGCCTTTGTTGCAAATATCGATAAAATATTGCCGCAGAAATCCTCCATCAAGACCGCGAATTGGAAAGTCGACTCTGTCTCCAGGGTGCCGAGGTCTCGGGGGGATTATGCTGTATCGTTCCTAGAGGTCGAGTCGTTGAAGGAAGGGTTTTTGCCCATAAAAGATTGCTTCATCGAAATATCCTATCCCAATGGGTTTGCAATAGAACGCACATATATTGACGAATCAAGGCATAAATTCAGTTATGGATTCTTCAGAGAATATCGTAAGATCGAGACATTCGTTCACTGGGCGGGCGATGGTCTCTTGGTTCGGCAATTCATAGACGCGCGTAACGAGCGAAAATCGGGGAACATGCGTGCCCGCATTCGCTGTACGTCGATCGAGACTGAGTGGCAGGACATCGACGTACCCGGCCACGATGGGTGGAAGCGGGAGGCTTCGGAGTGAGACACGACAGGCGGGCGCGCGATCCGGCCGAGATGCCTTCGAGCTGCGAGTGCCGTCGATCCCGAGCGTTCTTCGCTCAGTCCTTCGACACGAGCGACCTCGACCCCGCCTCCGCGGCCTGGCCTGCGCTCGGTGCGGCGAGCGGCACGGCGAGGCGAAACCAGCCGCGGGTCTCCTCATTGTCCTGCACTTGGCCACCGCGGGTGCGCGTCTGGCGGGCGACGATGTCGCGGGCGAGATAGACCTGCACGATGAAGCGGTCGAAGCTGTAGCCGACAAGGGCGCCGGCGGCGAATTGCCCGGTCTTCTGATAGGTGCGGTAGAGCGGATCGCGGCGGTCCACCGCGAGGTCGAGGGAGCCGTAGGCGACTGGGCCGATTTCGAACCTCCCGAACCTTTTGACCAGCGTCAGGTCGAGGCCGAGCCCGTCCGCTTGGCCGATCGGCCCGAGCGACCGGCCGACGGCGCCGCCGAAGCGGGCGCGCGGGTCCAGGGTCAGGCCGTAGGAGAGCGACGCCGTGAGATTGTAGCGGCCGTCGCCGACATAGGTCGCCGCGAAGCTCTGGCGGAGGGTCGCCGAGGCGGCCTGCGGCAAGAGCGGCGTGCCGTCGAGGCCGAGGCCGAGCGAGCCGCGGTCGCTCACCGGCAGGTAGGCGCCGAGCAGATAGGAGACACCGAGGCCGTTCCCGAGATCCCAGGCCAGGGCGCTCGCGAGCAGCGGGTTGTACATCGCGCTGACGTCGCGGTTCGGCAGCGGCGCGGGGTTGCGCGTGCCGATGAGGGCGGTCGGGAACGAGACCACCGGTTGGATCTGCCCACCGAAGAGCTTGTAGGGCGAGGCCCAGACCACGAACGGGATGTTGCCCATCACGTCCGGGGCGTTCGGCCGGTCGGCCCGGCCGGCGGTGAAGGTATCGACCGCGATGACGACGCCGATCGGCAGGGGATAGCCGGCCGTGAGGCCGACCTGCTCGCCGGCACTCGTCGCCGGTGCCGCCCGCGCGATCGCCACGGTCATGCTCAGGCAGGCGGCCGCACCCAGGGCGGCCCGGCTCCACGACATCTTTCCCCCTCGCCCCGGACGCGAGAACGCCCGGGCCGAGAATGAAGGAGCGCGCGCAATTCGCATAGGTTACAACGAGGTCGTAGAATGGGAAGCAGTATTCCATCGCAGGGGCGGCGTGGTCGCCGGACAGGCTTTCTCGCGGCCGACCGCGAGGCGGCGGCGCGGCGTCCTCTCCCCCGATCCGAGCGCGGGTCGCGCCGGTGTCCCCTTCGCGGGCTATCCCGTCGCATGCTCGCCTGCGCCGCGAAACGGCCTCAATCCGGGCGCCCCGAGAGGCTTCGTTCGAGGATCGTTTACGGGACAGCTTGGCCTGATCGCCGCGACCGGCGAGAATGCGCGGCGCCGTGAGCTGTGGCGAGGAAGGGGTTCGAGGGGCGGAAGGCGCGGATGACGCAGATCGAGCGCTATATATTCAGGATCGCGCTCGGGGCCTTCCTCACCTGCCTGATCGGCCTCACCGGCACGATCTGGGTGACGCAGGCCCTGCGCGAACTCGACCTCGTCACGGCCAAGGGGCAGACGCTCCTCGTCTTCCTGTTCATCACCGCCCTGTCGCTGCCGACCCTGATCACGGTGATCGCGCCGGTCGCGCTGTTCATCGCCTGCGTCTACGCGCTGAACAAGCTCAACGGCGATTCTGAGCTCATCGTGATGTCGGCCGCCGGCATGCCGCCGCGCCAGCTGCTGCGGCCCTTCGCGACGCTCGCGCTCGCCGTCAGCCTCGTCGTCGCCTTCCTGACGATCCAGGTGATGCCCTCCTCGTTCCAGGAGCTGCGCGACGTGCTGACCCGGGTGCGCGGCGACTTCGTCGCCAACGTGGTCAAGGAGGGCCAGTTCACCGCGCTCGACAACGGCATCACCTTCCATTTCCGCGAGCGCGGCGCCGACGGCTCGCTCCAGGGCCTGTTCATCCAGGACAAGCGCGAGGCCGGCAAGGCGGTGGTCTACCTCGCCGAGCGCGGGCGCGTGACCGAGGTCGACGGGCAGACCTACCTCGTCCTCGAGAAGGGGAGCATCCACCGCCAGCAGAAGGACAGCCGCGATTCCTCGATCGTGAGCTACGAGCGCTACGCCGTCGATCTCGCCGCCTTCACGCCCCCGGACGCGGAGACGGTCTACAAGCCGCGCGAGCGCTCGACCCTCGCCCTGCTCTTCCCCGATACCGGCGAGGGCTATTACCGCCTGCAGAAGGGCCGCTTCCGGGCCGAACTCCACGACCGGCTCTCCGCTTGGCTCTACCCCCTGGCGCTCGCCTTCATCGCGTTCGCCGCGCTCGGCGACCCGCGCACCACGCGCCAGGGCCGTGGCTTCGCCGTGGCCGGGGCGGTGCTCGGCGTCGTGGGCTTGCGCATCGCGGGCTTCGCCGCGAGCAGCGCCGCCGTGCGCAGCCCCGGCGCGGTTGTGGCGATCTACGCCGCGCCGCTCGGGGCGATCGCCCTTTCCTGCCTCGTGATCTTCGGCGGCGCCCGGGTGCGGGCCTTGAACGAGGGGCTCGGCCGGTTCGGGCGGCGGCTCGCGGGGGCCGTGCGGCGGCGCCCCCTGGCCGGGCGCGCCTGAGGCCACCGCGATGCTGATCGGCGCGACCCTCGGCCGCTACTTCGCGTGGCGCTTCGTGCGCACCATCCTCGGCGTGTTCCTCACCGTCTTCGCCCTGGTCTACACCCTCGACTTCGTCGAGCTGCTGCGGCGCGCGGGCGACGCGGAGGGCGCCTCGCCCGGTCTGATGGCGCAGCTCGCCCTCTACCGCACGCCCGCGGTCGCCGAGAGCGTGCTGCCCTTCGCGGTGCTGTTCGGCTCCATGGCCGCCCTGCTCCAGCTCTCGCGCAAGCTCGAACTCGTGGTGGCGCGGGCCGCCGGCATCTCGGCGTGGCAGTTCCTCCAGCCCGGCGCCTTCGTGGCGCTGGCGATCGGCGCCCTGGCGATCGGCGCCTACAACCCGCTCTCCGCGGCGCTCAAGCAGCGCTCCAGCGAGATCGAGGCGAAGATCTTCGCCAAATCGACCAAGGCCGGCACCGGCAAGGACCTGTGGCTGCGCCAGCGCAGCGTGGACGGGCAGGCGATCATCCGCGCCGAGACGGCGGTCGAGGGCACGACGACGCTCGCCGGCGTCACCGTCTTCCAGTTCGACGACGCGGGCATCTTCACCGCGCAGGTCGAGGCGGCGCGGGCGACCCTGCACGACGGCTGGTGGGAGTTGCGCGATGTGCGCGTTCTCACGCGCGATGAACCGCCCGAGAGCCACGAGGTCTACCTCGTCGCCTCGACGCTCGATCCGAGCCAGATCCGCCAGCGCTTCACACCCCCGGAATCTGTGCCCTTCTGGCAACTTCCCGAGACCATCGCGCGCCACGAGCGGGCCGGCCTGGATGCCACGCGCTACCGCCTCCAGTACGATGTGCTGCTGGCAACGCCCCTGCTCTACCTCGCGATGGTCCTCGTGGCGGCAACGGTTTCCTTAAGGTTCTTCCGCTTTGGTGGCGTCGGGAAACTCGTGCTCGGCGGGGTGAGCGCCGGCTTCGTTCTCTACGTCGCGCGGCAGGTGATGGAGGGGCTGGGCGCGTCGGGGATGGTCGCGCCGACAGTGGCGGCATGGTTCCCGGCCGTGGTAGGGAGTTTGCTCGGTACGCTCACGCTTCTCTACCAGGAGGACGGCTGATGCGCGGTGCTCCGGGTGGGGACGGGTTCGGTTGTGGTCGTCGTGCAGGGGGCTGCACAGGGTTCGAGGGACGCGTTGCGTAAGGTCGCCGACATCGCGATCACGGTCTCCATGGCCGCACTGCTGACGGCAGCCTTCGGGCTCGCCGCGCCGCGCGCCCATGCCCAGGCCGGACTCGAAAGGCTCGCCGGCCCCAAGGACGGCAAGGGCAAGGACGGTCAGCCCCAGCGCCTGCTCGTCGAGGCCGACGAGCTGATCTACGACAACGACCGCAACACCGTGACCGCGCGGGGCAATGCCGAGCTGCATTACGGCGCCCGCACGCTCCAGGCCGACCGGGTGCGCTACGACCGCGGCACGAGCCGAGTCTTCGCGGAGGGCAATGTCCGCCTCACCGACGAGACCGGGGCCCTGGTCACCGGCGAGCGGATGGAGCTGACCGACGACTTCAAGAACGGCTTCGTCGACGCGCTGCGCATCCAGCAGACCGTCCAGCTCAAGGGCGAGACGGTGCGCACCCGCATCTCCGCCCCGCGGGCGGAGCGAATCGCGGGCGAGCAATCGAGCTTCGACTACGCCACCTACACCGCCTGCGAGCCGTGCAAGGACCATCCGGAGACGCCGCCGCTCTGGCAGATCAAGGCGGCCAAGATCATCCACAACAATGAGACCCACACCATCAGTTACGAGGATTCGACCCTCGAACTCGGTGGCATCCCGGTCGCCTACCTGCCCTATTTCGAGTCCGCCGACCCGACGGTGAAGCGCAAGACCGGCTTCCTGACGCCGCGCTTCATCACCTCGACGGCGATCGGCACCGGCGTGGCGACGCCGTTCTTCATCAACCTCGATCCGAGCTACGACCTGACGCTCTCGCCCGCCTTCGTCTCGCGCCAGGGCGTGCTGGGCCAGGCCGAGTTCCGCCAGCGGATCGACAACGGCAGCTACAATCTTCGCCTGTCGGGCATCTTCCAGACGACGCCCTCGGCCTTCCTCCCGGGACCGCTGGGGGCCGCCGACCGCGAGTTCCGCGGCTCGGTGGAGTCGCGCGGGCGCTTCTTCATCAACGAGCACTGGCGCACGGGCTGGGACCTCGTCGGCGTGACCGACAAGTGGTTCCTCGACAATTACCGCATCCGCAACCAGAACATCACCACCGATTATTTCCGCGAGGCGGTCTCGACCGCCTACCTGATCGGTCAGGGCGACCGCTCGTGGTTCGAGGCGCGCGGCTACTACTTCAAGGCCCTGTCGAGCTTCGACTGGCAGAAGGAGCAGCCGGTCGTCCTGCCGGTGATCGACTACGACAAGCGCATCGACGGGCCGCAGCCGATCGGCGGCGAGGTGCGGTTCGAGGCCAACGTCACCAGCCTCTCGCGCGAGGCGACCGACTTCCAGGGCATCCCGCGCACCGGCAGCTACCTGTTCGCCCCGAGCGTGAACGGCGTCAGCTACCCGCTCTACGAGACCTGCACCACCTTCGTGCGCGACCGCTGCATCGTGCGGGGCTTGGGCGGCGTCGACACGCGGCTCTCGGCCCAGGTCTCCTGGCGGCGCAGCTTCATCGACGATTTCGGGCAGGTCTTCACGCCGTTTACCTACCTGCGCACCGACGCCTTCTTCGTGAACCCGAGCCGCTCGGGCTTCCAGAACGCGCTGGTGAACAACATCACCACCGTCGACGAGGGCTTCTCCGGCCGCATCATGCCGGCGATCGGCCTCGACTATCGCTATCCCTTCGTCGCCGATTTCGGCGCGCTCGGCGTCCACACCCTGGAGCCGATCGCCCAGGTGATCGCCCGGCCCTCCGAGACCCGGATCGGTCGCCTGCCCAACGAGGACGCGCAGAGCCTCGTCTTCGACGACACCTCCCTGTTCGAGTGGGACA
Organism: Methylorubrum populi; assembly: GCF_002355515.1. Taxonomy (NCBI): domain Bacteria; kingdom Pseudomonadati; phylum Pseudomonadota; class Alphaproteobacteria; order Hyphomicrobiales; family Methylobacteriaceae; genus Methylorubrum; species Methylorubrum populi. The sequence continues at coordinate 4,182,005 of NZ_AP014809.1, read as the reverse complement.
AGTTTTCGGGCTACGACCGGGTCGAGGGCGGCGTGCGGGCCAATCTCGGCGCGCAATACTCCGTCGTGACCCCGACCGGCTGGTACGCCAACCTGATGTTCGGCGAGTCGATCCAGATCGCCGGCGTGAACTCGTTCCGCCGCGGCGATCTCGCCAATGTCGGCCTCGATTCCGGCCTGGAGAACCGCCGCTCGGACTTCGTCAGCCGCTTCCAGCTCTCGCCGAACCAGAACATCAGCTTCATCGCCCGCGCCCGCTTCGACCAGCGCGACTTCGCGGTGAACCGGTTCGAGGCCGGCGTGACCGCGCGGTTCTCGCCGTTCCTGCCGCTCGAGACCTCGCTGTTCTACTCCACCTACGAGGCGCAGCCGGCCCTGGGCTTCCCGCATCGCCGCGAGGGCGTGACGGCGTCGGCCACCTACCGCATCACCCCGAACTGGTTCGTCACCGGCTCGGCGCTCGTCGACTTCACCCACTACCTCGACACGCGCGACACCTTCGCCGACTACTACACCGCCTACCTCGCCAACCCGGTCGGCCTGTCGCCGGTCTACAGCAATCCGGGCAAGGCCTACCTCTCCGGCATGAGCCTCGGCGGCGGCTATCAGGACGAGTGCACCACGGTCTCGCTCAACTACATCGTCTCGCCCATCGCCACCGCGATCGGCGTGCGCGAGCGCAATCAGACCGTGCTGCTGCGCCTGGAGCTGAAGACGCTCGGCGAGGCGGATCTGCGCCAGAACGTCAGCACCTCCGCCACCGCCGACGGCATCGCCACGGTCCGCTGACCGTTCGACCCGGCGGCCGGTGCAGCCGGGCCACGCCGGGCGCGAAACGAAGGCGCGGATCGCTTCCGGGCGGCGTCCGCGCTTGACCCGGCCCGGCCCGGTCCCGACCTTTGCGCCCGCAAGCGTCTCTCGCGAAACGCCCGCCGCGTCCCCGCGGCCGGGCAGGCGGCCGGTCACCGGAGGCCGCGCGAGGGCACAAGACCGGACGGGAACGGACATGGCCCTCCTCCAGCGGCTCCTCGCCTACGCCTCCTCGGCCTTCGGCCTGCCGGCCCCGGCCGAGACGGTGCCGGACGGCAGCGAGGAGCATCTCGCGGCGACCGCGCTCCTCGTCCACGTCGCCCGCGCCGACGGCGTGCTCGACCCGGCGGAATCCGAGCGGCTGGTGCGGCTGGTGCGCCGCCGCTACGCGGAGAGCGACGCGGAGGCGCAGGGCCTGATCGAGCGCGCCGCCACCTTCGAGGCGCAGACCCGCGACATGACGAGCCTGGTCGAACTGATCGGCAGCGACGGCAGCAGCCCGGAGGAGCGCGGGCGGCTGCTCGCCATGGCGTGGTCGGTGGCCGGCGCCGACGGCGACCTGCACGAGTTCGAGGAGGCGCTGGTCTGGCGCCTCGGCAAGCTGCTCGGCTTCGACGAGCCGGCGATCGCCGCCGCCCGCGACCGCGGCTTCCGCGAGCCCGCCGGCGCGTGATGATGAATCCGGATTTCGAAAAGGCGAGCCTTTTCGCGGGTCCAGGGCAGGGCCCTGGAAGATTGCCGGGGTTCCACCCTGGTGCCCCGCCAAAGGGATGATCCCTTCGGGATCCCGGACGTTGCAATGATCGTCAGCCTGACCCTGATCCTGCTCGCCCAGCTCCTCGGCGAGGTCGCCGCCCGCGCCGCCGGCCTGCCGGTGCCGGGGCCGGTGATCGGCATGGCGCTGCTTCTCGCCTTCCTGGTCCTGCGCGACCGGACGCAGCCGGCCTCGACCCGCTGGCTGCCGCCGCCGCTGGTCGATGGCGGGCTGGAGGGCACCGCCAAGGGGATGCTTGCGCATCTCTCGATCCTGTTCGTGCCGGCCGGCGTCGGCATCGTCGGCAAGCTCGACGTGCTGGCGAGCCACGGCCTCGCGCTCGCCCTGGTGCTCCTCGTCTCCGTGACCCTGACGCTGGCGGCGACCGTGCTCACCTTCGTCGCGGTTTCGCGGATGCTGGATCGCCGATGACCGGCGAGTTCGCCCTCTGGGTCTATCTGAGCCACACGCCGCTGCTGTGGCTCACCGTGACGCTGCTGGCCTACGCCGTGGCCGACCGCGCCTTTCAGGCGGCGGGGCGCCACCCGCTCGCCAATCCGGTGATCCACGCGATCTGGATGATCGGTCTCGTGCTGACGCTCACCGGCACGCCCTACCGGGCCTATTTCGAGGGCGCGCAGTTCGTGCACTTCCTGCTCGGGCCGGCCACGGTGGCGCTGGCCGTGCCGCTCTACGAGCGGCGGGCGACGGTGATGCGCGCGCTCCTGCCGATGCTCGCCGCCCTTCTGGTCGGCTGCGTCACGGCGATGACCTCGGCGCTCGTCTTCGCGCGGCTGGCCGGCATCCCCGACGACGTGCGGCTCGCCATGGCCCCGAAATCCGTGACCACGGGCGTCGCCATGGGCATCGTCGAAGCCCTCGGCGGCGACCCGACGCTGGCTGCCGTGCTTGTGATGCTGACCGGCATGGCCGGCGCGGTGATCGTCACGCCGCTGATGCGGATCCTGCGCATCGAGGACATGCGCGCCCGCGGCTTCGCGGCGGGGCTCGCCGCCCACGGTCTCGGCACCGCCCGCGCCTTCCAGGTCAGCGAGGTTGCCGGCACCTTCGCCGGCATCGCCATGGGGCTCAACGCCTTCCTGACCGCGATCCTGGTGCCGGTGGCGGTCAGCTTCCTGCGGTGAGGCATCCCGGCCGACCCCGAAGCGAGCGGGCGCACGGATGAGGCGGGTTCGAAGTGGTGGCTCTATCGACCGATGGTCCAACACGAATGAGGTGCGGAAATAATCCGCCTCGTGGTCCCGGTCCGGTTCTGCGTATTTTCAATCCGTGCGATGCCGCACGATGAGAGGGTGGAGGACATCGGAAAGTCTTCGCGGGTCACGCTGTCGCCGCGATTGCTTCTCTACTCCTTCGGCGGGTCCCGGAGCCGATGAAGACCATGTCGAACGGCACTCCGCTTTTCTGGATGATTATGGCCGCCGTCAGCGCCGCGTTCGGCGCGCTGCACGGTCTCCTGTTCGCCGATGGGCCGAAGCTCGCCGGTGTCCTCTACGGCACCGGTGTCGGGCTCCTGGTGATCGCCTACGAGCGCGGCCTCTTCCTCGCCGATTATAGCCGGCGCCTGCGGCAGCTGCCGACGCTTGCCTATTTCGCGGCCGCCGAGATCAGCCTGGTCCTCGTGATCGTGACCGCGATGTCGTTGACCGGCTCGATCGTCTGGGGGCTCGGCATCGCGGACAAGACCTTCCTGGAGGCCGTGACACCGAAGCTCCTCACGATCCCCTTCGCGCTGGCGGTGTCGGCGCTGATCGTCGCCGTTCTGCGCGTTCGTGACCTGATCGGCAGCGAGACGTTCACGAGCCTCATCCTCGGGCGCTACCACCGCCCGGTCAGCGAGGAGCGCGTGTTCCTCTTCCTCGATCTCGTCGGATCGACAACCTACGCGGAGAGGCACGGCGATCTCGCGGCGCAGGAGCTCCTGAAGGCCGTCTTCGCCGCGATCGCCGAGCCGGTGCGGCGCTACCGCGGGCAAATCGACGACTATGTCGGCGATCAGGTCATCGTCTCCTGGCCCCTCGCGCGGGGCATCGAGCGGGCGCGCTGCGTCGCCTGCGTCTTCGCGATCCGCCGGACCCTCGAGGCCGACCGGGACGGTTGGCTCGCGCGCTTCGGTCTCGTTCCCGAACTGCGCGCGGCCCTGCACGGCGGCAGCGTCGTGACGGCGGAGGTCGGCGTCGACCGGCACAAGATCGCCTATTTCGGCGACGTCATGAACGCGACCGCCCGGCTGGAGGGGCTGTGCCGGGAGACCGGGCGGAGCGTGCTGATCTCGGATGCCGTCCTGGCCCGGCTGCCCGCCCTCCCCGACGGGATCGAGGCCGAGGCGCTCGGAGGCTACCGCCTGCGCGGCCGCAGCGAGACGATGGCCGTGCACGCCCTGGCGGAGACGCGCGCGCCGGTCACGGCCGGCGCGTCGGACCGTCCTGCGGGCGCCGGAGCCGAGCGGAAGCCGGCGTCGCCGGACTTCGCACCACGGCCGAGGCGGCCGGAGGTGGAAGTGAGTGTGCCGAGTCGATCGGCAGCCACCGCCTGAGGCGCGGCCGGTCTTCCGTGTTGCGCTGCGATACCTGACGTTCTACAAGCCCGAATATTCGCCTGGACCCGGTGCAAGCCCGGGTGGCTCTTCCGGCCGCCGATCCGCCGGATCACGCATTCGAGACGCCTTTCTGGCTCCGCCGCCCGCGCGGTGCCGCGTCCCCCTGCGGAAATTTTCTCAGATGTCCCCTGCCCGACAAGCCGCCCGCGCGTGGTTCGCGAACCCGTGGGCCGACACCCTTTCCGGCATCGTCGTCGCCCTCGCCCTGATCCCGGAGGCGATCGGCTTCTCGGTCATCGCCGGGGTCGATCCCAAGGTCGGGCTCTACGCCTCCGTGGTGATCGCCTGCGTCATCGCCTTCGCTGGTGGGCGTCCGGCCATGATCTCGGCCGCCACCGCCGCCACCGCGGTGGTGATGGTCGATCTCGTGCGCGACCACGGCGTCCAGTATCTCTTCGCCGCCACCATCCTGATGGGCGTGTTCCAGATCCTCGCCGGGCTCGCCCGGCTCGGGCGGCTGATGCGCTTCGTCTCGCGCTCGGTGATGACCGGCTTCGTCAACGCGCTGGCGATCCTGATCTTTTTAGCGCAGCTGCCCGAACTCACCGGCGTGACCCCGGCCACCTACGGCCTGATCGCGCTGGGGCTCGCCATCATCTACGGCTTCCCGAGGCTCACCCGCGCGGTGCCCTCGCCGCTCGTCGCCATCGCCGTGCTCACCGCGCTGACCGCCTATCTCGGGCTCGACGTGCGCACCGTCGCCCATCTCGGTGCGCTGCCGACCACCCTGCCGAGCCTGGCCCTGCCGGAGGTGCCGCTGACCCTCGAGACCCTGCGCATCATCCTGCCCTACTCCGCGACGCTCGCGGCGGTCGGCCTGCTGGAGAGCCTGCTTACGGCGCAGATCGTCGACGACATGACTGATACCGGCAGCTCCAAGAACCGCGAATGCATGGGCCAGGGCGTGGCCAACATGAGCTCGGCCCTGTTCGGCGGCATGGGCGGCTGCGCCATGATCGGGCAATCGGTCATCAACGTCTCGTCCGGCGCCCGCGGCCGGCTCTCGACCCTGGTGGCGGGCGCCTTCCTCCTCGTGCTGCTGGTGCTGCTGCAGGATCTTCTCGCCATCGTGCCCGTGGCGGCGCTGACGGCGGTGATGATCATGGTCTCATTGAACACCTTCTCCTGGCGCTCGCTCGCGGAGCTGCGCAGCAATCCGCTGCCCTCCTCGGTGGTGATGCTCGCCACCGTCGCCGTGGTGGTCGCGACCCGGGATCTCGCCATCGGCGTGCTCGTCGGCGTCCTGCTCTCGGGCGTGTTCTTCGCCGGAAAGGTCGCGCGGATGAGCCGGATCGCCTCCGAGCTGTCGCCGGACGGGCGCACCCGCACCTACCGGGTCTCGGGCCAGGTGTTCTTCGCCTCGGCCGGCACCTTCGCCGAGGCGATCGACATCCGCGAGCCGGTGGAGCGCCTCGTCATCGACGTGCACGCGGCGCATTTCTGGGACATCTCGGCGGTGGGCGCCCTCGACCGCGTGGTGATGAAGGCCCGCGCCGCCGGCAAGGCGGTGGAGGTGGTGGGCCTCAACGAGGCCAGCGCCACCCTGGTCGAGCGCTTCGGCCAGCACGACAAGGCGGAGGCCTCGCTGCCGGCCCATTGAGGGGAAGGCATCCGCCGTTCTCCACGCGCCCTCCCCCACGGTTGTGCGCTGCGGCAGAAACTCGGTAGTGTCGGCGGGCGGCGCTTCGGTGCGTCGCGGTGAGGTGTCGCCCCGACGAGGCGGGACCAGCAACCCGGGGCTGGATCGGCCCGCTGCCCCGCGAGGCGCCGTGTTTCCCTTCGATCCTTCTCGTCAGACCCGGCGCCTCGTGCGCCGAAGCTTGAACCGCACGACGCGGCAGGTCACGCGGTCGATCAAGGCCGCCGCCGATGCGGCCAGCAAGGCCGTGACCCGATCGACCGAGCAGGCGATCCGCGAGACGCGCAAGGCGACGGCCCGATCCGTGAAGCGGACGGTCCGGCACACCGAGAAGGTGGTCGAGGCGGCCTTCGCCTCCTCCGGCCCCGAGACCGTCCGCCGGCCCCCCGGCCGGTTCGTGACCGTCGACGGCCTGCCCGTGCACGTGATCCTGCGCGGGCGCGGGCGTCCGGTGGTGCTCGTCCACGGCAACGGCACCATGGCCGAGGATTTTGCGATCTGCGGCCTGATCGACCGGCTGGCGGCGCGCTACCGGGTCATCGCGATCGACCGCCCCGGCTTCGGCTATACCGCCCGCCCCCGCCACCGCCTCTGGACGGCTCAAGCCCAGGCCGTGCTCCTGCACCGGGTGCTGGAACAGCTCGCCGTCGAGCGGCCCCTCGTGGTCGGGCATTCCTGGGGCACGATCGTCGCGCTGGCGCTTGCCGCCGACGGGCGGCGGACCCTGCGCGGGCTCGTGCTGCTCTCGGGCTCCTACTTTCCGGGACATCGAGCCGACGCGGCCCTGATCGCCCCGCTTGCCATACCGGGCCTCGGCGACGCGGCCCGCGCACTGGTGCCCGCGAAGATGAGCGCGGCGCTCACCGAGCAGTCGTTCCGGCCCGTGTTCTGGCCGCAGGCCGTGCCGGCCCGGTTCAAGGCGCGCTTCCCCGTCGAGATCGCGGCGGCGGCGACGCAGGCGCGGGCGGTCTCGGAGGACGCCGCCTCGATGAACGCGGCCGTCACCGGGCTCCAGCGCCGCTACGGGGGTTTGACGCTGCCGGTCTCGATCCTGGCCGGGGACGCGGACGCCATCGTCAAGGCCGGCGAGCACTCGGTGCGGCTGCACACGACGATCCCCGGCAGCACCCTGCGGCTCCTGCCCGGCATCGGCCACATGACGCACTATGCCGCGCGGCTAAAGGTCGAGCGCGCGATCGACGATCTGATGAAGCTCCGATAGGTGCGGCCCCAGGCGCCCGATCCGGCCCTGTCGCGCCCCGGATCGCCGGGCGCCGAGACTTGCCATCGTCGCGGGGCGCACGGTGGCCGATCAGAGCCTCCGGTCATCGAGGAGTGATATGTCACCGCGCTTGCTGGAAGGTCCGTGTTGGGTGGAGTGTGGACCGCCGGCTCCGAGGCTGTGATGCTCCAGAGCCGACCTTGGTTGCCGCCCGCTCAGATCTGCGCTTGACCACCATCGACGAAGAACTCCACGCCGTTGACGAAGCTCGCCTCGTCCGACGCCAGGAAGAGGGCCGCCTTCGCGATCTCCTCCGGCTCACCCACACGCCCGAGCGGGATGCGTGAGCCCAGGAAGTCGAGGAGGCCCTGCTGTTTCTCCGCATCCGTGCCGGCAAGACCAACGAGGCCGGGCGTGCGCGTCGCGCCGGGGCTCACGACATTAACCCGGATGCGGCGCTCCTTCAGGTCGAGGATCCAGGTGCGAGCGAAGTTGCGCACCGCCGCTTTGCTGGCCGAGTAGACGCTGAAGGCTGGCGTCCCTTCGCTGCCGGCGGTCGAGCCCGTCAGGACGACCGCGCTGCCATCCTTGAGAAGCGGAAGGGCCTTCTGGACCGTGAACAGCGTGCCCTTCACGTTGGTGTCGAACGTGCTGTCGAACTGCTCCTCGGTGATGGCGCCCAGCGGAGCGAACTCGCCACCGCCTGCGTTCACGACCACCACGTCGATGTGCGCATGCTTCTGCTGGACCGCGTCGTAGAGGCGGTCGATGTCGGCGAGCAGTGCCATGTCGCCCCGGACGCCGGTGACGCGCCCGCCGATACGCTTGGCCGCGGCGTCGAGCGCTTCCTGCCGGCGACCGGTGATGAACACCGACGCGCCCTCCTCCGAGAAGGCCTTCGCCATCGCCAGACCGATGCCGCTGGTGGCGCCGGTCACCACCACCACCTTGTTTTCGAAACGCTTCGTCATCGTCATTCTCCATCGTTCGGCTTTGCCCGCCGCTGATGAGAGAGATGCTTCGAGAACGATGATGCGAGTAGAAGGCAAACGTGGCACGTAGCGTTCCATAGAAGGAACGATGATGCGCGCCGATCTCAACGACTATCGCTACTTCGCCGAGGTCGTCGCTCATGGGGGCTTCGCCGCCGCAGGCCGAGCGCTGCGCGAGCCGAAGTCGAAGCTCAGTCGCCGGGTCGCGGCCATCGAGGCCCGGTTGGGCCTGCGCCTGATCGAGCGGTCGAGCCGGCGCTTCCGCGTCACCGAGGTCGGGCAAAGCTTCTACGAGCGTTGCCGAGCGATGATGGTGGAGGCCGAGCGGGCCGAGGCACTCGTCGCGGAGGCGCAGGCCGAGCCGCACGGGCGCATCCGCATGAGCTGCCCGAAGGGCTTGGTGGAAGTCGTCTCGGCGTCCGTGCGCGCCTTCCTGGCCCGCTACCCGAAGGTCAGCCTGCAACTCATCGCGATCGACAGGCCCGTCGATCTGATCGAGGAACGCATCGACGTGGCCGTGCGCGTGCGGCGGGAGCTCGACAGCGACGCCTCGTTGACGATGCGCTCGCTGGGGCACTCGCGCTGGATCCTGGTTGCGAGCCCCCAGGTCGCCAGCCGGCTCGGCGCTGACATCGCCTCCCTGGGCTCCTTCCCGACCCTCGGCACGAGCGACGACCAAGGCGAGGTGGAATGGCGGTTCGAACAGGCCGGTGGAGCAATCTATCGTCTGCGCCATGAACCGCGCATGACGTGCAGCGACTTCGCGGTCCTGTGTGACGCCGCCGCGGAGGGCATCGGCATCGCCTACCTGCCCGACCATGTCTGCGCCGGTCACCTCACCGCGGGCAAGCTCGTCCACATTCTCCGGGATTGGCAGGGTCAGGCCGGTATCGTCCACCTCGTCTTCACGACCCGGCGCGGCCTGCCGCCGGCAGTGCGTGCGCTGATAGACCACTTGGCGGCAGCCTTTCCGAAGCTGTGAGAGCAGCGGCGCAGCCAGCCTGTATCATCGACCCGGTGGCCGCCCGGTGACGCCGCTGATGTCCGCTCATGGGGGAGACGGACAGCAGGAAGGGTGACCGGATTGAGTCGAAAGTTTGTATTTCTCGGTCGCGCTGAGGACGCAACCGACGGTCAGGCATCACACGGATGGTCTCGCATCCACGGGGCTCTTGGCGCCCACCCGTGTTCGGCACGAGGACCGGCCCATGATTGGGCCCTGCTGGAAGACGAACCCATAAGCAGCCGCGGATTGGGCCAGAGGCCAGCACGGAGCTCGTGACGGGCGGTTATGCAGAGGATGCACCCAAATCCGCAAAAAGACGTCGCCCGGCCCCGGAGGCCCGATTGCCGGGCGCCTTCACGATCCCCCCGCCTCCAGCGCCCGCGCCAGCGCCACGAAGCCCGCCACCGGAATCTCCTCCGCCCGCGCCGTCTCCGGCAGGCCGGCGGCGGCGAGCAGGCGGGCGGGGTCGGGGGTAGCGGCCTTCAGGCTCTGGCGCAGCATCTTGCGGCGCTGGCCGAAGGCGGCGCGGGTGATCCGCTCCAGGTCGGCGATCCGGCAGGGCAGCGGCTCGGGGCGCGGGCGCAGGTGGACGATGCTGGAGGTGACCTTCGGCGGCGGCACGAAGGCGGAGGGCGCGACGTCGAACAGGATGGTGGCCTGCGTGCGCCAGCCGCACAGGACGCCGAGCCGGCCGTAATTGGCCCGGTCCGACTCGTCGGCGACGATGCGCTCGGCGACCTCGCGCTGGAACATCAGCGTCGCCGACTCCCACCACGGCGGCCAGCTGTCGTCGCGCGTCTCGGCGCCGAGCCAGCCGGTGAGCAGCACGGTGGCGACGTTGTAGGGGAGGTTGGCCACGATCCGCACCGGCCCGTCGCCGACCAGCGGGCGCGGGTCGAAGCCGACCGCGTCGGCGTCGATCACGTCGAGCCGGCCGGGATAATGCGCGGCGATCTCGGCGAGCGCCGGCAGGGCGCGGGGATCGCGCTCGATCGCCACCACGCGCTCGGCGCCCGCCGCCAGCAGCGCCCGGGTCAGCCCGCCGGGGCCGGGGCCGACCTCCACCACCGTGACGCCGTCGAGCGCGCCCGCCGAGCGGGCGATGCGGCCGGTGAGGTTCAGGTCGAACAGGAAATTCTGGCCGAGCGCCTTCTTCGGCTCCAGCCCATGCCGCCGCACCACCTCGCGCAAGGGGGGCAGGCCGTCGGCACTCAACGCATCAAGGCTCATCGGTTGCGTGTTCAGGCGCAGACGGGGAAGGGCGTGACGTTGTTCGCCGGGCGCTGCGCGAGGCGCTGCGCCAGACGCAGCGCGGCGATCAGGCTGTCGGGCTTGGCCACGCCCTGTCCGGCGATGTCGAAGGCGGTTCCGTGGTCGGGCGAGGTGCGCACGAAGGGCAGGCCGAGGGTGACGTTCACGCCCTCGTCGAAGGCCAGCGTCTTGATCGGGATCAGCGCCTGATCGTGGGTGGGGGTCAGCGCCACGTCGTAGGTCGCCCGGGCGCGTTCGTGGAACAGGGTGTCGGCCGGCAGGGGCCCGCGGATGTCGATGCCCTCGCTGCGCAAAACCGCCACGGCGGGGGCCAGCACGTCGCGGTCCTCGGTGCCCATGGTGCCGGATTCGCCCGCATGCGGGTTGAGGCCCGACAGGACGAGGCGGGGAGCCTCCAGGCCGAAGCGGGCGCGCAGGTCGGCATGGACGATGCGCGCGGTGCGCTCGACCAGTTCCTGCGTCAGCAGGTCCGGCACGCGGCGCAGGGCGACGTGGATCGTCACCGGCACCACGGCGAGCATGTCGCTCCACAGCATCATCACCGGCAGCGGCGGCTCGCGGCCCTCTCGCGCGGCGAGCGCCGCCAGGAACTCGGTATGGCCCGGATGGGCGAAGCCGACCCGGGTCAGCACGAACTTGGCGATGGGGTTGGTCACGACCGCCGAGGCCGCGCCGGAGCGCGCCAGATCGACGGCGGCGGTGATCGACTCGACGATGGCGCCGGCATTGGCCGAATCCGGCGCGCCGGGCGTGGCCGAAACCTTCGCCCCGCTCGGCAGCGGCAGCACCGGCAGCGCCCGCGCAAACACCTCGCAGGCGTCGTCGGGCTCGACCTCGGCCACGGGCACCGACAGACCGAGCCGGTAGGCGGTGGCTTCCAGAAATTCCGGATCGCCGATGAGCTGGAACGGCGGCACCCCGCGTTCGCCCCGCAGCCGCCACGCGGCGAGCGCGATTTCCGGGCCGATGCCGGAGGGATCGCCGAGGGTGAGGGCGAGCGGTCTGTCGTCGGAGGCCATGCGGGACCTATACAGCGTTTCGTCTACAGCGCCTGCGCCCAATCATGTCCGGGATGCAGGCGATCGAGTCGGTCCCGCAGCCAGAGGCGTTCCGCTGGGGCGAGATGCGGCAGGGCCCGTTCGAAGTCCGCCTGATCCTTGGCACGCCGATGTTTCGCTTTGAAGAGGAGGACGGCGGCGGGCCTGAGATGGGGGATACGGTCGGGCGTCATCGCCACCATCTCCGCGCGGGGATGCCGGATGGTCGGGCATCGCTTGCAGACCCAGATGTCGTGCTCGCCCGGCTCGATCATCAGATCGCCGCGCCAGCGGGCGGCGGGCACGTCGAAGCCCCAAATCTGGGCGATGTCCGGTGGCGGCTCCTCATCGTCGGGCAGCGCCTCGATGCGGCCGTCGGCCACCGTGTAGAACGTCACCTCCGCAAGCGCACGGCGGAAAGCGCACGGCGGAAGCAGCCGAAGTCTTCGCGCAGAATCGTGAATTCGAGATCGTCATGGTCGCGGGTCTGGTAGCCGTGCCAGAGATCGAGGGCCCAACCGCCGACGATGCACCAGGGCCGATCGACTGTGACCAGCCGCCTCGCCAGCTGGCCGGGATGCCAGGGAGCCCAAGCGTCATCCGGCGGTGCACAGCCTTCCGTCATGCCGGGAGGGTAGCACGGAGCGGCGCGTCGCCCGCCGCGATCCGCCCGCCGCCTCAAGATCGTCGCCGAGGCTTCGGCCGGCCGGCGGCTCCGGGCCGCGGCCGGCCTCCGCTCAGCCGCGGATGAAGGCGAGGAGGTCGGCGTTGAGCTGGTCGGCGTTGACGGTGAGCATGCCGTGCGACAGGCCCGGATAGGTCTTCAGCGTGCCGTTGCGCAGGAGCTTGATCGACTTGTGCGCGGCAGCGACGATCGGCACGATCTGGTCGTCCTCGCCGTGGAGCACGAGCGTCGGCACCGAGATCGCCTTCAGGTCCTCGGTCTGGTCGGTTTCCGAGAAGGCCTTGATGCCCTCGTAATGCGCCTTGGCCGAACCCATCATGCCCTGGCGCCACCAGTTGCGGATCACGCCCTGGTGGACCGTCGCACCGTCGCGGTTGAAGCCGTAGAACGGGCCGGTCGGGACATCGAGGAAGAACTGGGCCCGGTTGTCGGCCAGCGCCTTGCGGAAGCCGTCGAAGACCTCGATCGGCAGGCCCTCCGGATTGGCCTCGGTCTTCAGCATCAAGGGGGGCACGGCGCTCACCAGCACCGCCTTGGCCACGCGTCCCTGCGGTTCGCCGTGCCGGGCGACGTAGCGCGCGACCTCGCCGCCGCCGGTGGAGTGGCCGATATGGACGGCGTTGCGCAGGTCGAGATGCTCGGCGACGGCCGAGGCGTCGGCGGCGTAATGATCCATGTCGTGCCCGTCCGGCACCTGAGCCGAGCGGCCGTGGCCGCGCCGGTCATGCGCCACCACGCGGAAGCCCTGCCCGACGAAGAACAGCATCTGCGCGTCCCAGTCGTCGGACGAGAGCGGCCAGCCATGGTGGAACATGATCGGCTGCGCGTCCTTGGGACCCCAATCCTTGTAGAAGATCTCGGTGCCGTCCGTGGTGGTGACCGTGGCCATGACTGCCTCTCCTCGACGTTCGGTGGGCTGGGGCGGCGTCCGATCCGGGCCGCTGCGACCGCTGCTTGACGGTAGGAGAATGAACCGTCGCGGTTGATTTGAAAATTAGAAACGATTGAAATGCATCGTTTCCAAAAGAGGTATGATGCGGTGCCGGCGGGCCGTGATCCGGCGGCGTTGCAAGGGCGGGGCCGGCGCGCGCCGGCTGGCATCGCGGCTTCCAAAACGGGCGCCGAACTGTCAGGAGCGCGGGCGGTTTCCACCGCGACCGTTGGCACCCGCGCCCGGTGACGTCAGGGCCAGTTACGGCGTGCGGTCGCGCGCGGTCGTCCCCTCCGATCCGGAACTCATGAGGACCGTGAAGCCCGATGGCGAGACAGCGCTGGACCGTCGCCGACATCCCCTCCCAGGCCGGCCGCCGCGCCGTGGTGACGGGGGCGAGCGCCGGGCTCGGATTCGAGACCGCGCGGGCGCTGGCCGGTGCGGGCGCGTCGGTGGTGCTGGCGGTGCGCGATCCCGAGAAGGGGGAGCGCGCCGCCGCGGCGATCCGGCGGGCGCATCCCGGCGCCGACCTGTCCGTGCGCCCGATCGACACCGCTTCGCTCGCCTCCGTGCGCGCCTTCGCCGGGGGCTGGCCGGCGGAGGCGTCGATCGACCGGCTCGTGCTCAACGCCGGCATCGCCGCGGTGCCCCGGCGCGAGGAGAGTGCGGACGGGTTCGAGCGGCAACTCGCCACGAACTTCCTCGGCCATTTCGCGCTGACCGGGCTGCTCCTGCCGGCCCTGAGCCCCGCGGCGCGGGTGGTGTCGGTGGCGAGCCTCGCCCATCGCAGCGGAACGATCCGCTTCGACGACCTGCACTGGCGCGAGACCTACGCGGCGCAGCCCGCCTACCGGCAGAGCAAGCTCGCGCTCCTGATGTTCGCCCTCGAACTCGACCGGCGGCTCAAGGCGTCGGGCTCCGGCATCGCCTCGCTCGCCGCGCATCCGGGCCTCGCCGTCACCGAGGTGTTCCGCCGGGGAGACCGGGCGGGCGCGTTCCAGCAGGGGGCGGGGCGGATCATCTTCTCGCTGATCGGCCAGCCGGCGGCGCAGGGCGCCCTGCCGATCCTCTACGCCGCCACCGCGACGGAGGCGGAGCGCGGCGGCTATTACGGGCCGGACGGGGTCTGGGAGGCGCGCGGCTTTCCGAGGCCGGCCTCCATCGCCCCCCGCGCCCTCGACCGCGCGGCGGCCGGGCGGCTGTGGACGATGTCCGAGAGGCTCACCGGGGTGCGCTTTCCCCTGTGAGGCGGGGCCGCGCTGTCGCCTCGGTTCAGCCGCTGTCCGTCGTCCCGGCTGCCCTCGCGCGTCCCGTCTTTTGTTGAGCTCTCGGTCCGGGCGGCCTATGCGTAGGCCCCATGGAACTCCGAGCTTCGACCGAGCGGTCCTTTGAGGGCGTCTTGGCGCCCCTCGCCTGCAAACGGCCGCCTGCCGGCAAGGCGGCGCCGTTTCTGCCGATGAGCCGCGCCGAGATGACGGCGCTCGGCTGGGACGCCTGCGACATCGTTCTGGTGACGGGCGACGCCTACGTCGATCATCCGAGCTTCGGCATGGCCATCATCGGCCGGTTGCTCGAAGCGCAGGGGTTCCGGGTCGGCATCATCGCGCAGCCCGACTGGCAGTCGGCGGAGCCGTTCCGGGCGCTGGGCCGGCCGAGGCTGTTCTTCGGCGTCACCGGCGGCAACCTCGATTCGATGGTGAACCGCTACACCGCCGACCGCCGCCTGCGCCACGACGACGCCTACACGGCGGGCGGCGAGGGCGGCAAGCGCCCGGACCGCTGCACCATCGTCTACACGCAGCGCTGCCGCGAGGCCTACAAGGACGTGCCGGTCATCCTCGGCGGCATCGAGGCCTCGCTGCGCCGCATCGCGCATTACGATTACTGGTCCGATAAGGTGCGCCGCTCGATCCTGGCCGACGCGAAGGCGGATCTGCTCCTCTACGGCAATGCCGAGCGGGCCGTGGTCGAGGTGGCCAACCGCCTGGCGGCCGGCGAGGCGCCGCACCAACTCGACTCCGTCCGGGGCGTCGCCCTGTTCCGCCGGGTGCCCGAGCACTACACCGAGCTGCCCGCCGACGACCTCGATTCCACCGACGAGGCCGCCGCCCGCCGGCCCGGCGACACGGTGATCCGCCTTCCCGCCTACGAGGATGTGAAGGACGACAAGGAGGCCTATGCCCGCGCCTCGCGGGTGCTGCACCGGGAGGCCAATCCCGGCAACGCGCGCCCGCTCGTCCAGCGCCACGGCGACCGCGACCTCTGGTTGAACCCGCCGCCGATCCCGCTCTCCAGCGACGAGATGGACGCGGTCTACGACCTGCCCTACGCCCGTGCGCCCCACCCGTCCTACGGCGACGCCAAGATCCCCGCCTGGGACATGATCAAGTTCTCGGTGACGATCATGCGCGGCTGCTTCGGCGGCTGCACCTTCTGCTCCATCACCGAGCACGAGGGCCGCGTCATCCAGAACCGCTCGGAGGGCTCGATCCTGCGCGAGATCGAGCGGATCCGCGACAAGACGCCGGGCTTCACCGGCGTGATCTCGGATGTCGGCGGGCCGACCGCGAACATGTATCGGATGGCCTGCAAGGATCCGAAGATCGAGGCGGCCTGCCGGCTGCCGTCCTGCGTCTTCCCCGACATCTGCCCGAACCTGAACACCTCGCACGACGACCTGATCCGGCTCTACCGCAAGGTGCGCGAGGTCAAGGGCGTCAAGAAGGTGATGGTGGCCTCGGGCGTGCGCTACGACCTCGCGGTGCGCAGCCCCGAATACGTCAAGGAGCTCGTGACCCATCACGTCGGCGGCCGCCTGAAGATCGCGCCCGAGCACACCGAGCGCGGGCCCCTCGACCTGATGATGAAGCCGGGAATCGGCACCTACGACCGCTTCAAGGAGATGTTCGACGAGGCCGCCAAGCAGGCGGGCAAGAAGTACTACCTGATCCCGTACTTCATCGCGGCCCATCCCGGCACGACCGACGAGGACATGCTGCACCTCGCGCTCTGGCTCAAGAAGAACGATTACCGCGCCGACCAGGTGCAGACCTTCCTGCCCTCGCCCATGGCCACCGCCACGGCGATGTATCACACCGAGGTCAACACGCTGAAAGGGGTGCGGCGCGGCGGCAGCGAGCCGGTCGAGGCGATCAAGGGGCTGCGGCAGCGGCGCCTCCACAAGGCGTTCCTGCGCTACCACGACCCCGAGAACTGGCCGCTTCTGCGCGAGGCGCTGCGGGAGATGGGCCGCGCCGACCTCATCGGCCCGCGGCCGGACCAGCTCGTGCCGTTCTCGCAGCCGCCGGGCACGGGCCTGGGCAAGGGGGCCGGCCAAGGGCCCGGCAAGGGGCGGGGCCAGCCACGGCCCGAGTATCGCCCGGGCGGCGGGCAGCGCTTCACCACCAAGGGCGTGCCGCTGCGGAAGTGACGGGTCCACGGGGCCGGCGCAGGCCGCCTACGGTCTCCGCTCGACGGACTCGGTGCCGTCTTGCGTCATACGGTTTCCGGTTGATCCTTCCGGTCCCGCCTGCCCGTCATTCCGGGTTCGCCTCCGGCGCCCCGGAATGATGGCGGAGGGGGCCGACCCGAAGCGATCAACGGGAAACGGCCAGGGACGACCTCGCGCCCCTACAGCCACTTCTTCCAGCGGAAGAACACGTAGGGCAGCACGGCGGCGACCACCATCATGCCGACCGCGGCGGGGTAGCCGAAATGCCAGTCGAGTTCCGGCATGGTCTTGAAGTTCATGCCGTAGATCGAGGCGATCAGGGTGGGGGGCATGAACACCACCGCCATGACCGAGAACAGCTTGATGATGTTGTTCTGCTCGAGGTTCACCAGGCCCAGCGTCGCGTCGAGCAGGAACTGGATCTTGGCCGAGATGAAGGTCGCGTGCTCTTCGAGCGATTGCAGGTCGCGCAGGGTCGAGCGCACGTCCTCGCGCAGCTCGCGGGGGGCCTTGGCCGTGCGGTAGGTCGCCGAGAGCGAGAGCAGGATGCGCTCCATCGAGACCAGGCTCTCGCGCTGCTTCGAGATCAGGTCGCCGTGCCGCCCGAGCGAGCGCAGGGTGTCCTGCAGCGCGTTGTTGCGCGAGGACGGATCGCCCTTCTCCTCGAAGATTTTTCGCGAGAGGCGGTCGATCCGCTCGCCCTGGAGCTGGAGCACGTCGGCGGCGCGGTCGATCACCGCCTCGATCAGCCCGGCCAGGATCGATTCGCCCGAGACCGAGCGGGACGGCCCGTTGCCCGTCGCCCGGCCGGCGCGCTGGGTGTACATCCGGAAGGCCTGCGGCTCCTCGTAGCGCACGGTGATGAGCCGGTTGTCGCGCAGGATGAAGGTGATGCCGGCCAGGCCCGGCTCCTCGGAATCGCTGACGCGGGAGAGCACGCGCCCCGTCATGTAGCGGGCGCCGGCCTCGACGTAGAGCAGTTCCGAGGGCTCGATGTCCTTCATCTCCTCCCGCGTCGGCACGGTGATGCCGAGGAAGGATTCGACCTTCACCTCCTCCTCCCGCGTCGGGCGCACGAGGTCGAGCCAGACCGTATCCTCGGGGATCGGCTCCTGCAGTTCGAGGTAGCGGCGCTCCAGCACCGTCTGGGTGTCGCCCGCGACGGGCTTGTGCGTGAAGATCAAGGCGTGGCGACCTGTGACGTCTCAGTCGAGCGCCCCGGGCGGGGCGACGCTTGTCTCCGGCACGAAGAAGTCCGGCGCAAGCGGGACGCCTGCTCTGACGCGGTATTTTGAAAAGTCCGTGACGCCTTCCTCGGAGAGGAACGTGTCGTCGATCAGGAATCGGCCGGTGAAGCCCCGCGCGTCCTTCAGGAACAGGGCGTGGGCGGCGTCCGCGATGATCTCCGGCGTGCGGCTCGCCTGCATCAGCGCGTCGCCGCCGAGCAGGTTCTGCACCGCCGCCGTGGCGATGGTCGTGCGCGGCCACAGGGCGTTGACCGCGATGCCCCTCCCCCGCAGCTCCCCGGCCAGCCCCAGCACGCAGAGCGACATGCCGAACTTCGCCATGGTGTAGGCCAGATGCGGCGCGAACCATTTTTCCGCCATGTCGAGGGGCGGCGAGAGCATCAGGATGTGCGGGTTCTCGGCCCGCTCCAGATGCGGGATCGCGTATTTGCTCACCATGTAGGTGCCGCGCGCGTTGATCCCGTGCATCAGGTCGAAGCGCTTCATCTCGGTCTTGGGCGTGTTCGAGAGCGAGATCGCGCTCGCGTTGTTGACCACGATGTCGATCCCGCCGAACGTTTCCGCGGTTTGGTCGAGGGCGCCCTTCACCGCCTCCTCGTCGCGGACATCCACCGTCAGCGGCAGCGCCCGGCCGCCCGCCCGCTCGATCTGCTCGGCGGCGGTGAAGATCGTGCCTTCGAGCTTCGGGTGCGGTTCGGCGGTCTTGGCGGCGATCGCCACGTTGGCGCCGTCGCGGGCGGCGCGCAGGCCGATGGCGAGCCCGATGCCCCGCGAGGCGCCGGTGATGAACAGCGTCTTACCTTTGAGGCTCATGGCATCTCCTCTGCGATCCGGAAGCGCTCCGGCTGGCGTCCGTCGGCGTCGGTGAAACCGTAGGCGCGGGCGAGATCCCCGACATGCAGCGTCCGTCCGGCCCGGTCCAGCACGGACGGGTCGGCGGCCAGCGCCGCGAGCGCGCGCCCGGCATAGAGCGGGCTCTCGGTGGCCAGCGCTTCCTCGCCGAGATCGAGCACCCGCTCGGTGGCGACGAAGCCCGGCGAGAGCCCCAGCGCGCAGACCCCGTGCGGCGCCAGTTCGGCGGCGCAGGCGAAGGCGAGCCGGTTCGTCGCCGCCTTGGCGAGGTCGTAATAAAAGTCCCCCAGAAATCCGTCCTCGGTGCCGAAGGAGACGAAGGCGATCAGCCCCTGCCGGGCCGCCACCATCGCCGGCGCCACGGCCCGCGCCAGCAGCAGCCCCGGATACGGCCCGGTCCCCAGAAATTGCGAGAACGGCTCGGCCGAGCGGCGCCAGAACGGCGTGCCCCAGGCGGCGCCGTCGGGGTAGCGCGCGCCGTCATAGCCCTCGTTGCCGCCCCAGACGGAGGAGGCCGCGACGTCGATCCGCCCGAACCGGCGCAGCGCCCAGTGCACGAGTTCGTCCACCGCCCGCTCGCTGGTGTGGTCGCACAGGTAATGGTGCCCCTCGCCCCCCGCCGCATCGACGGCGCGGGCGGTGTCCTCGATCGTCTCGGGCCGCGTTTCGGTGCGCCGCCCGGTCTCGGAGGAGCGGGCGGTGACGATCACCGTGGCGCCGGCCTCCCCGAGCCCCCGGGCGAGCCCGCGCCCGACCCCGCGCGAGGCCCCGGCCACGAGGCAGACCTTTCCCCGCAACGACGGCGCCATGCCGCGCTCACGCCTTGCCGGAGAGGAAGCGGGCGAGCCGCGCCTGCGTCTCCGGATCGCGCAGGCCCGCCTCGAAGGCTTGCGCCTCGGCCTCGATCGCCGCCTCGACGGCGTCCTGCTCGCCGCGCATCAGCGCGCGGGTCGCCTGCACCGCCCGGCGCGGCAGGGCGGCGAGCCGCGCGGCCTGCGCCAGGGCGTGCGCCTCCAGCTCCTCGGAGGGCAGCAAGCCGTTGGCGAGCCCCATCGACACGGCCGCCGCCCCGTCGAACGGCTCGCACAGGAGCAGCAGCGACGCGGCGCGGGCGAATCCGATCCGCCGCGGCAGGAGGTGGCTCGCGGCGGCCTCCGGTACCACGCCGAGTTCCACGAACGGCATGCGGAAGCGCGCCTGCGGCGAGACGTAGACGAGGTCGCAATGCAGCGTCAGCGTCGTGCCGACGCCGATGGCGAGCCCGTCCACCGCCGCGACCAGCGGCGTGCGGGTGCGGGCGAGCTGCCGGATGAAGCGCAGGGCCGGCATCTCCGAAAAGGATTCGCGCGGCGCCGTGCCCGCGGCGAAGAAATCGCCAAGGTCGTTGCCGGCGGTGAAGGCGCCGGGCGCCCCGGCGAACACCACCGCCCCGATTGTTTCGGAGTTGGCGTCGGCGTCTTCCAGCGCCGCGGTGGCGGCGTCGTACATTGCCCCGGTCAGCGCGTTCTTCTTCGCCGGGCGGTTCCAGCGGATCAGCCGGACGCCGCCCGCGACATCCTCGATGATGGTGGCCTCAGTCATCCGCCCTCGCCCCGCGCGCGTCCCGAACGACAGGTCCGATGCGCCGCCCCACCCTTCCTCCCGCCGCCCCGCTTTGTCGAGGGGCCATCGGCGGCGCTCGGGGCGCGCGCCGCGGGCGGCGTCGCCTGACCCGAGCGCCGCCCCGGTTCTTGGAACTGTCCTTTGGACTGTCCTTCCGGGGCCGCGGAGCGGAACCCGGACCCCACCCGTGAGGCGCCGTGCGGCGCGGGTGGGTTCCGGGTTCGCCTGCGGCGCCCCGGAATGAGGGGGGGAGGAGCCGGGCCGGGCGGCCTTCCGAAAAGGCTCGGCCTCGACCCGCCGGACCGACCCACTCGGTCGATCCATGGGCGCGACCCCGGCCCCCGCCGCGCCGGGCGGATCACGCGGCCGGGACGGCGCCGGTGTCGCACCCCCGAAACTTGGGCGCAGGCCCGGCGGATGACCGGCCATGTGGTTCCTCTACGCTCTCACGATCCTCGCCGGTCTCGCCAACGCGATCCAGCCGGGACAGAACGCGACCTTGTCGAAGTCGCTCGGCCTGCCGGTCACGGCGGCCCTGCTGACGCTCCTCGTCAGCACCGCCGGCCTGCTCGCCGGCGGCCTCGCGCTCGGAAAACTCGAAATCCCCACCGGCCAGCAGCTCGGACAGGTGCCGTGGTGGGCGTGGCTCGGCGGATTCTTGAGTATCCTGCTGATCCTGGCCCAGCTCTACGCCTCCCCCGCCATCGGTGCGGCGACCTTTTTGGGGATCATCGTGACGGTGGGCGTCCTCGCCTCGCTCGTGTTCGACCACTTCGGCTGGATCGGGTTTCAGGTGCACCCGGCGAGTTTTTGGCGCGTCGCCGGGGCGGTTTTGATGGTGGTTGGGGTGGGGCTGGTGGCGGCGTTTTAAGGATAATTTGCAGAGCAAGCCCTGGCGACAACATAAACTAGAAAGATGAAGTTACAATGAGATTTTCTGCGCAAATGCTGCGTCTACTATGTCGCCATATTCGCTGTTGAGTCGGCGATTTGCTCAAAATGATTCGGCTTATCTAATATTTCCTGAAGAACACTGAGTGCGTCTTTAGGAATAAAATCAACCTTATCTAATACCACAGTGTTAATAATATGCTGCATCAGGAGACCAGGCTTTTTTTGTCTGGCTATCGACAGCAGGTGCGGGAAAGCGTTGTAAATTTTATGTTCGTAAGTATGGTCGTCCGTAAATAAACATCTTTTATCAACCCTAAGAGTGAAATTTCCGCAGTATTCTGACTCCACGCTCTCATCTGGCGGAGATGAAAATACATGCTTACAAAATCGGTCTATCAATATCTGGTACTTGTCGTATGGCAGCATCAGAAAATCAATGTAACTCGTACTTTCATCTACGCCAATGATTGGCTTGTATTCTTTAAAATCGCGGCAAATAAGACCGCAAACAAGTAGTGGATCTAGTAGCACGTTTTCTAGACCATCTCGCGAGCCGTAGGCGATAACCGCAATCCTACTAGAGGGGCTGTGCTTTTTATCCCAATCTAATAACCCAAATACGGTTGTGTTTCCGCTTGTTGTAAGATCATTCACAAGCCGCTTTACGGCTTCGCACCCTGTATTTTCTTCATTTCCGCTCGAAGATCGTGTTCCTGTCGAGATAAATTCAAGTGAGCACTCGGAAATTATCTTCGACTTTACTGCTCGGTATAGGTCGCTATAGGTCTGTGCATCAGACGGGCTTTCGACAAAAACCTGCTTTCTTCCTCGATAATCTATAGATATTGTGGGGACGCCATCTGTCAGCACGTTCAATGAAGTGGCTTTTGATGTTTTCGAGAGGCCGAGGCCGTTCCCGCGCATTACATAAATAGATGATTCGTCTGACATCGCAACTGTAGACGGGGAGTGAGTCGTAGCTATTACTTTGATCTCAAAATCCCTTACCAGCGTATTTTTTATTGTTTCAATCAAGCCGTGTGACATTGAGGGATGCAGTGGGGCATCGATTTCATCGAGTAGCAGTAGCTTTGGATACGTGGAAATTTGACGCCGATCTTGTGAGTAATAAATGCAGAATGCAAACGACATGAGCACTTTCTCGCCTGACGACAAATTGCTAAATGCAAGCTGTGCTCCGGTCTTCTTTTTTGTAAGCCGAGGTTCGTAAGGTGAGTAACTGTAAAGGTGAGGGTGATTAATTTCGAAATCCAACCCCGCATTTGCGAGAGCGGCATTTACAAAAGTCCATGGGGCAGGGCCAAACTTCTTTTCAAATTGGTTGCTATCAAGAAAATCTGAGTCTTCGCCTCGCTGACTTTGTAGATTTGCAAGTTCGTTCTCAAGAAAAACATCCCTATAAGCCACGAATAGCCGTGAAAAGGACTGCTGAAATATACTACTCCCGCCCCAGCTGGGGATTGAATTCGAAAATATATCCTTGTCATTTAGGGAAAATATAGTTTTCTTAGTAATTGCTGCTAAGCTTCGAAGTTGTAGCGCATTATTGGGATCGAGGTTGCTGTAGACAGTATTCTCGGATTGTGTTATTGCGTTTTTTAGGTTGGTGTGAATGATTTCTGCTCTGCCTTCCTCTGGGAAATGTTTTCTTAGATCTTCAACGTCAAGCGATATCAGGCCCGCTATGTCGTCCAAATATATGTTGTTCAGTCCATATGAGCGAGCAACTGCCCTGATTGGCTCTAAATAATGTGGATTTTGCTTTATTCCATTTATCAGCTGGAAAAAGTATTGGCGCTCGTTTCGAAATGTCTCAGACGAAAATGATCCAGTATCTTGCGGAACAAGCGTAGACCAATCAAAAATCCTTATTTCTGTTTGGTTTCCTGCCGCCTGATTTGGCGCGCAGGTAGATCTTATGCTCCCGTTGTAAAGTGCTTGAAGTAGGTGGCTTTTTCCAGACCCATTTTTGCCTGTAATCATAGCAAAATCTGGAAGTTCGATTGTTGGAAATGAGCTTATAGACAGGTGAGTTGTCTGAAATGTAAGTTGATGCACCATTTTATTATCTCTAAAATCGTAGCGCATATGTTGTTGGTGTCTGATGCTGGCCCATCATGGGCTGCGCCGTCAAGAGTTCAGGTCATGTATCTTGCATTGCGCCACTTCACCCATAAAGCGATCTAGACTCGCAATTTATGTGATGTATGCCTGTTTTTATTAATGTGTTCCAATTGACAATTTTTTTATCAGTATGAATTCTATGGCTAGCAATTTTTCTGCTAAATAGTTCTTTGTGAGTTCGCGCTACAATTAGTTTTTGCTCCATCGGCGAATGTCAGTGGCGGATGCTGTGACACGTTGATTCGGGACATAACCCTTGACATCATAGACAAAAAATCCTACAACCCCTGCCACTCACCTCCCGGACCAACCGGGGGAGCTTTTCCGGTGACCGGCCGGCGAGGCTCGTGGGGAGGTGGGGCGGTTCCCGCGTCGGTGGCCCGGTCGCCATCGCCCCGGGCGCTGTGCGCGACACAACGCTGTCTCGGGATGGGGCCATAGGCCGGTCTCGGGTCGGCGCCCAGGAACAACCGGAGCCGGGCCCAATACGAGGTCCGGTGCGGACGAGTCCGCCCATAGCCGTCTGCCGAGGTTCCCTCTCCCCTCGCGGGAGGCGGGCCGAGGGTCCCACAGCGCCTAGATCCGGGGTCGATGCCGGTGGAGCGACCGTGACGCAAAAACGGAAGGGCGGCGTCTCCTGATAAGGACGCGACCCCTCCGCGGGACGCCGGGAGACCGGCACAGTGTCAAACAAGCATCCGGAGGTTTCGCGGCGTCCCGCGTCCCCCTCGGGGTTTGGTGAAGCGTGGATGCGTCCCCAGCCGGCCGATCGGCCAGCCGTCCTCCGGGCCTCGGTGCCGCGGGGGCGACCGTGTTTCCAGGCAAGCTCTTCGACCGGTCGGGGAAGCGGGCGCGATGGTCGAGCCTCGGTTCCAGGCCCGGGTTCCAAGCCCCGGTTGCAAGCCTCGGCCTCATCCTGAGGGGCCGGCGCGCAGCGGCGGCTTCGCGCGGTGTTCCCGTTCCCGCGCGATCCCTGGAGCACCGCTCAAAGCCGCTCACGCGGCACCTCAGGATGAGGGCGTGGGAGGGAAGACGGTGCGAGGCGCCTCAGGCCACGCCGGTGCGCAGCAGGTCGTGGTAGTGGACGAGGCCGACGGGGCGGCCGTCCTCCACCACCACCAGGGCGGTGATCTTCATCGCCTCCTGGATCTGCAGCGCCTTGGCGAGCAGGGTCTCGGGGGTGATCGTGCGGGGGTTCCTGGTCATCACCGCCTCGACCGGCATCCGGTCCAGGCCCTCGCGGGAGAAGATGGCGCGGCGCACGTCGCCGTCGGTGAGGATGCCGGCGAGCGCGCCGGCCGCATCGACCACGAGGACGGACCCGAACCCCTTGGCGTCGATCTCGGCCACGGCCGCCCGCATCGCGGTGCCGAGCGCCACCACCGGCAGGTTCTCCCCGCCATGCATGACCTCGCGCACCTGCCGCAGGGAGGCGCCGAGGCGGCCGCCGGGATGGAACACGGAGAAGTCGCGGGCGGAGAAGCCGCGGGCCTCCAGGAGCGCCACGGCGAGCGCGTCGCCGAGCGCGAGCTGCATCGCCGTCGAGGTGGTGGGGGCGAGCCCGTTGGGGCAGGCCTCCTTCGCCTTCGGGAGCGCCAGGCAGGTATCGGCCTCGCGGCCGAGCGTCGAGGCGGCGTTCGAGGTGATCGCCACGAGGCCGACGCGGTAGCGCCTCGTGTAGCCGATGATGTCGGCGAGTTCCGTGGTCTCGCCCGACCACGAGAGCGCCAGCACCACGTCGTCGGGCTGGATCATGCCGAGATCGCCGTGGCTCGCCTCGGCCGGGTGGACGTAGAGGGCCGGCGTGCCGGTGGAGGCGAAGGTCGCCGCGATCTTGCGGGCGACGTGGCCGGACTTGCCCATGCCGGTGCAGATCACCCGGCCGCGGGCGGCGCCGATCCGCTCGACGGCCCCCGCGAAGGGCTCGCCGAGCCCGTTATCGATCGCCGCCATCAGGCAGGCGAGGCCCTCGCGCTCGGTCTCGATGGTGCGCAGGGCCGAGGCGATGGCGGGCGCCCGCGCCGTCGCCTCGCGCGCCTCGTTCCTCTCCTCGATCCGCTGTGCCAGGGCCATGAAGCTGCGTTCCGTGCCGTCCGGGGCCGCGCGCACGGCGCCGGATCTCGATCTTGCTTTGCCGCGCCCTCTTCGCCCGCGACTGTGGCCGCAAGGCGGCTGGCCCCCGCGGTTCGCCGCGGGACGGGGCGGGCCCGTCCGCCGCAACGGCACGTTAACCATGTCCGCTGTAGCTCTCTTAACCATGGAGCGCCGCCCGGACACGGACGCCGCCCGTCCACGGGCCGCCGGCCGTATCCAGGACCCTCTGCAGGGAAAGAGCGCTGCCGGTGTCACGCGAGCGGCCGATCGGGGACAAGCGAGGGGGGCTCCGCGGCGCGCTCGCCCTGGCGCTTCTGCTCGGCCCGGTTCTCGCCTCCCCTGCCCCGGCGCAGGAGACGCCCGATCCGGCAGCCTCCGCGCCGTCGTCCGGCCCCGCCCCGACCCCGCGCAACGCCTCCGAACCCGCCACCGCCGGCCGCCCGCGCCGCTCCGCCTTCGACGCGCCGACGGCCCTGCGCGGCTCCGGCGCCTTCTCCGCCCCCGCCCCGCTCGGCAGCGAGACGGCGGGAAGCCCGGCGCCCGCCGCCTCGTCGGCCGAGGAGGAGCCGACGGTGGCGCGCCTGCCGCGCTTCCGCAGCGCGCCGAGCCTGCCCGGCTCCGCCACCGCGCAGGGCACGCCGGCCCGGCCCTCGCTGCTGCGCCTGCGCGCGGCGCCCCCGCGCCGGCTCGGCTCGGCGACCCGCCGGATTACCCAGGCCCGCACGCAGCAGACCGTCACGGATCTGCGCCTCACCCCGGTGATCCAGACGCCCGTCTCCGGCGTGCCGCTGCCGACGCCGATCCTCGGGCTCGGCCTGCCGAACGCCGCCGGGCTGCTGCTCGGCACGGCGCTGCGCCGGCCGATCCCGCCCGACACCGCCTACGCGCCGCTCGGCATCCGGCTCGGCACCTTCACGCTGCTGCCGGCCTTCACCCAGAGCGTCGGCTACGATTCGAACCCGGACCAGATCGGATCGACCCGCCCGCGACCCTCCCTGACGCTCCGCAGCGAGGCGGAACTGGCGCTGCGCAGCGAGTGGTCGGCCTCCGAACTCACCGCCGAGATGCGCGGCAGCTACCTCGAATATCCACAGAACCCCGAGGCGAGCCGCCCCAACGCCGTCGGCACCGCCCGGATGCGCATCGACGTCGACCGCGACACCCGCGTCGATCTCGAGACCCGCTTCCTGCTCGACAGCCAGCGCCTCGGCAGCCCCGATCTCGGCGCGGGCGGGGCGACGACCCGGCCGCTCTTCGCCAGCTACGGCGCGACCGCGGGGGTACAGGAGAACTTCAACCGGCTGCAGCTCTCCCTGCGCGGCTCGATCGACCGCTCGGTGTTCGAGGACGCGCAGCTCGGCAACGGCACCACGATCATCCAGAGCGACCGCGACGCCAACCAGTACGGCCTGCGCCTGCGCGCCGGATACGAGATCTCGCCGGCGATCACCCCCTTCGTCGAGACCTTCCTCGACACCCGGGTCTACGACACGCCGGTGGACCAGTTCGGCCTGCGCCGCGATTCCGACGGCATCGCCTTCACCGTCGGCGCGGCGGTGGCGCTCAACAGCACGCTGACGGCGGAGATCTCGGGCGGCCTGCAGCACCGCTCCTACGTCGACCGCACGCTGCAGGACATCAACGCGCCGGTCATCAACGCGGCGCTGGTCTGGTCGGTCTCGCCGCTCACCACCGTGCGGTTCAACCAGCAGACCGGCGTGATCGAGACCGCGGTGCCGGGCTCCAGCGGCGCCTTCACCGACGCCGCCACGCTCGAAGTGCAGCACGACCTGCTGCGCAACCTCTCGATCACCGTCGGCGGCGCCTACCTGTCGACCAACTACGACGGCGTGCGCATCCGCGAGCGGGGCTACTCCGCCACCGCCCGGTTCGATTACCGCTTCAACCGCTGGCTGGCCCTGCGCGGCAGCTACATCTACTCGACGCTCAACAGCACCATCCCGCTCTCGACCTACGAGGCGCACACGGTGCTGCTCGGGGTGCGGGTGAACCCCTGACGATCAGCGCGCCAGGGAGAGCGGCGCGCCGGATTTCGAGAGGGCGCCGTCGAGGCTGCCGCCGGCCTGCCGCAGGCGCGCGGCGACCGTGCCGCCCGGCTGGTAGAGGTAGACCTCGCCATCGCGAAAGTCCCAGGCCGAGACCTTGGCGAGATCCTTGTTGCCGCAGCCCGCGGTCGTGGCCTTGTAGAGGTCGAGCGAGGGCGTGCTCGACAGGGAGACCTTGCAGCTTCCCGCAGCGTCGGTGGCGTTCCACGAGCCCACCACCGAGGAACGGCCGGTCGCGACCACCGGCGGCGGCGCGGGCGG
Organism: Methylorubrum populi; assembly: GCF_002355515.1. Taxonomy (NCBI): domain Bacteria; kingdom Pseudomonadati; phylum Pseudomonadota; class Alphaproteobacteria; order Hyphomicrobiales; family Methylobacteriaceae; genus Methylorubrum; species Methylorubrum populi. The sequence goes on along the minus strand of NZ_AP014809.1, from coordinate 4,154,426 downwards.
GGGCGGCGGCTCGAGCGCCGGGGACGGCGCGGCGGCGACGCTCGGGGGCGGCGGCTCGCCCGGGGCGGCGGAGGCGCCCGGCGGGGGCGCGAGCGGCTCGCTCGTCACCGTGCCGGCGGGCAGAGCGGGCGTGGCGGGTTCGAGCGCCGCCTGCGGCCGCGGACGCTCGCGGGGGCCCTCGAAGCGGTTCGAGGCGCAGGCGCCGACGCTCGCGGCCAGCGCGAGACAGGCGGCTTTCGACAGGAACCCACGCGTCATCAAAGACCCCTCACCCCAAACACGCTACGGTCGCGCTTGGCCTCGCGGGCAAATGCGCTTGCGGCAAGGCAGGCTGCGCGGCGGGGCCGGGAAAAGCCGCGCTCGGACCGGTTTTCGAGGGGGTGTGGCGGTGCTGCCGCACTCGGGGCAGCACCGCGGCACGGGCTATTCGTGGGAGGCTGAAACGCAAAGAGCCGCACCCGGATCGGGACGCGGCTCTCGCGAAGGGCGGTGTGCTTGGAAAAGATCAGACCTCGCGCTCGACCATCATCTTCTTGATCTCGGCGATGGCCTTGGCCGGATTGAGGTTCTTCGGGCAGGTGTTGGCGCAGTTCATGATCGTGTGGCAGCGGTAGAGCCGGAACGGGTCGTGCAGCCCGTCGAGGCGCTCGCCGGTATTCTCGTCGCGGCTGTCGATCAGCCAGCGATAGGCCTGGAGCAGGGCTGCCGGACCGAGGAACTTGTCGCCGTTCCACCAGTAGCTCGGGCAGCTCGTGGTGCAGCAGGCGCACAGGATGCACTCGTAGAGGCCGTCGAGCCGGGCGCGGTCCTCGGGCGTCTGCTTCCACTCCTTCTCGGGGGCGGGCGTTTCGGTCTGGAGCCAGGGCTCGATCGCCGCGTGCTGCGCGTAGAAGTTGGTCAGGTCCGGCACGAGATCCTTGAGCACCGGCATGTGCGGCAGCGGATAGATCCGCACCGCCCCGTCCTTGTCCTTGCGGGTCAGGAACGGCAGGGCGTTGTCGGGGGTCTTGCACTCGTCGATGCCCATGGTGCAGGCGAGCGCGTTCTGGCCCTCGATGTTCATGGCGCAGGAGCCGCAGATGCCCTCTCGGCAGGAGCGGCGGAAGACGAGCGTCGGATCGACCTTGTTCTTGATCCAGAGCAGGGCGTCGAGGACCATCGGGCCGCAATCGTCGCGATCGACCCGGTAGGTGTCGATGCGCGGGTTCTTCCCGTCATCCGGGTTCCAGCGATAGATCCGGAACACCTGGACGTTCTTGGCGCCGTCCGGTGCGGGCCAGGACTTGCCCTCGGTGACCTGCGAATTCTTGGGAAGGTTGAACTGGGCCATGTCTTGTCCCTGTGCCTTTGGGTGCGGCGGCCTGCGGCGCGCTCCGAGCTTCTGGAAAATCCTATTGCCGGCCGAGCCAGACGGTCATGAACCGTTCGGCCTCCGCCCGCGGCGGCTGCTTCGCGGCCGGACCGGACAGGCGGAACTTCACGAACTTCCCGCGCAGGCCGGTGAGGCAGAGCAGACTCTCGGTGGGGCCGAGGGCCGGGTGATCGATGGTGAAGCCGCGGCAGGCGAGCCGCGCTCCGGCAGGGCCGGGCACCCGCACCGCGCCGCGATCCTCGCTTCCGCGGTAGACGCCCTGCGCCACCGCCGTTCCGATGTCGGTGGCCGCCTGCGCGAGTTGCCCGGTCACCGTCGGCGAGGACGGCCCGTCGGGGATGTTCGCAACGCTGCCGTCGTAGACGTAGATGTCCGCCTTCCAGCGGCCGTTGGTGTAGACCACAGAGTAGCCGAGGCCCGGCGCGCGGGCCTCGTAATCCGTGCGCGGACCGCGGGCGAAGCCGGCGACCTCCGCGGGGAAGTCGAAGTCCGGCCCCCGCGCCGCCGCCGGCAGGGCGAGCAGCAGCGTGGCGAAGGCAGCGAGGGCGATGCGGGCGGGGGCAAAGTGCCGTGAGCCCACCCGACCGGCCGGATGAAGAGATCGGATCATCGTCTAATCGTCTGCGAGGGAACGAAGCCGCAGGCGCCCCGTCTCGACCGTCAAGAGTGCGCCGGTGACAAGTTCGTCTTCCATGCGGGCGATGGCCTGCGCGACGAGTGGTCCGACATGGCTGGACAGGGTGATGTCCGTCCGGAGTTGGACGACGCTCGGCTTCGAGGCTCCGGTACTCACGAGCAAGGTTCCGAAATCGAGATCGTTCGTCAGGATCGTGCGATCCTCGACGCGGGCCCACTCGGCGATGTCCTCGTCGGGCGCGTCCTGTGGACCGACGCTCGACCAGTGAACGGCGTCGTGACCCAATCCCTGCAGGTAAGTCACCCAATCCGTCGACAGGTTCATGTCGATCACGAGCCTCACGCGGCGGATTCGAGTTCGAGTTCGCGCGACTGGGCGAGCCATGCGCCGTATCGCATCGCTTCGAGGACATCCTCCCGTTCGAGGTAGGGATAGCCCTGAAGCAATTCCTCGATGCTCGTTCCTCCGCCGAGATTGCCGAGAATCATGCCGACGGTCACGCGCATCCCGCGGATGCAGGGTTTGCCGCCCATCACCGCAGGATTGACCGTAATCCGCGGAAAGCCCTTGAAGGTCCGTGTCATGAGATCATCCCGCTCAGATATGATCAGGCGGCCTCGTCACCTGCTTCCGATCAGTACACCCGCGCCTTCGGTTCGATATACTGGATGTCGTTCGACATCGTGTAGGTGTGGACGGGGCGGTAATCGATCTCGACGCCGTGCTTGGACTGGTCGAGCCACGCCAGGGTGTGCTTCATCCACTCCTTGTCGTCGCGGTCGGGGAAGTCCTCGCGGGCATGCGCCCCGCGGCTCTCCTTGCGGTTGACCGCCGATTCCATCGTCACGACCGCCTGACCGATCAGGTTGTCGAATTCGAGCGTCTCGAGCAGGTCGGTGTTCCAGACGAGCGAGCGGTCGGTGATCTTGATGTCCGAGACGCCGCGCCAGACGTCGTGGATCAGGCCCTTGCCCTCCTCCAGCACCTCGCCGGTGCGGAAGACCGCGCAGTTGTTCTGCATGGTCCGCTGCATCCGGTCGCGCAGCTGCGCGGTCGGGGTGGAGCCGTCGGCGTAGCGGAAGCGGTCGAGGCGCGAGAGCGCCTTGCCGGCCGAGTCCTTCGGCAGTTCCGGCTGGCGGGCATCGGCCTCGACGATGTCGGCGCAGCGCAGGCCCGCGGCGCGGCCGAACACCACGAGGTCGATCAGCGAGTTCGAGCCGAGACGGTTGGCGCCGTGCACCGAGACGCAGGCCGCCTCGCCCAGCGCCATCAGGCCCGGCACGACGGTGTCGGGGTCGCCGTTCTTGAGGGTCAGAACCTCGCCGTGGAAGTTCGTCGGGATGCCGCCCATGTTGTAGTGGACCGTCGGCAGGACCGGGATCGGCTCCTTGGTCACGTCCACGCCGGCGAAGATCTTGGCCGATTCCGAGATGCCGGGCAGGCGCTCGTGCAGGATCTTCGGGTCGAGATGGTCGAGGTGCAGGAAGATGTGGTCCCCTTCCTTGCCGACGCCGCGGCCGTCGCGGATCTCCATGGTCATGGAGCGGGAGACCACGTCGCGGGAGGCGAGATCCTTGGCCGACGGCGCGTAGCGCTCCATGAAGCGCTCGCCCTCGGAATTCGTCAGGTAGCCGCCCTCGCCCCGCGCGCCCTCGGTGATGAGGCAGCCGGCGCCGTAGATGCCGGTCGGGTGGAACTGCACGAATTCCATGTCCTGCAGCGGCAGGCCGGCGCGCAGCACCATGGCGTTGCCGTCGCCGGTGCAGGTATGGGCCGAGGTTGCCGAGAAGTAGGCGCGGCCGTAGCCGCCGGTGGCCAGGATCGTCTGCTGGGCGCGGAAGCGGTGGATCTCGCCGGTGGCCTGATCTATGGCGATGACGCCGCGGCAGCGGCCCTCCTCGTCCATGATCAGATCGAGGGCGAAATACTCGATGAAGAACTGGGTCTTGTTCTTCACCGCCTGCCCGTAGAGCGTGTGGAGCATGGCGTGGCCGGTGCGGTCGGCCGCGGCGCAGGTGCGCTGCGCGGTGCCCTTGCCGTAATCGGTGGTCATGCCGCCGAACGGGCGCTGGTAGATCTTGCCCTCTTCCGTGCGGGAGAAGGGCACGCCCCAGTGCTCCAGCTCGTACACGGCCGCGGGGGCGTTGCGCACGAGGTACTCGATCGCGTCCTGGTCGCCGAGCCAGTCCGAGCCCTTCACGGTGTCGTACATGTGCCAGCGCCAGTCGTCCGGCCCCATATTGCCGAGCGAGGCGGAGATGCCGCCCTGGGCCGCAACGGTGTGCGACCGGGTCGGGAACACCTTGGTGATGCAGGCGGTGCGAAGCCCGGCCTGCGAGCAGCCGACCGTGGCGCGCAGGCCCGCGCCGCCGGCGCCGACGATCACCACGTCGAAGGTGTGGTCGATGATGGAATAGGCGGGTGCGCCGCCGCTCGTTCCGTTGGAAGCCATGAGCGATGAATCCTCGGTTTCCGTGCCGGCGATCAGGCGAGGCCGCCCAGGCTCACGCGGATGATCGCGTAGAGGCAGGCGGCGGCCACCGCGACCGCGTAGAAGGTGTTGGCGATGAGCGCCGCGAACTTGAGGCCGTGGCTGTGCACGTAGTCCTCGATCACGGTCTGCATCCCGAGACGCATGTGGATCGTCACCGACACCACGGCGAGGATCAGGATGATTGCAACGAGCGGGTGCGACACCAGCGCGACCGCCTGCGGATAGGTCCGCCCGGCCATCAGCGCGATGATCACGACGAAGGCGAGCATCAGCAGCGCGTTCGAGGCGCCGGTCAGGCGCTGCAGCCAGAAATGGCCGGCGCCGTGGCCCGAAGCGCCAAGGCCCTTCACCCGGGCGCGGGGCGTGCGCATCGAGAGCGCGGTGTTCTGGCGGTTGTCGACCTGGGACATGGGTGAGCCTCTCAGCGCACGAGCAGGGCGACCGCCCAGATCACGACGGTCAGGGTGATGGAGCCGATCAGCGTCGCGCGGGCGAGCCCGAGGCGCCGGTCACGGTCGAAGCCGTAGCCGGCATCCCAGATGAAGTGGCGGAGGCCGCCGAGCATGTGGTGCATCAGCACCCAGGTGTAGGCGAACAGGATGGCGCGCCCGATCAGCGAGCCGAAGAACCACGCCACCGTATCGTAGGCGCGCGGACCGGAGGCGAGCGCTACCAGCCAGACCGCGACGAGGAAGGTGCCGCCGTAGAGCGCCGTGCCGGTGATGCGGTGGAACACCGACATCGCCATGGTCCAGGTCCAGCGGTAGATCTGGAGATGGGGCGAGAGCGGCTGGGCGACCGTGGGTCTGACGGTAGGGTTCATCGCGGCTCACGATCCTCGCGTCGAAGACTGGATAAATTCCAGGGAAGGGTTAGGGCGGCGGGCTCCAGCCGGCAATGGCGGTGCTGCAGTGCAGCATTGGTCAAGCTGACGATCGCGCGGATCTGTCTCACGGGCTCTCCTCACGCGAGCCGCCCGATCAACCGAAACCAGAGATAGGCGAGCGGGGTCGCGACGAGGAGCGACGCGACGCCCGTGGCGAGTGTCAGCTTCGTCGCGTCGGCGAGCGACAGGCGTCCGAGATCCATCGTCATGATGATGGGCGGCGCCTGATAGGGCAGGAACAGGGTCGAGTAGCCGACGACCTGCACCATCAGCACGCTCATGAGATCGAAGCCGCTGGCGCGGGAAAACTCCTCCGCCAGCGCCGTATAGAGGGCGGGCGCGCCGTTGGCGGTGGCGGTGAACAGGAAGCCGATCGACAGGCCGGTGAGCGTCGCGAAGTTCTTGGCTGGCGCGCCGGGCTCCAGCGGGGCGACCGAGAGGAGCGCGTGGCCGAGATCGGCGCCGAGCCCGGTCTCGTTGACTACCGCCGTCAGCCCGAACAGGGCGGCGACGTAGAAGCAGGTCCGCAGCGGGATCTCACCGAAACTCTGGGACGACAGGACGCCGATGCGCGGCAGCAGGCAGATCACCGCCGCGGCGAGGCCGATCCAGGCGGGCGGGATGCCGTGCCAGCCGTCGGTGAGCCAGAGCGCCAGCATCACCGCGAGGATCACCGAGAGGCGCCGCTCTGCGCCCGAGGGCGGCGGCAGCGGGGCCAGCTCGGGCCGCTTCCCGTCGAGACGGTCGGGGAAGATCAGCACCGTGCAGGCGACGAGGATCGCGCCCTTCACGAAGCCCAGAACGGGGGCGTGCAGAAAGAGATAGGGCAGATAGTTGAGATGGATCCCGAACAGCGTCTCGGCGGTGCCGGCCATGACGAGGTTCGGCACGTTGGCGGGCAGGATCGCCGCCGAGAGCATCGGCGTCGCCACGCCGAAGGCGAGCAAGGCCCCCGTCCGGCCCGGACGCCCGGCCTCCAGCCCGAAGGCGTCGCAGAGCGCGATCACCACCGGCACCATCAGGGCGATGCGCCCGAGATTGGACGGCATCACGAAGGCGAGGGCGAAGGAGAAGGCGACGAGCCCAGCGACGAAGCCGGGATAGGAGGCCGGCAGCCGGACGGCCAGCGCGCGCGCCAGCCGGTCGCCCAGGCCGGTGCGGTTCATGGCGAGCCCGACCACCATGCCCCCCGTCACCAGCCAGAAGGCGGAGGAGGCAAATCCCGAAAAGACCGTCTGCGCCGGCGCGAGCTTGAGCAGCATGGCGAGCGCGAAGAACATCAGCGCCGTGACGATCTCGGCGACGAGGCCGGTCGCCCACAGCCCCATGCACAGCACGAGCAGGCCCCCGGCCGCGACGACCGTGCCCTGTCCCCCGATGATGCTGGCGGCTGCGGCTCCCATGGGCGCGCTTCAAACGCGAATTGGAACGGTTCGCAATTCGGCTTTGGTGGTGGGTGCCTTCGCCGTTGGCGAAGGCTGGTGCCGTGCTCACGAGGGCGTGATAGGCTGTGCGGCCGGCTCTGGCTCCACGGCGCGCGAAAGCACGTACCTGAGGTTCGAAATCGGGCTCACCCCATGATGCGCTTCGATCTCGTCGATCTGAACCTGTTCCGCCACATCGTCGAGGCGGGCTCGATCACCCACGGGGCGGAGCGGGCGAACCTTGCGCTCGCCGCCGCCTCGGCAAGGGTGCGGGCAATGGAGGAGTCGCTCGGCGCCGCGCTGCTGCTGCGCGGGCGCCAGGGGGTGACGCCGACGCCCGCCGGCCGCGCCCTGCTGGCCCATGCCCGCGAGATTCTGGGCCAGATCGAGCGGCTTCAGGGCGACCTGTCCGTGTTTGCCGGCGGCGCCGTCGGGCAGATCCGGGTCCTGTCGAACACCAACGCGCTCACCGAATTCCTGCCCGAGGCGCTCTCCGCCTATCTGGCGCTCCACACCGGGATCAGCGTCGATATCGAGGAGCGCACCTCCGACGAGATCGTCGGCATGGTGGCCGATGGGGCGGCCGATCTCGGCATCGTCGCGGGCACCGTCGATACCGGCACGCTCCAGACCTTCCCCTTCCGCCACGACCGCTTCGTCGTGGTGGTCGCGACCGGCCACGCGCTGGCCCGCCGCAAGAGCGTCGGCTTCGCCGAGGTGCTGGAGCACGACCTCGTCGGCCTCGACCGGCCAAGCGCGCTGACCCGCTTCCTCGCCGAGAAGGCCTCCCGCATCGGCCGGCCGATGCGGCTGCGGGTGCAGCTGCGCAGCTTCGACGCGGTCTGCCGCCTCGTGGAGTGCGGCGTCGGCCTCGGCATCGTGCCGGAGACCACGGCGCGGCGGGCATGGCGGACGATGGCGATCGCCCTCGTGCCGCTGGAAGATTCTTGGGCCGCACGCGACCTCAAGCTCTGCCTGCGCGATCTCGCGGGCCTGCCGCCCTTCGCGCAGGATTTCGTGACGCATCTGCGCGCCGCCGAGGCATGAGGCGCGGCCGTCAGGCGCCGGTGAGCGTGTCGATCAACAGCTTCACGTTCAGGGTCACGATGATGGCGGCGATCACCCAGGACAGCCCCTTCAGCCAGCCCGGGATCACGAAGGCGCCCATCAGCCGCCGGTCCGAGACGAAGTGCACCAGCGGGATCACTGCGAAGGGCAGCTGCATCGAGAGCACGACCTGGCTCAGCACGAGGAGCCGGGCCGTGCCCTGCTCGCCGTAGAGGGCGGTGACGATCACCACCGGCACGATGGCGATGCCCCGCGTCACCAGCCGCCGGGCGAAGGGCGGCAGGCGCAGCCGCAGGAAGCCCTCCATCACGATCTGGCCGGCGAGCGTCGCCGTCACCGTCGAGTTGAGGCCCGACGCCAGCAGCGCCACGGCGAACAGGGTCGAGGCGAGGCCGACGCCGAGCAGCGGCGAGAGCAGCTCGTAGGCCTGCTCGATCTCCTCGACATCGGTGCGCCCGCCCGCGTGGAACACGGACGCGGCCATGATCAGGATCGCGGCGTTGACGAACAGCGCCAGCATCAGCGCCACGGTTGAATCGGTGACGGCGAAGCGCAGCGCCTCGCGGCGGCCCTCGTCGGTGCGGGGATAGGCCCGCGTCTGCACGATCGAGGAGTGGAGGTAGAGGTTGTGCGGCATCACGGTGGCGCCGATGATGCCGATGGCGATGTAGAGCGCGGCCGGGTTGGTCACGATCTCCCGCGAGGGCACGAAGCCGCCGAGCACCGCCTGGATCGGCGGCGCGGCCATCGCGATCTGCAGGCCGAAGCAGACGAAGATGATCGTCAGGAGGCCGATCACGAAGGCCTCCAGCGCCCGGAATCCCCGGCGCAGGAGCAGCAGCACCACGAACACGTCGAGCGCGGTGATGATGGCGCCCAGCGTCAGCGGGATGCCGAACAGCAGCTTGAGGGCGATCGCCGTGCCGATCACCTCGGCGAGGTCGCAGGCGATGATCGCCGCCTCGCAGATCAGCCACAGGGCGATGCTGACGGGCCGCGAGGTGCGCTCGCGGCAGGCCTGGGCGAGGTCGAGGCCGGTGGCGATGCCGAGCCGTGCGGCGAGTGCCTGCAGCACGATCGCCATCAGGTTCGAGAGCAGGATGACGGAGAGCAGGGTGTAGCCGAACTGGGCGCCGCCGGCGATGTCGGTGGCCCAGTTGCCCGGGTCCATGTAGCCGACCGAGATCATGTAGCCTGGCCCGAGGAAGGCGAAGAGCCGCCACAGCCAGGATCCGCCCGCCCGCACCGGCACGCTGGCGTTGAGCGCGCCGAGGCTCGGCTCCGCGGAGGCTTGTCCGGGCGGGGCCGGCCGAACCTGATCCATCACCGCTTCCATTCGCATCGAGGTGCCCGTTTCCCCCGGCTCCGGTCCGCCGCTCCCCCAGGAGGGCCGACGGGACGGCGCGGCGCGGGAGGTGCGCCCGCTCCCCCGCGCCGGTCGGGACGATACAGTCTTATAGCTTTAGCTATAAAGCTGTGCCGAAGCTGTGATCAAGAGGATCCGGGACCGGGTTCCCGCGCGCGGTGCGCATAGGTTAAACAGGTCGCCACGAACGACCCGCGACACCCGGCGGATCGCCCGCCGGCGCCGCAGCGTGATCCGTGGCGCGTCGCCCGTGCGGCGCGTGTTTCGTGAACCATGTCGATCAGGTGGGGCGCGGGCCAGCCGGGCCGCGCCCGGGAACGGAGGAGCCCGCCGCCTCATGCAGGACGCGTCGCGAGATATGGGGCGAGAGATGAGGCAGAAGCCGGCACCGGAATCGCACCGTGCGGGCGCGGACGCGCCGCTCGTCGATGCGGAGGTCCATGTCGAGAGCTTCCGTCAGGCCCGCGAGGCGCGCCGTCTCGAACTCGTGGAGGATTACGTCGAGCTGATCGCCGACCTGATCGGCGATGGTGGCGAGGCGCGGCAGGTCGACATCGCCGCCCGCCTCGGCGTGGCCCAGCCGACGGTCGCCAAGATGCTCAAGCGCCTCGCCGAGGACGGCCTCGTGCAGCAGCGGCCCTATCGCGGCGTGTTTCTCACCGCGGCCGGGCAGGCCCTGGCCGAGCAGTCGCGGGAGCGTCACCGCATCGTCGAGCGCTTCCTGCGCGCCGTGGGCGTCAGTGCCGAGACGGCGCGGCGCGACGCGGAGGGCATCGAGCACCATGTGAGCGCCGAGACGCTGGAGGCGTTCCGCCGCTTCGCCGACGCGAAGTCGTGAGCGGCGATTCCGACCGCAGGCGCGTTCCGAGGACCCGATACCGATGGACCAGACCCAGCAACTCGCCGCGCTCGCCGCCGTCAGTGCGCGCCACGATGCGGCGGTGACGAACCTCGCCGAGGGGCTCGCCGAACTCGGCGCCAAGCAGGTGGCCCACCAGATGGCGGTGGGCTTCCTGGCAAGCGTGCTGCGTTCGATCGATTCCGACCATTACGACGAGCGCCTCGAGGGCTACCTCGCCATGCTGCGTGACGTGCTGTTCCGAGACGATCCGGACGCGGCGCTCGCCAAGACCGTTCTGGAGACGATCGAGCGCTCCCTGCGCCCCTCGCAGGCCGAGGACGAGGCTTGAGGGACGAGGCCTGAAGGCCGCCCGTCCGCTGCCCGTCCGCCGCGGGCCCGGGGAGGCGCCCGAGGATCGGCGGCAGGCAGCCGGCCGCAAGCAAATGTGAGCCGTTCACGGTGCCGCCGCGCCTTGGTGGAGGTCGAGGGGCATGGCACGATGTCCGGATGCCTGACCGGAACGACCACCCCTACTCCATCGACGTGCGCCCGTGCTGGCGGCGTCCCGGTCGCTTCGTCTGCTCCATCGTCGAGAAGGGCGCGCCCCGGCGCTACGGCCCGCAGAGCTACGGAACCTTCGACGAGGCTCGCCGCGCCGCCCAGGCGCGGCTGCGCCAACTCGTATTCGAGTGGCAGCTCGTCGGCTCCTGATCCCGCCGCCGCACAGACGGGCCGGACGGCCCGAACTTGCGGGGTCAGACCTGGTCGGCGTCGGCGGTCTGGGCGTACTGAACCAGGGCGGCCATCTGGGCCGGCGCCCGGAACACCCGTCCGTCGGTGGTCTCCACGTAGACGTCCGAGGCGCCCATGCTTGCGAAGGTCATGGCCCGCTCGGCGGCCCTCGCTCCGAGCGCGTGCGGCTCCCTCGAAGGGCCTGAAGGCGCGGTCCAATGAACGGTATAGTGCATGGCGTTCTCCTGTTGGGGCTCTCAGCATAGGGCAGCCGGCCGCCGATCGCGAGGGGCCGCCGGAGGTTCGGGGCGACGCCGCCATGCGACCGACGCCGGTGCGGGAAGCGCATTCAGCAACCGCGGACACCTGCGATCCCGTTTCCGGCGACGAGAGGCGCCCCCGCCCCGGCCTCATCAATTCTGCATCATACTGCCGATCAGGCGGCGCCTTGTGGGTTCGCCACGCGTTCTCCGGGCTCGGGGCGCTTTTGCTTCGCGCATGGGAGAACGACATGAGGAAGCCGGAAAAGCCTGGCACGGAGGCCGGCAAGACGCAGGAGGGTGGTGCGCTCGGGAACATCGACGAGCAGACCGGGCATCCCGGCAAGGGCACGCCGGGGGCGACGGTCAAGCCCGACGACAATCCCGACCCTTCGAAGGACCCCAAACCGGAAATGCCGGAAGATCGGAGGCCGAAACGCTGACCGCCCGGCCCTGCCGGTGATGCGGGCGCCGCCGCGATCCGGCGACGCGCTCGACCGAGCGCTCGCCGGCCGAGCCACGTTCGGTGGTGTCCGCACCACGTTGCCGGTCCCGCGGTCGCCTGAGCGAACAGGGCCTCCGACCGGTTTCCCCGGCTCCGCAGGACTTGCCGCAGGGCCCCGCCCCGGCTACTCACGGACGAGCTCTCAACCGTCGTTTCGCGCGCCCGCTCCGGTGCCGGACACCAGCCGGGGGTGAAGTCTGTGACGGATGAGCCGGAGGGCCTGTAGCTCAATGGTTAGAGCCGACCGCTCATAACGGCCGGTTTTTCTATTTTCTTCAATAAAATCAACGACGACTGACGCGCATTATCACGGAACGTTCGTGATCGGTTCACGCCAATCTGTAGCGTTTCTGTGTAGCGCCCATCGCGGACACCGCGGCGCCCATATGATCCGGGTGGTGGTGCGCATAGTGGCGGCGCAGGACCGCCTCCCCCATGCCCGCGAACCCGGCTACCTCCCAGGTCGGCACGCCCTGCTGCATCAGGTGTGTCACGGCCGAATGGCGCAGCGTGTGTGGCGAGACCCCCTCCCCCAGACCGGCGAGCTTCACCGCATTGGCGAAGCCGACCTTCACACGTGACACCGGCTGGCCGCGCCACTCCACGACGAAACCGCTCTCGCTGTTCGTCAGGCGCCGCCACCGGCGCAGGTGAGCCAGGATTGAGCGCGGCAGCCGCACCGGAGGCTGACGCTTGTTCGTCTCGCGCGCGCCCTCGCGCAGCCGGTAGAAGACGCCCTTGTCGAGGTCGATGTAGGAGCGGCCGGCGGCGGCTTCCCAGCTCGCCGTCAGCACGGCGCCGGGCCGGCTCGCCGTTGAGTAGGCGAGCAGCACGAAGCGCGCGAGGTGGTGCATCGTGTGCCGCCCCTCAGTGGTATTGCCGGCCTTCCCGTCCGCCCGGCTGCCCTCGCGGGCCCGCCACATCGTCCAGACCAGCCGGGCGACTTCGGAGCGGGACAGCCAGCGGTCGCGGGCCTCGCCGCGTTTCGGGAGGGCCACCTTCACGATCTCGCGGTGGTAGCCCTCGCGGTGGTGGTGGCCGATCGCGGCCGAGAGGTCCTGCAGATCGCGCCGCGCGCCGCCGGCGTTGCCCCGGTGCGTCGCGTAAGCGCGGCAGGTGGCGCCCGTGACCTGGGCGAGGGTCTTCGGCCCCCACCAGTCCAAGAGCCGGTTCAGGCGCTGCGCGATGCGGTGCCGGTCGGGATGCTGCGCGACGTGGTCGGTCGCGTAAATGTTCAGGACATCCGCGAGCGAGATGTCATCGAGACCACGTTGGCTCCGCGCCGGCCGGTGCGCGGCGCGGAGGTAGTCGGCGAGGGCTTGATGAGCGCCTGCAACGTCGCTTTCGCTGCATCCTGTGCTGAGCATTTTGGCGCCGTCCCGGATGACCCATCGAGAGGCGGTGACGATGCGGCCCTCGGCGTTGCGGCGGGCAGCGACGAGGTAGAGACGGGGGCCTTTGGCTGCGCGCGGCATAGCGTCCTCATGCGCTCGATCGCGGCGAGCGTGGTGTATTCCTTCCCCGCGACGACTTCGGTGACAAGCCGCCCGCGGTCGCGCTCGCGTCGGAGCCCTGAGGCTGTCATCCCGCCATTCGGGAAGGCCAGGGCAGCGGCGTCTGCGAGGCGCAGCGGGGTCGTGCGGGTGATCTCGGGCGCGCCCGGTGCGCTGGCGCTCAGGGCGACGCCGCCCCTCTCTCTACCCACGATCCTCTCTCCCCTTGTCTTCGGTGGTGGGGGTGGGTTGGGATAGGGCGGCGCGCGACTTCATCGAAGCCGAGCTCCTGCGGTAGGAGGAGCGACGCAGATACGTCTGGAGTTCATGCCATGGCCCGCCCTGCGGTCAGCCTCTACCAAGCCGGTGTCTTCGTGCTCGGCTGCATGGTGATCCACGGACTGCGCGCTTACGCCAGGTGGCTGACCCCGGTGCTGATCGTCGTGGTGATAGTTCTGGCCGGCATCTTGGCCGTAGACTGGCTCTCGACCGTCCCGAACGTGTCCGATCCTGACTCTCCCGAGGTCCGGGCGATCACCGGGTTCGAGTGAGGCCAAGTCCGCGCCCTGGTGGGTGGTGGTGGACATGGCGTCAGGCTCCGGGGGTGAGGGTGGAAGCCTGGACCAGCACACCTTCGCGGCGGCCGATCTCCATGAACTTTGCGATCTTCTGGGCTTTGGCCTCCACGACGGCGTTGATCGGATACGGATTGGGGATCACGCCCATGTCGCTCAGGATCGCGGCGACAGAGATCAGGTCGTGAAGCTCGTGCGTGATGCGTGCGGCGTTGCTGTGCGGCTGGCCGGGCTGAACCTCGTCCAAGCCGAAGCGCAGGGCCTTCATGACGCGCTGGCCCACCTCGTCGCATTCCTCCGCGAGGCACAGCAGAAGGTGTTCGGTCTCGGTCATCGCTAGGCTTCCTTCGCGGGAGGGTTGACGGGGGAGAGGGTGCGGGGCTCGTCGGCGGTGAGCCGTTCTCGCCAGCCCTTGGGGGGAGGCCACGGCACGCCCCAGGCCGCGAGTTGCGCCTTCGTCCAGCCGCCCTGAGGGGTACGTGCGGCGAGGACTTGCTCGGCAGAGACCTTCAAGACCGCCCCCCCTTCAGCGAGACCGCCAGGGGTCGGAACAGATCGTTCCGTACCCGTTGCCCCGCCGTTCGCGCTCTGCCCTTCGGAAATGGAAAGGGACACGTTTTGTCCGGAAAGGTCTTTCCGGTCGGGTGCAGTTGGGGCGTCGGATGGGGCGAGGATGGCACGCGCGATGCAGCCGGCAACGACCTCCATCATCTCGGGGGGATTGCTGTCGCCCAGGGCCTCGATCCGCTCGCGCCTCAGCCGGCTCTCGGATCGCTCCATCTCGCCGGCAGAGCGAGCATCCACTCGTAGAGCGCGCAGGACACTCGGGTTCCAAGCACCTCGGGCATCTGCTGCCCGCGCGACGCGCTCAATCTCGGATGGTCCCGCCGACCAGGCGATCTCCAGTCGCGGCAGGCTGGAGCTGGCCAGGATGAACACGCGCCGACGCTCGAAAGGCGCGCCAACGTTTCGAGCCTCAAACTCAAGTCGGGCAGTGTGGTAGCCAGCACCTGCGAGATCGCCAGCGACGTCGGCTTCCCATCGCGCGTTGCCCGGAGGCTGCTCCACGACAACCCATTCCGGGCGAACGTCGAGGCAGATCCGGAGCATGTCGGGCCAGAGGGTGGTGCCTGTCCGGTATCCGTGAACAGCGGCAGCGACGCTGGTGCCCTGGCAGGGCGGCCCGCCGACGATGATGTCGGCTTCGCCTCGCTGTCCGGCATAGGTGCGCACGTCGTCATGGATCGGGATACCCGGGAAGCGGCGCGCGAGGACATCGCGGCGCACGGGGTTGGCCTCCACGAAGGCGGCCGTCTGGAAGCCCGCGCGGTGGAAGCCGATCGCGTGGCAGCCGATGCAGGAGAAAAGGTCGAGCACGCACAAAGGCTCTCTCGCCCCCACAGGCGCTCGTGTCTCGGAGGCGAGGGAGACGGTCATGCTGGGGCTCCGTCATCGAGTGCGGCTGAAAGAATGGAAAATTGTTTTAGCTGCCCGGAGCGCCTGATACCGGCACTTACCTGGCCACATGCATCGTATTTTAATGATCTTGGCATGATGTCGTTAAACGGCCGCACTACAACTTGTTTCACAACAAGAACAGCAGCGGTCGAAGAAATGGATAGGCAAAACATTGACTCTGCCAGATCTGGAGATATCGGCCTGATACTTCCGCATTCTGGAAAAAATATATGGTGCCGCGTAGAAGATCGCGCAGAATTCAGCGCCCGCCTGTCTGTAAACAGCGTCCTCGGGGTTCCTGAGCGGTTCGTGCTCGTTATCGTCGATACCGGCGAACGCTTTTTGGCTGAGACAGTGCGGAAGGAGGCATGGAAACTGTCTGTCCGCCTGCGGGCTGCTCCACTGTTCGGCAGCGGGGTGCCTGAACGAGCGCCGGCCTCGGAAACAATCCATTGAGGCACGGCGCGGCCAGCGAAGCTGTCGACGGTGATGTCGCCGGTCATGCGGCCCCTCCATTGCGAGAGGACGTGAGGGCGGCGAAGGCGCGGGCGATGAGGTTGCGGGCCGAGGGGCTGCGCGCCTCGGTGTGGCTCTCCACCGGCGCCGGCCGGCCGCTCTGCTCATCGCGGGCGAGCCGCCGGACCAGCGCCAGCGCGTGCGCCGTCTGAGCGAGCAACGCCGACTCCCGATCCATCTCGCCGAGATCTTCCTCGACGGCGGGGAAGTCGTGCGGGGCGATGCGGTGCTCACCCTCGGCGACCGGGGCGAAGCGCTGCTGCAGCATCCGCTCGCCCTGGCGCGAGGCCAGCGCCCGGCGGGCGGACAGCGCCAAGAGGCCAGTGGATAGCTTGTCCCAATCGGTGGAGGCGAGATCGGAGGGGTTCAGCATGACGCACGCCTCCCGGCGGTGCGGCGCAGGCCCAGGAGATCACGGATCGCGGCGCGCTCGCTCGGCGGCAGGCTGTGGTAGCC
Organism: Methylorubrum populi; assembly: GCF_002355515.1. Taxonomy (NCBI): domain Bacteria; kingdom Pseudomonadati; phylum Pseudomonadota; class Alphaproteobacteria; order Hyphomicrobiales; family Methylobacteriaceae; genus Methylorubrum; species Methylorubrum populi. The sequence goes on along the minus strand of NZ_AP014809.1, from coordinate 4,138,343 downwards.
GTCGAGGACACGGCGATCCTCACTGGTGAGTTCGACGGGCGCGGGGTCGCTCAGGCGTGCGGGATCGATGCCGAGCGCTTCGGCGACTTCCTCGCGCCGCTCGAAGGGCATGGGCTCGCGGCCCCGCTCCCATCGGGAGACCGTCGCGGTGGATACGCCCACCTGCCGGGCCACATCGGATAGATGCAGGCCCTTCTTGCGGCGCTCGTAGCGGATCGCAGCGCCCGCGTGCGTCGGGGCTTCTCGGCGGGACACCGGCATGGATCAGCGCTCCACGTAGAGTTGGCGGGGAGGAAGGCGGAGCTTGTCGAGCGGCTTGGAGGCCCGCCGCTGCGGCTCGGCCTTCGGAAAAGGGGGGCTTTGGATCTGACGCCGTGGCGCGGCCCAGATGCCGCGGTGTCTATCTTCGCGGCGCTGCGCCTTCGCGCGGTCGGCCGCGTCCTGCCGGGTCTTGGCCTTGTGGCAGGGGTCGCAGAGCACCTGACAATTCGACAAGATCGGCTCACCGCCCATCCAATCGGGAATGCGGTGGTCGTAGTCGAACTTGCCGGTGGTCAGCTTGCAGCCGCAGCCGTCGCCCTCGCAGCGGCCAGCGGCGCGCACGAAAGCATCGCGGCGAACCTTCTTCGAGAATTCCGTGCGGCTCATGGCGGCCTCAGAGCCACCCATTGATGCGCAGGCAGGCCACGAGGCTCACGCCGCTTCCGAGCAGCAGCACAGCCATGCCGACGGCGACCGAGATGGCGTTGATGTCGAGCGGCTCAGCGGCCGGGCGCTGCGAGGGCATGGCGTGCCTGTTGTCGTTGGAGGATGAGGGAAGGGTCTGCGTCGGCGGCGCGAGGCGCTGGCACCGGCCGAGAAACAGGCGGATGCCGAGGGCGTAGAGGGCGACCGCAACCCCGGCCGCGAGGAAGTCCTGGGCCAGGGCGATCACGGTGGATCAGGCCGCAGCGGGAGAGACGAAGCCGGCCTCGTGCGCAGCGGCATCGACCCGGCGCATCGCGGTGCGATTGATGTTGCGATTGTTCTGCTCGAGGCGGTGCGCCTGTGCCTCCGCGAGATCACTCTCGCTGGCGTAGGTGCCCGACGTGCCGGTGAGCGCATTCCGATGCACCGCCCGCAGGGCGATCACCGCCTCCTCAAACCTGAGGCGGGCCATGTGAGCCGTGTGGCCGCCGCGGGCGCCGAGCTGCGCGCTCGTGGCGTCGTCAATGGCGATCTTGCCGACGATGGCGCTGTAGGCCCGCGCCATCAGGCACAGGTGCTCGACCGCGTCGGCGAGGTCGAGAGACGAGATGGCAGGCTCGGGCTGGTCGGCCTGGCTGAACGGCGCGCACATGGGTGGCCTCGTCGGGCTGGTGTTGCGGGAAGGCGAAAGGGGCGCGCCGAAGCGCGGCGGGCTCAGGCGGCGTGGTCGCTCGGCGGCAGGGCCGGCGCGAGATCGGCGACCACGGCGGCGCGCTCGGACGCGGCATCGGCAAGGCGGTGAATGTGAAACTCGGAGGCGCCCGACGCCTGGGCCAGACGGACCCAAGCCACCGCGTCGGCGGCGGTCTCGATGCTGGCGACGTCAATGGGGGAAGCGAGGCCGGCCTCGTCGCGGCGCACCGCGATCACGACAGCAGGCGCGGCCTCGAGGGCATCGGCCGAACCGACGTCATGGACGCCGACGACGTAGCGCTGAGCAGAGCGGCCGCGCCACGCCGACAAAGCCACTGACGGGCTGCCGCTCATGCCCGCCATCGAGCGCAAACGCTCCTCGCGAACTTCAGGCGGAGCGGCGCGCTCGCCCCGCATCTCGGCGTGCCAGCGCGAGAACGAAGGGGGTGGCTTGTTGGACATCGGCGGCGGCTCCATCGCGGGGTGGCGATGAAGAAACGCTACATGCGGTAGCGATTGTCGTCAATACATGGTGTAGCGATTTTCGCGCGCGGTCTGACCGCGATCACTCGGCCGGATATCCACAGCCATCCACAGGCAACAATTTTGTACTTGTTTCGTTCTAATCGCGGCCTCACGTTGGCGCATCGACTCATGGAGCAAATAGATGCCCTCGACGCCCAGGTACGCAGTGCAAACGTATGTTAAAGATCGTCGAGGCAAGATTTCGGCAAGGCGAGCTATGGCCTGTAAGAATGCTGACGAGGCAAGGTCTCGAGCGCAGCGCCATTGCGAGGGCAAGACAAACGTCGGCGCCGCCGCGTTTCTACTGCACGGGGACGAGCACTTGGGCGATACCGACCCGCCTGAGGCGATCGCAATATTTGGACACGTCCCGCCCGAAGTGGACGAGTCGCTCCCGTTCTGATCGTCACGGATTTGGCGCTGACGCCGCCTTAGAAAGCTGGCGCCAGTGCCGCGCATGGACCGTGCTGATGATGCCAGAGGCCCACCGAAGGCGCGCATCGAGTAGCAGCGGGGCGTTGAAACTTTCCAGGTGGTAGAGGCCCTTTTTGGACCCCTGCAGGATGCGCTTCAGGTAGCGGTCTCCGGCCTTCGTCACAACAGCAGCGTAGGCTCCAACGAGGCGCTCCGGGTTCTCTCCGTGCTTAGAGCACAGGATCACGTCGTCCTCGTCGTATTTCGGGTATCCAGAGTTTCCGGTCACCCGAAAGGCAATAACGCCCTCTTCGACCGGGAAGGGCACTGCGATCTCATAGAGATTGTCGCCCTCGGCGATTTGCTCTGACGCTGTCTCAATGACCCCGCCGGCCGCGATAAGGCCCTTAACGCCGACGGTGCTGGTGCCCGAAACTACTTGCTCGGGTGCGTCGGTGTCGCCGAAGAGAATGCCGCGAGCCGTGACGTCGACCCCATCAAAGCGAAAACGGGAGGCATAGCGCTCCGCATCGTCCTGCCCGATCGTGCGCGTGCCGCCTTCGTGGGCGCGGTATGTGCTCTCCGGCCATTCGTTCTGGAGCGCGGCGTCACGGGCTGACCTATAGCCGGCCGCCTTGCGCGCTGCCTTCAACCTCAGGCCCTGCGCCTGCTTCAGCTTATCGTCTGACATGCTACGCAGTGTAGCGGTCAGAACGCTACGTGCTGTGTTGACAGTTGTCGCTACCTCTTGTAGCGATTGTGGCATGAAGTCATTCGCCGAAGTCATAGACCGGCTCGGGATTGGGCCAACCGCCGAAGCGATCGGCCTGAAGGACAGTCATGTCCGAACGCTGAAGGCTCGCGACAGCATCCCGCCTGCCTACTTCGAGGCTCTGGTTGTCTCTGACGCCGGGAAGAAGCTCGGCCTGACCTACGAGCTTTTGCATCAGCTTTATCGCGGCTGCCGGCGGCCGAAGACTGCCTGCGCTGAGCGCCGGCTGTCGGCATGACCCACGGCTCCCTCCGTCTCTGCGCCATCCTCGGCGCAACCGGCTTGGCCGCGATCACCTGCGCGGCAGTCATGATCGGCGGCGCTGTCTGGCAGGCCGCCCGCCGTGGCGCCCTTGTTACGATGCCGTGGAGCCCGTCATCGCCTCTGCGCTTTGTCGCTGCGGCTGATGTCGCCACCCGTTTCGCAGCAGGCTTTCCAGCCGCTCAAGCGCCTGCGCGTAGTGGTCCCGCGCCTCGGGATCTCGCTGCGCATCTCCCGCTGTCGCGTGGAGGGCGTTGAGAATGGCCTGCGCGTCCCTCATCCGCAGCCGCTCGATCATGACGCCGAGCACCGTCTCGATGGCGGCCAGCCGCGCCTCGGTGGCCTCGTCCTTGTGCGTGTCCATCGCTCGCCCCCCTTCACCCTTCCTGCAGCCAGACGGCATCCTGGCTGCCGGAACCCGCCCGATCCTGTCCTTTGTTCCCGCGTCTGGATCGGGCGCGCCTCAATTCAGCGCCGCCAGCATCGGCCGGGTGCCGATGACGCGGGCGACGACGCTGCTCGCCTCGTGCGCCGCTTCGGCGAGCGCCGGATCCACCTGCACCACGCCGAGCATCGCCTCGACCATGTGTCGGGTGAGGTCGCCGCGCTCGATTTCCCGCCGCACCAGCCACGTCACCATGGCGTGCATCGCCAGGATGGTCGCGGCGCCGTCGGTCTCCGGTGTGTGCTCGTGCATCTTGTTCTCCGTTTCGCGCTTCGGCGCGTCCGTTGCCCCGCTGCGGGGCCTGCCCTCCTTGGGCGTTTCCTCCCAGCACTGCCGGGGCCTTCGTGCCCCGGCCTTTTCTTCCTCGCGCTTCCGCCCATGCCGCCAAGCTCGCGGCGGTCGCGCGTCGATCCGTAGTGTTGCGTCCTCCGCCTCAAGTCTTCGTCCGGCCCCTGGCCTTCCCGAGGTGCAATTCAGCATGTCGGAGTGCTCAGATGCGGACAATTTTTGCCCGGAAACGGACAATGCAGACCGCCGCTAACCTCGCCAATCCGCTGGTCGATGCCCTGGTGCGCCATGCCGAGCGCCGCACAGGCTCGCGGATGCTGGCTTACGAGGCTGTCGGCCGGACGATCGGCACGACCGCGTCCTGGGTGCGCAAGTTCGTCGGCAACCAGCCGGTGCGGCTGGACGCGGACACCTTCCTGCGGATCCGCGCGACCTACCAAGCCAACTGTGACCGCTGGGACGCCCAGGCGGACGAAGATCGAGCCGCGTTCTTCGCGCTCGGAGGGGGAGACGATGCAATGGATCAGGGCACGGGCGCGCGCCTGGAAATGGAAGAAGGCGCGAGCGCTGCGCGAGGCCGGCAGGCCCCTGCCCTGGTGGCTCCGCTGGTGGATCAGAGCGCGCAGTGACTGAGCCTGCTCGCCCCTCGCTGGGCTGAGCAGCACCGCATCCGCTGCCGGGCGGTCTCCGGCACCCCGAACGATGGAGGCGCCTGTGATCGCAGTGCGCGCAAGCAGCGTGTTGCCGACAGGGAAGCATGTGCGCCTCAAGCCCGAGGAGCGCCCGGTCTACGCGCAGCGCCGGATCGTGCCCTTGGTCGAGATCCGCTTTCCGCTCCCGCCGAGCACGAACAGCCTGTTCGCCAACGTCGTCGGCCGCGGGCGCATCAAGACGCCGGCCTATCGTCGGTGGCGCAACAACGCCGTGCTGGCGATCTGCACAGCTCGCCCGGTCCCCGGCCGCATGGCCGGCCCCTGCGATGTTGCGATCTACCTGCCGCCCTTCCGCGGCGACATCGACAACCGGGTGAAGCCCTGTCTCGACGTGGCAGTGGCCGCCGGGATCATCGCCGACGACGGCCAGCGCTACCTGCGCCGCCATCCCACCGTCGAAATCGACAGCGCCGCCACCGACGTCCGCATGGTCTTCACCATGCCGTCGGTCGAAGAGCAGGACCGCGCCGAAATTGAGGTCCGCGCCCGCGAAGGCCAGAGCGTCGCGCACATCGCCGCCGCGCTCGGCCTCGACGAGGGCCACATCCGCACCGTGCTCGCGGAGATCGGACGATGATCGCCGCTCCTGAGCACGATGGACCGACCGTCGAGGAAGAAATCCTCGAACTCTGGTTCGACGGCTTCGACACCGCCGAGATCGCCGCCGGCATGCAGGACGACGCGCCCGGCCTGACGGAGGCCAGGATTGCCAATCTGATCGCCCGGGAGATGGACCGTCGCCACGCCGCGCGCCTGCAGGGAGGCGCCCGTGCCTGATCCCTATCTCGTCGGCAACGGCCGCTGGTGCTCGACCTGCTTCCCGGCCGGCGCACCCCGCTCGTTCATCAACCTGCGCCGCACGCGCAAGGCCCGCGCTGGCTGCAACGAGTGCGCCGGCGCCGGCCGCATACGCTTCACCGCAGAGGAGATCGTCGCCTCGACGGTCGCCGAGGTTCGGGCGCATCGGGAGCGCGCAGCATGAGCCTGTTCGCTGGCCTGCCCCAGCGCCACTACGGCGCCGTCGTCATCGACCCGCCCTGGCGTTTCTCCGCCGGCACCAAGAGCCGGCCGCAGCACTATGACCGCATGACGCTCGCCGAGGTGAAGGCGCTGCCGGTGCGCGGCCTGCTGCGCCCCGAGGGCGGTCGCGTGTTCCTCTGGATTACGGCGCCTCTTCTGCACCGCATCCCGGAGATCGCGAAGGCGTGGCGGCTCCGCTACTCGTCGGCGATCCCCTGGATCAAGCTCTGGCCGTCGGGCGATCCGCTGTTCTTCCATCGCCTCTCGATCGCGCGCGGCACCGGCTTCGAGGTCGCGGGCAACGCCGAGTACGTGGTGATCCTGAAGGCCGGTCGCCCGCACAGCATTAAGGGCAACCCGTTCTCGGGTGTCTGGATTGAGCCTCGGCGCGAGCACAGCCGCAAGCCCCCGAACCTGCACGAGGAGATCGAGGCACGGATTCCCGGTCCGTATCTTGAGGTCTTTGCCCGCGCCTCCCGGCTAGGCTGGGACGTCTGCGGCAACCAGACGACGAAGTTCGATCTGCCGGCCTCGCCGGCCCCAGCCCTCGAAGCCGCGGAGTAGGTGCAGAGATGACCGACAAGTCCGACGGCTACGCAAATTTGGTCCGCCAGACCCTGGAATATGTCTCTGCGGAGATGGGCTACGTGCGCGATTTCGCGGGCGATCATCTCGTTAAGGCCGAGAGCCCCATCGAGGACCTTCTGTTCTCCGCCCTCGTGACGCTCGTACGGTTCTGCGACTGCGAATATCACCACGTCGCGGTGCCGTCGCCGACATGGCCGCTCGGCAAGCTCATGGCGCGCCCCGAACTGCTGACGCTCATTGTCGAGCCTCAGGCGCAGCTTGAGGGCTGGCGAGTCGATTTCCTTGTGCACGCTTGGGAGACGGGCCGCATCAGCGGCAGGGAGCAGTGGCGCCGCCTCATCGTCGAGTGCGACGGCCATGCCTTCCATGAGCGCACGAAGGAGCAGGCGGCCCGTGATCGGTCACGCGATCGGGAGTTCCAGTTGCGGGGCTATACGGTCCTGCGCTTCACGGGCTCTGAGATCCACAACGACCCGCTCGGCTGCGCCCGGCAGATCTCCGATTGGGGGTCGCTTGGATGGTGATCACCCCGGAACTACTGGACGCCATGCTCGCCAACGGCTTGAGCCGTGAGCAAATCGTCGGCCTGATGAAGGCCAGCGTTGAGGCTGACCAGGCACAGGAAGAGGCGAAGAAGGCCGCGCGCCGGGCGAACCAGAACGAGCGGCAGCAGCGTCGTCGTCGTCTTATGTCACACGTTGTCACGCATCAGACGTGTGACAACGTGTGTGACGGCGTGACGGAGCGTGACACCCCCGCCCCCTCCCTTGATGGTCGCCCCCCTTCCCCTGCACCCCAACCCCCCACCCTTTATCCCTCCCCCGCCCCGGGTTCCGATGCTGCCGCATCGGCCGTCGCTGCCGCGCCGCCGGTCGAGCTTTCGGTTTCGGATCGGATCTGGACGAAGTTCCCCGACCTGCTTGTCGGCATGTCGAGCAAATCGGACCGCAGCGTGCGGACTTGGATCGGCAAGCTGCTCTCGAAGTACCGGGCTGAGGACGTGCTGCCCGCCCTGCAGGCCGCGATCGACGCCAGGACCGGCGATCCGTTCGGCTACGCGACCCGCGTCCTGAACCCCGCTCCGACAAAGCAGGCACTGAGGGCGCGTCCGCCATCCGCGCAGGATCTCTGGGCCGCCGACGCCTTCGATGCCTATGAAACCGAACTGAGAGGCCGCGATGAGCACCGCCCTTTCGACCGTGACGGATCAGGATCAGAGACTGCCGGCGATCCGGGATGGCATCCCGCCGGCGCCCCGGCGCACCGCGGCGGTGATCGGCTACCTGAACAACAACTTGGAGCCGATCCCCGGGAACTTCCGCCGCTACGCCTTGTCGGGGGCGGTCGCGCCCACGGATGAGCAGCGCGGGCTGCTGCTGAGCCGCCGGGCGGAGATCGACGCGGGTCTCGTCGGATCTGACCAGACCACGATCCGGAAGAACGTCGGCATCCTTCGGTCGAGCATGGCGACGGCGCAGCTCGGGCCCGAGGCGGTGCAGCTGGCAAAGGAAGGCTTCATCCTCGTGCTCGGGCAGTACCCAGCATGGGCCGTCGCCGAGGCCACCATGCGCTTCCTCAGCGGCAAAGTCGGAAACAAGGTCTATGCGCCTACCGCCGCGGAGATGGCCGAGGTCTGCCGGTCGCTGATTTCCGAGCCCCTGGCCGAGCGGGCGCGCATCAATGCCATCCTCGATGCCGAGGTCTACCACGTCGCGGGCGAGGCCGAGCGCGCTCAGATCGCGGCCATGCACGCCGAGTTCGTGGCCGAGACGACGCGCCGGGCCGCGCCGCCCAAGAGCACTGCGCCGGAGCCGGTGAGCGAGATGCGCGACCCGAACCTCGCAGGGGACCTCGATGTGCGTCGGAAGCGGCGAGAGGCTGCGGAGCGCGAGGCCGCGGCTGCGCAGGAGCAAGCGCCGTGATCTGCCCGAAGTGCAGCGCCGACACCCGCGTCGTGAATAGCCGGCCGCATGCGGAGGATGCCACGGTCATCGTGCGTCGCCGGCAGTGTACCGGCTGCGCGCGCCGCTTCGACACCTTCGAGAGCACTCGGAACGTGGTGAAGCTTCGCAAGAACTCGCGCGCTAGCAAGGCGCAGTGGATCGCAGAGACGCCGCCGGATGTGCTGGCGGAAAAGCGCCGCCTGTATGGCCTGCGCCGAGAGGCCAAGGCCGAGGCCAAGGAGACCGGCCGGCCCGTTACCGACGTCATGCACGCTTGGGGCATCGAGCCGACGGCGGGGCGACGCCCCCTCAAGCTCACCCCGCCGCCTCCCCCAACCCCTCGCCGCAACGAGGGATCGGCGGCCACCCCGAAGCTGGAGACAACGAGATGACCGAGAGCCGCGATAGCATCGTCCTAGCTGAGGCTGCGCACACATACGACGTTGCCATTGTCGAACATGACGGTGACGCGCGACATCACCGAGATGAAGCCGTTCTGGATGGTCTACGGGCTCGGCCAGCGCGAATCGACCTACCAGCACGGCACCGAGGCCCGAGCCCTGCGCGAGGCCGAGGTCCGGCACGGCGTCACCTTCGTGGTGCTCGAAGCAACGCAGGCTGTCCGAACGCGCCGGCTCGACCACTTCGATCTACGAACTGCGCCCCACACAGATGACCGCCGCACTCGACATGATGTCTCAGAAGACGACATACCGTTCTGAGGTTCGTCGACCACAATTCGGCGGGCCCGTTCCCTTTCAGGAGACACTATGCCCGACGACAACTTCGAAGATGCCCCTAGGAATGGCACTGACATCATCGATCTGACGATCGCCATCACGGCAGCCTACGTTGCGAAGAACACGCTGCCGGCGAGAGATCTTCCTGGGCTGGTTACCAGCGTGCATGCTGCGCTTGCCGGTTTGGGTAGCCCCGTCGCCGCTCCTGCCGAGGAAGTGATCGAGAAGCCGACTTCCGCGCAGATCCGCAAGTCCGTCACCCCGGACGCGATCATCAGCTTCATCGACGGCAAGCCCTACAAGACGCTCAAGCGCCATCTGGGCGCCAACGGGCTCGATGCCTACTCGTACCGCGAGCGCTACGGCCTGCCGAGCGATTACCCCATGGTCGCGCCGAACTACGCCGCGCGGCGTTCCGCGTTGGCCAGGTCGGCTGGCCTGGGCCGCGCTGGTGGTCGAACCGACCAAGCTGCCAAGTGATAGGCGCGCCTCCCCTCTGATGTCCGAGTGGTCGGTGCCGAAGTCCCGTTCGGACCGGCACCGACCGCCTCCAAACTCCTCTTGTAGCGTACCGAGGAACAGCCGCCATGCCACGAGGCCAGTTCGGCAAGGGCTACAACACCGCCCAGGCCACGCCCCAACACAACAGCACGATCGCCCAGGACGTGCCGCTGCCGCCCGAGCGCCGTAACAAGGTGCCGAACCTCTATGTGTCGGCTTTGAAGTGGTACGTCTGCACGACGGCGCCGAGCCGGGAGTTGTCGGCGGCAGCCAGCGTCCGACAAGCTCAGCTTCGCGGCCGGCGCGAGGGCGAGACCCCGTTTGCCGCCTACGTCCCGTGCGAGTTCTTCTGGCACCGGGCTGTGCGCTCGAACCTTCGGGTGCCGCGGCGGGAGATCCAGCGCCCCATCCTCCGCCACTACATCATCGTCGGCGTGCTCGGCGGTCTCTGCGATGACACTCTGGCAGCGTTGCGGGAGCGCGACCGCGAAGGCCGGAACGTGCATGGCCTGCTCGGCATCCTCGGTGTGTCCGGGCTCGGCCCCCGGCCCATGAGCGGCGAGGGGCTGCGGTGGCTCCGAACGCAGGGGGCAGACGAGATCGCGGGCGCTACGAACCGGTCAGCCTCCGGCATCATCCAGCCGGGCGAGGACGTCCGGGCCGGCTCTGGCGTGTTCTCTGGGTTCTTAGGCAAGTTCATCGGCACCGCTGAGGGCGGCACGGTCGGGGTCATTGCGCTGGACATGCGCAGCACCAGCTGCGAGGTGCGCCTGCCGATCGAGGACGTGCACAGGGCTGCGTAACTGCCGCCCGCCCCTCAGTCTAAGCGTTTAGGGTCAAAACCCAATTAGCTTGACCATGTGAGGGTCGGCTTGCGACCCTGGCTGTGTCAAAACTCCCATGATGGTATCTTTCTCCGGGTCGACCGGAGGCTGGCATGGGACGGTTTGTTGTCGGTGCCGAGCGTGATCAGACGACGCTGTTTCCGCCGTGTCTTGAAGACTGGATCGCCGAGGACAATCCGGTCCGCGTGGTCGATGCCTTCGTGGATGCGCTGGATCTTGGGGCGCTCGGCTTCGCGGGCGTCGATGCGGCACGGACGGGGCGACCGGGCTACCATCCGGCCGCTCTCCTGAAGCTCTACGTCTACGGATACCTCAACCGGGTCCCGTCGAGCCGGCGTCTGGAGCGTGAAGCGGGCCGCAACGTCGAGGTCATGTGGCTGACGGGTCAGCTGTCGCCCGATCACAAGACCATTGCTGAGTTCCGCCGTCAGAACGGACCGGCCATCGGGCGCGTCTGTGCCCGCTTCGTCGGTTTGTGCCGCGAGATGGGCCTGCTGACCGGCACACGCGTCGCGATCGACGGCTCGAAGTTCAAGGCGGTCAACAACCGCGACCGCAACTTCACGCAAGGCAAGCTCGACCGGCGCCGCCAGCAGATCGAGGAGAGCGTGTCGCGCTACCTCTCGCAGCTCGACACGGCCGATCGTCAGGATCCCACACCCGAACTGGCCGCCAAGGTGGTGCGGCTGAAGGAGAAGATCGCCCGCCTCGGGCAGGAGATGGAGCGGTTGGCCGGCCTGGAGGAGCAGATGAAGGCGGCGCCCGACCGGCAGATCTCGCTGACCGATCCCGACGCGCGATCGATGGCAACCAGCGGGCGCGGGTCGGGCGTGGTGGGCTACAACGTCCAGGTGGCGGTCGAGACCGAGCATCATCTGATCGTGGCGCACGCGGTGACCAATGCCGGCTCGGACCGGGCGCAGCTCCGTGGTATGGCAGTACGGGCCAAGCAGGCTCTGGAGACGGACACGCTCGATGCGGTGGCCGACCGGGGCTATTATTCCGGTGAACAGATTCTGGCTTGCGAACGCGCCGGCATCTCGGTCACGCTGCCCCGGCCGATGACCTCGGGCGCCAAGGCCGCCGGCCGCTTCGGCAAGGAGGATTTTCTCTATCGCCCTCAGGAGAATGCCTACCTGTGCCCGGCGGGCGAGACGCTGCCCCACCGATGCACCACGGTGGAGAACGGCCTGACGCTGCATCGGTACTGGACGAACGTGTGCTCGGCCTGCCCGATGAAGGCGGAATGCACGACGGGCAAGGAGCGCCGGGTGACACGTTGGGAGCACGAGGATGTGCTGGAGACGGTGCAGCGCCGATTGGACGCCGATCCGCTGGCCATGCGGGTCCGGCGTGAGACGGTCGAGCATCCTTTCGGTACGCTGAAGGCGCGGATGGGGGCCACGCACTTCCTCACCAAGACCCTGCCGCGCGTCTCGACCGAGATGGCGCTCCATGTCCTCGCCTACAATCTGACGCGGGTTCTCAACATCCTGGGAAGCCGGAAGCTCCTGGCGGCGATCCCCACCTGAGCGGGAGCATGGATCGCTCGCCGAAGAGGCCGGGAAACCGTCCAGGAGGCGCTTTCAATCAAAAACTGGTCGTCTCCCGACCGCAAAAACCCGTTCGACGCGATGAACAGCCCATTCTCAAGAGACCGGGACGTCACCCGACCGCAAAGTCCCAATCCCAGAGTTTTGACACGGCCTGGACCCTCAGCAGACCCTCAGCAGACCCTCAGCAGACCCTCAGCAGACCCTCAGCGTATCGGGCACGAGGGTCCGCTACTGAATGTTTGGGATGTGTTTGTTCGCAGCAGCTCTAACAGGATTTTTTCTTATAGATATTTCAAGGATGGAAATCCTGCAGCGCCGATGAAAACAACATAGCCAGAGCGCTTTCAGCCTGGATCTTTAGCTTGTTGCACGAGCCTTAGCTTCGCCCAGGCTGCATACGTTCCACTAGAACAAGCATTGCAAGTTGCGTCTCCGTCATCTCTGAGCCGGCGGCATCGGTGATCGTGAACTCGTTGGTTCTCGCATCCCGCAGATCGTAGATCGCCAGCATCGTATCGCTGGCCGTCTCGTGTAGGGAGATCACCGTTCCCCCCGGACCGTCACTGCTGACCCTGTACATGGAGGCTCGAGCTTTCTGTACGCTACCGTACCTAACGCACCTCCATGCCGTTGGTGCCTCTCGGCACGCATTAACCTACAGCAGCTGGACTGATGCGATGGATTGTCCGCTTCCAGACGGTTCGCCCGGTTTGCGCACAATCTTGTCGCCTTCAGCCGCCAATTCTTTATTCGACAGACACCCGTCCCGCCCAGCTCTCGACCGCGCCATTGCCGACCCTATCGTCCTACCAGAACCGTCTGTTGGCCAGCCTGTCAGAGGATGATCGTGCGCTCCTGCGCCCTCATCTTGAGCCAGTCAGCTTGCCCCTTGGGACGGTGCTGATCGAGCCGGGTCGCCCGATCTCCCATGCCCACTTTCCCGAGGATGGCCTCTGCTCCGTCATCGCAAGCTCGCACGACGGCGGCCGGATCGAGATCGGCCTTTTCGGCCGCGATGGGCTAGCCGGCGTGGCGCTGGCGCTCGACTCCGATCAGATCCCCCACCAAATCTTCATGCAAGTCGCCGGACGCTCCCACCGCATCGGCGCCGACGCCCTGCGGCGGGCGATCAACGCCAGCGACTCACTGCGCACCTTGCTCCTACGTTATGCGCAGACGTTTCTGATCCAGACCGCTCAGACGGCCCTTGCCAATGCCAGTGCGCCTGCCGAGGAGCGGCTCGCCCGCTGGCTCGTGATGTACCACGACCGGCTGGACGGTGATGATCTCTCGGTCACCCACGAGTTCTTGTCGATGATGCTGGGTGTGCGTCGGCCCACCGTCACGGTGGCCCTGCAGATGCTCGAAGGCGCAGGCCTCATAAAGGCACGACGCGGTCGCATCGTCGTCCTCAACCGCTCAGGGCTCATCGAGGCCGCGGGTGAAGCTTACGGTCCGGCGGAGGCCGAGTACGAGCGTCTTATCGCACCTCTCCGGCAGACGGCTCAGAGCTCCTCTGCATAGGGCACCTCGATCAGTACCGCTCCGCTCTCATCTGTGATGACGAACACGTTGCGCTGCCACTCGCGCGGTGGGCCGTAGACGTGGGGCAAACGCCGCATCTCACGCAGCGTTTCATGCGCCAGGGCACGTGCTGCCTCGACATCGGCCAGTTCGTCGCCTTCCTCATCGCGGATCAGCACGCCGTTGCGGCGGATGTTGAGGTAGAAGCGCGGCAGGTTCAGCTCTCCCCGAGCAGGCGCTCATACTCGGCTTCGGCCGGTCCGTAGGTGTCGCCCGCCAGCTCCATCAGTTTCTCGCGGTCGAGCACGGTGATCCGACCTCGCTTTGCTCGGATCATCCCCGCTCCCTCAAGGATGTGCACGGCCGTGGTCACGCCGGGGCGACGCACGCTGAGCATCAGCGACAGGAAGTCGTGCGTCAGCGGCAGTTCGTCCCGCTGCAAGCGATCGTCCGTCATGAGGATCCAGCGGGCGAGCCGCGCCTCCAGGTTGGCGTCAGCGTTGGCATAGACGGTCTGCCCCACCTGCACGATCAGGCTCTGCACGTAACGTCCGAACACGTTGCGCAGTGCCGGGCTGACTTGCAGTGCCTCCTGCAATTCTGCCGCGGCAATGCGAAGTGCCGTTCCCTCCGCTTGCATCATTGCCGAATGCGGGCTGCGATCGGTACCGAGCAGGAGCGGAACACCGACAAGGCCGTCATGGCCGACCATGCCGATCTCGACCCGCCCATCGGACGTGTCGGCGATCAGCGAGCACAGGCCGTCCTCGATGAACACGGCGTGGGTGATCGGCTCGTTGGCGGCGATCACAACCTCACGCATGCCGAGTGGCACCGCCTCGAGGGCCGGGGCCAGGCGACTGAAATCGTCCTTGGCCAGAGCTCTGAGCAGCCGGTTGCAAATGGTGGTTTGCTGAAGCTGAGGCATGGCCCTGCTCCCATCCTGGGGCAAGAGCGCACGCTGTCTCCTAGCCGTCCGCGCCCGAACAAGTCGGCAGTCGATATCTTCGATATAAGTGCTGCGTGCATAAAGTACACGGGGGCTTCACGCGGAATGTACGATCCCGGACAGAGGCCACTCTGGTTCGAGAGTACGCTACTGGACCAAGCGTGCCGGCGCTATTCCGTCCGCAGTGTCAACGAGATAGGGTTCATAGATGGTGCATCTGGATCCCATTCAAGCGCGGCCGAACATACGTCTGGGGTCGTCAGGCGAAACCGGTATCGGTCCGCTCTTGCTCCTGATCGAACCGGATCCGGTCGTCGGCCTCGATTTGGCTGATGCGCTTAAGGGGGCTGGTCTACGTGTATTCGGCCCCTTGCCAGATGCGGCATCTGGACTGACATTGCTCCCGCACGTGTCACCTGACTACGTCGTGATCGGACTGCTGCAGGGCGATGAGGCGGGCGCGAATCTGATCGTGTCACTGCGGCTGCGTAGCATCCCTTTCGTCGCTCACGGTTCGCCGGACGCCACAGGCGGGGTGCCGGTGGACGTACTTCTTTACGAGCCGGTCCTAGCACAAGACGTCGTTGCGTCTGTGCTGGCATTGCCGGATGGAAGGGCAGCGTGATGAGCAGCCTGCAGAGCCTGATCAGCGCACCGCTACATCGCTCGTCACCGGAATACGATGGCGCCATCGATCCGTTTGCGGCCCGTCTCACGGCTTTTGCGTCGCTGTCGGGCAACGATCGTGCCGCCTTGGCTGAACTCGTCAGCCGCGCTGCGGCAGTTGCCTCCCACACAGACCTTGTGCGTGACGGCGAGGTGGCGGACGTTGCTTTCCTCGTGCTGGACGGGATCGCCTGCCGGTATTTGCAGAAGGCCTCAGGCGCTCGGCAGATCCTCGCCCTGCTGCTACCGGGAGACCTGTGCGACTCGGACCTGATCCATCTGGAGCGCTGGGATCATGGCATCGCCACTCTTTCGTCCTGCCGAGTGGCGCGAGTGCCGCGCGCGATGCTGGAGGATCTGACCAACACGCATCCCACCATTGAGCTGGCGTTGCGCCGAGCCAGGCTTGAAGCCGAAGCCCGCAGCCGAGGCTGGCTGGCGGCGCTTGGGGTCTGCTCGGCCACCGAGCGTCTAGCACGCCTGTTTTACGAAATTGCTGAACGGCTGCACGCTGTCGGGCATGGGGAGCGACATGCCTGCACATTACGGCTGACGCAACTCGATCTGGCCGAGTGCATCGGTGTGACCACCGTCCATGTCAGCCGCGTTCTGCGGGAACTGCGCCAGTCGGGCGTGATCGAGTTCAAAGGTGGGCAACTACGCCTTCTCGACCGTGCAGGGCTCGCGGCGTTGGCAGCGTCCTAGAGGACCATTTCCAAGTGTGACGCCGAGCCGAGGTAAGAAGCTTCTAAGGCAGCTTCTGATGCGGCAGAGTTGCAAAATGACGGCCTGGATAGGTTAACGACGCCGGCGGTGGAGCGGGGCAGAGTGGCGTCTACGAGACTTGAGGCTGCCATGCTCTTCTACATCGACGTCACTGACGCTGACAGGTTTATGCGTGACGAGGACGGGTTTGAGTTCAGCGACTTAAAAGATGCTTGTGAGGCCGCCGTGGCCCTGCTCCCTGAGCTTGCGCGCGAGGCTTTGCACGGGCCGACTCGCCTCTCTGCGATGATGCAGGCGCGGGAGCGGCACATCGCGGCACAGGTTCGGGATGAGGCTGGGAAGATACATTTCCGTACACGACTGCGGCTCGACATGGAATGACCGGCACCGCGAGGGTCCTGACCTGCACGAGGCCAATCGTTCTGCGGAGCAGCCCACGTGGGCTTACGTCCAGACGCTCGTGCTGTCATTGGCGAACAGCCGCTCCCCACCCTCAGCGGTCTTTCACTGCCCGCTGGTACGCCGTCGGGGTCAGCGAGGATGCGCATAGAGCCGGGCGATACCTATCGCGCCGTTGACTTAGGATAGGCAGCCGCTATTGTTCTGCCTGCGCCAGTCGACGAAGAATATGCACGGGCTGAGCGCGAGAACGGACGTGAGGCCGCCATAGGCCCTGCCGCTTCTCACGATTGGAAAGATGCGCCCCGAGCGGATGACCCGCTGCGGGGCTTTCTCACCAAACTGCTTAGCGGCCCGATCCGCCACCGCCGCCGGTGCTCGTGTTGCCGCCGCCAGCGTTGCTCGGGTTTCCACCGCGCCTCCCATTGTCCTGAGCCAGAGCGGCACCGGTCATAAGGGCGATCGCCAGCGCCGCCGTGATGATCTTCGACATGCTATTCTCCATTTGCCGCAGTCTGGGAGGCGCGGCTTGTGTTGATTTCAGTTCGCCTCTGAGCGGTTAGCGACCGCCACCCGTCCCGCCAGCACCGCTGGTGCCTGCACTACCGCTGGCTCCCATGCTTCCGCCGGCGGTCCCGCCGGCAGCACCCGGAGCCGCCGGCGCCATCTTGTTTCCAGTCGCGGCGCCGGTAGCTGAACCGGTCGAGCGCTCCATGGCCTTCTCGGAATTGCTCTTCACGCTGCCGGGGTTGTTCATGTTGCCTTCGGCGCTCCCTCCGCCGGAAGGCGTCTGAGCTAGAGCGGCACCCGAGAGGGCAAGCGTCAGCGCGGCGGCAAGCGCCAATGTCTTCGATTGCATGACCGTTTCCATCCCTGTTCGTCGTTGAGCAGGAGCAACGCAGGGCTGTCAGCTTCGTTCAGACCACTGACCGTAGCGCCCTAGTGAGCATTCGGCGGAGACGTAGACGGAGTGGTTGGCGCTGCGCATCACCGTGAGGATTGGAATTCCTGCCAATCAGCGGAGGGTGGGAGACTCATCGGGCTTGAGCGGACGATCCTCGCCGTCAGGACCACCGGTCGAGACGTGAGAATTCAGCCGGTCCAAGTGCTCGAAGACGTGCTCCAATGCCCGCGTCACAGCCGTCTCGAAAGACCCGTCCTGTGTGCCCTGAGCAGCCTTCACAGCGCTGAGGAGTTTGTGATGCTTATGGGTGTCGCTCGACATGGCAGACCTCTCTGCCGGCCTCGCGCCGGCTCAAGGAGCCAAGTTTCAGCGTTAAATCCGGTTCCTGACGCGGTCTCTCCTTGAAGTCCCGCCACGGTTGCCGGCGCCGAAGACGCTTCTAAGCACAGACCAAGTCGACGGGCTCAGACCTTGATCGCCTCTTAGCCGGCGCCCGTCTGCTCGATCGAGCCGTTCGACCTCGTAGGCACACCGCTGAAGCGCGTACTCAGCGCCACCTCTCGCCTGCCCCCGCCCCCTGCTCCCCTCCATCTCGAAGCGGAGGCAGGATGCGAGGTCGGCCTTGAGATTGTCGAAGGGAGCGGCCTCGGAGGTCGAGGAGAGGGCCAAGAGAAGCAAGGTGGCACGGACATACACGGGGACGGCTCCTTGGTAGTTGCGCAGCCCCTGACAACGCGTTGATGCGATCTACCGGCTCCCGAAGCCAGTCTGTTCGCGCTCGATGGCCTTCAAGGCGCTCTCATAGGCCTTAGCCTCGCTGGTGAAGGAGCGGTCGGAGCGTTCGGTCAGCTTGCCGTGCTTCCTGAGGGCCCAGCCGAACTGGCCTTCTGGTTTCTTCAGCGGCTCGACCGTGACGGAATAGGGGTGTGGCACTTCGTTGTTCATGGCGCGGTATGGCACGCTAGTTGTCGGGTCACCAACAGCCTCTAGGCGAGGTTTCTAAGGCTGCGGGATCAGCAACTCAGCCCAGACTCCGCTTGTAGGTGTGCTTCGACCTTCCGGATCACGCCGCAAGGATCGTGACCTTTCGCTTCGGCCAAGAGCATCAGGTCAGTGACGAGATCGACGATGTCACACTCTCCGATGACGTCCGACTCTCGTGGATGGCACCAACGTCGGATACCGGAGTGCTCTTGCAGGTAGGCGTCGAGAGCCTTTTGAGCGAGCTCGGCGCGCTTGGCTTTGTCGGGCATGGGTTTTTGCCTCCCATCCCCTGGCGCCGGGCCCGAGGCGAGACGGCCGGCGGGTAGGCCGTTAACTGCAGAATACTGCTTCTGTTCAATCTCAGAGCAGAGAGTGCGCGGGCTGAAGAGCAGTGCTCCGACCCGCGAGCACTCTAGCCCCTACTCCTTTCGGGGGACCCTGAGACGCCCAAATCTATACGGGTGGTCGGGGCCCCGTTCATTTCTAGCGCCAGGGTCCGAAAACCCGTGAACGGTGAACGGTGAACGCAGGGGTGAACGCTTGCCGACCGTGATGAGCCAAGCCGAGTTCGCCCGGCACCGCGGCGTGTCCAAGGCGATCGTCACGAAGTGGAAGGGGCAGGGTCTCCTCTCGCTGACCGATGACGGCAAGGTCGACGTAGACGCCACCGAGTGGAACCTCGACCAGCGTCCGGCGACCTACCGCGGCGGCACCACGCACCGTCCGGTGCGGGCCATTCCGCAAGACGAGGAGCCGGTTGGAAAGCCCGCTCGCCCCGCCGCAGCGCCGCGCCCGGCCCCGGCCGCGCCGCAACCGGTGAACGACGAGGCCGGGTCCGATCCGGTCGAGTTCGATCCGGAGAACCCGAACCTGCCGCTGGCCCAGGCCGCGCAGCGGAAGGAGAACTACCTCGGCCTGCTCCGCAAGCAGGAGCACGCGGTCAAGCAAGGCCTGCTCGTCGACCGCGCCGCCGCCGAGGCCGCGTTCTTCGACGAGGCGCGGGCCATTCGGGACGCCTGGATCGCGTGGCCGGCCCGCGTGGCGATCGAGATGGCCGATGAACTCAAGATCGACGCCCGCGAGCTGACGCAGGTGCTGAGCGACTATGTCAACAAGCACCTCGCCGAACTCGGCGAGCCCACCGACCTCGACCTATCTCGACACCAGCAGTCTTAGGCGTTCCTGGCGCCGGGGCGCGACCCCGCCGCCGAACCTCGACGTGGTGCAGTGGGCCGAGAAGTACCGGCGCCTGAGCAAGGAAAGCTCGAACGGCGGCAAGTTCATCACCGCGAAGGTCGAGGTGGCGCGCGGGCCGATGCTGTGGGCGACCGAGCCCGGCGTCAGCAAGATGACGCTGATGGCGTGCACGCAGTTGCTGAAGACGACCGTGATCGAGAACATCACCGGCCGGTTCATCCACCTCGATCCGTGCCCGATTCTGGCGGTGCTGCCGAAGGACGACGCGGCCGAGACCTTCTCGAAGGACCGGCTGGCGCCGATGATCCGCGACACGAAGGTGCTCCTCGAACTGTTCGGCGAGGCCAAGTTGTTCGCCGGTTCGCGTCAGCTCGTGATGGACAAGGTGGCGAGCACCGCGATCGCCCGCATCGCCTTTGCCATCGCAGGGCGGACCTGGGGGGACATCGCTCAGCGCTCGCTCACCTACACACCCACCGGCGGGCAGACGACGACCGTCGAGACGCTGGCCGTGCGCGCCTTTTCGGACGGCACCACGCCGACCGATGCGCTGCTGTTCGATCTCAGCAACGGCACGGGCGACCTGCGCGCAGGCTCGGCCACGATGGCGTCGGGCACCAGCGTCGATCTCGGCTCGGCGCCAATGAAAAAGGTCGCGATTACAGGCGGGGCCGGGGTCGTCATCAACTCGTTCGGCCCTGGCCGGCACCTGGAGCGCATCGTGCGCTTCACCGACGCCGGCGCGACGCTCGTCCACAGTGCGACGAGCCTTGATCTGCCGGGCGGCGCCAACATCGTCGTGCGCGCCGGCGACCGTCTGCTTGCAACCTCGGACGGGTCGGGCAACTGGCGCGTCGTCGCGTACTGCCGCGCCGATGGGAAGGCGCTTGTGTCTCCGACGCCCGCCGAGGCGGGGGCACAGCCGGCGCTGGGCTTCACGCCCGTGCAACAGGGCGGCGGCCCCGGCCAGCTCTCCAACAAGATTTATGTCGGGTGGAGCGGAGATGCACTTAAAGGCTCAGTCGATGGCGTCGATCTGGGAAATATATGGTCCGACTTCCTTTCTGTAAAAAACTTCACCACAAACGGGTATATCAAGTTTCCGAGCGGATTTATCGTCCAGTGGGGGCGGGCTGTGCCGACGGTTAGCGATTATCTTCAAGTGCTCAACACCAATTATCCGGGCTCTATCCTGGGGGCTATAGCCTACATGGAAGGGGGTACACCGGGAGATCGCGTGTATCTCGTCACTACTGACCAGTTCGGTAACAGCGGCTTTGCCGTCAGAACGCGAATTGCGATCAACGGGGGGACGGTGGCGGCCAACGCCAATCAACCTGTCCGCTGGATCTCGTGGGGGTACTGAAATGAAGTACGGTTTGTTTGACTCCGATGGGTTTCCGGTCGGGTTCTTTGCTGCGGATATTCATGGCCCGCTGATGCTGCCCATCTATGGGCCGGCTCCCGAGCCAAGCGAGGACAATCCTCAGCCGGTTGCCCCCGTCGTCGGAGAGAGGCGAAACCCAGCGATCCCAGATGGTGTGGTCGCAATCACCGACGAGCAGTGGGGCGAGTTCATCAACAACTCTGGCCGGCGACGCTGGAACGGAAAGGGGGTCATTGCCTATGAGCCACCGGTCGGTCCCCCGCCCGTCCCGTCTGTAATCTCGGACCGGCAGTTCGCACAGGCGCTCGCGCTCGCCGGCACCATCACCGAAGCCGAGGCCCTGGCCTGGGCGGCTCGGGGCGAGCTTCCGCAGGCGATGGAGGATGCACTCGACCAGATCCCCGACACGGACGGTCAGCGTTTCGGCGCGCGCATGATGCTGGCAGCCGCCACCTCCTACGAGCGCCACCTCCCGCTCACCGAACAGCTTGGTGCGCTGCTGACGAATCCGGCCACCGGAGATCCCTACGACCCCGCGGCGCTCGATGCGCTGTGGAGCCGCGCTGCTGCCCTCTGAGGAGACCCCGCACATGCTGACCTTCACCAAGGCCGTCACGACGACGGAGACGACGACGCTGGAGACGGCGGCCGACATCGCCAACTACGTGCAAGCCGAGTTCCTGCGGCGCACCGGGGCGGCGCCGTTCAAGGTCGGCGACCGGGTGCGCATCACCCGCCGCGACGGCATCCCGCCCGAGTTCATGGCCGGCGACGTCGGCACGGTGATGTTGTGCGATCCCGAGTTCTCGCCGCTCACGACGCTGATGGGCGTGAACGCCTCCGGCATGACGATCCAGTTCCCGGTGCAGACGGCCAACCTCGAACTCGCCTGATCCCGACCCGCTCGCCGCGCCACCCGGCCCGAGCCCGACAGCTTCCTCAACCGGAGAAGCACTGATGTCCGACACCCGCATTTCCGCGGCCGATCTTCTGCGCCTTGCCGCCATCGCCTCTGTCTCGCCGGAGGGCACCGCCGACGAGGTCGTGGCGATCCTGCAGCGCACCGGGCCCGCCGAGGCATCCGAGGCCCCGGCCGATCCGCCGGGAACGAAGCTGTTCGGCACTGCCGCTGAGGGCGACGACGCCCGTCCCGCGGCCGACACCGCCGATTCCGACAAGCTCGCCAAGCCGGAGTGACCCGCGATGACCGTCCCCGCACCCGCCAAGCGGCTCCTCGACTTCATCGGCTCAAAGGAGGCTCCCCGCGGCTACGACACCGTGTTCGGCAACCGCATGGATCGCATGCCGAAGCCTCTCACCACCATGACGGTCGATGAGGTGATCGCGCAGGGCAAGTGGCGCACCGACACCTTCGGCTCGAGCGCCGCCGGCCGCTACCAGTTCATGCGCAACACCCTGGCGAGCTTGAAGCAGACCGAGCGGCTGACCGGCCGCGAGGTGATGACGCCTGCCCTGCAGGATCGGCTCGGCTATGCCCTGCTACTGCGGCGCGGCTACGCCAAGTTCATGGCCGGGCAACTCTCCGTCGCCGGCTTCGGCCTCGCGCTCGCGCAGGAATGGGCGTCGTTCCCGGTCCTGGCAGCGACGAAGGGCGCGCACCGGCAGGTCCAGCGCGGGCAGACCTACTACCTCGGCGACGGCCTCAACAAGGTGCTGGCGACCGCAGGTGAGGTCGAGGCAGTGCTGAACCAGATGCGGGCGATGCCGGCCGTGGCCGTAGCTGATGCGCCGGTGGTGACCATTCCCGCGCCAACCCTGCCGCAGGTGCAGGATCTCGTCATCCCGGACGAGTCGCGCCTGTCGAAGTGGCTGCGCTGGCTCGGTAAGAAGCCGTCTGCGGCGGCGGTGCCCGCTTCCCGGCCCGGTCTGAAGTCGTCCGGCAGTCCGCAGCTTTCGGACGTGCAGAAGGCGCTCCGCGACCGCGCTTACTACACGAAGGGCTTCCTCGACGGACTGGACGGGCCGTTGACGCAGGAGGCCGTCGCCCAGGCGCGCAAGGACAATGGCCTCGGCGACGGCGGGATCGACGGCGCCTTCATGGCGGCGCTGCCGGCCATGCCGCACCGACCGGTGGCCGCGGAGCGCGCGAAGGTCTCGCTCGGCAAAGCCGCGCAGCACGCGCCCGAGCTGTTCGGGCCGGCGAAGTGGCTCGGCACCTTCGGGGCCGGGCTCCTCGGCCTGGGCGGCGCGGACGGGGCCGGCCTGCTCGACAACGTGCAGGGCACCTTCGTGCGGATCAACGACACCGCCGACAAGGTGCAGACCGGCCTCGGCTACGTGACGTTGATCGTCGGCTTCCTCGTCGAGCACAAGACGCTCGTGTTCATTGGCCTCGGGCTGTTCCTTGTCGTGAAGGCGGCGGGATACGTGCTCGATGCCTGGATCAAAGTGCGGACCGCGTTCTTCTGATGCCGCACAGCCCCTACACGGCCCGCAATCCGAGGCGCGGCAGTCGCATGTTGGTCTATGACCCGGATCCGGACATCAACGACCGGATCCGCCGGGCCGTGCGGTACGGCCAAACCCGCTGGGCGGAGATCTGGCTCTCGCTAATCGCCGTCGGCGTCGGACTGGTGCTGATCGCGCCAACCGAGACCTTCAGCAACGAGAGCTTCCGCGTCATCGCCACCGTCATCAGCGAGTGGAAGGCCGGGGCCCTGTGCCTGTTCTTCGGTTCCGTGCGCCTCCTGGCGCTGTGGGTGAACGGCCGGCGCGGGCGCGAGACCTCGCTCATCCGCACGCTCGGCTGCCTGGGCGGCTTCGCGTTCTGGCTCGCGATCGCCCTTGGCTTCCTGCTCACGGCCCCGCCGATCAGCACCGGCGTCGCCGTCTACACGATCCTCGCCCTCGCCGAGCTGCACGCCTCCGGGCGCGCGGCCAGCGACATGGCGGCGGAAGACACGTTCGGGTTTAGGGCGCGCAGGAGGCAGAACGGTGGCGGCAGTTCCCGATCCTCTTCCGCAGCTTGATTCCTGGCCCGCCATCATCATCGCGGTCAGCGCCGCGGCCGCCGCGCTCCTCGTTCCGCTCACGAGCTTCCTGAAGACCTTCTTCGATTACCGCATCGAGACGCAGAAGGCGGAGGCGCTGAAGCCGGAGGTGGCGCGTGACGTGGCGCAGGTGGGCGGCACGGTGCTGTTCGACAGCATGGCGGTGGCCGATCTCACTTCAGCGATCAAGGATCTGACCGTGGCGATCCGGGCGGACACGGCCTCGGAGGAGGCGCAGCACGCCAGCCAGTTCGCGCAGGTGCTCCAGCGGCTCACCGAGGTGCTGGACACGCACGACCACGACCACGGCCCTCCACCGCGGCGAGGGCGCTGATGCCGGCGCCCTGCTTCATCGCGGTCACCCTGGCCGGCCTGCTCGCCAGCGGGAAGCCAGCCAAGGACGCCCGCGCCTACCTGTTCATCGGGCCGAGCACACGCATCAGCCCGGTGATCAGCGCGCCGGGTGAGCGCCCGCATGCACGGTCCGAGATCACCATTGGGCCGATCGTGACGTTCGCCCGGGAGACGCCAGAGGAGGTGGTGCGGGCGCCGTGCGTAGACCGTTGATCACGCTCTACATCAAAAGCCTAGGGCACGTCTCGCGCCTTCGCCTCTTGATGAAAGTCAAAAATCTGAAGTTTTTTGTTATAGCTAAGAAGAATAGTTTCGCCGCAACTGAGACATCGATACTTAGGCACTGTTGCAAACCATTTGCCGCTCTTCTCATGAATTGCCCCGCAAGCGGGACAATCGCAGCGCATCATGTCTTTATACAAGCCCGGCGACAGTCTCATGGCATCCACCAAATTGATCCGAGAAGTCGAGCGGCGCGGGCTTAGTCAACCAAAAGTAGGAATGGTCGAATTGAATTTTTACCTCAGCACAAGTAGATTAAATTAACAAGCTGACACTCCATAGGTTAGGCACTGTCAGAGCAAGCGTAGCTCGGCAATCAAGCTGTCGCCTCCGTATCATGTGTTGCTGCTCCTCCAGAGAGATGGGACACGCAGGGGTGGCGCCGAGTGAACGGCGTGAGGTGGATCGTCATAGCCTCGGCCCTGTCCGGCTTCACCGACGGACCACACCTCCAGTCCCGCCCGGTCCTGAGGCGATGAGCTTTTAGTTTGCGTGCAATCGATAAGTCTCTTCGATTCTGAGCAGATACGCAGATCAAGTTGCCGAGTTTTAACATAATACTACGATGTTCATGCGCTGTTCTGTTGAACAAATGTGCTTCTTAGGATGATTGCTTAGTCGTATCGTGATCGAAGGACGTCGAATTAGGCTTGCAGGAGGGCCAGCATGCCTCGCTTCTACATAGACACGCACGACCATATCTCTGTCGTTGATGAGGATGGCTACGATCTGCCGAATGAGGCCGCTGTGCGTGCACTCGTTCAGCGCTCGTTGGTGGGGATGGCTGCAGAGGCAGCCCTTGCCCGCTCCGCGTCCCGCATCCGCGCCGATGTCCGCGATGAGACCGGCCAGCGGGTCATGTCCGCAACCGTCTCCGTTGCTATCGAATGGGCAGAGGAGGCAGGAGACGGCAACGGCGTCTTGGAGTGATCCCTGCCCTCTTCTCAAGCTGCGTGCGCGATCGCGCAAACCAGTTGCCTTGGTCGATAGGGCTTCTGAACGAATTGCCCGTCGTCGGGCAGTTGATCGTTGGTGAAGCCCTGCCGCCCCGAGGTCACGACAAGGCGGATGTGCGGCCAGCGCTGTGCGACGTGAGATGCTAAAGTCAGCCCATCCATCTTCCCAGGCATGTTGATGTCGGTGAAGAGCACTGTGATGTCGCCGCGGCTTTCTAGGATCGACAGGGCCTCTTCGGCTGTGGCTGCCGCCAGCACTGTCAATCCCTCATCCTCCAGGATGTCCGTGGCGAGCATTCGCAGAAGCGGTTCGTCCTCGACAACGAGCACGACCAGGGAAAGGGAGGACGGAAGCAGGCTCATGGCCTGCTAACCAGGCCCTTCGCGGCTCAGTTTCGCACCTGCATCCTCACCAGAGATGCGGGACCCTACAGGTTGGCCTGAGGCGGCCCTTTGCAGCCCGGCCTTGCTCTGAGAGTGGTCATTCTACCCACGAACCGTACGATTTCCGACCAAGCCAGAACCGGCCCGCCGAAACGGCGTTCCTCAGGGACTAGCCGTTTGATGAGCGTGAACTTGCCCCGCCGGCACCCGCCGCGCGGGGCTTTTCGTTTCAGCCCTCACGCGCCGCCGCGAGCATCCGCTTCCGCACCTCGGCCATTCGGCCGTCATCGCTGGCGCCGGATGGTTGCGCATCTTCGTTCCGGCTCCCGTGGCGTTTTTCGTTTCAGCGCTCGAAGCTCTTGAGGTGCAGATAGGTTGGGTCGAACTCGGCTGCATCGTAGAGACGCGGCCAGTCATGGATGACCAACTGGCGACGCTCGAAGGTGATGAGCTTGTCGTCGCGCAGCGCTTTCAGCACCCGACTGATATGCACCGTCGTGAGACCCGTTGCGTCAGCGAGATCAGTTCCCCGCAAAGGCATCGGGCATTGAAGATCGGCGGCGAGGCCGACCGCTTCCTGCCGCAGATACAACTCGCAGAACAGGTGCGCGATCCGGCCATAAGCCAAGCGGCGCCCCATCGACGTGATCCAAGTCCGGAAGATCCCGGCATCGACCAGCGTCTCCCGCCAAAGCAGAGCGGCCACGTTGGGGAAAGCCGCCGTCAGCCGCCGCAGGTTCTCGTGCGGAACGAGAGCGAAGGTGCAAGGCGTCAGGGCTCCCACGCCATGGTCGAGCGTGCCCAGATGGAGGCTTTGTAGATCCGGTGTGTCACCCGCGACGTGAAAGGACAGGATCTGCCGGCGTCCTTCGGCCAGCAGCTTGTAGCGGTATGACCAGCCCTCCACGAGAAGGCCGCAGTGTGCCGGTCGCTCGCCGTCCTCTACGAGATCCTGGCTGGGATTGATGTGCCGGATAGTGGCCGGCAGCCGCCGGATCGCTTGCCGCTCCTCCTCCGTGAGGACCGACGTACTCACCAGCTTGCGGATCAGAGCTTCGAGAGCTTCGGCGGAGGCGGACATAACCAGTGTTCTGTGTCCGCGATCTCGATAGTCAAGGAACCCATCCGCTCGTAAGCGTCAGCGCGGCTTCATAGATCCGCTTGCCGGTCTCATCGCGTACGTTCGCCCTGAAGGTATGGTTGTTGCCGTCCGGCAGCTTATCGTTGGCAAGCTGGGCGAGCGTCGCGATCGCCTCCTTCCGGGCATGCTCCCGATCATCGAGAATGACGCCCTCATTGTCGCGCAGATCTTGCACGCCATCATCGATGTCGAAAAAGTAACGAGGCACAGCGTTCTCCCTGGAGTGGTTTAGAAACCCCAAGAGGAACGGGCCGGTTCGTTGCCCGGGTTAGAGATCAATGGTCAGTCTCGTGGATCAGCCTCGTCCAGGCCGAGCCCGCGGGCAAAGCCGAGGAGGCCGCGCAGCTTGGCGGCGGATCGGTCGGTGTCGTTGCTATTCATGCTGCTACCGTACTGCGATCGTGCGCTCGCCAACCACCACCTTCGCCGACTCGGTCGGATGCCGCTCCACGATGCGCTTGATCCCGTAGGGCCGCAGCTTGTCCCAGGCCGCATCACTGCCTGACATCAAGGCGCGGGCGAGCAGGGCGGCCGCCTCCTGCCCGCCGTCCCTGACGGCCGTCGCCCTGTCGTTGTTGATCTCGACGATGGTCCGCATGGTCACGCCGCCTGCAGGCTCTCGGCGAAGTCGTCCGGCACCTCGCCGTACTGGCCGAGGATCGTCGCGCTCTCCAGTTCGCCCGTCTCGTCGTCGGCCACGATCTGGATGGCGGCCGTGCCCAGCATCCGCGCAGCCATCGCCTCGGCCCGCTTCATCGCACCGTTGCTGGACGGTGAGACCTGCCAATCGCTGGAGATGAGCCGCTTCTGCTTCAGCACGAAGGTAACGTTGACCTTGCCGGGGACGGGTGCTCGGTTACGGTTTCGGGCGGTGGGTCGTTGATGTGGTCCGAGATGGCTTTCGTGGCGGCAGACTGTCGGCGCCACAAAACCGAGACATGCCGGCCAGAGCCAGGTTCACACTCAGCTAAGGCACTTCAGTCATCCTGAGCCGGAGCCGCGTTGCGTATTGGCTCTTCGTCGTGTTGACACTACACGTCATGCCCCGCCAGCCCGTGAGCAGATCGGGCGGCGGGGCTGCTCATTGATTGTTAACCATACCGCCCCCATCTCAGGAGTATGCCGATCGCGATCCTATCGCTTGATCGGACGCGGCCACGATGCCGGGATTGGGGTGACGCCGGATGTACGCGCACCCTCGTTCCAGCACCCGTGGCCGTTCGTTTTTCCGACCACCTTAGAAGGCAGCGGCCTGCTTCACCCGGTCATCGGTGGCCGGGACCTTCCACTGGACGGCGCCGGGAAGGGCATAGCCGCCCTGGCGGTGCACCGAGCCGATGTTGGTGGCGAGGCCCTGAGTCTCCAGGGTGAGGGCGCCGACTGTCTTGGTGTTATCGATGCTGCCCGGCTCGCCTGCGAGGGCGGAGGTGGTGAGAAGGGCCAGCGTCAGGCCGGTGACAGCGCGCGAGATGATCTGCTTGGACATCGTGTTCAGCCTCTTCGTCGTTCTTGCGGCGGGTCGCCGTCGCTTCGTGAAGAGGAATGTGCTGGCGCGGGCATCATGAATCAAATGGGCCGATTTCATAATGTGCATCGATGACGTGCATTTCGCTTGTCTCGATCTCAATCTGATCGTGGCGCCAGACGTGACGCAGCCGATAAGATCCTTCTGGCGTTGATGGAGGCTATCCCAGATCGCGGCGGTTGAGCCTCAAGGCTCCCGACCGCGAGCGCGCCGGCTGCCGCGTTCACCCCGTTCGTGAGTGGCCGGCGCGTCCTCTTCAATCCGAGACGCCAATGCGGGGCTCAGCGCTGGCGTTGGACGCGATCGATCTCAGCCTCTTGCAGCCGCGTCAGCGTGCCGATCGACGTTCTCAGCCTCAAAGGGGGACTTGGGAGAAGCGCCGTCAGCGGCCGCCATGAGACGGTGATCCAGATCGGACGCTCGGGGGCTTCGCCGGGCTCTTGATCAACCCAGGTCATTTCGAAGACCCGCATTTCCCCGGGGCCGATCGGTAGCAGGCGCCGAGGATGCGCGTTGCGTCCTACGTCGTCGGATAGAGCCATGCTCCCTTCGCGAACACCGCGAAACTGGACTGCGCCGATCCCTATGGTCCGAGAGCCGGGGTTGTGGATCCGTAAGCAAATCGGGCCATCAACCATCGGCACGCCCACCGGCCGAGCAATCGGGCTGATCGCAATGTGCGGCTCCACCCAGGACCGGGCGCGGAACGCGCGGTCCCATAGCGTGAAGCCGGCCGTTGCCAAGCCTGCGATGCCACCGACCAGCTTGATGCTCTCGACCAGGGCGCTGTCCATCGTTGTTGGTCCAGATCAGGAGTAGGGGCCGCGGAACAGGTCGCCCAGCGCTCGCCGCCGGAACAGCGTCAGCCAGCGTCGGCGGCGGTGCTCGGGCCGGTCGTGCACCATGTGGCAGCGCTGGCAGAAGGCCGCGAGATTGGTCGGGGCATTGTCGGCCGTGTCGTGGTTCCGGTGGGCGGTGGCGAGCACCACCCGCGTCGTCCGCGCTGCCCCGAGCACATCGTCGACATCGACCGCGAGGCAGACGATCTGCCCCGCCCCGTTGCGCCAGGAGGCGGCTTCCTCGTCCCACCAGCGGCCGTCACCGAGGTGGATCACCGTCCGCCCGTGCGGCCGCCCGCAGCCCTCGCGCCGGCCCTTTGGCGCGGCCAAAGCGGATCACCGCCGAGAGCTGCGGCCAGTCGATCGGGTAGAAGAAGCGGTGTTCGCGCCGGATCGGCATGACAGGGCATCAAGGCCAATGGCTACGCTTCTGCGTAGGCGACAAATGGAAAAATGTCATGCAGGATAGGGCTGTTCTGCCAGATTATCGTAACCGCATCCGGAAGACCGTTTCATGATCTGGGTCACTGATCACAAAGGAAATTGCACCTATCTCTCTCCAGAGTGGTACGATCTGACAGGCCAAAAACTTGACGAGGCGCTCGGAGCAGGCTGGACCGAAGCGATACATCCGGACGACAGAGTGGCGATTGTTGATGGCTTCGCTCAAGCCTGCGCTCGTCAGGTCGAGTTCATGCTGCGCTATCGCCTGAGACGCGGCGACGGCAGCTACATCTGGATCCTTGATGCCGCCTCGCCCTCGTTCACGCCGCTAACTCACGAGTTCGTCGGCTTCCTTGGTCTCATCAGCCGGTACAAGGATGATGAGGCGCAGGATCTCACCGCCAAGGCCGAGATCGGCACGTTCAGACCTGGTCGGGCACAGGGTGAGTTTGCTCCACGCAACAAGCTTGACATCGCCGCCGACTACCTCATCGCGGCACGAGCGGTGACTGTAGAGTACGGGGACGAAGTCGCAGCAGCTATCGACAACGCTCTCTATGCGCTCGCCCAGGCACTCAGGCGCGATCGTTCGGAGAAGGGGTCAGCGGACACGCATCATTGACCGACCGGCCCTCGGACGCCTGACACCACATGGCATAGGCATGCTCGCGCACCTCGAAAGCGGTGCGCAGCAGCGTATCTGGCTCGCCGCGCGCCTCCGGCAGCAGGATGAGCCCGAGGTCGTTGGGCTTGCAGTTGAGCACCTTAGCGGCCTCGCACCGCCATGTCGCATCGGCGGCGACGAAGAGAAGTTCAAGCCCGGACATATACATCTGGCTCACCGATGCCTCGCACCACGATAGAACATTATACAGAGTGCGATTTATGATTGTGCGCAATCGATCTGCGAGAGGTAAATCGCGCGAACTCGGCTGTTTGTCGAGATGGCAGGTTCGGCAAAGCGCCGGGCTCACCGCCTTTTGAATGCATTATCCAACAGGGCTTATCCTACATCGCGCCGGGCAGGAACGCCGCCCTACACTTGAATGCATGATATACACGGTGCGTAGAAAATTGTTGTCCGGAAACCACTGCATCATAGCAAATTCTGCCTAGCAAAAGTGAAAAACACTTTTTCATCGATAGGCAGCTAGTGCTACAATTCTGTGTTGTTTTTGACCTGCTTGAGTAAGCAGTTTTCCGCTACCTGCAAGGATCTGGAGCCCCGGTGGCGGCTCTGATGGGTGCAACAGGGAGGCTTGCCCCGGCTGTCGGAAGATCCCCTCACGGCGCGAAGAGGGGTTCCAGAGACCTAGCGGTCAAAAAAGTTCTCAAGATGACGGTCAGGAGCGCGCGACAGACATATGCCAAATGCACAGATGCTGCGTGACATGGCCCTCTTCGTCGAGGTGGCCAAACAGAAAAGCTTCAGCAAAGCCGCGGTCACTCTGGGCATGCCGATCTCGTCGCTGTCGCGGCGGATTTCTCACTTCGAACAGATGGTGGGCCTGCGCCTGCTCGACCGCACCACCCGGCGCCTTGTCCTGACGCCTTACGGTGAAGCCTATCTCGCTCAGGCAGGCCGCCTCGTCGACGAGGCGCAGCAGGCCCTCGACGATCTCGTGGCCGAGGCGAAGGGGCCGAGCGGCTTGCTCAAGATCGCCGCGCCGCCAGACTTCTGGGTGCTGCATCACCTCTCGCGGTTCATCACGGAATTCTCCGCTGCGTACGAGCACATCCGCGTGCATGTCGATCTGAAGCCCAGCGCCATCGATCTCCTGGGCGACAACTACGATCTGGCGGTGACCATCGAGGAGCCGCGCGAAACCTCGCTGATCATGCGCAAGGTCGCCGAAATCGGAAACGGCCTGTTTGCCGCGCCGGCCTACCTCGACGAACGGGGATGGCCCGCAAAGCCTCACGAGCTGACGGATCACAGCGCCATCGTCTCCAGCCCGGGCGCCGGCACGACGTGGTCTCTCGATCGCAACGGCGAGGTCGTCTCCGTCGCCGTGGGCGGGGCGCTCTCCTGCAACTCACCGAACCTTGCTCGCAAGTTCGCGCTGGCAGGCCAGGGCATCATCAGCACGCACCGCCTCAGCGTCGAGCGTGATGTGGCCAATGGCCGACTGGAGCAGGTGCTGCCGGAGTGGGACCTGCCGCCGACGCCGGTCTACATCGTCACGACCTCACGCCTGCTGCCGGCCAAGACGCGTCGCTTCATCGAGTTCGCGATGCAGCAGCTGCCCAGCATGCTGGCGGCGGGAACCGGTGGTGAGGCATGGAGCAAGTTGAGGACGGACCATACGGGTGTCAGGCTCATTTCACCCTGAGAGGTGAGCGACTCAGTTCCCGATAGGCAGACAGGCAGGACCTACGATCGTTTTCGACATCGCGTATCCCGCGTCACACCTAGCGGTTGGATACAGGACCTGCACCAGCGCGACGATCAGGACGACGGCAATGGCCGCCATAACCTGCTTCGTCCCCAAGCTCACCGTGTATCCGTACCTTTCGCTTCAGTGCCGACCCGACGGCTTACGAGCACTGGCTCTGCCGGATCCACGTCGGCGAGCTGTGGGGCGTCGGTCGTGCCTCGCTGCCAAAACTGAAGGTGATGGGCATCGACACTGTGGCAGACCTGCGCGACATCGATCCGCGGCCAGTACGAAAAGCGCTGACGGTGGTCGGCGAGCGCATGATCCACGAGCTGCGCGGCGTGTCCTGCCTCGGGCTCGAACTGGTGCCGGCGCGGCGCAAGGGCTGCGCGGTGACGCGCTCGTTCTCCGGCCGAGTGACGGAGCGGGCCGAACTGGAGCAGGCGGTAGCCGCGCACGCGACGCGGCTCGGCGAGAAGCTGCTGCGCGAAGGCCTCGGCACCGACCACATCACCGTCTTCTACCACACGAGCGAGCATGACCGCGGCGAGCCGATGCGCTCGGTCTCTACGGTGGTGACGCTGCCGGAGGCGACCAACGACACGTTGGCGCTGATCCCGGCGGCGCTGCACGGCGTAGCCCGCACCTGGCGCGAGCAAGGAAGCCCGCCCTGGCGCTACTCGAAGGCGGGCGTGCGTGGTGACGGTCGACCTCGTGCCGCTGGCCGCCTCGCAGCGGGCGCTGATCGGCCGGCTCGACCGCGACAGGGCCGGCCGGCTCATGGACGCGATGGACGCCTGCAACGCCCGCTTCGGCCGCGGCAGCGTGGTGCCGGCGCGGGCCGGGCTGGCGCAGCAGCGTCGAGCCTGGACGACGAAGTTCGAGATGCGGACGCCGCGCTACACGACACAGGTCGATGAACTGCCGACGGCGCACGCCTGACGTCCTTGATCACTTTCTGAGCGCGAACTCCCAGATCGGGATGCCGACCGGCGCCCCGGGCACGTTCCGGTAGCCGGTCAGATTGCCGAACGGGATTCGGTCCGAGGTGATGCCGATCGCCTTGCGCCCGCCGATCATCATCACCCCGCACCAGTCGACCCGCAACGTGCCGTGCTCCGGGTGGACCCCGAAGAGCTGCGGTGCCGTCCAGCCCAGGCGCACGGCATCGGCGCCGAATCGCTCGATGAAATCGGTGCAGGCCTCGTGGATGTTCGTCCAGGCCGTAGGGTTGAGGTAGCGGCAGGGCGGGCTGGTAGGGCGGAGTTTGCTGAAGGCATTGCGCCACTCGGCGGCTTCGGGCGGGAGCGGATCGGACGCGACTTCGGGAAGGAGCATTGCGGCTGCCGGCTGATGACGGGGCCGACGGCATAGAGGGGCCGGGTTGCCTCAGGCTTACCGGCTGGTCGCTCTCACGCCTTCTCCGCGCGCGCCAGCAGCACCGCCGTCCGAACCGCGTTTCGCCGCGCGCCGGGCTTGCTTGTCTCGTCGGCCAGGACAGAGGTTGCGAACAGGCTCGCCTTCACGGCCGCAGCGACGTCGAGCGCGTAGCCCTCGGCGAGTTCGGCCCGCTCGTCGAGCTTCCCAGCGAGCACCGCATCGACCAGGGCACTCACCTGCTCGTCGGTGACGGCCTTGGCCTTGAAGAGTTCGCCGACGCTGGGGGAGGGATCAGCCATGGCGCAAGCCTATCCCGAGGGCTCGCCGTGAGCCAGGGCGGTGGCCTGCCACACTTGCCGGAAACCCCCTCCCCGGCTACTCAGATCGAGGGTTTCTGTGGGGATTTCTGTAGAGCAATCTGTTGCAGAGGCCCGGAGGCAAGTCTAAGTATCTGACCGGAAACGGTTAGGGCCTGTAGCTCAATGGTTAGAGCCGACCGCTCATAACGGTCTGGTTGCAGGTTCGAGTCCTGCCGGGCCCACCACTCCTTCTCGCGCAAAGTCTCGGCCTGGAACGCGCCTCGATGCGATGGCCTGCGGCCGGTGCCACGGATACCCGGTTGAGGCATGGTAATGTCACCGGGGGCAGGCGTGGTCGTCGCGCGTGCGAAGGCGTCCCCTTGCCGGCACTCGACGGCGCGCCGCACTTGCCAGGCGATCCGAGTCGACGCACTCTCAGCTTAGCAGTTCGAAGAGCGGGTGCGTGCCGGGGCCTCTCGCCATCCGGCTGCGGGATAGGGAAAGCCCAGACTCATGAAGATGGATGGTGGGCGCGCCGGGATCGGCGGCTCCGACGAGACCGCTCTGCACGGGTGCCGGGCCCGGGTTCTCGACCGCCGCTCGTTTCTGTTCGGCTCGGCGGCCGCCATGGGTGCGCTCGGGCTCGGCGGCTGCGTCACGTCCGACGGGACGCTGCTCGCCGAGGCGGCGAAGGTCTATGGGCCGATGCCGGACGAACGGTTTCCGATCCCGGCGGTCGATATCAGCAAGGTCGATCCGAAGTATTACCGTCGGACGGTTCGGTACGAGACGAGGGAGGCGCCCGGAACCATCGTCGTCGATCCGCGCAACTACTATGTCTACCGCGTCGAGGGCGACGGTTCCGCCACCCGCTACGGCGCCAATGTCGGACGCGACGGGTTCCTGTGGAGCGGTGACGCTTATGTCGGCCGGAAGTCCGAGTGGGCCACTTGGACGCCGCCCAAAGAGATGATCCGGCGGCAGCCCGAGGCCGCCAAATACGCCCGTGGGATGCCGGGTGGCCTCGACAATCCGCTCGGCGCCCGCACTCTGCATCTCTACCAGAACGGCGCCTATACGCTCTACACGATCTACGCCAGCAGCGACCCCGAATCGATCGGCAGCGGCATCACGAGTGGCTGCGTCGGCCTGCTCAGTCAGGACATGATCCACCTCTACGCCCGCACCCCGGTCAAGACGAAGGTGGTGGTCCTCCCGGCATAGCCCGGCGGCCGCGATACCGCTCCACGCGGGTTCGCCGCGGCGTGGTTCGCGCGTCGCCGGAAACAGGCCTCCTTCGCCTGCTGCGAGCGCCAAGGTTCACCGCGAGCGTCGGAACGAAGGCCGGGGCGGCCCTGACGGCGTCCTAGGCGGATGACGGGCCGGTGCCGTGCTCTACGATCTCCAGGGCGCGCAGGATGGCCATGGCGGTCGCATCGGCATCGACCCGCCCCTCGTCGGTCGGTGGCATCACGGCCACGGCTTCGACCACATTCCGAGCGGCTGAGCCGACCACCACCTTGAGAGCGCGTCCTTCCGGTCCGCGCGTGTCCTCCATCAGCGCCACAACGTGGCCGGCCGCCGTTCCGTACAGATGGAGCGGCTGCGAGGCGTCGCCATCGCTTGTCGATTCGGGCGCTTCGGCGTCCCGGCGACGGCCGCCGAAATCCGGGCGGATGATGTTCGTCATGCGGGGCAGTCTACCACGCTTCGAGCAGGCGGCCGATGTGCCACATCGCGTCGCGCCGCCCGGAGGATCGGGCTGTTTGGCGAGGGCCTATCGGGATGGCCGAACAGGTTTGCCGAAAATACCCGGTCAGAATTGCCGAATTTGCTGACAAAGCGTTGGGGGCAAATGCAATTTGTTGCCCGCGGGCCACGGCGTTTTGAAATGAATCATTCTTCCGGTGTCTCCCGGATTAAAGCGCCATGAGAACCGTTGTGCCGGTCTTCTCGATTGCGCACAGGATTGGGGCCCTGCCCTTCGGCGGCAGCAAGAAACTCGAACGCGGGTCTGGACATTCGATGCGAGCGCTTCGCAGCGGCCTCGTTGCCTCGGTCGCCCTTCTGCCTGGCAGCGCGTTCGCGCAGGAGGCCGTGAGTCTGGATGAAATCAGCGTCGTTGCGACCACGCCCGTCGGCGCGGCCGGCTCCGGTGCACGTCGGGGCGCGCCGTCCTTCGGTGCGGTGCCGTCCGGTGTCGCGGCACCACGCCTGCGGGGCGGCGACCAACCGCTCTTCAAGATCCCCAGCACCGTCGAGACGGTCACGGCGGCCGATCTCGACGTCGACCGGGGCACCTTCAACGCGGTCGCGACCCTGGCCCGCCGGGTCCCCGGCTTGAACCTGAGCGACTCGCAGGGCAGCGCGGGTCGCGTCGACATCACCTATCGCGGTTTCACCGCCTCGCCGGTCCAGGGCGTGCCGCAGGGGCTCGCCGTCTACCAGAACGGCGTGCGCATCAACGAGGCGTTCGGCGACGTCGTCAATTTCGACCTGATCCCGCCGGTCGCGATCCAGCGCATCGACGTCGTGACCGGCAACCCGATCTTCGGCCTGAACGCGCTGGGCGGCGCGGTCAACATCCAGATGAAGAACGGCTTCACGTGGCAGGGCACCGAGATCAGCGCGCTCGGCGGCTCCGACGGGCGGATCGCCGGCTCGCTCCAGTACGGCAAGATGGTCGGCCCGTGGAGCTTCTATTTCGCCGGTGACGGCCTCAACGATCGCGGGTGGCGCTTCGAATCCCCGAGCACGATCGGCCGCATCTACACCGATATCGGCTATCGCTCACAGGATTCCGAGTTCCACCTGATCGGTCAATTCGCGCGGACCTTCTTCGGGGCCGCGGCGGCGGCGCCGGTCGATTTCACCCGTGTCGACGATCGGGCCATCTTCACCTACCCGCAGACCACGACGCAGCAGGTCGGCACGCTCCAGATGACCGGGCGCGTCGATGTCTCGCCGAGTTGGGATCTGGCCGGGAATGCCTATTTCCGCCGCTTCAGCAACCAGTACGTCGACGGCAACGACGGGAATTTCGAGAACTGCAGCACCCGGTCCAGCTTCCGCGGCCGGCTCTGCTTCGAGGATGATGGCTTCTCCCCCTCGGCCGGACAGTCGCAACTCGCCTTCCGCGATCAGTTCCTGATCCTCGGGCGCGGGCTCAACGCGCCGGGCATCCCGTTCACGGGGGGCGTGCCCTACGGCACCCTGGATGTGACCAAGACCGAGGCGACGGGCTACGGCGGCTCGCTTCAGGCGGCCAACCGCGACCGCGTCCTCGACCACGGCAACAGCTTCGTCGTCGGCGGCAGCATCGATGTCGCCGATTACAGCTTCAAATCGTCGAGCACGCTGGGGGTCATCAATCCCGACCTCTCGGTCACGACCGACCCGAACAACCCCTTCTACGGAACCATCCCGGGCCTCGGCACGCAGCAGATCCGCACGGCCGGCGCGCTCGGCATCGCCCCGAGCCAGGTGATCGGCTCGAACCTCTACATGGGCCTTTATGCCAGCGACACCTTCGACGTCACCGATCAGCTCTCGCTGACCGCCGGCGCGCGCCTGAACTTCGCCCGCATCTCCACGCAGGACCTGACCGGCTTCTCGCCGGACGTGACGGGCACCCACTACTTCACCAAGGTGAACCCGGTCGCGGGCCTGACCTATCGCTTCACCCCCGAGCTGTCGCTCTATGGCGGGTACTCGGAATCGAACCGGGCGCCGACGCCGCTCGAGCTCGCCTGCGCCAATCCCGACCGGCCCTGCCTCCTGCCGAACTCGCTCGTGGCCGACCCGCCGCTCAAGCAGGTCACGGCGCAGACCTACGAGGTGGGCGTGCGCGGCCTCGTGCCGAACGTCTACGAGGGCGGCCTGCTCAGCTACAAGCTCGGCGCCTTCCGCACCGACCTGACCAACGACATCATCCAGCTCGCCACGCCCGGCAACGCGGCCCGCGGCTACTACGTCAACGTTCCGGCGACGCGGCGACAGGGGATCGAGGTCGCGGCGGAGTACACGCGCGGCGATCTCTCGCTCTACGCGAACTACGCTTTGATCGACGCCACCTACCGGTTCAACGGCACCCTGTCTTCGCCCAACAACCCGCTCTCCGACGATGGCGCGATCTTCGTCACGCCGGGCAAGAAGGTGCCGCTGGTGCCCGAGCATCAGATCAAGGCCGGCTTCGACTACCTGCTCCTGCCGGGCTGGCGCCTCGGGCTGAACGTCCAGGCTTTCTCTTCGTCCTTCTACCGCGGCGACGACTCGAACCTGAACCGCAAGCTTCCGGCCTATTACGTGCTCAATCTGAACACGAGCTACCAAGTCAACAAGAACCTCGAAGTGTTCGGTCTGATCACCAACCTGACCAACAACCGGTACACCACCTTCGGCACCTTCTTCGAGCCCGGTCTGGTCGCCGGACGCTACCCGGTCAACGATCCGCGCACCACGACCCTCGCGCAGCCGCTCTCGATCTACGGCGGCGTCCGCTACGTCTTCGACGCCGATGTCGTGCCGGCGCCGGTGGAGCCGCTCGTCCGCAAATTCTGAGAACGCGGAAACGCCGAGTTGCGGGGGAGCGCGACCTTCCCGTCGGGAAGTCGTGCTCGTTGTCTGCCCCCGATATGGCCCGATATGGAATGCATCCATGGCGAGTTTTGCCGTCCGATCGTGAGATGGGCCGGCGGACGGTCTCGGGCTGAGAGTATCCAACAGAATCGGTCAGTCCGGTTGGGGGATGCGGCTGGTGAAAGCTTTGTCGATGTCGGCCCGTCGCTCGTTGCGGATGGGTAGAGGGCGGAAGCGGTTGAACCGAGCGTAAGTCCGTTCAATCACCCAGCGGTCGCGTCCGAGCCTCTCACTGCTTTCGATGTCGTTGCGGGTGATGCGTGACACCATCCCGCGCGCCCGGCACTCCTGTCGGCGCGCCTTGGCGTCATAGGCCTTGTCGGTGTGGCGTCCATCGGGGCTGCGGCGCGGCTGTCGCCGTTCGGGCGGGGCCGAGGCGGCAGAAGCAGGGCGATCTCGCGCCAGAGATCTTTCGGAAGCAGGGGGGCGAGCCATACCGAGCCGACGCCCCTTCAGTCCCCAAGGACCATCCTGTCGGGCGCTTTTCGGCGAAAACTGAGCCTGACCTGATGTCTTGCCAAGAAATCCTGGAGGGGATGGGGAAATTTGGCATGTTGCGCAACAATCACATCGAGCGTTTTCAAATCTATCGAAGCGTAGGACACGCGAATTTCAGCGAAAGGCAGCATTTATCCACTTTCTCTGTGCCCGAATTGTAATTACCCCTTATTTTGCTGATCGGCCTTTTCGGCCGCCCCGGCAGCCTACTTCTTGGGAGAGATGGTCTGAATGGAGCCGCTTGTGCGGCACCAATCCTGTCCTCGCGTCCCTATCAGAGTCGTGCCGAATTCGAGGTGGTCAGGCACTTCTCTAAAAATGTCATCACCTCGATTTCGGGAGGGCTCAGGCAATGGCGATTACTTTCAACAATACGGTGTATCAGCCGGGTTTCTTCGGAACCGATGACGGCGGTGTGCCGGCCAGCGGCAGCTTCCGGATCGACGACGTCTACAGCTTCCCTGTGACCGTGAACGGGACGGTGACCAATGCCGGCGACCCGGTCACGTTGACCTACACGCTGCCCGGCAGCACGACGCCCACCTCGCAGACGCTGACCGCGACGGCGCTCGACAATTCCAACATGATCCTGTTCACCGGCGGCAGCGTGCCGGGCAGCCTGGCGGGGGGCACGAACCGCTTCGTGTTCTCCAACACGCAGCTGTTCGGCAGCGGAGATCCGAACCGGACCACCTTCGCGGACGATGGCAACCGAACGCTGGGCGCCTATGCGCCGGTCTGCTTCACCACCGGAACCCTGATCCGCACGAGCCGCGGCGACGTGGCCGTCGAGGATCTCCAAGTCGGCGACATCGCTGTGACCGCCTCCGGCGGACTTCGTCCGATCACCTGGATCGGCCACCGCGCGATGAAGGCTGCGGGGGCGGCTCTCCCGTTCCATCAGCAGCCGGTGCGCGTCCGCGCGGGCGCCTTCGGCGGCGGCCTGCCGACGCGCGACCTCAGCCTCTCGCCCGGCCACCCGGTGCTGGTCGGGGCCGATGCCGGCAACGAGGGTGGCGTGCTCGTGCCCGTCATGTGCCTGATCAACGGCACCACCATCACCCGCGAGCCGGTGACGAGCGTCACCTACTGGCACGTCGAACTCGACGGCCACGACATCCTGCTGGCCGAGGGCCTGCCGGCGGAGAGCTACATCGATGGTGGCGACCGCGCCTTCTTCTCGGAAGCCTCCGACCACGCCCTTCACAATCCGGACTTCGTGCCCGCGGGCTGGAACGCCCGCTGCCGCCCGGTCGCGGTCGATGGTCCGTCCGTCGAGGCGGAGCGGCAGCGCCTCGACGCGGTGTTCGCCGGTGCCCTGAGCGAGCAGTGCGCGTGGGACGCCGAGAGCGGCTGGGCTGCCTGACGATCGACAGCATGCGGTGATGGCAAAGAGAGGGGCGGCAGGATCCCTGCCGCCCCTCTCTCCATTTCACGTCCTCGCCTGCGGATTGTCGCCGCCGCGAAGGGCTCAGTCCTTGAGGTCGGCGGGCACCTTGCCGCCGTTCTCCTCGAGCTTCTTGATAACCTGCTTGTGCAGCCAGACGTTCATCGAGGCCGAATCGTTCTTGTCGCCGGTGTAGTGCAGCTCGTCCGCGAGCTGCTGGCGGGCGTGCAGGCTCGAATCGAGGTCGAGCAGCTTCATCAGGTCGACGATCGAGGTGCGCCAGTTCAGCTTCTGCGGGTTCTTCGCGGCGAGGTCGTTGAGCACGGCCTCGACATCGACCGATCCGCCCGAGGTCGTGCCGCCGCTCGTGGCGGTGGAGGCCGGGGCGCTCCCGCCGCCGGAGGATGGTTGGGCCTGGCTCTCGGACGGCTTGGAGGACGACGTGCCGGCCTCGGCGGCCTGCGCCTCCGACGAGCCGAACGGGTGGAGGATCTTGCTGACGATGCTGCCGATGAGGCTCATGGCGTAAGGTATCCTATCGTCTGTCCCACGGCGCGGATGCCGCTTTCGGCTGGATAAACGGCAGGAGGAACGGGCCGTTCCGTCACAGGCCGGCAAAGCGTCGCCGCTCGGACGGCCGTCACCCCGGTCCGCCGCGGCCGGCGACAGGGCGGACGCGCGATCGAAGCGTATCGGGAAGCGCGTTTGGAAGATCGCGCCTGCTGTGCCATGGGGAACGCCGACCGGCTCCCTGGAATCCGTATCGATGCGCAATCTGTTCAAGGCCTTCGCCCTGATCGCGGGGCTTCTCGCCCTTCCCGTCCCGCTGGCCGCCCCGCTCGCCGCCCAGACCGTGCCCGTGCGCATCGGCGTGATCCCGGTGATCGGCGCCGCGCCCGTCTTCGTCGCCAACGGCGAGGGCTGGCTGAAGGAGGCCGGGCTGGCGCCGGCCTTCACCACCTTCGAGTCGGGGCCGAACATGATCCAG
Organism: Methylorubrum populi; assembly: GCF_002355515.1. Classification (NCBI taxonomy): domain Bacteria; kingdom Pseudomonadati; phylum Pseudomonadota; class Alphaproteobacteria; order Hyphomicrobiales; family Methylobacteriaceae; genus Methylorubrum; species Methylorubrum populi. Next base: position 4,097,112 of record NZ_AP014809.1, on the reverse strand, counting down.
GCCCTGGCCTCGGGCACCATCGACGTCTACGTCGCCGGCATCGCGCCGCTCGCCGTCGCCCGCACCAAGGGCATCGACGTGCGGGTCGTGGCCGCCACCGCCATCGAGGAGATGGTGTTCGTGGCCGCGCCCAAGCTCGCGCCCTACTTCGCCTCCGCCCCGAGCAAGGCCGAGGCCTTCAAGCAGTTCAAGGCCAAGGAGGGCCGCCCCGCCCGGCTCGCGACGCAGCCGCCGGGCTCGGTGCCGAACACCACCCTCCAGCACTGGCTCTGGCAGGTGGCGAAGGCCGACAAGGCCGATGTCGAGATCGTCGCCATGGGCATCGACGCCACCCAGCAGGCGCTGCTCGCCGGTGCCGTCGACGGCGCCTCGATCCGCGAGCCGGCGCTCACCATCGTCCAGGCCCGCAACCCGAAGATCACGCTGATCGCCACCGGCGGTGAGATGTTCCCCGATCAGCCGGGCACCGTGGTCGCCGTCTACGGCAAGTTCGCCGACGCCAACCCGAAGGCGGTGGAAGGCCTCGTCTCGGCGCTCGTGAAGGCGACCGACCTGCTGAAGAAGGACCCGGCCCGGGCCGCCCCGCCGGTCGAGGCGGCGCTGGGCAAGGGCATCACGGATGTCGCCACGATCCAGAAGGCGCTCTCCTCGCCGGCGGCGAAGTTCGTCGCCGACCCGCGCACGATCATCGAGGCGACGAAGCAGATGCAGGCCTATCAGGTCTCAATCGGCACCCTCGACAAGGAGGCGCCGACCGACGGCCTGTTCGACGCCAAGCCGTTCGACGCGGTCAAGAAGCCCTGATCCTCCTCACGACCCTGACGCCATGACTTCGTTCCGCTCGGTCGCCCTGGCGGCCGTCGGGCTCGCCGCCTTCCTCGCCCTGTGGGAGGCGGCGCCCCGGCTCGACCTCGTCAACCCGGCCTTCCTTCCGCCGCCCTCCTCCCTCCCGACGGCGTTCGCGCGGGAGATCGCGAGCGGCGCGTGGCTGCGCGCGGTCGCCGAGAGCCTGAGCCACTACGTGGTCGGGCTCGGCGTCGGCGCCGGTGCCGGCATTGCGCTGGGTCTCCTCTCCGGCATGTTCCGCTGGTTCGAGAGCCTGACCGCCTGGATCGTGCGGCTGCTGCGCCCCATTCCCGGCCTCGCCTGGGTGCCGTTCGCGATCATCTGGTTCGGCGTCCAGCCCTCGGCGGCCGTGTTCATCATCGCCATCGGCGTGTTCTGGATCGTGTTCTTTGCGACCCAAGGCGCGGTGCGCGGGGTCGATCGCGACCTGATCGAGGTGGCTCAGGCCTTCGGCTTTCGCGGGCCGTTCGCGCGGCTCACCAAGATCCTGCTGCCGGCGGCCACTCCCGGCATCCTCGTCGGCCTGCGCACGGCGCTCGGCCAGGCCTGGATGGCGGTGGTCGCCGCCGAGATCTTCGGGGTGCCCGGCATTGGCGCGCGGATGATGCAGGCCTCCTCGCTCCTCTCCACCGACATCGTCGTGGTCTACATGCTCACCATGGCCGGGCTGTACGGCCTGTTCGATACCGGCTTCGTCGCCCTGCAGGGCTGGCTGCTGCGGTGGCGCGCATGAGTCCGGCGATGAATTCAACGGATTCGACGCAAGCGCCGATCATCGACATCCGGGGCCTGAGCCTCGCCTACGAGCGCGACGGGCGTCGCACGGAAATCCTCTCCGCCCTCGATCTCGCGGTGCCGCGCGGGCAGTTCCTCGTCATCGTCGGCGAGTCCGGCGTCGGGAAATCGACCCTCCTGCGCGTGCTGATCGATCTGGCCAAGCCCAGCACCGGCACGGTCCATCTCGGCACCGACCCCGAGAGAACCCGCACGCCGATGGCGCTGGTGTTCCAGGATGCGCGGCTGCTGCCCTGGCGGCGGGTGATCGACAACGTCGCCTTCGGCCTGGAGCGGCACGGCCTTTCCCGGTCCGAGCGGCGGGAGCGGGCGGCGGCGATGCTCAAGCTCGTCGGGCTGTCCGACCTCGCCGGCCGCTGGCCGCACCAGCTCTCCGGCGGGCAGCGCCAGCGCATCGCCATCGCCCGCGCGCTCGCGGTCGAGCCCGAGGTGCTGTTGATGGACGAGCCGTTCTCGGCCCTCGACAGCTTCACCCGCGAGGGGCTTCAGGACGAGATTCAGCGCATCAAGGCGCAGACGGGCAAGACGGTGCTGTTCGTCACCCACGACATCGACGAGGCGGTCTACCTCGCCGACCGGGTCGTAGTGCTGGCCGGCAGCCCCGGCCGGATCGCGGCGGACGTCACCATTACCCCGCCCCGCCCGCGCCAGCGCCGGGACGCCGCCCTGGTCGAGGCGGCGCGCCACCTGCGGGCGGAACTGTCGCGGCGCTCGGCGGAACTGTGAGGCATCCGTCAAGCTTGCCATCTTGACGGTTCGCGGCCCGCGTTGGAACCATCACGGCGCGGCGCCGTGCGCCTGGGGGAGTGCAAGATGGGGTTTTTTCAAGATGCCCTCATCCGTTTCAACCGGGTGGTGATGTCCTACGCGGGCGATGCCGCGTTCATGCACGCGGCGGTCTCCGCTGCGGCCAACGTGATCGTGGCCGACGGCGATACCGACGAGGAGGAGATCGAGGCGGCCCTCGTCAGCATGCGGGCCAACCCCATCCTCCAGAAATCCTACGACACGCTCTCCCTCGAGCAAGCGCTGTTCGAGGCGCTCGCCCGCGCGGAGTTGCGCGCCGGGCGCCTGGAGAACAGCCAGCACGTCGCGGCCATCGCCGACCGCCCCCTGGAGCAGCGCCAGCACGTCTTCCTGATCGCGGCGGATGTGGCCGACAAGGGCGGCATCACGGAGAGCGAGCACCGGGTGCTCGACGATCTGGCCCAGGCGCTCGACGTGGACAAGGCGACGCTGCTCGGCTGAGCCGGCGCACGAAGCCCCGCTCCACCTGCCCCCTACTCCCCCACGGCACCGAGCCTATCTCAAGGCTCGGACAGGAGGACGGCCATGTACAAGGTGACGGGAACGGATCCCTCCGGCCGCACCCTGGCTTTCGCCTGCGGCACGGACGAGCAGGCGCTCGAAAAGACCTGGGAACTCGCCGGACGCGGCTTTCGCAACATCTCCGTCGCTGATCCGAAGGGACGCGAGATGAGCGCCATCGCCTTCGAGCGCTCGCTCGATCTCGACTACGACTGAGCCGCCGGCGCTTCGGGGAAGGCCGCGAACGGCCGCCCGAGGCTTCGGCCGGTCGGCTCACGCCGCCCGCTTCTGGTAGTCCTTCACGTCCGTGAACCGGATCTTCTCCCAGCGCTCCTCCTCGTAGCGCAGCGAGAAGGCGGTGGTGGCCATGAAGACCGGCGCGCCATCGAGGTCGCTCGCCATCGCCGAGCCGTGGGCGTTGACGAATTTGTCGATCTCGGCGTCCGACTCCGACTCGATCCAGCGGCAGACCGAGAACCGGCTCGTCTCGAAGTCGATCGGCAGGCCGTACTCGGCCTGGAGCCGCTCCTTCAGCACGTCGAGCTGGAGCGCGCCGACGACGCCGACGAGGGCGGGCGAGCCGTCCTGCGGGATGAAGACCTGCACCACGCCCTCCTCGCCCATCTGCTGGAGGGCCTCTTTCAGCTTCTTGGCCTTCATCGCATCGGTGAGTTTGATCCGCCGCATGATCTCGGGGGCGAAGCTCGGCACGCCGCGGAAGACGATCTCCTCGCCCTCGGTAAGCGTGTCGCCGATGCGCAGCGTCCCGTGGTTGGGGATGCCGACCACGTCGCCGGCATACGCCTCGTCGGCGATCGCCCGGTCCTGGGCGAAGAAGAATTGCGGCGCCGAGAGCGACATCGGCTTGCCGGTGCGCACGAGCTTGGCCTTCATGCCGCGCCGGAGCATCCCTGAGCAGACCCGCATGAAGGCGATGCGGTCGCGGTGGTTGGGATCCATGTTCGCCTGGATCTTGAACACGAAGCCCGTCATCTTCGGCTCGGTCGGCTCCACCGCGCGCTTGTCCGCCTCCTGGCCGCGCGGGGGCGGGGCGAAGCGGGCGAGCCCGTCGATGAGGTCGCGCACCCCGAAATTCCGCAGCGCCGAGCCGAAGAAGACCGGCGTGAGGTGCCCCTCGCGGAAGGCGGCGAGATCGAAGGTCTTGAGCCCGCCCTCAGCCAGTTCCACCTCCTCGCGCCACGCATCGGCCGCGCCGTTCTCGGTCAGCAGCTCGTCGAAGAGCGGATCGGCAAAGCCCGAGACGGGGATCGTGCCGGCATCGTCCGCCGCGTCGAGCCGGCGCACCCGGTTGCCGCCGAGTTCGTAGGTGCCGGCGAAGTTGCGCCCGAGCCCGATCGGCCAGGTGATCGGCGCCACGTCGAGGGCGAGCGTCTTCTCGATCTCGTCGAGCGTCTCGAACGGGTCGCGCGCCTCGCGGTCGAGCTTGTTCACGAAGGTGACGATCGGGATGTCCCGCAGCCGGCACACCTCGAACAGTTTACGCGTTCTGGCCTCGATGCCCTTGGCGGCGTCGATGACCATCACGGCCGAGTCGACCGCCGTCAGCGTGCGGTAGGTGTCCTCGGAAAAGTCCTCGTGGCCCGGCGTGTCGAGCAGGTTGAAGACGCAGTCGCCGTACTCGAAGGTCATCACCGAGGTGACGACCGAGATGCCGCGCTCCTTCTCGATGCCCATCCAGTCGGAGCGGGTGGAGACGCGGTTGCGCTTGGCCTTGACCTCGCCCGCGAGCTGGATCGCGCCGCCGAACAGCAGGAGTTTTTCCGTCAGCGTGGTCTTGCCGGCGTCCGGGTGCGAGATGATCGCGAAGGTGCGCCGCCGCGCGACCGGGTCGGCTTTCGGGTCGGCGGGCTTGGGATCGGTCTGCATCAGCATGGCGGGCACCGGCCGCCCCGTTGCGGGCGGCCGCTCGTCTCAAAGGGGGCCGGGCGGTGATCCGCTCTCTACGCGTTCCGCGCGGCCGACGCAAAGCCGCTCCCCTACCCTCGCCCGACAAACGGCATGCCCGTGGCCATCACGGTCATGAACAGCACGTTGGCCGAGAGCGGCAGCCCGGCCATGTAGACGACGGCCTCGGCGACATGCGCCGCGTCCATGTACGGTTCCGGCCGGATCGAACCGTCGGCCTGCCGCGCCCCCTGTCCGAAGCTCCGCGTCATCTCGGTCTCGGCATTGCCGACATCGATCTGTCCGCAGGCGATGTCGAAGGGCCGTCCGTCGAGCGCCGTCGCCCGGGTCAGCCCGGTGATGGCGTGCTTGGTGGCCGCGTAGGGCGCCGACATCGGCCGCGGCGCGTAGGCCGCGATCGAGCCGTTGTTGATGATGCGCCCGCCCCGCGGCTGCTGCCGGCGCATCATTCCGAAGGCGGCGCGGGTGCAGAGGAAGGCGCCGGTGAGATTGACGTTGACGCTGGCGAGCCAATCCTCGATCGCGACCTCGTCCACCGTCGCGGCGGGCGTGAAGATCCCGGCATTGTTGAACAGCAGATCGAGCCGTCCGAAACGCTCGCAAACGGCGGCGAACAGCGCCTCGACGGCGCGCGGATCGGACACGTCGGTCGGCACGCACAGCGCCTCACCCGGCAGCTCCGCCGCGACCCGCTCCAGCGCATCCCCCCGCCGTCCGGCCAGCACCAGCCGCCACCCGGCCCCCGCCAATCCGAGCGCGACGGCCCGCCCGATGCCGGACCCCGCCCCGGTCACCACCGCCACCCGATCATCCATCGCCATCACGCTCCTCCCGTTCGGCGGGAGCATAGGGCGTCCCGCCAATCCGGAGCAGAGGGATTTGCCTTGAGAGAGTCTCGGCCCGGCTCCAAACCCTCAGGACAAAAACAGCGCGGGTTGACGGCGGATCCCTTCAACCCGGTTGCCAGTTCTGCCCGGCCCGTCTAGAGAACCGGCGGCTTGGAGCCGATGGGGCGTCGCCAAGTGGTAAGGCAGCGGTTTTTGGTACCGCCATTCCCAGGTTCGAATCCTGGCGCCCCAGCCAACTTTCCCTAGGGGAACCGGCACTTAGCGGCTCGTACTTCTCGGACAGAAAAGAACAAACGTCGGACGACGCCGGCACAAGAGTCGGCACATTCGTCGGCGGGCGTTTCGGTTCGTTCCCTCCCGCGAATGTGAGGGCCGGTGCATGACCGAAGCTCCTGCGATTGGCCCGCTTGGCTGGCGGCTCCAGCAACTCTTCACAGGCCGTCCAGGCCCGTTCGGGCCGCGCTCCCCGTGGCACAGTGCATACTACCTGCATGGAGCGATGCTGGACGGCGGCGTGAAGATGCGTCTCTGCCGCATCCCGGCCGAACATGTCGCCGAGGCCATGATCCAGCGGCCGGATGGCGAGGCGAGGGAGTCGGCTGAACACCGCCAGATGAAGCGCGCCTGCCTGCTGTGGATGCGGGCGCTCGGCACCAAGGACGCTGCAGAGGAGCAGGACTACTGCGCCGGCATTGCCGACGTGCTGAGCGTTGACTTAAATTGGGTCGTGGAGTGCGGGTACACGGGCATCGATAAGCCGCAGACACTTATGCTCGCCGATCACGACCATGCTCATGCACTCGTCAGGAGAGTGGATGCGCTCGACGCTGCACATGCCGGTCGTGAAGCGTGATCCGCAGGGCGTCGGCTCTGCAATCACCTACGGCCTCCGCTAAGCCCTGATGGCGGTCCTCGGCGTCCCGCCGACCGACGACGATGATGCTGAGCGGGCGATGCCGGGTCGCGGCTCGGGATCTTAGGGCCGACCATCTGGCAATGGGCGTGTCGAAGTCACCAGTGGCGCGAAGTCGGCCGAGCCTTCGTCATCGCAAGACCGATGCTCGGGGGCGCGCATCGTGAGGCATTCGCAGCACAGCCAAGCCATCCGCACGGTCTCGCGCGAAGGTCGTGGGCTGACAAGCCTGGTAAAATTATGCCGGGCAACGGATTGACTCGCATTTCCATCATATGTTGGCATGTTGGCTGCATAGTGGATTGGCGCCGCATCGAAGCGAAGTGGCGAGGAAGGGGTGGTGGAATGATGTTTTTTGGCTGTGCCGTGCAGAAAACAAAAAATCTGTAGAGCCAAACAAATTTAACGGTTTTGTCTTCTATACTTACCGTAAAATCTAGCTACGCTGCTTTGGTTTTTGAATAAATTACAAAACGCATTGTCCATGCGAAAGCGTTGAGCAGAGTATCTGCCTGCTTCTGTCTTGAACGCGAAGCAGATGCGAGCACGGGGGTATGAATGGCAAGCGTTGTTGTCGGTCGGAACTCTAGGCTAATCGAGACCCTGTTCCGGGAGCACTCCTCCTGGCTCGGATCCTGGTTGGCGCGTCAGCCCTGGACCGTTCACGCCCCCGAAGACATCGTCTCGGACGTCTTCGTGTCGCTCCTGACGCTTCCGCATGTGGAGAGCGTGCGCGAGCCGCGCGCCATGATGACCACGATCGCCAAGCGCATCATCTTCGAGGCGCGTCGCCGCAAGAAGCTTCAGAACGCCTACGAGGATGCGCTCCTGGCCGTTCCGGAGGCATTGGACGTTTCGCCGGAAGAACGGCTCATCATCATTCAGGCGCTTCAGATGATCGATGCGGTGCTTGCGAAACTGTCTCCGCGAGCCCGGACGGCGTTCCTCATGAGTCAGATCGATGGTAGGTCGAACAAGGACATCGCCCAGGAACTCAACGTCTCGCTCAGTGCCGTGAGCAAGTACATGACCCAGGGATTTGCGGCCGTCTATCTGACGCGGTTGGAAAGCTGAGGGAATGGCGAAGGCTCGTCGGCAAGCCGACATCAACGATTCCCGGATCGATGAGAGCGGTCGGGCGGCCATCAAGTGGATGGTCGCGCTGAGCGGCGGACATATGACCGAACGCCAACTGCGTGAGTTCGATCTCTGGCACAATGCCACGCCCAACAATGCCGAAGCCTGGAACCGCATATCGGGCGGCCTTCAGCCGTTCGATGTCTTGGCTCGTTCGGGGCTTCCGCGCGGCACCGTCTCCCAGATCCGAGGGCAGATGGCGCAGCGCAATCGCAGGGCCGTCCTGGGCGGCTTGGTCGGCCTCGTCGCAGCGGGCGGCGTCGGTACGACCTCGCTGCAGCGCTTCGTCCCGCTCCAGGATCTGCTGAACGATCGATATACCCGCACGGCGGAGCACGACCGGTTTGAACTCTCCGACGGCAGCAAGGTCGTGCTGGCACCGCGCTCGTCGATCAACGTCTCGCTCCAGCCGAACGAGCGGCGTATCGAGTTCGTCGCCGGCCGGATGATGCTCAACGTGTCCGAGCGTGACCCGCGCCCTTTCGTGGTTGATCTCGGCTCGATCCGCCTCGATGCGTCGCCGGGCACCTTCGTTCTCGACCGGCGCGACGCGCGCTTGGCTGTCTCCGGGCTGAAAGGCAGCGGCATCCTCCAGGGAGGCGGGCGTCAGCTGAACTTCCGCATGAACGAACGTCTCAGCTACGATGGTGCCGGCTTCGTTCGCAGCAAGATTGATTCCGATGCGGAAGCGTCCTGGACAACCGGTTTCGCTGTCTTCGACGATGAGTCCGTCGCGAACATCGTCGAGCTGATCCGCCCCTACTATGCCGGGTTCATCCGCCTCAGCCCCGAAGTGACGGAGCGACGCGTGACGGGCGTCTTCAATCTGTTCGAGCCCATCGTCGCTCTCGACACGCTCGCCCGGTCTATTGGTCTGAAAATGACCCAGACCGCAGGGATCTGGATCAAGATCGAGGCTTGAGCCGCGCGCCCGGGTTCGGCGTTCCCTGCAATTCCATCCAAGCAATCGGCATGACTGCCGAATTCGATGCCAAATTTTGACTCGCGCACGTCCTACCGGGGGCGAGCCGGTCGCGCGGCCCCGGCGCGCGGACCTTCCCCCGTCTCCCGCTTGCCCCGCTCCATCACCGGGACGCGTTCTGATCCCGGCGAGCCCGGGGTGCAAACGCGTGCGGGCGATTGCGGACTTTGGAATGGAGGCTCCTTCGCAAGGCTGACGATCGCTCTTCTGCAGAAGCGAAGCCTCCTCATCCGCCGCCCGAACGGACGATCCTTGCCCCGAACCGAGGGCTGTTCAGCGAGCAAGGTCGCCGCCGGCTTGCTGTAGTGCGTTTAACTTCCAGTCAGGCGATGCATAATAATGTCTCAATCTGACGTATTTGATAGCATTACTGCAGTGCAGCAACGATTTTTGACGCTAAACTTCCACCTATGTCGGCTTCCGGGCAAAAAGCGTCGCAGCCGTGCAAGCCCCCGGGCCCGCTGCCGCTAGCCTCCCATCATAGATCAAACCATGCACCGCCGCAGCGCCGGACAGCGATGAGCGGAATGCGCGACTCTAAGAGGTCGGAAGCACATGGGCCGCATCACCTTAGAGAGCGTCAGCAAGATCTTCGGCGCAAATCATGTCGAAGCTGTCGATCTGATTTCGCAAGGAAAGCGCAAGGCTGACATCGCCGAGGCCTGCGGTGCGGTCGTCGGCCTGTGCAACATCTCCTTCGAGGTGCATGAGGGCGAGATCCTCATCCTCATGGGTCTGTCCGGCTCGGGCAAGTCGACGCTCCTGCGGTGCATGAACCGGCTCGTCGAGCCGACCTGCGGCCGGATTCTTGTCGATGACGTCGATGTGACGAAGCTCGGCCGCAAGGAACTGCTGGCGTTCCGCCAAAAGACCTTCGGCATGGTGTTTCAGCACTTCGCGCTGCTTCCCAATCGCACCATCCTGTCGAATGTCGGCTTCGGGCTCGAGATCAGGAACGTTCCGGCCAAGCAGCGCACCGATTGCGCGATGCGGGCAATCGAACTCGTCGGCCTGAAAGGCTGGGAGAGCAAGTATCCGCACGAGCTGTCCGGCGGCATGCAGCAGCGGGCGGGCCTGGCGCGGGCGCTGGCGGCGGATGCAGACATCCTGCTGATGGACGAAGCCTTCAGCGCCCTCGATCCGCTGATCCGACGCGACATGCAGGCGGAGCTGCGCGAATTGCAGCGCAAGCTCAAGAAGACCATCGTCTTCGTCTCGCACGACCTCGACGAGGCCGTGGCGCTCGGCGGCCGCATCGTCCTGATGAAGGATGGCGAGGTGGTGCAGATCGGCCAGCCCGAGGAGGTCGTGGCCCGCCCGGCGACCGAGTACGTCCGCCGTTTCGTGGAGCATATCGATCTTGCGGCCGTGATGCGGGCCGAGCACGTCGCGGATCGCACCGCGACCGTGCTCTCGCCGACGCAGACCGTGGCCGAGGCACGGGTCCGGACCGCGCAGGCCGGGGGCGAGGCGTGGCTCGTCGCCGACCGCGACGGCCGTTTCGTCGGCCGCGTCCGCGCCGACCGCGTCGCCGCCGCCCGCCCCGGCGACGTGCTGACCGGCCTGCTCGATCTGGAGCCCGGCATCGTCGAGGCAGACGCCCGCCTCGAGACGGTTCTGGGCCGGATCGCCACCGAGGGGGCCGTCGCGGTCGTCGCGTCGGACGGGCGCCTGATCGGCCCGATCACGAGCCGGGACGTCGTGCGGGCCCTGGCCTCGCGCCCGGGCGGGCACGGGTCGCAGGGCGGCCTCCTCTCGTCACAATCCAAGCCGGCAGGAGCGGAGCGATGGACTGGAACGTCCCCAAATTTCCCCTCGACACGCTCAGCGACGACGCCCTCGACTGGCTCACCGAGCATGGCTCTTGGCTGACGCGCGCGGTCAGCCGCACCGTCTCCGACTGGATCGAGACGCTGACCACCGGCCTCGTCGCGGTGCCGCCCTGGCTGGCGATCGCGGCGGCCGCGCTCGTCACCGCCAAGATCGGCGGCCGTAAGGTCGGGCTGCTGACCCTCGCGGGGCTGCTGTTCCTCTGGAACCTGCGGCTCTGGCAGGCAACGGTCGAGACCCTGGTGCTCGTCACCCTGGCGACCCTGGCGGCGCTGGTCATCGGCATCCCGGTCGGGATCTGGTTCGCGCTGAGCCGACGGGCGTGGCGGATGTTCTCGCCGGTGCTCGACATGATGCAGACGCTGCCGAGCTTCGTCTACCTGATCCCTGCCCTGCCCTTCTTCGGGCTCGGCGCGGTCTCGGCCTGCTTCGCGACCATCGTGTTCTCCGTGCCGCCGGTGATCCGGCTGACGGCCCTCGGCATCCGCAACGTGCCCTCGGAACTCGTCGAGGCCTCGGATGCCTTCGGCGGCTCGGCGACGCAGAAACTGTTCAAGGTCCAGCTGCCGCTGGCCTTGCCGACCATCATGGCCGGCGTGAACCAGACCATGATGCTCGCCCTCTCGATGGTGGTCATCGCCGCCATGATCGGAGCCGGCGGCCTCGGCCGCGCGGTCTGGCAATCGATCCAGCGCCTCGAGGCCGGCGCCGGGTTCGAGGCGGGCATCGGCATCGTGATTGTGGCCGTCATCCTCGACCGGGCGACCCAGGCGCTCGCGGCCCGCGCCCGCCCGCACGGCGCGGCCTGACGATCACGAATTCGGTCGGAGAAGCGATGCCCTCGTGTTTCTCCGGCCGGGGCTGAAAGTATGTAGAATAATTTCGAGTCTACGCTGAATTGATTCAAATTTGCTGACTTGCGGCAGGGTTCTGAACCGAACTGGTTCAGTTCTCGGTCGCTGTGCGCCCTCAATCTCCATGAAAGGTCTCGTCGATGCGCGCTCCGATGCTTGGGGTGATGGCCTGCCTTGCCCTGATCCAGACGCCGGCGGAGGCGGCGGGCAAGCAGGTTCGACTCGCATACGTGGAATGGGCCGACGCCGTGGTGGCGACCAACATCCTCAAGCTCGCGCTGGAGGAGAAGGGCTACCAGGTGAAGACGATCCCGCTCGCGGCCGCCGCGATGTGGCAGGCGGTGGCGACGGGTGATGCGGATGCGAGCGTCGCGGCCTGGCTGCCCGTCACGCAGGGCGCCTATTACGAGAAGCTCAAGAACCGCCTCGACCTGATCGGCCCGAACGTCACGGGAGCCCGGATCGGCTGGGCCGTGCCCGCCTATTCGCCGCTCAACTCGATCGAGGATCTTGCGATCAAGGCGTCCGAGGTCGACGGCAAGGTGATCGGCATCGATCCGGGTGCCGGCGTGATGAAGAGCTCCGAAGCGGCGATCAAGGCCTACGGCCTCAAGGTCAAGCTGCTCGACGGCAGCGACGCCACGATGACCAGCGCTCTCAAAGACGCCATCCGGCAGAAGAAGGACGTCGTCGTCACGGCCTGGACGCCGCACTGGATGTTCGCGCGCTACGACCTGAAATACCTCGCCGACCCCAAGAAGAGCTTCGGTGAGGCCGAGAGCGTGAACACGCTGGCCCGCAAGGGGCTCAAGGAAGACATGCCTGAAGTCTACGGCGTCCTGCAGAAGTTCAAGCTCACCATCAAGGACGAAGAGGCCGTGATGGCGGAGAACGAGGAGAAGGGCGCCAAGCCGGAAGACACCGCCGCGAAGTGGATCGCGCAGAACCGCGCGACAGTCGACGGCTGGCTGAAGTAGCGGCGCCGGCCGCGACATAACACTGGTGGGAAACGGCTCGGAAGGCGGCGGGAAGTCAAGAGAAGGGGTCGGGGGACATGACGGCGAACGGTTTGGCGGCGGCCCTGATGGCCTGTGCCGCGGGGGTGATGCTGTGCCCGCCCACGGCCACGGCGCAGGATCAGGGCACGGTCGAGGTCAATGCCGAGCCCAGTCAGGTCAACCGTGAGCAGCCGGTCGCCGTCCCCGATCCCCGCTACAGCCCCGATCCCCTCGGCAATTTCGATCTGGCCTCCCCGAAGGGCAAGACCGATTCAGGGACCTTCACCTTCGGCGGCGCCATCCGCGCCCGCTACGACTGGCGCTTCGACGATGCCAGCCGCGGCGGCGTCCGCAAGGCGCGGGAGAACTTCGACTTCGACACCCTCGCACTCAAGGCCACCTACGATTCCGACACGATCTTCGGCTCGGCGCAGTACCGGTTCTACGGCGGCAGCTCGATCTACGGGCCGCGCAACGGCTATCGCGGCAATCCGGGCGAGGTTCACTTCCCGATGTGGGCCTATGTCGGCTACAAGTTTACTCCCGAGGACAGTCTCACCTTCGGACTCAACCAGTCCCCCTTCGGCCTGACCCCGTATTTCGGGACGAGCTTTCTCGAAACGCTCGGTTTCACCATGGGGCTGGAAGAGGTCTATAATTTCGGCGTCAAGTTCTCCCACGTCGAGCCGGACTTCAACTATCAGGTCGGGTTCTATCCCGGCGCCAACCCGAACGCCTTCGGGCTGATACCAGACCTCGTTGAGCGCGACTCACGACGGGTAGCGCCGCTGTCTCGGCCGTGATTCTGTCCTCGGGTTTGGGGCCTGAGGAGGATGCGATGGCCGCTCCCGTACCGCTGCGGTCGGACTTCGATGCCGGATCCTTACGTGCCCTGGCCAAGGGTTCACGCGATCCGGCCCAGACCCGCCGCTTGCTGGCGCTGTCGGTGATCTCGGCGGGCGGCTCGCGCTCGGAGGCGGCCGAGATCGGCGGGGTCGGGCTGCAGACGGTGCGCGACTGGGTCCTGGCCTTCAACGCCGATGGCCCGGACGGGCTGATCGACGGCAAGGCCCCTGGGGCCCGTCCGCGCCTGAACGCCGATCAGCGGGACGTCCTCAAGGCGCTGGTCGAACAGGGGCCGGTTCCCGCCGCTCACGGCGTGGTACGCTGGCGGCTCTGCGATCTGGCCCAGATCCTGTCCGAGGATCACGGCGTGTCGGTTTCCGAGCAGACCCTGAGCCGGGTCTTGCGGGCGATGGGCTACCGCAAGCTCTCGGCCCGTCCGCGCCATCACGCCCAGGACCCGGAGGCCGCGGCCATTTTTAAAAAGACTTCCCCGACCGTCTGGCGGAGATCGCGCAAGCTGTCGGCGGCAAGCCGATAGAGGTCTGGTTCTGCGACGAGGCCCGTGTCGGCCAGAAGAACACGCTGACCCGGCGCTGGGCCAAGCGCGGGACACGCCCCTCAGCCCCAAAGGATCAGCGCACACAGTCGGCCTACATCTTCGGGGCGATCTGCCCGGCCCGGGGCGTCGGCGCGGGTTTGGTCATGCCCCGCTGCACCACCGAGGCGATGGCCCACCACCTCGAAGAGATCTCAGGGACCGTGGCTCCCGGTGCCCACGCCGTGCTCCTCCTCGATCAGGCCGGCTGGCACACGACCAAGAAGCTGCCGGTCCCCGACAACATCACCCTTCTGCCGCTGCCGGCGCGTAGTCCCGAACTCAACCCCGTCGAGAACCTGTGGCAGTTCCTTCGCGACAACTGGCTCGGCAACCGGATCTTCAAATCCTACGCCGATATCCTCGATCACTGCTGCGACGCCTGGAACAAGCTCATCGACCAGCCCTGGCGCATCATGTCCATCGGACTACGCCAATGGACACATGGGTTCTGATCAATGAGGATTGGTATGAGTCTCGACAGCGCGCGCTACTCGACGAACATCGTCCGCGCCGACCCCTACGTCACGAACGGGACCAGCAACGCCGAACAGAACATGTTCATCGGCCGGGCGGAGTACTTCGTCCTCAAGAACGACACCGCCTCGCTCGCCTTCGGCGCCTCGATCTGGCACTCGGAAATCTACAATTTCGACACGCGCCAGACCGGCACCAAGCAGCTCGAAGGCCTGCACGCGCTGGGCACCTACGGCCCTTGGGGCTTCAAGGCGATCTACGTGCGGCAGGACATCGATCCGAAGAACCCCTTCCGCAACGATCTCGTCACGGTGGGCGGCTTCGACTTCTCGTACAATCTCGCCGCGCGCGGAAACTTCGTCTCGGCGGAGGTGACCTACAAGGTCCCCGATCCGATCGGCCCGTTCACCGTGGTGCCCTTCGTCGGCTACAGCGCCTTCTACAAGGACAAGGCGAGCTTCAAGGCGAGCGAGCGCTTCACCCTCGGCGGGGCCTGGACCCTGACCGCCGACCCGAACCTCATCATCTACACCGAGGCCGCCATCGGCCGGAACGACCCCTATGTCGGCGCCGGCGAGTTCAACAACGGCCTCGCCCAGGGCGGCGAGAACCGCTGGAAGTCGCGCTTCATCATGAATATCGGCTACTATTTCTAGGTCGATCCCGCGACAGCGCCCGCTGCGCCGCCGACGCGAGACGGATACGGTCGCCGACCCGGGCGTCTCGTGAGACGATCGCGATGGCCTGCCCCCGCGGGCCTGACCCTGCGCGGGGGAGCGTATGCCCGAGCGGGCCGACCGTCACCCGCCGATGCGGCACCAGTCGCGCGTGGCGAGGCTCCAGGCATGCTCGTCGTTGTGGCCGACCGCGACGCCGTTGTGACTGATCATGCGCGCGAGCATGACCCGCGTGCCGAGCGCGGTGATGCGGATCACCGTCGGCCCGAAACCGGCATCGCCGATCAGCCGCGTCCCGACGCCCCAGCCATTCTCCCGGCAGATCTCGGCCGCATGGCGGTGGTCGTGGCGGGTCCCGCCCGTCACCGGCGGGGGCCTCGACCGGCCGGCTGGGACCGGGCCCGGCTCCCGGGCGGGCAGCCGAGCGAGCGGCCCAGCCCCTCGGCCGCCATCGCTGCCGCCGCCCCGTAGACGAGATGGGCGACGACGCCGCGGAGACGGGTGAAGGTCGGATAGTGGTGGCAGGGGGCACTGAGGCCGAGGGCCGGCACCAGGGCCTCGTCCAGGATCAGGGACATCGCGGACCCGCTGGCCAACGCCGCGCTGAACGGCCGTAGCCCCCCGTATCGGCGCAGCAGACCGTAGACCGGTCCCCAGCCCATGCCGACGGCGAGGTGGATCGCCTTGCCCCACCGCGCATCCCGCTCCTGCGAGGGAGGGACGTCGAGAATCTCGGCAAGCTTCCGGGCCGCGACCAGCGACGAGGATGCGCCGGGTCGAACCTTCTCTTCATGCCGATCGACGCGTTCGGGGGTCGCGCGCCTCAGGGGGCCTTGTGCGAGGTTCGTCACCTGCGTCGCCACCCATCCGGCGAGCAGGCCGACGGCGATGTCGGACCAGACCGAGTGTCCGGGCACGGACTTCATCATGGACATTGCCTCGCACCTCACCGCGCCCGTCACCGCGACAGCGCCGGGGCGGACCCGCCGGCGCCGATCGTAGACTGACGATGTCCGGTCCTTCGCAAGACGGCGGCTCCGCCGCGTGCCGGCCGCCGGATCGCCGAGCGGAGGGGCGAGCCCTACGCCCCTCGAGATCGCGGCACCGGGGGTCTCCCGATGCGGCATCGTCAGACTGAAGAACCCCCGGTGACGGACGCCGTGTCCCGGGAGCGATGTCGCAGGGACCGGGCAACGCTCGGAGGCGGTCGCAGCCATCAGGCTCGGCGGCGAAGGCCGGGCCGCGTTTCCGGTGCTCTTGATGGGCCGCCGGGGCAGCCCTCGCGGCCGGTGCGGCGCCTTTGATCGCTGCGGCTCTCAGATCATCGCGGCGCCGGGAACGCCGCGCGCTGCCGCGAAAGGCTCAGGCGCGCGCGCCCTGCGCCTGCACGATCTTCCGCTCCGCGCTCGGCGGCTGCCCGAAGCAGTCGAGATAGGCCTTCGAGAAGTGCGAGGCCGAGGTGAAGCCGCACTCGAACGCCACCGAGAGCAGCGGCATCGCCGTCTGCCGGATCAGGGTGCGGGCGTGTTCCAGGCGGATGCGCAGGTAGTGCTTGGCCGGCGAGCGGCCGAGATACTTCAGGAACAGCCGCTCGAGTTGGCGGGTCGAGAGCTGCACCGCGTCGGCGAGTTCCTGGCTGCCGAGCGGCTCGGCGAGGGACGTCTCCATCAGCCCCACCACACGCAGCAGCTTGGGATGCGAGACGCCGAGGCGCATGCGCAGATCCATCCGCTGGCGCTCGCCGGATTCGCGGATGCGGTGGTGGATGAGCTGGTCGGCGACCTCCGAGGCCACGCTCGGCCCGTGGTCGCGCATGATCAGCGACAGCATCATGTCGGCCGCCGCGGTTCCGCCGGCGCAGGTGAAGCGGTTGCGGTCGATCTCGAACAGCTCCGAGCCGATCTCCAGCCCGTCATGCTCGGAGACGAGGCCCGGCAGGTTCTCCCAATGGATCGTCGCCCGGTATCCGTCGAGCAGACCGGCCTTGGCCAGCACGTAGGTGCCCGTGCAGACCGCCCCGACCGCCGCCCCGCGGGCGCTGCACCGGCGCAGGGCCGAATGCAGCGCGCGGTGGTCCGGCCTCTGGATGTCGATGCCGCCGCACACGACCATCATGTCGAAATCCTGCGCGTCGCAGAAGCGACCCGCGACCTTGACCTCGATCCCGTTCGAGGCGGTGCACTTGCTCCCGTCCTCCGACCACAGCGAGAAACGGTAGAGGTCGCGTCCGACCGCGCGGTTGGCGAGCCGCAGGGGCTCGATCGCCGAGGAGAAGGCGATCATCGAGAAGCGGTCGACCAGCATGAAGCCGACGGAGAGGGCTCTCCCCGCGACCGCCTCGTTCGCGGTCAGCCCATTGGCCGGGCCCGTCTCCCCGGCGGCTATCGTCATTTCCATCCCGACCACCGTTTGTCGGCCTCGCGCCGCGGCTTGGTGGGCAATTCACGTGCCGCGCCGACCCTTGCGCCGGCTGGGGAGCGATTCAGGATCGCCCCGACCGTGACCGGCGCCGTCGATCGAACGGGGCGCGTCCGCCGAGGCGGCGCCCACACCGGAACTTAATCTCCGATCGTCTGGCGTATGCAATAGAATAATTCTTGTTCGACCGCCCGCTCACGGCCGCGTGATCGACGTGACCTCGAATCTATCGAGCGGATGGCAGGCCGAAGTCTTTCGCCGAACATCGGCTGTCGAGCCGGCTGCGGGCCGGGCGGAGAGGAGATGCGGGGACATCGATCGAAGTCGGGAATCCCAAACTCCCGGTCGCCACCGATCAAGCCCCGCCGCGGCGCGCGGACCATGATCCGTCAACACCGCGAGGTCGACCGATGCGCCGCTTCTCCCTCACGTCGCTGCTCTCCGAATCCCTGCGGGGCCATACCGGCTGGGGTCGCCAGTGGCGCGCCCCCGAGCCCAAGCCCCGTTACGACGTCGTCATCGTCGGCGGCGGCGGCCATGGGCTGGCGACCGCCTATTATCTCGCCACGGTGCACGGCATCACCAACGTGGCGGTGCTGGAGAAGGGCTGGATCGGCGGCGGCAATACCGGCCGCAACACCACGATCATCCGCTCCAACTACCTCTACGACGAGAGCGCGGCGATGTACGAGCACGCGCTCAAGCTCTGGGAGGGACTGTCCCAGGAGCTGAACTACAACATCATGTTCTCCCAGCGCGGCGTGTTGATGCTCGCGCACAACATCCACGACGTCCAGAGCTTCAAGCGCCACGTCTACGCCAACCGTCTCAACGGCATCGACAACGAGTGGCTCTCGAAGGAGGAGTGCAAGGCGTTCTGTCCGCCGCTCGATATCTCGGGCTCCTTGCGCTACCCGGTGCTCGGCGGGGCGCTCCAGCGCCGGGCCGGCACCGCCCGCCACGACGCGGTGGCCTGGGGCTATGCCCGCGGCGCCGACGACCGCGGCGTCGACATCATCCAGAACTGCGAGGTCACCGGCATCCGCCGTGACGCCTTCGGCAGGGCGGTCGGCGTCGAGACCACGCGCGGCTTCATCGGCGCCGGCCGGATCGGCGTGGTCGCCGCCGGCCACACCTCGACCCTGATGTCCATGGCCGGCGTGTCGATGCCGCTGGAGAGCTACCCGCTCCAGGCGCTGGTCTCCGAGCCGGTCAAGCCGTGCTTCCCCTGCGTGGTGATGTCGAACGCGGTGCACGCCTACCTGTCGCAATCCGACAAGGGCGAACTGGTGATCGGCGCCGGCACCGACCAGTACACCTCCTACAGCCAGCAGGGCGGCCTCCACATCACCACCCACACGCTCGACGCGATCTGCGAGCTCTTTCCGCAATTCACCCGGATGCGGATGCTGCGCTCCTGGGGCGGCATCGTCGACGTGACGCCCGACCGCTCGCCGATCATCGGCAAGACCCCGGTCGAGAACCTGTTCGTCAATTGCGGCTGGGGCACCGGCGGCTTCAAGGCGACCCCGGGCTCGGGCCACGTCTTCGCCCATACGCTCGCGACGGGCACGCCGCACGCGATCAACGCGCCCTTCACCCTCGACCGGTTCCGCACCGGCCGCCTCATCGACGAGGCCGCCGCCGCGGCCGTCGCGCACTGATCGCCCGGAGGCCGAACCATGCTGCTGATCGCCTGCCCCCATTGCGGCAAACGGCCCGAGACCGAGTTCCGGTGCGGCGGCCAAGCCCATATCGCCCGGCCCGCCGACCCGATGACCGTCGATGACGGCGCCTGGAGCGAGCACCTGTTCGTGCGCGCCAACCCCAAGGGCGTGCATGCCGAGCGCTGGTGCCACGTCCACGGCTGCGGCCGCTGGTTCAATGCGCTCCGCGACACGATCAGCGACCGCTTCATCGAGACCTATCCGATGGGGGCGAAGCCCACCCAATCCCCCCAGAGCGAGACGAGGGCGTGAGATGGCACAGCCGTTCAGATTGTCCCGCGGCGGACGCATCGACCGCACCCGCCCCATCGTCTTCGCGTTCAACGGCAAGCCGGTCCACGGATTTGCCGGCGACACCGTCGCCTCGGCGCTCATCGCCAACGGCATCCACCTCGTCGGGCGCTCGTTCAAGTACCACCGCCCCCGCGGCATCCTGAGCCACGGCCCCGACGAGCCGAGCGCGCTGCTCTCGGTCGATCGCGGCCCCGGCCGGGTCGATCCGAACAACCGCGCCTCCGTGGTCGAGGCACGCTCGGGCCTGCGCACGACCTCGCAGAACCACTGGCCCTCGCTCGACTTCGATGTCGGCGCGGTCAACGACCTGTTGTCGCCGGTCTTCGTCGCGGGCTTCTACTACAAGACCTTCATGTGGCCGCGGAGGTTCTGGGACCGGGTCTACGAGCCCTTCATCCGTGCCGCCGCCGGTCTCGGCAAGGCGCCGACGGTGGCCGATCCCGACCGCTACGCCAACCGCCACGCCCATTGCGACGTGCTGATCGTCGGCGCCGGCCCGGCGGGGCTCGCCGCGGCGCTTGCCGCCGCGCGCACCGGCAAGCGGGTCATCCTCGCCGACGAGGGCGCGGAGCCCGGCGGCTCGCTCCTGCACGACACCACCTCGCAGATCGACGGCCGCCCGGCGGCGGCCTGGCTCGCCGAGACGCTGGCCGACCTCGATGGCCGCGAGAACGTCATCCTGCTGCCCCGCACCACCGCCTTCGGCTATTACAACCACAACCACGTGGCGATGACCGAGCGCGTCACCGACCACCTCACCTCCGCCGCGGGCCAGGCGCCCCGCGAGCGCCTGTGGCAGGTGCGCGCCGAGCAGGTGGTGCTCGCCGGCGGCTCGCACGAGCGCCCGCTCGTCTTCGCCGACAACGACCGGCCGGGCATCCTGCTCGCCGAGAGCGTGCGGGTGTTCCTCAACCGCTACGGCGTGGCGCCGGGCCGCCGGCTCGTCTTCGCCACCAGCGGCGCCTCCGCCTACCGGGCCGCGCTCGATGCGCGCGCGGCGGGCCTCGACGTCACCCTCGTCGATCTGCGCCTGGAAGCGGATTGCGGTCCGGAGCTGGCGCAGCTGCGCGGGGCCGGGGCCGAGGTGTTGACCGGCCACACCGTGGTCGGATCGAAGGGCCGGAAGCGCGTCACGGGTCTCATTGTGGCGCCTGTCGGGAGCGACGGCCGGTGCGGCGGCCGTCGCCTTCTCGCTTGCGACTGCGTCGGCATGTCCGGCGGCTGGACGCCCGCCGTCCACCTGTTCTCGCAGTCGCGCGGCAAGCTGCGCTACGACGACGCCATCGATGCCTTCGTGCCGAACATCTCGGCTCAAGGAGAGCGCTCGGCCGGCGCGGCCCGCGGCACCTACGATCTCGCCGCCTGCGTCAACGAAGGTTTCGCCGCCGGCGCCGCCGCCGCGGGCTCCGACGAGCGGCAGGAGGTCCGGGCGACGCCGACGCTGACCGGCTTCCAGCCGGTGCGGATCATGCCGACCGATGCGAACCCGACCAAGGTGCGCGCCTTCGTCGACTACCAGAACGACGTCACCGCCAAGGACATCAAGCTCGCGGTCCGCGAGGGCTTCCAGTCGATCGAGCACGTCAAGCGCTACACCACGACCGGCATGGCGACCGACCAGGGCAAGACCTCGAACATGAACGCGCTCGGCATCGTCGCCGGGCAGCTCGACAAGGCCCTGCCGGCAGTCGGCACCACCACCTTCCGCCCGCCCTACACCCCGGTGACCTTCGGCGCGCTGGTGGGGCCCGCCCGCCATGCCCTATTCGATCCGATCCGCACCACGCCGATCCACGAATGGGCCGAGGCCCACGGCGCCCTGTTCGAGAACGTCGCCCTGTGGCGGCGCGCCTGGTACTTCCCAAAGGCCGGCGAGGACCTTCACGCGGCGGTCGCCCGCGAGTGCAAGGCGGTGCGCGAGGGGGTCGGCATCTTCGACGCCTCGACGCTGGGCAAGATCGAGATCGTCGGCCGGGACGCGGCCGAGTTCATGAACCGCCTCTACATCAACCCCTGGACCAAGCTCGCCCCCGGGCGCTGCCGCTACGGGCTGATGCTGAAGGAGGACGGCTACATCCTCGACGACGGCGTCGTCGCCCGCGTCTCGGATGAATGCTTCCACGTCACCACGACGACCGGCGGCGCCGCACGGGTGCTGGCCCACATGGAGGACTATCTCCAGACCGAGTGGCCGGAGCTCGAGGTCTTCCTGACCTCGACCACCGAGCAATGGGCGGTGATCGCGCTCCAGGGCCCGAAGGCGCGCGACGTGATCGCCCCGCTGGTCGACGGCATCGACCTTTCGCCGGAGGCCTTCCCGCACATGGCGATGCGCTCGGGCACGATCTGCGGCGTGCCGACCCGGCTGTTCCGGGTCTCGTTCACCGGCGAACTCGGCTTCGAGATCAACGTGCCCGCCGACCATGCCCGCGCGGTCTGGGAGGCGGTGTTCGAGGCGGGCCGGACCCACGGCATCACGCCCTACGGCACCGAGACGATGCACGTCCTGCGCGCCGAGAAGGGCTACATCATCGTCGGCCAGGAGACTGACGGCACGGTGACCCCGGACGATGTCGGCATGGCCGGGATGATCCCGAAGGCCAAGGGCGACTTCGTCGGCAAGCGCTCCCTGGCGCGCCCCGACGTGGTGGCCTCGGGCCGCAAGCAGCTCGTCGGGCTCGTGACCGACGATCCGGGGCTCGTCCTCGACGAGGGCGCGCAGATCGTCACCGACCCGAACCAGCCGATCCCGATGCGCATGCTCGGCCACGTCACGTCGAGCTACTGGAGCGCCAATTGCGGCCGCTCCATCGCGCTCGCCCTGGTCGAGGGCGGCCGCGAGCGGATGAACGGCCACCTCCACGTCACCACGCCGGACGGCTTCACCCGCGTCACCGTCTGCGAACCGGTCTTCTTCGACGTCAAGGGGGAGCGCATCAATGCTTGAGACCCGCTACCGCGCCGCCCGCGCCCTGCCGCTCGGCGCCGTCGCCCGCCCCGCCGCCACCGGTTCGGGCGTCTCGGTCCGGCCCGCCGGCGCCGAGACGCGCTTCTCCCTGAGGGTGCGCCTCGCCGCCGGCACCGCTCCGAAGGTGGCCGGGATCGCGCTCGGTGCGCCGATCAACACCGTCGGCAGCGACGGCGAGGTCTGGATCGCCCGCCTCGGACCCGACGAGTGGCTCGTCGGCGGCTCGGAAGCCGATGCCGACCTGCTGCAGGGGCGGATCGGCGACGCGCTCGCCGGGCGGCCGCATTCCCTGGTCGACGTCTCCCACCGCAATGTCGGCATCGACGTCTCGGGCCGGCAGGCGGCGGCGGTGCTCAATGCCGGCTGCCCGCTCGACCTGTCCGAGGCCGCCTTCCCGCCGGGCAGCGCCACCCGCACCCTGCTCGGCAAGGCCGAGATCGTGCTGATCCGCGCGAGCGCCGCGCCGCTCTACCGCGTCGAGTGCTGGCGCTCGTTCTCGACCTACGTCCACGGCTTCCTCAATGAGGCCGTGTTCGGGGCCGAAGGCTCCGCCGCGCCGTGATACGGGATTGATACGGGATTGATACACGCTGACGGCGAGACCATCTCCTCGCCGATAGCCCCGCGCGAAATCCCGCCCCCGTCGTGACGCGCGTCTTCCCCTGAGCTTGCATCCGCTCGCGGGCGAGGCGCCTTTCTGGAGAGCAACGGACCCGATGATCAGCACCTTCGATCTGTTCAAGATCGGGATCGGTCCGTCGAGTTCCCACACCGTCGGGCCGATGGTCGCCGCCCGCCGGTTCCGCGAGACCGTGCTGGCCCGCGGCGGCGCCGCCCGGATCAGCGCCGAGATCTACGGCTCGCTGGCCTGGACCGGCCGCGGCCATAGCACCGACGTGGCGATCCTGCTCGGGCTCCTGGGCCACGCGCCCGCCACCATCGATCCGGATCTCACCACATCGCTCTCCGAGGCCCTGCGCCAGACCGGCGATCTCGGCATTACGGGCGTCCATTTCGAGCCTGAGCGCGATCTCGTCTTCAACTTCAAGGACATCCTGCCGCTGCACACCAACGGCATGCGCTTTCGCGCCTACGATGCCGCGGACGCGCTCCTTGAAGACCAGATCTTCTACTCGGTCGGCGGCGGCTTCGTCGTCACCGCCGCGGAAGCCGAGGCCGCCTCGGCCGGGGATGCGGGAGCGGAGCCGCCGCCGCTCGCCTTCGGCAGCGGGCGCGAACTCCTCGACCTGACCCTGCGCACCGGGCTGACGATCCCGCAGATCCAGCTCGCCAACGAACTGACCCTGCGCCCGCGCGATGAGATCGATGCCGGCCTCGACGCGATCCGCGACGCAATGTTCGCCTGTATCGAGCGCGGCCTGCGCATGGACGGCGAGTTGCCCGGCGGCCTGCGGGTGCGGCGGCGTGCCAAGCGTCTCTACGAGTCGCTGGAGGCGACGAAACTCGCCAACAGCCGTCCGGCCCACGAGATCATGGACTGGATCAGCCTCTACGCGCTCGCCGTCAACGAGGAGAACGCGTCGGGCGGCCGGGTGGTGACGGCGCCGACCAACGGCGCGGCCGGCATCGTCCCCGCGGTTTTGCGCTACACCCGCGACTTCTGCCCCGACTGGAACGACGAGCGCGGGCGCGACTTCCTGCTCACCGCCGCCGCCATCGGCGGCCTGATCAAGGCCCGCGCCTCGATCTCGGGGGCGGAGGTCGGTTGCCAGGGCGAGGTCGGCTCGGCGGCGGCGATGGCGGCGGCAGGTCTGACCGCGGCGCTCGGCGGCTCCGCCTTCCAGATCGAGAACGCCGCCGAGATCGCCATGGAGCACCATCTCGGCATGACCTGCGACCCGATCGCCGGCCTCGTCCAGGTGCCCTGCATCGAGCGCAACGCCTTCGGCGCCAACAAGGCGGTGGTGGCGGCCTCGCTCTCGCTCCGCGGCGACGGCCAGCACCGGGTGAGCCTCGATGAGGTGATCGAGACCATGCGCCAGACCGGCCACGACATGCAGGCCAAGTACAAGGAAACCTCGCTCGGCGGGCTCGCCGTCAACGTCGCCGCCTGCTGAGGACACGCTCGGGTTTTCACCCCGCGAAGCGACCGATCGGCCATGGCCGGGCCGTCCCCGATCAATTCGGCCGTGACCGATCCCGCACCCCCTCTTCCGACCCCGGGAGAGGGGTTTTTCGTGTCGCGGGGGCGGATTCTCTCCGGCGCCGCTGCCGGCTGACGATCTACCGAGCGGAGAGTTCATGCATAATAGGCGAGCAAGCTGCTAAAAGATGGACTTTCATGCGCAATGCATGCACATCGAGCAGAGCTGATCCCAAGCATCCGCGCTCCTCCGAGAACTGAAGACGGGTCATAGGAGTGCCGAAGCGGGCCGCCCTCGTCTTGATCAGCGGCGGCACGATCGAGGCTCATCTCATGTTCGGCAAGGTTTTCGAAAGTGTTCGCGCCCGGCTCCGCGCCCGGGCGGAGGAAGAAGTTTTGGCGAACCTCAGCGATGCGGCTCTGGCCGATATCGGCTTGACCCGCGCCGCGCTGCCGGGTCGGCGCTCGCGCCTCGAGCCGGCGCCGCTCGACGCGAAGGCCGGCGAGCCGCTGTTCATGACCTTCGCCTTGCCGATGGCGCTTCAGCGCGCCTGAGCGCCGGCTCGGCCTGACCGATCGGACGCCTCTCGCGAGATGCCCGCGGCGCGACCGGTCATTCGGTGAGGCACTTCTACGCGATCCCATCCGCGACCTCATCCTGAGGTGCTCGCGTCAGCGAGCCTCGAAGGAGGCTTTCAGGGATCGCGGCGCTTTCTGGAGCCCTCCTTCGAGACCTCCGCTTCGCTCCGGCACCTCAGGACGAGGGCGCAGGGCGCAGATAGGCCATCGCCCTCAAACAGGCTCCGAGACCGCTCAGGCTGCCGCGCTCTCCGGCAGGGCCACGGCCGCGGGCTCGTGCCCTTCCGCTCGCAGAACCTCCACGAGATCCGCCGGGACGAGGGAGAGGGTACGCGTGCTGACGAGCGGGTGGATGTTGACCCGCGTCGCGTCCAGCAGGCTGTCCTGGATGAACACCCGCACGCTGCCCGGCGCGGCGTTGAGCGCGGCGAGCGGCGACACCGCCCCGCTCTCGACACCGAGAATCTCCCGCAGCGCCTCGGGGCTCGCGAAGGAGAGGCCGCCCCGCGCGCCGAGCACCGCACGGAACGCCTTCAGATCGACCTGGGCGTCGTGCTGGAGGGTGACGAGGAAGTAGGTCTTCTTCCCGTCGCGCAGGAACAGGTTCTTGGTGTGCGCGCCGGCGATGTCGCCGCAGACCGCCATCATCGCCTCGACGGTAAGGACCGGCGGATGCTCATAGAGCTTGTAGGCGATGCCGCGCTCGCGCAGGCGGGTCAGGAGGTCGTCCGGGCTCAGGGGCATGGAGTGTTGTTCCGCTTGGCTCAGGTCTTCGGTGCCGCCGGCGCGGCGAGGACGCCGATCTGCCGGAGATAGGCCAGGATCTCGCGCGCCGCGTCCTCGGGATCGGGCTGGATCAGGAGCCGGCCGCTCGCGGCCGCACCGGACTCGCCGGTGGCCGCCCTCAGCCGCTCCGCCGCCGAGCCGCCCGCGGGCGCGCCCTTCACGATCTTGGGCCGGCGGCGATAGGGCCGCTCCTCCACCGCGAGGACGGGCCCCGGGATCGCGGCCGGCGCGACCGCAAATGCCGCGACTCGGCCGCGGCGGGCCCGGCCGTAGGCATAGGCAAGCGGGGCGGGGGCGTCCGGGTGGCAGGTGACGACGACCGGCCCTTGCATCAACACACGGCGCAGGGCGCCGCGGCCGAGGCTCTGGTCCAAGCGCAGGGCGCCGTCGACCTCGCGCGCCGCCGCGACCACGTCGGACACCAGGGGGCGCGCGAGGGCGCGGGCCAGGGCGTAGGGCACGAGGCCGCTCTCCTCGCCGCCCTGGCTGCGCCGCCCGGCCAGGACGATGTCGGGGGCGCACGCCGCGAGCCGCGCGGCGAGCGCCGGCACCGGATCGTCGCCGGCCGCGACGGCGATGTGCTCGATGCGCTCGAGGCCCTGGCCCAGCGCCTCGGCGATTGCGGCGGCGTCCGGCCCGGCATGCAGGCCGAAGACTTCGGAGACGTCGCCGAGGCCGGCGGCCATTCGGATCGCCTGCGCCTCGATCCGCGGCAGCACCGGCGCTCCGGAGACGGGATGAAGCCCGGCGGAGAGAAGGACCGCGATCTT
This sequence comes from Methylorubrum populi, assembly GCF_002355515.1. NCBI lineage: Bacteria > Pseudomonadati > Pseudomonadota > Alphaproteobacteria > Hyphomicrobiales > Methylobacteriaceae > Methylorubrum > Methylorubrum populi. Next base: position 4,070,434 of record NZ_AP014809.1, on the reverse strand, counting down.
CATGACGTTCCCCCGGCCTCCCGACCCGCTTCCGCGGCGAGCAGCCGGAGCAGGGCCGGCATCACCGCCTGCGCGTCCTGCACCACGGCCAGCCCCGCCCGCTCGATCATCGCCGCGTGCAGATCGGTGTTGACCGCCACCACGTGCTCGCAGCCGGCGACGCCCTGGAGGTGCTGCGGCGCGCCGGAGATGCCCAGCGCGAAATAGCAGGTCGCCGCGAGCACCGTGCCCGAGGCGCCGACCTGGGTCTGGCGCGGCATCAGGCCGGCATCGCACAGCACGCGGCTCGCGCCCGGCGTCGCGTGGAGCGCGCTCACCACCTGCCGGAAGGTGTCGAGATCGGTCAGACCGTTGCCGGCCGACACCACGAATTCGGCGAGCGACAGCGGCACCGTCGCCGGGTCGGCCGGGATGCGCGTCGACGACACGATGGTTTTCGGCGTTTCCGGCGGCGTCACCCCCTCGAAGGGGACGGCGCGGGCCTCCCGCGGCGGGCCGGCATAGTCGGCGACCGCGTCCGGCGCCACGGTGGCAAGGCGGGGTGGTGCGAGGCTCTGCTCGACCCGGCGGCCCCGGGCCGGGCGGACGAGCCCCTTCGCGGTCACCACCTCGGCATGGGTGAAAAGCGCCTCATCCAGGCTCACCGCGATGCGCCGGGCGAGATCGCCGCCGTCGAGGGATTCCGGGAACAGGGCGTGGCGCGCTCCCAGGCTCGCGAGCGCCGTCTCGATCCTGGCGGCCCGGCCCGCCGGATCGTAGCTCTCCGCGGGCTCGAGCCGGAGCACCCGGTCGGTGCCCGCCGCGCCGAGTCCCTCGCAGGCGCCTTCCACGATGACCGCGACGGCGCCCTCGCGGCCGGCGAGCGCCCGGGCCGCGCCGAGCACCTGCCGGTCGTGGCCCGAGAGGCGGCCGCCGGGCGCGTCCGGCACCACCGCGACAAGGAAGGCGGGCGTCTCGACGACGACGGTCTTCGGCGCCTCGGCGACGGGCGCGGACCGGGGTGCGGCGGTGACGGCCTCGCCGACCGGGCGGCCGATCTGGCTGAGGTCGTAGCGCAGCCGGACCCCGGCGCCGACGCGCTGCGCCGCGCGCTCGGCCCGCGGATCGCGGCGCGGCCGGCCGGAACCGGTCGCCCGGCGCGTGCGGTCGTAGCGGGGACGGGGGCCCTCGCCGGCGAGGAAGGCGGCCGCCCGCTCGGCCCGCGGGTCGCGGCGGGGGCGGCTCATCGGCCCGCCTCCACCGCCTGGAGCAGGAGTTCGGCCACGTCGCGGATCTCCGCCTTGCGGTCGGTCACGCCCTCCAGCATCGCCGTGCAGGAGGGGCAGGCCACCGCCACGATCCCGGCGCCGGTCTCGTCGGCCTGGGCCATGCGGAGGTCGGGGATGCGGCGCTCGCCCGGCACGTCGCTCACCGGCGCGCCGCCGCCGCCGCCGCAGCACATCGCCCGGCGCCCGGAGCGGGTCATCTCGCTGCGGGCGACGCCGATCGCGTCGAGGACGGCGCGGGGCGCCTCGGTCTCCCCATTGTAGCGGGCGAGGTAGCAGGGGTCGTGATAGGTCACCGAGAGGTCCGGCAGGCGGCCGGGGTTGAGCTTGCCCGCCCGGATCAGCTCCAGCAGGAAGGCGGTGTGGTGCACGACCGTGTAACGGCCGCCGAGCGCCGGGTACTCGTTGCGGAGCGCATGCAGCGCGTGCGGGTCGGCGGTGACGATCCGCTCGAACCGGTATTTCGCGAGCGTCGCGATGTTCTCCCGCGCCAGCGCCTGGAAGGTTGCCTCGTCGCCGAGCCGCCGGGCGAGGTCGCCGGTGTCGCGCTCCTCCGGGCCGAGCACCGCGAAATCGACCTTCGCCTCGCGCAGCAGCCGCACCAGGGCCCGGAGCGAGCGGCCGTAGCGCAGATCGTAGGCGCCCTCGCCGAGCCAGAGCAGGATCTCGGCCTGCCCACGATCGGCGATGCGCGGCAGCGCGACGCCGGCGGCGAAATCGGTGCGGGAGGCCAGCGGCCGGCCGCCGGGGTCGCCGGCCTGGCGCAGTTCGGTGACCGGCCCAACCGCCTTCTCGGGCAGCGCCCCCTGCTCCAGGGTCTGGTGACGGCGCAAGCTCACCACGGCGTCGACATGCTCGATCATCATCGGGCATTCCTCGACGCAGGCGCGGCAGGTGGTGCAGGACCACAAAGTGTCCGGGTGGATGCGCGCGTCCGGCCCGATCAGCCGGGCCAGCGCCCCGCGCTCGCCTTGCCCCGCCCGGCCGCCGGGATAGGGGTTGCCGGCATAGGCCGGCTCGGCCGGGGAGAGGCCGGCGACGAGATCCTGAATCAGCTTCTTCGGGTTCAGCGGCTGGCCGGCGGCGAAGGCCGGGCAGGCGATCTCGCAGCGCCCGCAAGACACGCAGGCGTCGTAGGAGAGCAGTCGGTTCCAGGTGAAGTCGGCGGGCATCTCCGAGCCGAGCCGGGGCGCGTCGAGGTCGAGGGGCTGGAGCGCGGTGTCGGGCCGGCCCTCGAACCGGCCGGGCCGGGGATGGGCGACGAGGTGAAGCGCGCCGGCCGCCGCGTGGCGCATCGGCCCGTGGCGCACCTCGAAGGCCAGGCCGAGGCCGCCCGCCGCCGCCAGCGCCAGGGCGAGGGAGCCGAACAGGCCGCCGCCGCCGAAGGCCAGCAGCAGCGCGGTCAGCGTGCCGCCGACGGCGTAGGCGACGAGGAGGAACGGCAGGATCTGGAAGCGCCCGGCGGAAAGGCGCTTCTGTCTCAATGGATAGCGCCGCGCGCCGACGAGCAGGGAGCCCACCGCCGTCACGCCGAAGGCTAAAGCCACGAGGAACCAGTAGGGCCGGAAGTTGGCGATCGGCGGCAGGATCGCGAGCGCCGTCAGGATCGAGGCCGCGAGCAGGCCGCCGGCCACGACCGCGTGCATGCGCGAGGCGTAAGGATCGCGGGCCACGACGTGGTGGACATCGACGAGGTAGCGCTGGGGCAGTTTGGCGAGCCCGTCGAGCCACGCCACCGGCGCCGACGCGCCGACGCGCCAGAGCGCGGCCCGGCGCGAGACCTGAACCAGGGCGAGCGCCGCCATCAGCCAGACGAGGCCGGGAAACACCGTGGTCAGGGGGGCGACGCTGGTCATGACGGTGGGCCTAAGGGCTGGGCGACAGTTCCGGACGAGGCTTACGCGGACCGTGCATCCCCTCTCCCCGCACGCGGGGAGAGGGTCGCGACGACCCTGTCGTCGGCGCGACGAGGCGGCAGCCGAGGGTGAGGGGGCCTATCCGGAGGAGGCTCATCCTGGGACGCCCCCTCACCGCCGCTTCGGCTTCGCCTCCGCTTCCGGCCTGCACGACAAGGTGCAGGCCGGCCTCTCCCCGCGTGCGGGGAGAGGGGGGATCCCGCTGCGGCCGGATCAAAGATCCTTGCACAACCGCAGGGCGTCGTAGATCGCCGCGTGGATGTTGCGGCCCGAGACCGCATCGCCGATGCGGTAGAGGGCGTAGCCCTTCGACAGGTCGTAGGGCTGCGGCTCGCCGCGCAGGACCGCGTCCTGATCGGTCTGGCCCTGGTTGACGGAAGGCCCCTTCAAGCCGTGGTAGAGCGCATCCACCGGCAGCGTGCCGTGATCGACCACCACGCGGTCGACGACCCGCTCCTCCTCGGCATCGGTCATGGTGTTGCGAAGCGCCGCCACCAGCCGGTTGCCCTCCGGATAGATCTCGATCAGCTCCATGTTCGGCGTCATCACCACGCCGAGCTTGTACAATTCGCGCAGATGGATCGGCTGGTTCGTGGTGCCGACCTCCTCTGCCACCATGCGGTCGTGGGTGGCGATCTCGACGAGGCAGCCGCGCTTGGCCAGTTGCTCGGCCACCGAGGCCGCGTTGTGCTGACCCATCTCGTCGTAGAGCAGGACCGAGCCGGTGGGCTCGACGGCGCCGGTCAGCACCTCGGCGGTGGTCACCGCGTGCTGCGCGGCGCCCTTGGCGTGGCCGCGGAACGGGGTGCCGCCGGTGGCGACGATGACCACGTCGGGCTTTTCCGCCAGCACCGCCTCTTCCGTCGCCTCGGTGTTGAGGCGCAGTTCAACGCCGAGCTTGGTCACCTGGGCCACCAGCCAGCGGGTGATGCCCGACATCGCCTCGCGCCAGCCGGCCTTGGCCGCGATGCCGATCTGGCCGCCGGCAACCGCGCTCTTCTCGAACAGCACCACCGCGTGGCCGCGCTCGGCGCAGACGCGGGCCGCCTCCAGCCCGCCGGGGCCAGCGCCGATCACCACCACGCGGCGGCGCACATCCGCCTTACGGATCTCGTGGGGCATGCTCGCCTCGCGGCCGGTGGCGGCGTTCTGGATGCAGAGCGCGTCGCCGCCGACATAGATCCGGTCGATGCAGTAGCCCGCGCCGACGCATTGCCGGATGTCGTCGGCCCGGCCCTCGGAGAGCTTCCTGACCAGATGTGGGTCGGCGATGTGGGCGCGGGTCATCGCCACCATGTCGACATGGCCTTCCGCGACGGCGCGGGCGGCGGTGGCGAGATCGGTGATGCGCTGGGCGTGGAAGACCGGCACGTCGACCTCGCGCTTGATCGCGCTCGGCAGGAACAGGAACGGCGCCACGGGGAAGGACATGTTCGGCAGCGAGATCGCGTGGGCGATGTGGTCGCGCGCCTGGCCGCCGAGGATGTTGAGGAAGTCCACCAGTCCACGCTTGGCGTATTCGGCGGCGATCGTCAGGCAATCCTCCTGGCTGAGGCCGTCGGCGATCATCTCGTCGCCGGACATCCGGATGCCGATGACGTAGTCGTCGCCCGCTTCCGCGCGCATCGCCTCCAGCACCTCGATGCCGAAGCGCATCCGGTTCTCCAGGCTGCCGCCGTACTTGTCGGTGCGCTGGTTGACGGACGGCGACCAGAACTGGTCGATCAGGTGGCCGTGGGCGGCCGAGACCTCGCAGCCGTCGAGCCCGCCCTCGCGGCAGCGGCGCGCGGCTTGCGCAAAGCTCTTGACGATGCGGGCAATGTCCTCCGCCTCCATCTCCTTCGGGATGGTGCGGGAGGCGGGCTCGCGCCGGGGCGAGGGCGAGACGGTGGGGAGCCAGTGCTCGGTGTCCCACTTGGTGCGCCGGCCCATATGGGTGAGCTGGATCATCAGCTTGCCGCCGTGGGCGTGCACCCGGTCGGAGAATCGCTGGAAGAACGGAATCACCGAGTCGTCGGCGACCGAGATCTGGTTCCAGGGCGCGGCCGGGCTGTCGACGGCGACCGAGGAGGAACCGCCGAACATGGTGAGCCCGATGCCGCCCTTGGCCTTTTCGGCGTGGTAGAGCTGGTAGCGCTCCTGCGGCTTGCCGTCCCGGCCGTAGCCGGGGGCGTGGCTCGTGGACATCACCCGGTTGCGGATGGTGAGGCCCTTGATGGTCAGCGGCTTCAAGAGCGCGTCGGCATTGGCGATCACGGGACGACTCCCGAAGGTTTTTTGGAGCGAGTCTTTGGGTTCGGACGCGCCGTCGGCGCGCTCTAGAGCATCATCCCGAAAGGTGGTTTGCGGCTTTCGGAAAAAGATGATGCAAAAACAGAAGCCTAGCGCTCGACGACGAGGTCGCTCGTCGGCTTGGAGCAGCAGAGCAGCGCCATACCGGCATCGATCTCGCGCTGGCGGATGCCGCCCGCATGGGTCATCGCGACGGTGCCCTTGGTGAGCTTCGACTTGCAGGTGCCGCACAGGCCCTTGGCGCAGGACGAGGGCAGCCGGATGCCGGCCTTGCGGGCGGCGTCGAGCACGGTCTCGTTCTCGGGGCATTCGAGCACGCGCCGGGTCTTGGCGAACTCGACCCGGAAGGTGCGCACGCCGCCCGCGGGCGCGGCCTCGGCATCGAGTTCCTTCTCGGCTTCCTCCGCCGCCGCCTGCTCAGGCTGCGACAGCTCGCCGAAGTCGAAGCTCTCCTGATGGTGCCGGGCCATGTCGAAGCCGGCATCGTTCAGCATCGCTCGCACAGCGTCCATGTAGGGCTTGGGGCCGCAGACGAAGATTTCCCGGTCGGGGAAGTCCGGCACCACTTGGCGCAGGATGTCGAGCGAGAGCCGGCCCTTCGGCCCCGTCCAGGTATCGCCGGCGGAATCGGCCTCGCAGACCGCGTGGAAGCCAAAGCCCTTGTCGAGCCGCGCCATCGTCTCGAGTTCTTGGCGGAACACGATGTCGGCGGGCGAGCGGGCGGAGTGGACGAAGGCCACGTCGCGGGGCTCGGCCAAATCGTGAAACGTGCGCGCCATCGACATCATCGGCGTGACGCCGCTGCCGCCGGACAGGAGCAGGTATTTTTTGGCCGGATGGGTGAAGCAGGAGAACTCGCCCATCGGCCCGAGCGCGCGGACGGTGTCGCCGGGCCTCAGATTGTCGTGCAGCCAGTTCGAGACCGGGCCGCCGGGCACGCGCTTGACCGTGAACGAGACCGCGTGCGGCCGGGTCGGTGCCGAGGAGACCGTGTAGCAGCGGTGGAGGGTCTCGCCGCCGATCTCGAACGAGAAGGTCAGGAACTGGCCCGGGGCGTAGGCGAACAGCCGCGGCTCACGCGGCGCCAGCACGAAGGTCTTCACGTCGTGCGTCTCGTCGCGCACGGCGAGGCAGACCAGTCGGTCGTCGGCCTCCGCATCCCAGGGCGCGGAGGCCGCGAGCCGCGCGGCGGCCGGTTCGGAGGAGGCCGGGGCCATGGCTCAGCGCCCCAGATGCGCGGCCATGCGGCCGACATACCAGTTGCAGAACTTCTCCACGAGCATCTCGGTGTGCGGCGAGTAGGGGCCGGGCTCGTAGGCCGGGCTCGCCACGCCCTGCTGGCAGATGCCGACGAGCTCGCTGTCCTGATCGTTGGTGGCCTCCCAGACGCCGGTGAGGTTGGCCAGATCGTAATCGACGCCCTCGACCGCGTCCTTGTGCACGAGCCACTTGGTGCGCAGGAGCGAGCGCTCGGCATCGAGCGGCAGCACCGAGAAGGTGACGATGTGGTCACCGAGGAAGTGGTGCCAGGAATTCGGCTGCGTCCAGACCGAGAGGCCGCCGAGCTTGGCGTTGGTGAAGTTGCCGAGCAGCTTCCTGCAGGCGGCCTTTGTGTCGAGGGTGTGGGACTCGCCCTCGCCGTCGAGCGGCAGCCGCTCGGTGCGGAAGCCGCTGATCATGGTGTCGAGCTCGTCGATCTCCTTCGAGGGCAGCCCTTCCGCCTCCCACTCGCCGTGGCGGGTCTTGAGCAGGCAGCCGTAGCGCTCGGCCTGGGCCCGGTCGTGCTCGTCCATCTCCTCGGGGGCGAAGCCGAAACCGTAGGCGAAGAGCGGCACGGTCAATTCGGGATGGTTGGCCCCGCAATGGTAGCACTCGCGGTTGTTCTCCATCGTCAGCTTCCAGTTGCCGGGCTCGATGATGTCCTTCTGGAAGGCGACCTTGGTCTCGCGCACGTTGTGCGGCTCGATATACGACCCGAGCTTCGCGGCCATCTCGTCGAAATCGGCCGGGGGCTGGTCGGCGAGGCAGATGAACAGCAGACCCGCGAGCGAGCGGATGTGCACGGGCTTGAGGCCGTGGCAGCTTCGTCTGAAGTCCGGACCCATATGCTCGGCGTGGATCAGGTTGCCGGTGAGGTCGTAGGTCCAGGAATGGTAGCGGCAGACGAGATTGCCGACCGTGGACTTCTCGTCGTGGACGAGCCGGGCGCCGCGGTGGCGGCAGACATTGTGGAAGGCGCGGATCGCGTTGTCGTCGTCGCGCACGATCGCGACCGAGGTCTTGCCGATCTCGACGACCATCACGTCGCCGGCCTCCGGCACGTCGGGCTCGACGCCGACATAGATCCAGTGCCGCCCGAAGATGATCTCCATGTCGGCCTCGAACACCTCGGGGCTGAGATAGAACGGAGCGGCGAGGGTGTAGCCGGGGCGACGCTCGCGCAGCAGGCGCTGAAGCGGGGTGGGCGTCACATCGAGCATGGGGACCTCCCGAGCCGTATCTGGGCCTCAGGACTATCGCGGCTCGCTGTTCAGCCCGCTGCCATGGCAGCGACACTCCCTTGGCTCGCCGCGACGTCCCCCGCCCGCGCGCGATCCCCGGGTCCATCGACGCGCCCCGCGGATTGTCCGGGCCGCCCGGATCGTCGACATCGTCAAATGCGGCGCGATTGATCACCATCGTCGCAAGTCAACGCGCGGTCGATGGAGCGTTGCCGGCAGATGACGGCGCGGGGTTGCCGGTCTCGCCAAAATCGATCATTCGCGGGCGGGCGTTCACAACCAGTTGATGAGCCGAACACCCTCGCAAAATCCGCAGCGGGCGCTTGAGATCGCCGGACGGCACAGTCTTCCCGATTGGATTCACGGAGCATAAAGGCGCGTGGCCTTAACTGCTCGAGCGAGCACGTCTCGTATCGGGGAAGAACCCCAGCGGTGCTGAGACCGCGGGGAAGCGGCATCGACGAAGACCAAACCCTTGAAAGCCTCTCGGCTCCTCCAGCATTTCCGGCGCTTCTCAGCATCAGGTGTTCTGAGGTCTCGGTTCGCCCGTAACGTCGACGGCGTCGCCGCGGTCGAGCTTTCACTCGTCATCCTGCCGCTTTTCGTCCTTGTGCTGGTGATCATGGAGGCCTCGATCCTCGCATTCGCCCAGCACCAGCTCGACGTCTCGGTACAGCGGGCGGCGCGCCTCGTCCGCACGGGGGCCTTTCAGGAAGATGCGGGCGGCACCGATGTCGCGCAGCAGCTGCGCGGCCTCCTCTGCGGTTCGGGCCTTCGATTCTATCAATGCGACGAGATGCGGTTCGATCTCGTGCGCTCCGCCACCTTCGCCATCAAGCAGATCTCACCGGCCTACGATGCCGGCCGCGGCGACTGGGCCGCCGGATTCGGCAGCCAGTTCGACTGTCCGGTGGGCGGGGCTGTCCACGTTCTGCGCGCGGCCGTGCCGATGCTGCGGCCGTTCCGATTTCTCGATTACACCGGCCAGCGGATGCCCGGCGGCAGGCAGCTCCTCATGTCGACGGCGGTCTTCCGGGCGGAAAGCTATGCGGAAGGGTCGTGTCCATGAGGCTGCGCCGGCCCTTCCCGGCGCGAGGGCGCGCCGTCGCGGCGGAGCATCCGCTCACGCGGACTCTCGTCCGCTTCGGCCGGGCTCAGGGCGGGGCGAGCGCCGTCGAGTTCGCTTTCATCGCCCCCGTCCTCCTGCTCCTGTTCGTGGCCACGATCGAGATCCCGCGGGCCATCGCCACCAACAATCGTCTCGCCCAGGCCACGATCACGATGGCCGACCTCGCCTCCAAGAGCGATTACAGTGACATCAACGACGTGTTCTCGGCCGCTCAGGTCGTGGCGTCCCCCTACAGCTTGGCCGGCATCGGCATCGTGCTGACGGCGGGCGGGGTCTATCAGGCCGGGAACGACTTCGTGGCCAGGGTCTGCTCCAGTGTCCAGCAGGGAGACCAGGCCCGCGCCGTCGGCTCCGATATCGGTCCTCCGCCGGCGGGAACGGCGTCCAAAGGAGACCGCTTCGTCATGGCTGAGACACGGCTGTCCTATCGGCCGCTGTTCTCCTTCTTCCCGTTCCTCAACGGTCTGACGTTCACGGCGAAGACCGTGTGGCCGGTGCGCGAGGGCATCGCGAAAAACGGGCAGGTCGAAGTCGTCCTGCCGGGCGGGAGCCCCTGTCCGGCGTGACGTCAGCACGAGGATTTGGATCCTACTGTCCGAGGACTAGCGACGACGGCACGTGGTGATCGTCGGCTGAACATCGTCATTGTAAATCGTGCGTAAACCGTAAGGTAGCTGCACTGCCGAGGCCAAGTATGTCCTATTAACTCGGGAGAATTACTCCTGAGGAGGGTACGACGGGCGATGGGGCAAAAGTCACGATGGTGACGTGTGGCGCGAAGGAGAAGGCGAAACGCACGATCCGGTGGAACAAGCCTCTGGCGAGCCTGTATCGGGAGACGGACGGCGCGGTTGCGGTGATCTTCGGGCTGGCGGCCTCCACCCTGATCGCCCTGGTCGGAGGCGCGATCGACTACGCGAAGGTCGTCTCCGCCCGCACGCATCTGCAGGGCGCGGTCGATGCCGGCGTCCTGGCCGGCGGCAATGCGCTCAAGCTCGTCGTTTCGAGCACCGAATCCATCGTCGGTCTGACGACACAGACGATCCAGGCCGAGGCGAAGGCCGGCGCCGATGCGCCGGTCTCCCTCCAAGTCACCGTCGCCTCCGACAAGACGAGCGTCGAGGCGCGCGCCGAACAGGTCATCAAGCTCACCTTCGGAACGTTCGTCGGCATGGGATCGATGCCGGTCGCGGTGCGGGCACGGGCGAGCGTCGTCGGCCGGATGCGCCTGTGCATGCTGGCCCTCGACCCGGCTGCGTCCGGTGCGTTCAACCTGGAGCGCAACGCTCAGGTCACGGCCTACGACTGTGCCCTCTACTCGAACTCCACCAGCAGCTCGGGGATGGTCGGTCGCGACGGCGCGCTCGCGCGGGCACAGACGATCTGCTCCGCGGGCGGATTCAAGGACGACCGCGCGAACTTCACGCCCAACCCTCAGACGAGCTGCCCCGTCATCCAGGATCCGCTCCGTAACCGGCCGGCCCCACCGGTCGGGAGCTGTGTGAACCTTCCCGAGGTCCTGCGCCTCGCCGATGCGCTCACGGGCAAGAGCAAGGGCAGCAACGTCGTCTCGGACTCGGTCACGCTCGATCCGGGCACGTATTGCGGTGGCTTGCACATTACCAAGAATGCCGTCGTCACCCTGCGGCCGGGCATCTACGTCATGAAGGACGGTCCGCTCATCGTGGACAAGAAGGCGACGATGACGGGCAAGGACGTCGGCTTCTACTTCAGCGGAAACAACAGCGGCTTGCTCTTCGACAAGAAGACGACGGTCGATCTGTCGGCGCCGACGACGGGCGTAATGGCGGGCCTCCTGATGACCGAGGATCCCTCCGTCACCCTGCCGATCGATCCGGCGCTCGCCGTCGATTCGCTTCTCGGCGACCTGATCACGCTGACGCCCCCGCCGCTCGGCGCGAGCAAGCCGATGCGGATCTACCGCATCATCAGCGACAACGCCCGAACCATGCTCGGGACCATCTATCTGCCCGCTGGCCGTCTCGTGATCGACTCGAAGCGGCCGGTGGCGGACCTTTCCGCCTACACCGTTGTCGTGGCCCAGCAGATCAACCTCTACGAGGGCCCGAACCTCTACCTTAACGCGGATTACAACCGCTCGAGCGTCCCGGTCCCGAAAGGTGTCGGCCCGATCTCAGGGCGGCTCGTCATCAGCCAGTAGCCTTATCAGCCAGTCGCCTTCGCGATCCGTGCCGGAGCCCCGATCCGCTCCAGTGCGAGACCCTTCCCGCGAGAGACATCCCGTGCGCAGCCCGTTCACGAACCCGATCCGCTCGCTGTCCGGACGGCTCGCGCTCGCCGTGGCCAGCGCCGTGGCGATCGCCCTCCTCCTCCTGACCGGCCTCTCGACCTGGCGCGAGGTCGAGCGCTACGCCGCCGCCAAGCGCGAAGCCCTGCGGATGACCGCGCAGATCCTGGCCGCCAGCGCCGCGCAGGCGACGGCGCAGGGCGATGAGGCGGCGGCGCTGAGCACGCTGCGGGCGATCGCCCACGGGCAGGCCCTGGTCTACGCCTCGGTCGAGCGGGCCGACGGCGAGATCCTCGCCGAGCAGGGCATCGGCCTGCGGCTCTCGGACGACATCGACCTCGATCGGGGCTCGGTCTCGCCCCTCGATCTCATGACGACGCGGACCCTGCGCGTCTCGGTCCCGATCCTGGAGAACGCCCGCCCGATCGGGCGCGTCGTCCTGGTCTCGGACAACCGCGACCTGGCCGAGCGCATCGCCGAGGTCGGCCTCACGGCGGTGCTTGCCGGGCTGCTCGCCCTCGCGCTCGGGCTCGCCGTCTCGATGGGGCTGCAGCGCAGCGTCACCCGACCGCTGGCGGCACTCGCCCGGACCATGGACGGGGTGCGCCTCGGCCACGACTACTCGAAGCGCGCGGAGGCCGGCAGCGGCGAGGTCGGCGCGCTGGCCGAGAGCTTCAACGACCTTCTGCGGGCGGTCAACGAGCGCGACCGGGCGATCGCGCGCTACAATGCGGGCCTGGAGGAGGAGATCCGGCTGCGGACCCACGACCTGATCGAGGCCAAGCAATCCGCCGACGAGGCCAACGCGGCCAAGTCCGTCTTTCTCGCGACCATGAGCCACGAGATCCGCACGCCGATGAACGGCATGCTGGTGATGGCGGAACTCCTGGCCTCGGCCGATCTGCCGCCGCGCCAGCAGCGCTACGCCAGGGTCATCGCCCGTTCCGGCCAATCCCTGCTCGCCATCATCAACGACATCCTCGATTTCGCGAAGGTGGAAGCCGGCCGCCTGGAGGTGGAACGCATCCCCTTGAGCCCGCGCGACGTCGCCGACACCGTCGTGACCCTGTTCGCCGAACGCGCGGCGTCCGCGGGGCTCGACCTCGCGGCGCAGATCGATGGCGACGTGCCGCGCACGCTCCTTGGCGATCCGGTACGGCTTGGGCAGGTGCTCGGCAATTTCGTCTCGAACGCGCTGAAGTTCACTGCCGCCGGCCACGTCCTGGTGCGGATGGCGATGGAGCGGGAGGCGTCCGGTCCGGTCCTGCGCATCGCCGTGTCCGACACCGGCATCGGCATCCCGCAGGACCGGCTGGCGGGGATCTTCACCGCCTTCACCCAGGCCGACCAGTCGATCGCCCGCCGCTTCGGCGGCACCGGGCTGGGGCTGTCGATCGCCGAGCGCCTGATCGTCGCCATGGGCGGCCGCGTCGGCGTCGAGAGCCGCCTCGGCGAGGGCTCGACGTTCTGGGCGCGCATCCCGGTCGAGGGGGCGGAGAGCGCCGGGCCGACCGTCCGCCGTGCCTCCGCGGTGCCCGCCGCGATCCGCTTCGGCGCGGTCGGCGCGGCGACGCGCGCCGCTCTGACGGCCGATCTGCGGGCCGCCGGTTTCCGACCCGCGCCGTCCGGCGACGGCCACTGGATCCTCGAGGCGTCAGAGCTACGGGAAAGCGGCCGCCCGGAGGGCGCGGGCCGGGTCGTCGCGCTGGTGCCGATCGGCGACGGCTCCGGTCCCGGTCTCGTCAGAGACGGTCTGGCCGATGCCGTGCTGCGCCGTCCCCTCGCCCAGGCCGAATGGCGCCCGCTCCTGGCTGCCCTTGCCGAAGGCGCCCCCCTCGCCGTCGAGGCTCCCGAGGTGGACGAGAGCCCGGCCGCCGCCCTGCCCTCCTTCGCCGGCGCACGGGTGCTCCTGGCCGACGACAGCGCCGTCAACCGCGAGGTCGCGGCCGAAGCGCTCGGCCGTTTCGGGGTGCGCGACATCGTCTGCGTCGAGGACGGCCAAGCCGCGGTGGAGGCCGCCGCCGCGAACCGCTTCGATCTCGTCCTGATGGACGGAAGCATGCCGGTGCTGGACGGCTTCAGCGCGGCCGCCGCGATCCGCGCCCGGGAGGCGCGCGACGGGGCGGAGCGGGTGCCGATCGTGGCGCTCACCGCCCATGTCGTCGGTGACGGGGCCGAATCCTGGCAGGCGGCGGGCATGGACGGCCTGCTCGCCAAGCCGTTCACCCTAGCGCAGCTCGGCGCGCTGCTGGCACGGCACCTGCCCGGCGTGATCCGCGACGATCCCGCGGAGGCCGTGCCGCCATCGATGCCGATTCCGGCAATGTCGGAGGTGGCGCTGCTCGACGAGCCGACCATCGCCAACCTGGAGGAACTCGGCGACCGGGATTTCCTGGAACGCATTCTCCACCTCTACGTCGCTCAGGCGCCTCAGGCGCTCCTGGCGCTCGAAGACGCCCTCGCCCGTGACGACGCCCCGGACGTGGCCCGTGCCGCCCACGGCCTCAAATCGATGAGCGCCAATATCGGTGCGGCCCAGGTGAAGGATCGCGCCGGTGCGATCGAGCGGGCGGCCCGCGACGGCAACCTGGCCAGCCTCGCCGATGGGGCGTCCGGCCTGGACGATCTGCTCGCCCGCACCGTGAGCGCGCTTCATCTCCGTCTCGGGCTGCGCGCCGAAAGGGGGCCGGACGAGACCGCTCGCGGGCAAGGCGCGCTCGAACGCTGCTGAGGATTGCGTGAGGGGCGAGCGGGGCCGGTCCGGTTGTCCGGCCCCCGCCGCTCGTGGGAAGGCCGGCTCAGGCGGCCTGCGTCTCGGAGGCGGTGTCGTCGCGGCCGAGGGTGAGGAAGGCCTGGACGGCGGTCCAGCGGCTCAGGAATGCCTCGACGACGCTCGGGTCGAAGTGGGAGCCGGCGTTCTCCTGCAGAAAGGCGCGGGCCCGCTCCGGCGACCAGGCTTGCTTGTAGGGCCGCTCGGTCGTCAGCGCGTCGAACACGTCGGCCACCGCGACGATGCGGCCGGCTTGGGGGATGGCCTCGCCCTTCAGGCCGTGCGGGTAGCCGGCCCCGTCCCAGCGCTCGTGGTGGCTGCCCGCGATCTCGGCCGCGAGCCGCATGACGGGCGATTCGCTGCCGCCCAGGATGCGCCGGCCCCGATCGGCGTGCTTCTCCATCTCCCAGCGCTCCTCGGGCGTGAGAGCGCCCGGCTTCAGCAGGATGGCGTCCGGCACGGCGATCTTGCCGACGTCGTGCATGGTCGCGGCCAGGGATATCTGCCGGATGTCGGCGGCGGACAGGCCCATCGCCTCGGCGATCAGCCCGACATAGGCGGAGACGCGCGCGATGTGGTCGCCGGTGTCGGAATCCCGGTGCTCGGCCGCGCGCATGAGCGTCGAGACGATCTCGCGCTCGCGCTCCTCGACAAGGGCCACGGCCGCCGCGACCTCGCGGGCGAGCTGCGCGGCGTGGTCGCGCTGCGCCCGGTGGGCCTCGGAGAGGGCGAGCAGGTTCGTGACGCGGGCACGGATCTCGACCGCGTCGGCCGGCTTGGTGAGAAAGTCGGTGGCGCCCGCCTCCAGCGCCTCGCGGCGCAGGCTGCGCTGATCGTGGCTCGTGACCATGACCGTGGGAACGGCGGCGAGACCGGGGATGCGCCTCACGGCCCTGATGAATTCGATGCCGTTCATGCCCGGCATCTCGTAGTCGGTGATGACGATCCCGATGTCGCCGGCGTGGGTCTCCGCGAAGGCGAGCGCCTCCGCCGGCACGGTGAAGGCATGCGGTACGCATCCGGCGAGCGGCCGCAGGGAGGCCACCATCACCAGGTTGTTCATCTCGGCGTCGTCGAGGACGAGAGCGAGCATCGAGCGGTGTCCCAGGCCGGTTCGGCCCCCGTGCCCAGCCGGGTGCTCTGGCGGCAGCCCTGCCCTAGACAGAGCCACTAACACCGCCGCCCATTGCCGAAAGGTGAAGGCGGCGTCGGTTCTCCACGGGAGGTCGCCGCCGCGCGCCGCAAAGCGCGCGGAAGAGGGTTCCGGCCCGGGCGTTCAGCGCGACAGGAACAGCGGGACGGGGCAGCTCCGCAGCAGCGAGCGCGTCACGCCGCCGAAGAAGAACTGGCGTGCGCGGGAATGGCGGTAGGCGCCCATCACGATCATGTCGGCCCGGAACAAGCCGGCCTGGGAGCGCAGGGTGTCACCGATGGAGGCGGAAACGGGCAGGTGATTGACGATGACGTTCACCCCGTGCCGGGCGAGATGGGGGGCGAATTCGGCACCGGGCACCGAGTCGCGGATCTCCGCGGCGTGGCCGACGGAGACGATCTCCACCGCCTCGGCTGCGCGCAGGAGCGGCAGCGCGTCGTTGGCGGCCCGCGCCGCCTGGGCGCTGCCGTCCCAGGCGACGATGATCCGGCGACCGGCGAAGCTCGCGTGCCCCGGCGGCACCGCGATGACCGGGCGACCGCTCTTGAACAGAGTCGATTCGAGCGCTTCGCGGTCGAGGTCGCAGGTCCAGATCTCGGCATCCAGAACCGTCAGATCATGCAGGCGCGCCTGTTCCGCCAGCCGGTGGATGACGGCCGGATAGGGCAAGCTCGGCGTCTCCGTCGTGCAGACGACGCCCGCCATCATCGCGTCGCCCGCGGTGCGGTCAGCGATGGCGCGGGCGAGGGTGTCGAGGCGGCGATCGATTTCCGCGACGCTGCCGTCGTCGAAACCGCTGATCCAGCGGTCGTCGCCCGAGAGACGCCACGAGGCCGACTGAAGGGTCAGGTGGGCGCCCGCGGCCTTCGCCAGCGTCAGGCCGTAGCCGACGGCGGCTGAGGCTGTCTCGCCCTCGTTCTCCACGGCGATGCCAACGAGGATGTCGCGAAGGCCCTTGAGCGCGGATGAGGCAGGGTGGGACATGATTGGGACTCCGGTCTGAACGTCCGTCGCGAGCATCCCGCTGTCCGGTCATCGCCGGAGCGTGAACGGCCGGGGACGGGGGCTGGGGCAACGCTCCGAACCGCACCATCGTTGAAGGGGCCGGAGCGGGTCGGCCTTGATCCAACGCAAAATCGGCTGTGCGGTCCCGACGCGGACGCGGATCAATCCATGTGCGGGCTTGGACTTTGCCTATCCGCATAGCAAAGGTTGTGAAAATCGCATGAAATTCTGAAACATAAACTGTTTTGCCTCATATGTTGCCTTTGCATACAAGCAAAAATTGCGTACCCTTCATCAAAGAAGGTTCTGTCTTTGTGAATGATAAAGGAAGGTTCTGGGAATTTTTATCAAATGAGATGATTGATGCTGTGATCGTGTGCCAATGATCTTTGGTTCCCATACGGCGACTTCCGGAGTGGCATCGATGACGCTCCCCTTTGCGGCGTCGGGTACGGCTCAGGGTGTGGATGAAGGGCTCACCGTCGAGGATTTCCGGCAGACCCTCCACGAGGTCGGTGTCTGCATCTGGTCGCTGGACATTGCGACGGGCCGTGTCAGCGTCTCGCAGGGCTGTGCCGCCCTGTTCGGTGTCCCGTCCGATCAATTGACGAGCTTCGCCGCCACCCAGGATCTGGTGCATCCGGATGACCGCCAGGCCCGCGCCGATGCGATCGAGCGGGTGCTGCGCGCCGGCGGCAGCTACGAGGTCGATTACCGTGTCAGGCCGCCGAACGGGCGGAGTGGCTGGCTGCGTTCGCGCGGACAGGTGAATCTCGATGACGAGGGACGTCCCGGGCGGCACCGGGGCGTCGTCTTCAGCATCGACGAGCAGAAGCAGGTGGAGGCGGAGCTCCGGGCCCGCGAGGCGCATCTTCGCTCGATCCTCGACACCGTGCCGGAGGCGATGGTGGTCATCGACGAGGCGGGCGTGATCCACTCGTTCAATCCGGCGGCCGAACGCCTGTTCGGATACGCCGCCGACGAGGCGATCGGGCAGGATGTCGGCATCCTGATGCCGGAGCCGATGCGGGATCGGCACGATGCCGATCTCGCGCGCTATCATCAAACGCGCTGGCGGACGATCATCGGCACCACTCGGACGGTCATGGGGCGCCGACGTGACGGCTCGACCTTCCCGATGGAGCTCGCCATCGGCGAAATGAACTCGGGCGAGCGCGTCTTCTTCACCGGCTTCATCAACGACCTCACCGAACAGCGGCGGACGGAGGTACGTCTCCAGGAACTGCGATCGGAGCTGGGACACGTCTCCCGCCTGAGTGCCATGGGCGAGATGGCAACGACCCTCGCCCACGAACTGAATCAGCCGCTCGGCGCCATCAGCAACTACACCAACGGCTGCCGCCGCCTGCTGGCGCAGCCCAGTCCCGAGACCATCGCCAGGGCGCAGGAGGTTCTCGACAAGGCGGCCGAGCAGGCGCTGTGAGCCCGACAGATCATTGCCCGCCTGCGCGAGTTCGTCACCCGGGGCGAGACCGAGAAACGGGTCGAGCCGGTTGCGACGATGATCGAGGAGGCCGGCGCCCTGACCCTGCCCGGCGCCGACGAGCAGGGGATCACGGCGCGGGTCGTGCTGGATCCGCAGGTCGCATCGGTCCTCGCCGACCGGGTGCAGGTGCAGCAGGTTCTGGTCAATCTGCTGCGCAACGCCCGCGAGGCGATGCAGCGGAGCCACCGGCGCGAACTGACAATCGAGACGCGGCGGGTCTCGCCGGAGCTTGCCGAGATCGCGGTGTCGGATACCGGCACCGGTATTGCCGAGGACGTGGCGGACCGCCTGTTCCAGCCCTTCGTCACCACCAAGGCCGGTGGAATGGGGGTCGGACTCTCGATCTGCCGCACCATCATCGAGGCGCATGGCGGCCGCCTGTGGGCCGAGGGCAACGCTGCCGGCGGGGCGACCTTCCGCCTGACGCTACCCGTCGCGCCCGAGGGAGATCAGTAATCGATGGCGCCTGCCCTCGTGCATGTGGTGGACGACGATCCCGCGATGCGGGACTCGGTCGCCTTCCTCCTCGACACGGCCGGCTTCGAAGTTCGGCTCTACGAGGCGGGAGCGATCCTGCTGAGGCGGCTCGCTCCGCCGATCAGCGGCTGCATCCTGACCGATATCCGCATGCCCGGCCTCGATGGGCTGGAACTGTTCCGCCGCCTCCGGTCGGCCGGTCACACGCTGCCCGTCGTGATGATGACGGGGCATGGCGACGTGCCGCTCGCGGTCGAGGCGATGAAGCTCGGTGCCTGCGACTTCATCGAGAAGCCGTTCGGCGGCGAGGCGCTCCTGCAGGCGCTGCATTCCGCCCTGGAGCGGGGCGGTCACAGCGGGGTGATCGACCCGAGCCTTCAGGAGTTCGTCCGGCGGCTGCTGACTCTGAGCGAGCGCGAGCGTCAGGTTCTCGACCATCTGGTGGCCGGCGGCACCAGCAAGGAGATCGGGCGCCTGCTCGACATCTCTCCGCGAACGGTCGAGATCTACCGGGCCAAGGTCATGGCCAAGACGCGGGCGGGAAACCTGCAGGAACTGGTGCGCTGGGCGGTGCTGGCCGGTTTCGCGTGATGTCGGCGTGAGGCCGGCTTGAGATCGATCAAGGTGCGCGGCGGAGCGGAGCCCATGATGGCATCTCGCCCCGAATGATTCTCGTGGCCCCTCAGGCCGACCGACGCCTCCCATGCCGCTCTCTCCATCGAGCCTCATCTACGTCGTGGACGACGACCCGGCGGTCCTGCACTCGACCTGCTTCCTCTTCGAGAGCGCAGGGCACCGGCCCGTGGCCTTCGCGAGTGGGGAAGCGTGCCTGACGGCCTTCCCCGGCCCGAGCCCGGCCGTCGTGCTGATCGATCAGGTCATGCCGGGCCTGGACGGCATCGAGGTGTTCGTCCGCCTGCGGGACCTCGATGCCCGGGTGCCCGTCATCCTGATCACCGGGCACCCGAACCCGTGCATCCGCAGGCGGGCCCACGCGGCCGGAATCTCCCTGGTCGAGAAGCCCCTTGCCCTCGACGACCTGCCGGGGCTGATCGCCGCCGGGCGGAACGCCCCGGGAGCGAGTCCGGGCGCGAGTCCGGGAGCCGTTTCGGGAGCGGCCCTTGCCGGGTGACGAACAGCCCGCCGCGGGACTTCGCGGGCGCGGCGGCTTGCGCGGATCGGCCCAGGGCGCAACGTGGGGGGACACGGCGTGCGCCTTCCCTGCTCCGGCTGATCGCGAAGGCTGACAGGGGATGCTCCGCACGGCGTTGATCTCGCACAATCCCGGACCAGCAAGGTCCGGACCCGCCGCGAATTCCGCGTCCGGCGGTCGCTCCCGCGCCCCGCCGGACCCCGGCCGGCCGATCCGTTCAGGTCGGGCGAACCGGGATGACGAGCGGCAGGAGCCGAGCCGCATCTCTACGTAGTTCTCCTTAAGCAGAGCCACTTAAGAGAGCGTCCGGAATATCGTCGGCGCGACACTGCGGCCACTCTCGCTCCATCCAGACGGATGAGGAGCGACCCGATGGGCACCAAGCCGACGCCGAGATCCGCCCTTGCCGCCGCGCGTTCCCGCACGCCGCCGCGGAGCCTCCCGGGAAGCGGCCACCGTACCGGCCTCTTCGCCGACTGCCCCGACCTGATCGGCACGCCCTTCTCCTACGCCCGCGAGGAGGAGATCTACGGCGAGGGCGAGGAGGCGGAGTTCGTCTACCGCGTCGTCGAGGGGGCCGTGCGCGTCCACAAGGTGCTGAGCGACGGGCGGCGCCAGATCACCGGCTTCCACCTGGCCGGAAGCCTGTTCGGCTTCGAGCAGGGCGACGTCCACTGGCATACGGCGGAAGCGCTCTCGGACACCCGGGTGCTGATCTTCCAGCGGCGGCCGATCGAGCGCGCCGCCACCCACAGCGCCGAGGTCGCCTGCCAGCTCTGGAGCATGGCCACGGCCAACCTGCGCGATGCCCAGGATCTCACGCTCCTGCTCGGCCGCCGCTCCGCCCAGGAGCGTCTCGCGGCTTTCCTGGTCGAGGTCGACGGACGGTTCGGCGGGACCGGGACCTTCGCCCTGCCGATGACCCGGCGCGACATCGCCGACTATCTCGGTCTCACCATCGAGACCGTTTCGCGCACCTTCTCCCAGCTCGAGGAGGACGGAGCGCTGCGGCGCTCGAGCGGCCGGCAGATCACGCTCCACCGGGCCCGCCTGCGCCGCGTGGTCGAGAACTGACACGGCCACCGCTCTATCCGGTGACCGTATCGGCGCCTGCCCACGCGGCCGCGAAGGCCGCCTCGGCGGTCAATGGGCGAGGAACAGCGGCACCGGCGAGCGTGTCAGGAGGGCGTGCGTCACGCCGCCGAGAAACCACTCCTTCAGCCGCGAATGGCGGTAGGCGCCCATCACCAGCATCTCCGCTCCGGACAGCCCGACCTGACGTCTCAGCGTCTCCGCGGCGTCGCCCGCGACCGGTACGTTGGTCACCGACACGTTCACGCCGTGGCGGGCGAGGTGCGGCGCGAATTCCACGCCCGCGACCGAGGTCGAGAGATCCTTCTCGCCGACCACGGAGACGATCTCGACCGACTCCGCCGCGCGCAGGAACGGCAGGGCGTCGTTGGCGGCCCTCGCGGCCTGGGCGCTGCCATCCCAGGCGACGATGATCCTTCGCGCCGCGAACGTGTCCCAGCCCGCGGGCACCACGAGGAGCGGCCGACCGCTTCCGAACAGGACCCCGTCGATCAGGTCGCGGTCGAGATCGACCTCCCGCGCTTCGGCGTCCAGAAGGGTCAGATCCGCGAGCCGGGCGCGGGCGGTGAGCCGTCCGACCAGTTCCGGATAGGCCAGGGCGGGCACCTCGATCGAGCAGGTCACCCCCTCGAGCGTGGCCTCGGTCGCGGCGCGCTCGGCGATGGCCCGCGCCCGGGCGCTCAGGCGCCGGTTCTCCTGTGCGACGAGGTCGTTGACGAAGCCCCACCCCGATCCGCCGACCAGGGTCAGGCGGCGGGCGGCCGATTGGACGGTGAGGTGGGCGCCGGTCACGCCGGCGAGCGACAGGGCAACGCCGAGCGCGCTCGCCGTCTCGTCGCCGCGGCCCTCTTCGGTCAGACCGACGAGGATGTCGCGCAGGCCCACGAGGGCGGCGGACGGTGGGTTCGGCATCGACTTCCTCCGAGATGACATCGATCCGGAGAGTGCCGCACCGCGGCTGGGTCGCCTTGATCCAGCGCAAGTCCGGGATTCGCGACGGATACGGGCGGAGGCCGTCCGCCGGCGCCGGGCCTCGACGCATCCGGTGCGGCCACTCCGGACTATTCGCAGGTTCGGCTCCCCGCGGGGCGAAGGTGCCGCGGGCGGGCTGCGGCAGCCTTGAGGTGGATCAAGGCATCGTCCGCCGGGCGCGGCAGGATGCCCCGGTCAGTCAAGGACGGGAGCGAGCGATGAGTGTGGTGCTTCAAACCATCGACATCGAGACGGTGCGCTACGTGCGGGTTCCGGCCGGATCGGTGCCGCACGATGCGGCCTCCAGGGCCGGCACGCGGGCGGCGGGCGTCGTCACGGATCTCGCGCGCTATCAAACCCTCCCCAGTCTGCAGGCGCTCGCCCTGGCCATCGTCGCCGCTGTGGCGACGACGGGGCTGATCCTCCTGGGGCTCTGACCGTTCGAGGCTGCGAAGCGAGGAGGCGGGAGATGGACGACGTCATCGTGCGTCAGCACGTTCTCGACGAACTGGAGCTCGCGCCGATGATCGACGCGGCGCAGATCGGGGTCACGGTCGAGAACGGCGTCGTGACCCTTAGCGGGCATGTGCGGAACTATGCCGAGAAGGGGATCGTCGAACGGGTCGCCTTGCGGGTTCGCGGCGTCCGCGCCGTCGTCGAGCAGATCGAGGTCCGCTATCCGGACAACCCGCGGATCGGCGACGAGGCCCTGGCCGACCGCTGCGCCCGGGTGCTGGAATGGGATGTGCAGATCCCCGAGCGATCCGTCTCGCTCAAGGTCGAGCGCGGCTGCGTCACGCTCCAGGGCAGCGTGCCGCACTACTATCAGAAGGCGGCCGTGGACAAGGCGCTGCGCCGCCTCGCCGGCGTCACCGACATCGTCAACCTCATCGCGGTGACGCCGCCGGCCCAGGCCACCGAGGTCGAGGCCCGGATCCGCGAGGCCCTGAAGCGGAGCGCGAAGACACCCGACACGATCCGGGTTCAGGTCGAGGGCGGCAAGGTGACCCTCGACGGCTGCGTCGATGTCTGGCGCGAGCGCGAATTGGCCGAGCGGGCGGCCTGGTCGGTCCCGGGCGTGTCCGCCGTCGAGGATCGTCTGACGATCGCCTGAGGCCGGCGTCGGATGCGGGCGGCTCCGGCGGCCCGTCCCGCGAGGCCGGCGCTTGCGATGGATCAAGGTTCGGACCCCGGCGGCGGCGCAGGATGCCCACCGGGCCGGGGCCAGGAAGCGGGAGATGTTCATGACGATCCGCACCATCACGGTCTCGGTCGATCTCGGCGCCGCGGCCGCGGATCGTGTCCAACTCGCCGCCGGGCTCGCCGAGCGCCTGCGGGCCTGCCTGATCGGGGTCGGCGCATGCCGGGTCCCCAGCTACCTTCCGGTGGGCGACATGCTCGCGGTCGAGCGGATCTACGAGGACGAGGAGAGGCGGGCACGGGAGCAGCTCGACCAGGTCAGGGCCCTGTTCGAGCGGGAGGCGGGGACGATGCCGCGGACGGAGTGGCGCTCGGCGCTGACCGACCCCCTCGCCTATCACGCGGAGCAGGCCCGGGAAGCCGATCTCGTCGTCGTCGGCCGGCAGGGACCGGCGGATGGCGATCCGGGACCGACCGCGGTGCCGACCGGCGCGCTGCTGATGGCGGTCGGCCGGCCCGTGCTGGTGGTGCCCCCCAGTCTCGAACGGCTCGGGCTCGGATGCGCCGTCGTGGCCTGGAAGGAGACCCGCGAGGCGCGGCGGGCGGTGCACGACGCCCTGCCCCTGCTGAGCCTGGCGGAGCGGGTCTGCGTCGTCGCCGTGGGACCCGACGCGCATCGCGCGGGCGCCGAGGGCACGGCGGCCTACCTCACGCGCCACGGCCTCGCGGCGACGACGCACCTGCTGCCGGATCAACCGGCCGTCGGCGCGGGCGACGCCCTGCTGCGCTTCGCCGGGCGCGAGGGCGCCGATCTGCTGGTGATGGGCGCCTACGGCCACAGCCGCCTGCGGGAATGGATCTTCGGCGGCGCCACGCACGACATCCTCCAGGCGACGCATGTCTGCTGTCTGATGAGCCACTGATCCCGGATCCGCCATCGCGCGGAGGATCGACCGGATCGGGCATGAGGCCTCCGATCCGGCGCGGCGAACCGCCAGCGCCGGGAGCGAGCCTCATTCGAGGGCCTCATCGGAGGGCCGCATCCAAAAGCGTCACCGATGGGTCAGGCGCTGCCCGATTTCCTCGATCGGCAGCTTGGTCAGATCCTTATCGATCTCGGCGATGACGACGCGCTTCAGGCGGTCGGAAAGCGCGTGCCGCAGGGCCGCCAGCGTGCGCGGCGGGGCGACGACGATGAGCGCGGGAATGGCGTCGGCGATGCGGTCGAGCGTAGCCGCGACCTCCTCGGCGAAGCGGTGCTCCGCGATCTCGTGCCAATCCGTCTGCGCGATGGCGCTGCGGCGCTCGCCCTGCTGCACGCGGGGCGGCCGGTCGGTTCCCTGCTCGCGCGTCGGCGGATTGGGCGGCGCCTCGAAGAGATGCTGCACCTTCAGGCTGACATGCAGGGCATGGCCCTCGTTGCGCAGCACCAGGGCGCGGCGGCCGTCGCCGACCAGGACGTATCCGCCGTGGGGGATCTTGATGTTCAACGCCTCGGTCATCGGGGGCTCCGGGCCGGATCTCGGGTCAGTGGCTCATCAGGCAGCTGATCGGCGCGCCGGCCAGCAGGTCGCGGGTGACCCCGCCGAAGACCCATTCGCGCAGGCGCCCGTGGCCGTAGGCGCCGAGGACGATGAGGTCGGCGGCCTGCTCCGAGGCCGCCTCGACCAGCGCTTCGGAGGTCGCGGCGCCGCCCGCCTCCCAGCGCGTCGCCGTGGCGTCGATGTCGTGCGCCTGGAGGAAGCCGACGACGTCCGCCGTGTCGTCCGTGCCCTGCCCTTCGTCGATGGACACCACGACGACCCGCGAGGCCCGGGACAGGAACGGCAGCGCGTCCCTGACCGCGCGGCGGGCCTCGCGGGTGTTCTTCCATCCGACCGCGACCCGCCGGACGTCGAGGTGATCGATGCCGGGGGGCACCACCAGGATGGGCCGCCCGAGATGCATGACGAGATCACCGGGATCGACCGAGAACAGCAGCGGACCGGATGGGGCCTTTCGGCCGACGACCACGAGGTCGGCCGCTGCGGCCTGCCCGATCAGGAACGGTAGCGGGAAATCGAGGTTCGAGCGCCATTCGATGCGGCTGCGCCCGCCCGCCGCCGCCTCGAAGACGGCATGCGCGCGCTTGAGATCGTTGAGGATGAGCTCGTTGTTGGCGGCCAGCGCGTAGGCGCTCGCCGGGATCGGGCCGATCGGCGGGACGGTAAAGGACGCCTCCTCCGCCGCGACGCCGATCAGCCGGGCGCGGAAGTCGTCGGCCAAATGTCCGGCGATGTGGACGCGCTCGCGCGCCTCGGCCGAGAGATCGACGGCCACCATGATGCTGGCATAGGTCATGGAAGTGCTCCTGCCGCAGGAGATTGACGGTGGGCGCGCCGCGCGGCCGGCGGATCGGCCTCGGACCGGCGGAGCCGAAGCCGGATGCGGCATCGCAGGCGCCGTTCGGTGGAAGCCGAGGCTAGGCGCGGTGGGCGGACGGACCTTGATCCAGCGCAAAACGTGACCCGCGGCGGCGATCGCCGCCCGGGCGGCCGAGCGGGCGTCCGCGCCGTCCTCAGGGTGACTTGATGTCGATGCGCTTCGGCTCGCGCGGGGGCAGCGCGCCCTTGGGCAGCGTCACCGTCAGAATGCCCTTGTCCATGCTGGCCTGGATATCCTCGGCCTTGATGCCCGCTGGCAGTTCCAGGCTGCGCACGAAGGCGCCGTAACTGCGCTCCGTGACCTTGCGGGCCCCCTCGGTCTGCTCCTTCTCCTGCCGCTTCTCGCCGCTGATGACGAGGGTGTCGTCGGCGAGCTCGACCTTGACGTCGTCACGCGCGAGCCCCGGCAGCTCGGCGGTGATCTCGACCTTGCCGTCCTTCTCGACGACATCCATCCGCGGCACCGCACCGCCCTGGAAGAGCGGGAGCCCGAGGCGGAGATCGCCGAGCATCGACTCCACGAGGGAATGCGAGGGGAGCGGCATGGCCCCCAGATCGGCCGAGGGAGCGTGGGAGCGGTGGCCGAGCGTGAGGAGCGATTTGAGATTCATGGATCATCTCCCGTCAGGCGGCTGCGTTCCGCCGTCCCGGGAGAGTCTGCTGTCGGCGCGCCGTCTCGGCGTTGAGGTGGATCAAGCGGTGACGATCAAGTCGTCGCGCAAAGTCTCAAGGACAGGCCGCGGCCCTCGCACCCTCCCGTGATGCGGGCGAGACATCGCCGTCCGTGCGGGGTCAGGCTGCCAACTCCTTGAGCCAGGATTGCAGAACCGGCTGCGCGTCGTCGGCCCGACCCCAGACGGCGGAGCCCGCCTCGGTTTCCCGCGGCAGGAAGCCGAACCGGCGCTTGAAGGCGCGGCTGAAGGTCTTCTCGTCGGAAAAGCCCGTCGCGTAGGCCACCGCCGAGACGCGGGGGCGGCCCGTGGAAGAGGGGTGTGTCAGCATCCGCATCGCCCGCAGCAGGCGCCGCTCGCGGATGAAGCGCTGCACGCCGCCCTCCGCGGCGAATTGCCGGTAGAGGGTCGCGCGGGAGAGCCCGAAATGCGCGGCCAGCGTTTCGGCATCGAGACGCGGCGAGCCGAGTTCCTTCTCGATGTGCCGCCGGATGGTGATGCTGAGCTGCACCTCGCTCGCCGGCCGATCCGCGGCGCGCCCCCGCAGACAGGCGCTGCCGAGCATCGCGACGGCTTGGCTGATATGCGGCAGCTGGCGGACGTCGAGCGCGTCGGCGCAGTCCACGAGCTCGCGCACGCAGGTGAAGAACAGACGACTGACGCGATCCGCCGCGTAATCGAAGGCGTGGCCGTGCAGCGACTCGATGTTCGGCACTTTTTCGGCGACGAGGGCGCGCGGCAGGAGGAGATTGGTCGCGTGGACCGGTTCCGCGACGACGGTTGTCGGCTGGGCGAGGTCGAACAGGACACACAGGTTCGGGCCGACATCCGTCTCGCCCCACGCCACTTCGACCCGGCTGGTTCCGGAGTGGTAGAACTGAAGCAACAGATGGTCGAGGCCCTGCTGCGCGACCATGCGGGGCGTCCGTTCGAGGATCTGCGCCGGAGCGCGAACCTCGCCGACGAGCAGATCGCCGAGATGGTAGTTGTCCATCATGATCGACCCGGACAGCGGGCGTCCGCTCGGCAGGGTCGCCTGAAAGACCGGTGACATCGCCGCGATCCAATCCGCACGCAGCGCGGCAGGATCCGCCGATGCTTCGAAGCGGTCTCGAAGGATTCTCGACATGGCTGGCAAGTCTCTGACTAGGGATGCCGCGGCTCGTTTCACATTTGCGGCCGAGAGTTGGCCGCAACTCTGCATTGATCTTCGCGCCGATACGCATGGCGACAAGATTTTATTGCGATAAATACAAATGATTGCATCTGACATGTCAAATTATAATTTTGTATCGTTAGATAGGTGCGGATATACCAATCATTTTCTGTGCTTTCATTTGATATTCTAGGAACTACAGATTGTCTCGAAATCGGACAATCGGGCTGCTGCGTCAAATTTTGCGACGATCGGAGCGGCTTCGGCCTCGGGCTTCGCGGGTCGGGTTCGGACGCGGCGGACGAGTGCCGCATCCCTTCATCGTGACGCTCCACGGCCATGCTTCAGGGCGACGCGTCAGGATTTGCAGAAGTGGAGGGCGGCCGGCAAATGCCGCGCCGCGGGATCAAGGGCGGATTCGAGACGAAATGGGAGTTTTTTGATATACTTCGTGACAAGAAGAATGCTTGAGATGAAATGAGACTATCTTGAGATATTCTGCGACCAAATTCCAGGGATCTCCTGCAAATACTTAGATCGGCATCAATTGCGCCGGGCGCTTGATCCCCTCACCGCCGACACGTCGGCTCCAGAGGATCGGGTCGCTCCATGTCTTCCAGCATCACGCTCTCGGCCGCGACGCGGCAGAACCTGCTCTCGCTCCAGGATACTGCGAGCCTGCTCGCGACGACGCAGAGCCGGCTCTCGACGGGCAAGAAGGTCAACTCGGCGCTCGACAATCCGATCAACTTCTTCACTGCCAACAATCTGAGCTCCCGCTCGACCGAGCTGTCGTCGCTGCTCGACGGCATCTCGAACGGCGTGCAGACGATCCAGGCGGCCAATACCGGCCTGTCCAAGCTCCAGAACCTGACCAGCCAGCTCAAGTCGACGGCGCAGCAGGCGCTCGCCGCCACCAACGCCTTCACCTCGAAGGCCGCCTCGGTCTCGACCGCCCTGTCGGGAGCGAGCGCTACCAACCTGCTCTCCACGGGCCCGACCACGGCGGTTTCCGACAAGTCGGTCGGCACCCTCACCAACGGCCTTCCCACCGCGGCGGTGGCGGCGACGGTGACCGGCAGCGTCGATTACAAGCCGACCGCCGCGCCGTCGACGATGCGCGGCACCACCTTCACCGCCACGACGCCGACGGCGGCCAAGGCGGCGGGCGTCTCCGCGTTCAGTGCACCGGGCAACGCGGTCGCAGGGACGGTGACCGGAGGCAGCGCCTTCGCCTCGGCCGGCTTCGACGGTACCACGAAGCTGACCATCAAGGCCGGGACCGGCACGTCGGAGCGGACCATCGAAGTCAATCTGGCCCAGAACATCACCGCCGACCAAGCGGTCGAGGCGATCAAGACCAGGATCAACGCATTCAACGCGGACCCGGCCAACCCGAACAATCGCTCGACGGTGGCGGTCTCGCTCGACCGCGACGGCAAGCTCGCCTTCACGGGCGACACCAACGGCGACCAGATCCGGGTCTCGGCCAGCGGCACCGGCGCGGCCGGTACGGGCTTCGGAGCCACGGCGGCGGTCTCGGCCAACAACGTCGCGGCCCAGAGCCAGAAGCTGACGATCGGCACCCGCGAGATCACGATCTCGGGCGGCCGGGCGGGCGACGACGCGGCCGACGTCAGGAAGGCGGTGCTCCAGGCCATCAACGACGCCACCAGCGCAGGCAGCCCGCCCACCGGCGTCACCGCCACCTTCGAGTCGGACGGCGGCACCGGACAGCGGCTGGTGCTCAGCGGCAGGACGGACGGCACGAACTTCACCGTGACGGGCAGCCCCGGCAACACCCTCGGCTTCGGCTCGACCGCGCTTACCACGGCGAACGGCGCCCCGGCGGCAAGCCAGACGCTGACGATCAACGGCACCCAGATCACCATCGCGGGCGGCGGCGACATCGACGCGGCGGTCACGGCGATCAACAATCAGAAGGGCACGACCGGCGTCTCCGCCGCCAAGGATCCTGCCGACGCCACCCGCCTCCTCCTCACCGGCAAGGCCGACGGCTCCGCCTTCACCGTCGCCTCCTCGAACCCCGCCTCCAGCGGCTTCGCGGCGACGCCGACGAGCACCAGCCTCGCGGCCACGGTGAGCGGCGTCTTCACGCCCGACGGCACGGCCGCCACGACGACGGCCAGCGGCGCCTTCCAGGCGCCCGCCGGCGCGGTGGCCGGCACGCTGACGGCGGCCTACAGCGCTCCAACCGCGGGCGGTGCACGCCTCGCGATCACTTCGGGGGCGGGCGGCAGCGGAAACACCTTCACCGTCGATCTTGCGGCCGGCGACTCGAAGGAGATCGCGGCCCGGAAGTTGAACGACGCGTTCGGCACCAGCGGCATCAAGGCTGCGGTGAGCGGCGGCAACCTCGTCTTCACCGGCAAGGCCGACGGATCCGCGCTGAGCATCACCGGCGCCGCCGCGCTGACCGGCTTCACCGCGCCTGTGAGTGCCACCAATGCCGTGGCGGCGCAAAGCGGGACCGTCACCGGCGGGACCTACGCGGCTCCCGGAGCGGGCGGCGCGAAGCTGACGATCAAGTCGGGAACGGACAGCCCGATCACCGTCGAACTCGCGCAGGGCGATGCGATCGGCACCGCTCTGGGCAAGATTCAAGCGGGGCTCGGCCAGAACAGCGGCATCTCGGTCGCGCTCAATGCCGGCGGCAATGCACTCGTCTTCACCGGCAAGACCGACGGGAGCGCCCTGACCGTGTCCAGCAGCGGACCCGGTGCCGGCATCGCCTCCGCTTCGACCAGCACCAACGCTGACGCGACAACGAAGGGCAGCGTCACGGGTGCCACCTACGTGGCGCCGGGTGCCGGCGGCGTTCGTCTCGCCATCTCCGACACCGCCAACACGACGCCGATCTCCGTCGACCTCGCCGCGGGCGCCAGCATCGATGCGGCCGTGACTGCGATCGGCGGCGCCCTGACCGCCGCGGGCTCATCCATCACCGTCGGCAAGAACGCCGGGGGAACAGCTCTCGTCTTCACGGCGAGCGCGAACAACGCCAACGTGACCGTCAGCCCCGCGTCGGCTGCAGGGGGCTTCTCCGGCGCGGGCACGGCGTCCACGGGCAATCAGGTCGGGACCGCCGGCACCGTCACTGGCACTGCCTCCTACGCGGCTCCCGGCGCCAGCGGCGCGAAGCTGACGATCACGTCGGGCTCGGGCGCCACCGCGACGACCTACGCGGTCGATCTCACGTCGACGGAGACGTCGGCCACGATCGCCGCCGCGAAGATCCAGGCGGAACTCACCCGGACCAACAGCGGCATCACCGTCGATGGCAGCAGCGGCAGGCTGGTGTTCACCGGCAAGGCCGACGGCTCCGCGCTGAACATCGCCAGCACCGGCCCCGGCGGCGGCTTCACTGCCACGCCGTCGCTCTCGACCGGCCAGAAGGCCGCCGACAGCCAGACGATCACGATCAAGGGGGCGACCGGCGGCGACCAGCAGGTCACGATCCGGGGCGGCGCGGCGGGGGACAGCGATGCCAAGGTTCTGGCGGGCGCCCTGGCAGCCATCAACGACAAGTCCGGCACGACCGGCGTGACCGCTTCGGCCTCGGCGGACGGCAAGATCATGCTCAAGGGCGCGGCGACCGGCGCCGGCTTCACGGTGACGGGCGGACCCAACAGCACGCTGGGCTTCGGGACCAGCCCGGTGACCGCTGACAACGGCAAGGCGTCGGCCGCGCAGACGCTGACGATCAATGGCAGCCCGATCCCCATCGCGGCCGGCGCGAACCAGGCGGCCGCCATCGCCGCCATCAACGCCGCCACCACGACCACCGGCGTCAGCGCCGCCGTCGATCCCGAAAACGCGGGCAAGATCAAGCTCACCGGCAAGGCCGACGGCTCCGCCTTTACCGTGCAGTCGAGCAACGCCGCCTCCAGCGGCTTCTCGGGCATCACGCAGAGGGTCAACAACAACCAGGGCGCCGCGCAATCCGTGACGGTGAACGGCACGGAGATCGCCATCGCCGGCTCGGCCACGCTCGACGAGGCGATCGCCGCCATCAATGCCAAGAGTTCGATCACCGGCGTCGCCGCGGGCAAGGACCAGGCCGGCACCAAGCTCACCTTCACGGGGGGCGCCGACGGCAATTCATTCACGATCAAGGGCTCGGAGTACAACACGCTCGGGGTCGCGAGCACGGAAGCCTCGGTCGCTGGCATCTCCGACCCGGGCCAGACCTCGCTGATCTCGACGCTCGGCTTCAAGGGCGGCGACAGCTTCTCGGTCAACGGCCAGACCGTGAACCTGACGGCGACCGACACGATCGGCTCGCTCGTGCAGAAGGTCGGTGCGGCGACCAACGGCGCGGTGACGGCAAGCTACGACGCGACGACCAACAAGTTCAGCTTCACCGCCGCCGATTCGCGGACCGCGGTGCAGCTCGGGGACGGTTCGACCGCCACCTCGAAGGTGTCGAACCTGGGCTTTACTGCGACGGACTTCGCGGCAGGCGCCGGCCAGCCGTCCTCGCAGAGCGCGCTGGCCGGCAAGTCGATCACCGTCCAGGTCGGCAGCGGGACGAGCATGAACACGGCCACCATCACCTTTGGAAACGCGCCGGGCCAGGTCTCGACGCTGGCCCAGCTCAACGAGGCGCTGGCCCCGGCCAATGCCCAGGCGACCATCGACTCGCTGACGGGCAAGATCTCGATCACCACCTCGAACGACGTCGGCGCCCAGAACCTGTCGGTCATCGCGAGCGGCATCGGCAACCCGTTCACCACCGGCTCGGCCACGGCCAATCTCGGCGGCGACGGCCTCAACGCCCGCAACAACCTCGTGGTGACCTACAACGATCTGCTCAAGCAGATGGACCAGCTCGCCTCGGATGCCGGATTCAACGGCGTGAACCTCCTGTCCGGCGACAACCTCACGATCAACTTCAACGAGAAGGGCTCGTCCTCGCTCAAGGTCCAGGGCAGCGCCACCAACGCGGCCAGCCTCGGCCTCTCGGCGGTGGGCCAGACCAATTTCCAGGAGAGCAGCGCCATCAAGAAGATCGTCGATCAGATCAACAGCGCCAGTAGCCAGCTCCAGTCGCGCGCGGCCGCGCTCGGCTCGAACCTCGCGGTGGTGCAGAACCGGCAGGACTTCACCAAGCAGATCATCACCGTGCTCGATACGGGGGCTGCCAACCTGACCAGCGCCGACCTCAACGAGGAGGCGGCCAACTCCCAGGCGCTCTCGACCCGCAACTCGCTGGCGATCTCGGCGCTGTCGCTGGCCAACCAGTCGCAGCAGGGCATCCTGCAGCTCCTGCGATAAGGCGATCCGCGCCGCAGCGCGGCTCGGCACGACGGACGGGCCGGCTTCCTTAAGGGGAGCCGGCCCTTTTCTTTTGCCCGGCGCAAGCGGCGGGAGGCCGCTCGCCGAAGATGCCGTCGGATCAGGCGGGCGTGCCCGACGACCGGGCCGGTTCCGCCTTCAGGCTCGCGAGCGCCATGCGATAGGTCATGTCGTGCGAGGCGAGGGTGTCCGCGATGAAACGGTCCACGGCCGCCAGACCGCGGGGTGTCGGCCCGAGATGCTTGCGTCCCCGGCCGTCATGCGTGAGCAGGCCCCCCGCTTCGGCCGCTGCCAGGGTGTTGCGGACATGGGAGCGGGATACTCCGAAGCGCGTCATGATGTCGGAGAAATCGCCGTCGCGGATCGTGGCCTCCGCATCCGCCTCCCTCAGCAGGATCACACGCATCAGGATTTGGAAGCCCTGGTACATCTGCAGGAACGGGACGATGTCGCCGTTTCGCGCGATGAACCGGCCGATGACGTTGAACATCCCGACCGAGACCCGGCGCTGGGCCAGATGAAAGGCCGGATCGCGGGCCACGGCGGGACCGTATCCGGGGTCCGGATAGAGGTCCTGCAGCACGCCGTAATAGGATGACAGCAAGACCCGGTCCCAGGCCAGGAGCTTGTCCGTCGGCACCAGCAGCCGCAGCCGGCCGTCGGCGTCGGGGCGCTCCAGAACGACGTAGTTCGTCTCGACGAGGCGGGCGACGAGATCATCGATCTGCCGCGGGCTCGAGAGCCCGAAGGTCGCCCCCGCCTCCTTGAGCCGCGCCAGCGTCGGCCACGTCGCCCGGTCCGCCGGATTCCAGGCCGCATGGAGGCAGATGATCGCGCTGATGATCGCGACCCGATAGGCCGCGCTCTGCCAGCCTCCGGGGAAGGAGGCGATCTCGTAGCACGCCATCGTGCCGGCGACGTAGCGTCGGCGCATCGGCGCGAAGTCGGGATGGGTCAGGATCTCGCCGCTCGTCCGGTGCGCGATCTCGGGGATGAAGCGCTGGAACAGCGACGGATCCGGCGCGCTCGGCGCGAGGCCGCCCCGATGAGCGGCAGGTTCGTCCGTTCCCGCGACCTGCGCGGAACCGCTCGTCGTCGACATGGGAGGCTGTCGTCTCGGCTGCACCGTGAGGGTCGAGCACCCGGACCGCGGCTGTTGGCACAGCATCGACCCGTCGCGGCGCAGAGCCCTCGTCGGCCTGTTCATGGATACCGGTTTCGACCTGTCGGGGCCGCACCGGCTTGAAGGGTCGTGCGAGGGATCTTGCAATCCGGGACGGACGGCAAGGCACGTTTTCGTTGCCGCCGCATCCGATTCGGCCTCCGTTGCGGGAGCACTCGCTCCAACGGCCCCCAAGGCGATGGTGCAGGGTCGACGATGCGGAGCTGGCGGTGCCGCGAAAGGGATTTTCGTTTGACGTTCGTGATGGCGAAATAATCCTGTCGCAACATCTATTTATTGGAGATTTTCTCTTCAAGTTAGCGCAAATATTTGGATTTTGCTTTTATTGATCTTGGCGGATGCAATCGTCCATCTTGGCCTGACGTCGCTCGAGGCCGCCTCCCCGGTGCCGTCACCTGATGCGTCTGATGTCCGGATACGATGTCGCGTTCCGCTCCCCATCTCGCCCTCGCGGCCGTCGCCTATCGCTACGGCCCGAATCCGGTGATCGATCGCGTTGATCTCGAGATCGGCGCGGGCGAGCGCATCGGCATTCTCGGCCGCTCGGGCGTCGGCAAATCGACCCTGCTGCAGATCATGGCCGGGCTCGTCGCGCCCTCCTCCGGCAGCGTGCGGCTCGACGGCGCGCCCGCGTGCGGGCCGGTGCCGGGCTGCACGGTGATGTTCCAGCGCCCTGCCCTGCTGCCCTGGGCCAGCGTGCTCGACAACGTGCTCCTGCCCGCCCGCCTCTCGGGGCGCCTCGGCCGCGACCGGGGAGCCTGCGCGGCGCAAGCGCGCCGCCTCCTCGACGATCTCGGCCTCGGCGCGCGCGCGGAGGCCAAGCCGCACCAGCTCTCCGGCGGTCAGCAGCAGCGGGTGGCGCTCGCCCGGGCGCTGGCGAGCGAGCCCTCGATCCTGCTCCTCGACGAGCCGTTCTCGGCCCTCGACCCCGAGATGCGCGCGAGCCTGCGCGCCGACGTGCTGCGGCTCGCCCGCGCCCGCGACCTGACCCTGATCGTCGTCACCCACGACCTCGCGGACGTCGCCGCGCTGGCGGACCGCGCCGTGGTGCTCGACGGGCGCCCGGCCCGCATCGCCGCGGACTTCGCCCTCGGTGACGACGCGGAGGCCGAACTGCGCCGCCGTCTCGCTGCCCTGCCT
Source organism: Methylorubrum populi (assembly GCF_002355515.1). Taxonomy (NCBI): domain Bacteria; kingdom Pseudomonadati; phylum Pseudomonadota; class Alphaproteobacteria; order Hyphomicrobiales; family Methylobacteriaceae; genus Methylorubrum; species Methylorubrum populi. Next base: position 4,035,901 of record NZ_AP014809.1, on the reverse strand, counting down.
CGCGACTCCGTTGCCCACGACGCCGCCGGCGTGACCGGCCGCGCCGCCTGATCCTTCCTCTCCGAGACCGCAGATGACCGCCCCCGACGACCTCTCCGCCCTCTGGACCCACGAATGGGCCCGCGCCGACTGGACGCGCCGCAACACCCTCGACGCACTCGCCCGCGGCGGCCTCGCCGCCCTGCTCGGCGGCGGCGGTCTCGCCCTGTCGGGCCGCGCGGTGCATGCCGCCGAGGACGACACCGTGCGCATCGGCTACCTGCCGATCACCGACGCGACCGCGCTGCTGGTGGCCCATGCCAAGGGCTATTTCGAGGAGGTGGGCCTGAAGGTCGCCGAGCCGACCCCGGTGCGCTCATGGTCGGCGCTGGTCGAGGGCTTTGCCGCGGGCAGGTTCAACCTCGCCCACCTCTTGAAGCCCATCCCGGTCTGGATGCGCTACAACAACAAGTTCCCGGTCAAGATCCTGGCCTGGGCCCACACCAACGGCTCGGGCATCGTCGTCGGCGGAAAGAGCGGAATCGAGGACTTTAAGGGGCTGGCGGGCAAGCGCGTCGCGGTGCCGTACTGGTACTCGATGCACAACGTCGTGCTGCAATATGCGCTGCGCGAATCCGGCGTCACGCCGGTGATCCGCGGCGAGGCCGGCCCGAACGAGTGCGCGCTGCAGATCCTGGCGCCGCCCGAGATGCCAGCGGCGCTCGCGGCGGGCAAGATCGACGGCTACATCGTCGCCGAGCCGTTCAACGCGCTGGGCGAGCTGAAGGCCGGGGCGCGGATGCTGCGCTTCACCGGCGACATCTGGAAGAACCATCCCTGCTGCGTCGTGGTCGCGCATGAGAGCCAGATCGCGGCGAGGCCCGAATGGGCCGGCAAGGCGGTCGATGCCATCGTGCGGGCGCAGGCCTATTGCGTGAAGAACCGCGAGGAGGTTGCCCGGCTGATCTCGAAGGAGGGCCGCGGCTACCTGCCGATGCCCGCCGACGTCGTGATCAAGGCCACCACCGATTACGGCCCGGCCTACGAGGCGAGCGGCGCGATCCGCCACCGCGACTGGGCGGCGCAGCGCATCGACTTCCAGCCCTGGCCCTACCCCTCCGCCACCAAGCTGATCGTCGAGGCGATGGGCAACACCGTGGTCGAGGGCGATGCCGGCTTCCTCAAGGGGCTCGACCCGGATTTCGTCGCCCGCGATCTCGTGGACGACCGCTTCGTGCGCGCCTCGCTCCAGCGCTATCCCGAATGGCCGGGCGCGGCAGATGACGCCGCGCTCACCCGCCAGGAGACCTTGAGCCTGTGAGCGGGGGCGCGATCGAGGCGGCGCTCGCCGTCGAGCGGCAGGTCGCGGCTCAGGCGCCGCGCCGGGTCTGGATCGGTGCGCGGTTGGGGAGTTCCTTCCTCGACCGGCTGGCTCCGCTCGTCGGCCTCGCGGGGCTGCTCGCCCTGTGGTTCGTGGGCGGCTTGGTTCTGGAAAGCGTGCCGGCCTACGCCGCCTTCGCCGGCTTCGCGCCGGGGCCGGCGCTGGCCTCCTTCGCCGAGCTGATCGGCTCCGGCGAGGCGTGGCGGGCCGCGGCGCCGAGCCTCGCCCGGATCGGCCAGGGCCTCGCCGCGGCGTTTCTCCTCGGCGCGCCGCTCGGGCTGCTGGTCGGCTCGGTGCCGCTCGCCGAGCGCATCCTGCAGCCGCCGTTCCAGCTCCTGCGGATGATCTCGCCGCTCGCCTGGATGCCCGTCGCGGTGCTGGCCTTTCCGAGCTGGGACGGGGCCATCGTCTTCCTGATCGCCGCCGCCGCGATCTGGCCGATCCTGTTCGCCACCGCCGCCGGGGTGAAGCGGGTCGATCCGGTCTGGCTCGCCATGGCGCGCAACCTCGGCGCGGGCCGGCTCGCGGCTCTGCGCGCCGTCATCGTTCCGGCGGTGCTGCAGGACATCCTGACCGGCCTGCGCCTCGCGCTCGGCGTCGCCTGGATCGTGCTGGTGCCGGCCGAATATCTCGGGGTCACGAGCGGGCTCGGCTACGCCATCAACGATGCCCGCGACACCCTCTCCTACGACCGGCTCGCCGCCCTCGTCCTGCTGATCGGATTGATCGGCTACGCCCTCGACACCGGTCTCGGGCGGCTCGCCGCCCGCGCCCGCTGGATTCCCGCCACCTGAGGAGACACACCATGACCGCCACTGCCGCCAAGGAGATCGTCCAGACCTTCGAGCGGGTGTTCGAGCCGATCGACCGCGATAGGCTGCACGCCCTGTCCGAGAAGGGCCGCGCCGATCCGAGCGTGGTGAAGACCGTGCGCGCCCGCACCGTCGCGGAGGGCCGCCGCTTCCGCCACCTCAACTACATCCGCAACCTCGACGCCCACATCGTCGACGAGCCGCCGGCCCTGCTCGGCGACGACACCGCCCCGAACCCGACCGAGGCGCTGCTCGCCGCGCTCGGCACCTGCGTCGCGGTCGGCCTCCAGGCCAACGCCATCGCCCGCGGCTGGACCGTGAAGGGCATCGAGGTCGAATCTGAGGGCGACATCAACATCACCTCGGTCTGGGGCACCGGCGACCTGTCGGAGAAGCCGGTCGGGCTCACCACTGTCCGGCTCAAGGTGCATCTCGACATCGAGGGCGCGAGCCCGGCCGAACTCGACGAGCTCGTGGCCCATGCCGGGCAGTGGTCGCCGGTGCTCAACACGGTGAAGAACCCGGTCGCCGTCACCCTGGCGCGGGCCTGAACGCGATGGCCGCCAGCGCCCGCATCGCGGAATCCCTCCCGCCCGACGTCGCAGGGATCGTGGCCGGGATCGTGCGCGACGCCCTGCGCCCGCGCCTCGGCGCCATCGATGCCGGGGCGTATCCCGACGACATCCTGCGGGCGCTCGGGGCCGCCGGGGCCTACGGGCACCACGCCGACGGCACGGCGGTGGGGCTTCTCGCCGCCATCGACGCGATGACGGAGGCGGGGCGGGCCTGCCTCTCCACCGCCTTCTGCATGTGGTGCCAGGACGCCCTGGTCTGGTATCTCGCCCGCGGCGACGAGGCCGGCCCGCGCCGCCACCTGGCCGCCTTCGCCGCGGGCGCGGCGCTCGGCGGCACCGGGCTGTCGAACCCGATGAAGGCGTTCTCCGGCATTGAGCCGCTGGCGCTCCAGGGCGAGCGCGCGGGCGACGGCTACCGGGTGCGCGGGCGCCTGCCCTGGGTCTCCAATCTCGGCCCCGGCCACCGCTTCGCCGGCATCGTTTCCCTGCCCGACGGGCGGCGGGTGATGGGGCTGTTCGAGGCCGGCGCCGAGGCCGTGTCGATCGCGGCCAATGCCCGCTTCGTCGCGCTCGAAGGCACCGGCACCTACACGGTGATGATCCGCGACGCGCACCTGGCCGATGACGACGTGATCACCCACGATGCTGCCGCCTTCGTGCCGCGCATCCGCAACGGCTTCGTGCTGCTCCAGGCCGGGATGGGGCTCGGGCTGGCCCGCGGGGTCGCGGCGCTGATGCGGGAGGATGCCCGCGGGCGCGCCGACGCGGCGTTCCTGCCGCTCGGGCCGGAGGCGATCGAGGCGCGGGCGGACGCCCTGCGCGCGCGTGTCGACGCTGCGGCGCACGCGCATGCCGAGACCGACCGCGCGACCTTCCTGGAGACCCTGCGCCTGCGTCTCGACGTGTCGTGGCTGGCCCTGGAGGCGGCGCAATCCGCGATGCTGCAGGCCGGCGCGCGGGGATATCTGGAGGGCGCCGAGGCGTTCCGGCGCCTGCGCGAGGCGCAGTTCGTGGCGATCGTCACGCCGTCGGCGAAACACATCACGACGGAACTCGCCCGGGGGGCCTGAAGGGCCTCGCGAAACCCTCGATCCGGTGTCCCCTCGAAGCGGAGGGGATACCGGATCGGCCAGCCCGCGTGGGCGCTACCGGAGCTTCGCGCGAGATCGAACGGGGACGTCCTATTCCGGCAGCAGATCCGGCTCGGGGCGCATGTCGGCGTCGGGCTCGGGCGGGACCTCGACCGCCGCGGGGGCAGCGGTGGGGACGCGCGGCGCAGCCGACGGGGCCGAGGGCATCATCGCCGCGCCCGAGGCGACGAGCCCGGCCAGCATCCGCAGATCGGGCGGCTGGCGGGGATCGTCGGCCACGCGCTCGGCATCCACCTGGAGCCGCAGGTTGCAGGCTTTCGGGGCGAGCGCGCCGTCCGGCGTGCAGGCGTCGTGGCGGGCGCAGGCGGCGTCCAGCGCATCGACGGGGGCCGCCGGCGCGTTGTTGCCGGGACCGCAATAATTGCCGTGAAGCAGCATCGGGGGGCCATCGACCGCGGCGGCCGGCTGGCTGAACGCAGGGACCGCCAGGCCGGAGACCAGAATGAGGGGAAGAATCGAACGCGTCATCGGACGGCGTATCTCCTGTCGTTGATCGAGGGCGGGCGCGGGTACCGTCCCGGCGCCGCCCGGTCGCGCTGCGAGCGTGGCGTCCGGTCTGGAGAGGGCATGTCGACGATGAACCGTCGCCCTCCGCCCTTCAGCGGAGGCTCGCGGAGCGCCGCCCGGCCGAGGCGGTCATTCCTTCGTCGAAGGCGGCCCGGCAGCCGGGACTCAGGCTCGCCCGCTGGGCCTTCATGCAGCTCACGATGCGGCCGCGGTCGGGGATCGATGTCAGGCACAGCCGCATGACGTCGTCGCGGCAGAGGGCGGCCTGCTCCTCCTCACCGGCCCGCACGCTGACCGTGCCGGCGGCCGAGAACGCGATCAGAGCCAGCGCCGTGCGGGTTCCGATCCTTATCATTCAACGTCTCCTGTCTCCTGCCGGCCGGGCGAGCGCTCCAGCCAAGGTCCGACGGTGAACGCCAGGAACTGTCGGCTCGTTCCTTGAGCCCGCCGGGCACCGCTGCGGGGCGGTCTCAGCCCGCCCGACACGGCGGAACGGATCGGTTGCCATTTCGGTGGCGCAAGCTCTGGATGATCATAAAATATTTCTAAAAAACCTTCGGCTTTTTGCTTTGAAACATAACGCCGTTGTTGAGTTTTTGATAGTATCACTCTCGGGAGATCGTTCATGAGAACGCTGCGCGTTGCTTGTTTGACTTCACTTTTTCTCGCTGGCGGCTTCGGTGCCGCAGCCGCACAGGAGACACCCGCGCCCTCAGACACGTCCCGTGCCGGGACGGCGGGCGAGATGCGCAAGGGTGATGCGATGAAGGCCGGGGAGATGGGCGGCGGCTCGGGGAATACGGGCGTACTGGGAACGTCCCCCGCTGCGGAGGGCAATAGGAATCAGGATTCGCGCACCACGAAGACCCGCGACCGCTGAGGCGGCTTCCGCGCGTCCGAGACCGCTCGTATCGGACGGTTCCGGCCTCAGGCCGCAGCCGACATCTCGCGATGCAGGTAGTTCGGCCGGAACTCGGCCATGTCCATGAGGCGCGGCAGATCGCACAGGGTAAGGCGCCGGCCGGTGCGCTCGATCAGCCCCGCGCGCTTGAGCTCGCCCAGCGAACGGTTCACGTGCACGCTGGTCATGCCGGTGGTATCGGCAAGGTCGAGCTGCGTGATCGGCAAGTCGTAGCTGTTCCCGAAGGTCAGCCCCACGGCCCGCAGGCGCACGAGCAATTCACAGAACAGGTGGGCGAGGCGCTCCACGGCGGAGCGCCGGCCGAGATTCATGATCCATTCGCGCAGGATCGCCTCGTCGACCAGTGCGGCCGTGCGCAGGCTGCGGGCCAGGGCGGGGCGCGAACGCAGATCCCGGCCGGCCTCCGGTGCGATCCGCGCGACACGACAGGTGGAGAGCGTGCCGATGGCGTGATCCATCCGGTTCAGGACCGAGCTGTCGAAGTCGCAGATATCGCCCGGGATGAGGTAGGCCATGATCTGGCGTGCCCCGTTCTCCCGCAGCTTGTAGCGGCAGGCGAAGCCCTCGGTGATCGCGATCATGCCCTCCGGCCGGTCGCCCTCGCAGATGAGGTCGGCCCCGGCCGGGACCGGACGCGGTCCCGCCTCGAGCATCGCCAGGGCCGCCGCGTCCGCCTCGTCCAGCCGGCTGAACCCTTGCAGCTTGCGCAGGACGGGCCCGCTCATCGCCGTTCCGCTGCCCGGTACGACCTGCATCGCACTCATTGCGCCCTTCCTGCCCGATCGGCCGGTTCACCCGTCACGTGGACGACGTCGCGCGGCCAGGCCGACTCGGTCAGGAGCGGTGGCTCCGCGAGATCCGCGAGCGCAGCGGCGGTGCCGCTCTCGGCGCGGGCCGGAAAGGGGACCCCGCGTCGGCGAAGGCTTGGCGCCAGCCGCGTTCCGTCATCGTCCGCCGCCGCGAGATCGAGAGCCGTCAGGGCCGGGCTCCCGCCCGCGCGCCATCGCTGCCCTTCCGCAGCCGTACCGAACGGTTCGCGGACGCGGCCACCCGCTCCCGCCACGGCATCAGCCAGATCCAGGCCGACGATCGGATTGGCCTGGACGAGCAGGACGAAATCTCTCTGATCCGGCTCGGTCATGCCCGCTCCCGAAACGTGAAATGCCCGAGCCGCCGCGAGACCCGGCGACGCGGCTTCCCACCCTGCCCTCCCGGATCCTCCGCCCGACCGGCACGGCCGACGGGAGCACGCGGGTGATCGGGAAATTTGAGAACACTCTAAGCATTGATGCGAGGAGATGTAAGCCGGTCCTCCGCGTGCGTACGATTTCCGACATTCCAATATTTGTCATGGCCTCGGTACGGGGCGCGACATGCGTCATTTGACATCGTCTCTTTTGCTGCGCCCCGGTCGGGCATGGTCACCGGCAGGTCGAGACGGTGCACTCGGCACGTGACTCTTCATCGACGGCGTCTGGACCATCGGAGGCGGGTTTGCCTTCTCGCGCGTCCCGTTCGGCGATCGTGTGCGACGAGCGTTGGCCGCGACCGGGTCGGTCATCGGTCGATCCGGGCATCCAGGCGCTCCGCCGGCGGCCGGCAACGCCCGTCCCCCGGGGGGCCGGAAGCGGCCGGGAGAGGGGGGACGGAAGACGGCCGTGCGATCGCGGCCGTGTCGGGCAGCGTCAGGGCTGCGCGATCCGCCGGACGATCCGGGCCACGGTGGCGGGGTCGAGATCGGGATAGATCGGCAGGCACAGCACCCGGTCGGCGGCCATGGCGGCGACGGGCAGATCCTCGCGCCGGGCGCTGGGCAGCGTCCGGTACATCGGATGGTCGGAGATCAGGGGGTGGAAGTAGCGCCGCGGATGGACGCCATCCCGCTTGAGCGCTTCGTAGAGCGCGTCGCGGCCGATCGGATAATCCGGGCCGACCAGGATCGGGAAATAGGCGTAGTTGGCCGCCCCCTCCCCCGCGCGGTCGAGGCAGCGGAGGCCGGGAATGTCGCGCAATCCCTGCCGATAAGTCTCGTCGATGGCCCGCCGACGCGACAGCACCGTATCGATGTGCCGAAGCTGGACGAGGCCGAGCGCCGCGTTCAGCTCACTCATCTTGCCGTTCAAGCCTACGCCGATGACCGAGGTCTCGTCGTCGAAGCCGAAATTCTTGAGCTTGTCGATCCGGTCCTTCATCGCCGGATCGGCACAGACGATGGCCCCGCCCTCGAAGGTGTTGAACACCTTGGTGGCGTGGAAGCTCAGGACCGAGAGGTCGCCGTGGTTCAGCACGCTTCCGTCGCCGTGGCGGACGCCGAAGGCGTGGGCGGCATCGTAGATCACCTTGAGCCCGTGCCGGGCGGCGATCTCCGCGATGGCGTCCACGTCGCAGGGCTGGCCGTAGCAGTGGACCGGCAGGATCGCGCTGGTGCGCGGGGTGATCGCGGCTTCGATCCGGGCGGGATCAAGGTTGAGGGTCACCGGATCGATGTCCACGAAGACGGGGGTGAGGCCGCTCCAGAGAAGGGCGTGCGACGTCGCCACGAAGGAATAGGGCGTCGTGATCACCTCGCCCGTCAGGTCGAGCGCCCGCAGGGCCATGATCAGCGCGGTGGTCGCGTTGTTGAACAGGGCGACCTGCGGCACGCCGAGATGATCGCTCAGCCGCGCTTCCAGCTCCTGGTGGAACGGGCCGCCATTGGTCAGGATTCGTGTCTGCCAGATCTGGCGCAGCAGCGGTTCGAACTCTTCGAGCGGCGGCAGGAACGGCCGGGTGACGTAGACAGGCTCGGCCGCTCTCTCCGCATCCGGAGCCATTTGCGGCCCGGAATCGAGGATGCGCGCGAATTCCTGCTCCAGCCGTCGCAGGGTCTCCTGCACGGGCAGCGCGCCCGGAGGCGCGGAGAGCGGGGGGGAGTCCACCCCCGGCGTAGGATCAAGCGGCGCGGTGCGCATCGGCCCGGCGCCCATTCAGGAGGTGCGATGTGCCTGCGACTTCTGCGGCGCGGCGGGTGCGGTTGACCGGCGCCCTGGCCGCCACCGATCCGGCCGTCCGCGTTCTGCGATGTTCGAGCATGCCCGGCCTTCCTGCACCGGCCGGACGTTAGGAATTGTTTGGCTAACGAACCCTTAACGCCGCATCGGCAGCGCATTTTGATAGGTCAAAACGACGAAAGCCGCCCAAAGGCGGCTTCTCGTAGGTCGGTCAGTTCTTACGAGGAAACTGGAGCGGGCGAAGGGATTCGAACCCTCGACCCCAACCTTGGCAAGGTTGTGCTCTACCCCTGAGCTACACCCGCTCTCTTGTCCGTCCGTTCGGCGCCGTGGGCGCCGCCGTCGGTGGAGGTGTGTAAACACTATCCCGCCGGAGGATGCAAGCGCCAAGTTCGAGACCGGTTCGAGATTTTTGCGCGGCTCACCAAAGCTCGGCCGGAGGCCGTCCGTCGCGGATTTCGGCGAGGCGCGCGCGGGTGGCGCGGGTGGTGTCGGCCGGCAGGGCGTCGAGGGGGAAGAAGCCGGCTTCGGCAATCTCGCGGTCCGGCCGCTTCGGCCCCGTCACCGTGAAAGCCGGGACGACGTAGACGGCGATGTGGTCCCGGCGCAGCGCGCCCGGATTCAGGAAGAAGCCGTGCAGCCGCAGGCCGGCCTCGGGCGTCACCACGATCTCGGCCTCTTCACGGAACTCGCGGGCCATCGCCGCGGGGCCGCTCTCGCCCGGATCGATCCCGCCGCCGGGAAGGTGCCAGCCGCCGACATAGGTATGGCGCACGAGGCAGACGCGCCCCTGCCCGTCGATGGCGACGCCGCGCACCCCCAGCGTCATGCCGCGGGTCAGGAGCGCGACCCGCAGGGACAAGCGGTGAAGCCAGGGGCGGTCGAGATTCAGGATCATGCCGCGTGTTGTAGACGGTGGCGTCCGGCCCGTCCCGTCTGCCTCACACGACCCTCAGCGCGATCGACCCGACCCCCTCGATCCGCGCGTTCATGGTCTGCCCGCGCCGCACCGCCCCGACGCCGGACGGCGTGCCGGTGAAGATCAGGTCGCCCGGATGCAGTTCGAAATAGGTCGAGAGCAGCGCGATCTGCTCCGGCACCGACCAGATCATCTCGGACAGGTCGCCCCGTTGGCGCTCCTCGCCGTCGACATCGAGCGTGATCGCGCCCGAGCGCGGATGGCCGATGACGCCGGCCGGCCGCAGCGGGCCGATCGGGGCGGAACAATCCGCCGCCTTGCCGAGCTCCCAGGGGCGCGCCTGCCGCTTGGCCTCGTCCTGCAGGTCGCGCCGGGTCATGTCGAGGCCCACCGCGTAGCCGTAGACATGGGTGCCGGCGCTCTCCACCGGGATGTCGCGCCCGCCGCGGCCGAGGGCCGCCACCAGCTCCACCTCGAAATGGTAGTTCTCGGTGCGTGGCGGATAGGGATGCGCGATCGTCTCGCCTTCGGGCGCCACTTGCAGCGTGTCGGCGGGCTTGAGGAAGAAGAAGGGCGGGTCGCGCTCGTCAGCACCCATCTCGCGGGCATGGGCGCGGTAGTTGCGGCCCACGCAATAGACCCTGCGCACGGGGAACAGGTCGGGGCTGCCCTGGATCGGCAGCGTGGTGCGCGACGGGTTCGGAATCACGGACAGCATGGCGCCTCAGGCCTCGTTTCGGTCGGACGATGAAACAGGTTCGATCGGGCGGCGACCCGCCGCGGGAAGGAAACCCGCAAGAAAACCCCGAGTGCCCGAAGCGTGCCATCCTTCGAGCGCGCCCGTCCCCACCATCCACGGCGCTCGGTGCAATCTCCGGCCCGCCGGCCTATCTGAGGCGGACGATGCCTTCGCCCGCCCGCCGATGACCGACGCCCGCCCCGCTCAGGATCGCCTTCTCGCCGCGCTTGCCGAGCGGCTCGGGACGCGGCACGTCCGCACCGATCCGGCCGAGATTGCGCCGCACCTCGTCGAGTCGCGCGGGCTCTATCGCGGTCATGCGCTCGCCGTGGTCGCGCCGGGCACGACCGAGGAGGTCGCCTTCACCGTGCGGGCCTGCGCCGCGGCGCGGGTGCCGGTGGTCGCGCAGGGCGGCAATACCGGTCTCGTCGGCGGCGGCGTGCCCTTCGGCGGGATCGTGCTCTCGCTCAACCGCCTCGACCGGATGCGGGCGATCGATCCCCTCGGCGCCAGCATGACGGTGGAGGCGGGCATGATCCTCGCCGACGTCCAGGCCGCGGCCGAGGCGGCGGGGATGCTGTTCCCGCTCTCCTGGGCGGCGGAGGGCACGGCGCGGATCGGCGGCGGGCTCGCCACCAATGCCGGAGGCCTCGCGGTGCTGGCCTACGGCAATGCCCGCGACCTCGTTCTGGGGCTCGAAGTCGTGCTTGCCGACGGACGGGTCTGGAACGGGCTCAAGGCGCTGCGCAAGAACAATGCGGGCTACGACCTCAAGCACCTGTTCGTCGGCTCGGAGGGCACGCTCGGCATCATCACAGCCGCGACCCTGAAGCTTTACCCGAAGCCGCTGTCGACCTGCGTCGGCTTCGTCGGCCTGCCCTCGGCGCGGGCCGCGCTCGCCCTGTTCGAGCGGCTGCGGGCGGGCGCCGATCGGGGGCTGACGGCCTTCGAGTACATCCCCCGCTTCGGCCTGGAGATGGTTCTGGCGCACGGCATCGACGTGCGCCCGCCGCTCGCCGGCGCCCACGCGGCCTACGCCTTGATCGAGCTGTCCTCGCCCCGCCCCGGCGCCGACACCCGCGCCGAGCTGGAGGCGTTGCTCGCCGAGGCGATCGAGGCGGGACTGGGGGAGGACGCGGTGATCGGCGCCAGCGCGGCGCAGGACGCTGCCCTGTGGCGCCTGCGCGAATTGCTGCCCGAGGTGCAGAAGGCGGAAGGCGGCTCGATCAAGCACGACGTCGCGCTGCCGCTCTCGCGGCTGGCCGATTTTCTCGAAGAGGCCAGTGCCGCCTGCGAGGCGGCGATGCCGGGCCTGCGCCCCTGCCCGTTCGGGCATTTCGGCGACGGCAACATCCACTTCAACCTGACCCAGCCGGTCGGCATGGACAAGGCCGAATTCCTGAGCCAGTGGAGCCGGTTCAACGCCATCGTTCACGGCATCGTCGAGCGGATGGACGGTTCGATCGCCGCCGAGCACGGCATCGGCCTGATCAAGCGCGACGAACTCGCCCGCACCGCCGACCCCGTCGGCCTCGATCTGATGCGCCGCCTCAAGCGCGCCCTCGACCCGCACGACCTGCTCAATCCCGGCAAGGTCGTGGCCCTGTCCGACGAACCGCCGCCGGCCCTCCCAGTCTGAGCCGCGCTCGCACGAAAGTGACGTGACGGGGCGCACGCGGGAACGCGTCGTGTCGCCCAGCGGTTATTGTGCAACGCACAAGAACGCGGCATGATCTTCGCTCTACGGAGGGGAAACCGCCTCGCGCGCAACTGGAATCGCACGCCGGATGATCGAATCGTTAACCCTTGTGACACGACAATCGCCCTCCACTGCCCTCTGCGACGGCCGCGGATGGCGGGCCCCGCCTCGGTTTTGTCGCATGACGATTTTACCCCCTCGTCCCATATGCTGCATTGCGGCGCTGCCTCTTCGGAAGGCGTTGCGCCGCAGCGGCGGAAGGCGGGGGCCGCTCATCCGAAGCGGGGTTCGCGGTGCGCCCTTCGCGCTTTCCCGCCCGCACCGAACTTGAAGGAGACCATTATGCCTATCTCGCAGGCCCGGGTGCCCACTGCGGAAGCCAGCCGCTACCTCAAGCAGCTCTGCCGCCACTGGAGCCACAAGTTCCCCGTCGAGGAGACCGGCGACAAGGGACGGGTTCCGTTCGGTGAGGACCGCATCTGCACCTTCGAGGCGAGCTCCGACGCCCTGCTGATGCAGGTCGCCACCCCCGACCCGGCCGGCCTGACACGGTTGGAGAATGTGGTCTCCGACCACCTCCTGCGCTTTGCCTTCCGCGAGAATCTGGGCGAGATCACGTGGTCGCGCGCGGCCTGAGCCGCGTCAGGGTCTGACACCCGGATCGAGCCGGGGCGATCGCGCGCGGCGGGACAGCGTGGAGATCACCCCATGAGCCAGATGCCGGGAACGGCCGCCCTCCCCTTCACCGAGCGCCTCGACCGGCTGGCAGAGGTCGCCGTGCGGGTCGGCCTCGGGCTGCAGCCGGGGCAGGAACTGGTGATGACGGCGCCGCTCGAAGCGGTGCCGCTGGCCCGCGCCATCACCGAGCACGCCTACAAGGCCGGCGCTTCCCTGGTCACCACCTTCTACGCGGACGACGCCGCGACGCTTGCCCGCTTCGCCCACGCGCCGGACGAGGCCTTCGACAAGGCGGCCGGCTGGCTCTATGCCGGCATGGCCGACGCCTATCGCGGCGGGGCGGCCCGGCTCGCCATCTCCGGCGACGACCCGTCCCTGCTGGCGGGCCAGGATCCGGCCAAGGTCGCCCGCGCCAACCGCTCGCGCTCCCAGGCCTACGTGCCAGCGCTGGAGCTGATCGCGGGCTTCTCCACCAACTGGACCATCGTCTCTGCGGCGACCAAGCCGTGGGCCCGCACGGTCTTCCCCGATCTGCCCGAGGACGAGGCCGTCGCCCGCCTCTGGGACGCGGTGTTCTCCGCCTCGCGCATCGACGGACCCGACCCCGTCGCCGCCTGGGGCGAACACAACCGCGACCTCGCCCGCCGCACCGAGCGGCTCAACAGCTCGCGCTTCTCTGCCCTGCGCTTCCGCGGTCCCGGCACCGACCTGACGGTGGGCTTGGCCGACGACCACGAATGGTGCGGCGGCGCCACGACCGCCAAGAACGGCGTCGTCTGCAACGCCAACATCCCGACCGAGGAGGTGTTCACCACGCCTCACCGCCTGCGGGTCGAGGGTTATGTCGCCAGCACCAAGCCGCTCTCCTACCAGGGCACTCTGATCGACGACATCCGCGTGCGCTTCTCGGAAGGCCGCATCGTCGAGGCGAAGGCGCGCACCGGCAGCGACGTGCTCGCCAAGGTGCTCGACACCGACGAGGGCGCCGCCCGCCTCGGCGAGGTGGCGCTGGTGCCCGCCTCCTCGGCGATCTCGGCCTCGGGCCTGCTGTTCTACAACACGCTCTACGACGAGAACGCGGCGAGCCACATCGCCCTGGGGCAGGCCTACTCGAAGTGCTTCCGCAACGGCGGCGAGGGGCTGAGCGAGGCGGATCTCGCCGAGCGCGGCGCCAACCGCAGCCTGATCCATATCGACTGGATGATCGGCTCGGCCGAGATCGACGTGGACGGCCTCACCGCCTCCGGCGAGGCGGTGCCGGTGATGCGCCGCGGCGAGTGGGCCGACTGATTTTTTGTAAATTCGCCGTCCGCCGGGATCAGGTGCTCCGCACGTCCCCGGCGGGCTGCACCGGCAGCGTTCCCTTCGGCAGCATGTTGGGCCGCCAGCGGCGGTGCATCCACAGCCACTGGCCGGGATGCTCGCGCACCCATCCCTCGATCACGCGCGTCATCGCCTGCATCGCGCCCTGAACCTCGATCAGCCCGTCGGGGCCGCGGGGCAGGTCGAGGGGCGGCGTCAGTTCGAGGAGGAAGCGCCCGCCGGGCTTGCGCACCACCCGCGCGCCGTGGACCGGGCAATCGTGATGGCGGGCGAGCTTGCCGAGCAGCGGGTTGACCAGCACCGGCCGGCCGAAGAACTGAACCACGACGCCGCGGGTGAAGTGCTGGTCGATGAGCTGGCCGAGATGGCCGCCGCGCTCCACCACGCCCTGCATGGCGAAGACGGCGCCGGGTCCGGAGGCGGCGAGCCCCCCCATGGTCTTGCGGCGCACCTCCTGCACGAGCTGGGCAGCGGCCGGGTTGTTCGGCGGCCGGAACACCGCGGTGGTCTCCAGCCCGAACTTTTCGGCGCAGATCGCCGGCAACTCCCAATTGGCGAGGTGGGCCGAGAAGATCAGCCCCGGCCGGCCGTCGTCGCGGATCGCGAAGAACTGCTCCAGCCCCCGCACCTCCATGCGCTGGGTCGCGAGATTTTCCGGGTCGTAGTCGAAGATCGTGTCGAGATGGGCGTATTCGGCGCCGGTACGCCCGAGATTGTCCCAGGCCTCCAGCGCGATTCTCCGTAGCCGTGCCTCGTCCTCCTTGGGATAGGCCGCGCGGAGGTTGGCCATCGCCGTGCGGTGCGAGGGCAGGAACGGGCCGACGAGCCGCGCGAGCCGGCCGCCGGCCGCGCTCGCCCGGTCGGTGCCGAGCATCCGCGCCAGCAGGAACACCGCCCGGATCAGCGGGATGGTCGCGAGCCCCGCCAGCCGGGGCAGGTTCCGCCGCAGGATCAGCGCGAGGCGCAGCACAGCCGGTTCATCGATTGGAAGTGGCAGGGAAGTGGGCAGGGAGTTGGGGATGCGGCATAAAGTATTTTTTTCGGGCAGGCGAGCACGTTGCCCGGAAAACGGCGCCCGAGAAACGGCGAAGACCGCCGGCCCGTGGAGCGGACCGGCGGCCTCCGGAGCGTTCGGACGGACGGCTTCGATCAGACGAAGTGCTGGCCGCCGTTGATCGTCAGGGTCGAGCCGGTGACGAAACCGGCCTCGTCGCTGGCGAGATACTCGACCGCGTGGGCGATCTCGTCGGCCTCGCCGAGGCGGCCCGTCGGGATCGTCGAGATGATCTTGTTGCGGATGTCCTCGGCCACGGCCATCACCATCTCGGTGGCGATGTAGCCGGGGGCCACGACGTTGACGGTGACGCCCTTGGAGGCGCTCTCCTGCGCCAGCGCCTTGGCGAAGCCGATCACGCCGGCCTTGGCCGCCGAGTAGTTGGTCTGGCCGGCCTGGCCTTTCTGGCCGTTGATCGACGAGATGATGATGATGCGCCCGAAATTGCGCGAGCGCATACCCTCGATCAGCGGGCGGGTGCAGGTGAACATCGAGTCGAGGTTGGTCTTGATGACCGCTTGCCACTTCTCGAAGGTCATCTTGTGGAAGGCGCCGTCGCGGGTGATGCCGGCATTGTTCACCAGGATGTCGATCGGCCCGACCTCGGCCTCGATCGCCTTGATGCCGGACTCGCAGCTCGCGAGGTCGCCGACGTCGAACTTGAACACCGGGATGCCGGTCTCGGACTTGAAGGCGTTGGCGGCCTCGTCGTTGCCGCCGTAATTGGCGGCGACCTTGTAGCCCTTGTCCTTGAGGCGCTTCGAGATCGCGGCGCCGATGCCGCGCGTTCCGCCCGTGACGAGGGCGACGCGTTCCTGAGCCATGATTTCCTCCGTTTTCCCGTATCGGGTTATTGTTAAGCCGCTTTGCGAAACACCCGCTAGGCTTGTGGTCGACAGGTCACCGATCCTGTCATGGCCCGTCCGGGGCGCGGCCTGTCATCCCCGCTTGTGTAGCCGGACGATGACAGGCCCGCATCGCATTTAAATTTCACAAACCATCAAGCCGTTTTCGTCAAATTCGGCTTGAAGTCGGGAGTGGGAGGGCAAGGGCCGCCCTCCCCTCCGCGCCCGGTCGCTCAGACCCGCTCGACGCACATCGCGACGCCCATGCCGCCGCCGATGCACAGCGTGGCGAGGCCCTTCTTGGCGTCGCGGCGCTTCAACTCGTGCAGCAGCGTGATGAGGACCCGGGCGCCCGAGGCTCCGATTGGGTGGCCGATGGCGATGGCACCGCCATTGACGTTCACCTTCTCGTCGTCCCAGCCCATGTCCTTGTTCACGGCGAGAGCCTGGGCGGCGAAGGCCTCGTTGGCCTCGATCAGGTCGAGGTCGGCGGGCTTCCAGCCGGCTTTGTCCAGGGCCTTGCGCGAGGCCGGGATCGGGCCGGTGCCCATCACCTTCGGATCGACGCCCGCAGTCGCCCAGGAGACGATCCGGGCCAGCGGCTTGACGCCCCGGCGCTCGGCTTCCGAGGCCGACATCAGCACCAGCGCGGCGGCGCCGTCGTTGAGGCCCGAGGCGTTGGCGGCGGTCACGGTGCCGTCCTTGGCGAAGGCGGGCTTGAGCTTGGCCATCGCCTCGACGGTGGCGCCGTCGCGGATGTACTCGTCGGTATCGACGACCGTGTCGCCCTTCTTGCCCTTCACCGTGACCGGGACGATCTCCTCCTTGAACCGGCCCTCCTTGCGGGCGGCCTCGGCCTTGTTCTGCGAGCGTACCGCGAACTGGTCCTGCTGCTCACGGGTGAGCTGGAAGGCCTGGGCCACGTTCTCGGCGGTCTGACCCATGTGGTAGCCGTTGAAGGCGTCCCACAGGCCGTCCTTGATCATGGTGTCGACGAGCTTGAGGTCGCCCATCTTCTGGCCGCCGCGCAGGTACTGCGCGTGGGGGGCGAGCGACATCGATTCCTGGCCGCCGGCCACGATCACCTTGGCGTCGCCGTTGGCGATCTGCTGCATGCCGACGGCGACGGTGCGAAGCCCCGAGCCGCAGACCTGGTTGAGACCCCAGGCGGTGGCCTTCTCCGGGATGCCGGCGGCGATAGCGGCCTGACGCGCCGGGTTCTGCCCGGCGGCCGCCGTGAGCACCTGGCCGAAGATCACCTCGTCCACGTCGTCGGGCGAGACGCCCGCGCGCTCCAGCGCGGCCTTGATCGCCACCGCGCCGAGTTCATGCGCCGGCACGGAGCCGAAGGCGCCGGCGAACGAGCCCACCGGCGTGCGCGCCGCCCCGACAATGACGATATCTTCGCTGGCTGCCATCGTGACGTTCTCCTCGTTCGGCGGCGCGATATTTGGTAGACCAGAATGTCCAGTGCGCGACCTGCCGTTCTCCGGATGAAGAGCGCAGGACTGGCGAAGTCAAGCGTGCTTTCGGACAAGATGGCTCGAACGTCGCGTCGGCATCGCACTGGCACAGCCGGATTCTGCGGGGACAGAGATAAATTGCTGTTTTCGCCGCGTCGCGAAAGCCTTAAGGTCGGCTCTGAAGAATGCAGAACCCGGCCTGCGCAGGCGGGCAGCCGATCATGGCGGAGCGTTGAGCTTTGCGCAGACTCATGACCGAAGCGGGAGGTGTCGCAACGATGGCCGAGAACGGCAGGGCGCATCAGACCGTCATCAAGAAGTACGCCAATCGCCGGCTCTACCACACCGGCACATCCACCTACGTCACGCTCGAAGACCTCGCGACGATGGTGCAGAACGGCGAGGACTTCATCGTCTACGATGCGCGCTCGGGCGACGACATCACGCGCTCGGTCCTGACGCAGATCATCTTCGAGCAGGAGAACAAGGCCGGCGAGGACAACCTGCTGCCGGTCGCCTTCCTGCGGCAGCTGATCCGCTTCTACGGCGACAGCATGCGCACGATGGTGCCGAGCTTCCTCGAATTCTCCATGGCGAACTTCGCCAAGGACCAGGACGGCCTGCGCGAGAAGATGGCCCAGAGCTTCGGCCCCTCCGCCTTCCAGCAGGCGCTGCAGGAGCAGGTGCGGGCCAACATGACCTTCTTCGGCGACGCGATGAAGATGTTCACCGGCGGCTTCGGGCCCCCTGCCCCGCCGTCGAGCGCGGTGCCGGCACCGGCATCGCCGTCCGCCCCGGCTCCCGTCGCCCCCGCCGGGGCGAGCGACCTCGACGAATTGAAGAAGCAGATGGCGGAGATGCAGGCCCGTCTGGAATCGCTGGCGCGCAAGTAGCTCTCGAGCCGCGAGCCGGTCTTCCCCAGGGTCATCGCTCGCGGGCGATGACCCTGTTTTTGTTTGGCTTCGAGCACCGGCGGCCGCGCCCGCAGACGCTCGAATCCATCCTTGGGCTCTCTCGGGCTTCTCGCTCTGCTCTGCCGCCGAGCACAGTTCCGGCCAAGCGGATGCGCTCCCCGTGTCCCGTCGGCCGCGTCGGATGGCCCGAGACAGATCGTTAAGATCCGGTTAACGTCGGCCCCGGCCTTGCACGCGAATCCGTGCGAGGCCGGAGGCGTGGCGCGAGATGGACCGTTCCGAGACCGATTGTGCCGATCAGGGCCGCGTCGCCGGCCCGGAGGCTTCCTCGCGCGCCCTCGTGGCCGGATCCTGCAGCGGCGCCGGGCCCCGCCTCCGGGGCGGCCGCCCGATGGCGGGCTTCCTGACACAGCTGATCGTCAGCGCCGATCCCACCCTACGCCCGGCCCGCCCTGAACGCACGAAGGCCGCGGCCGCGCTCTACGCACGGGCCGCGGCCTCCGGACGACGGTTCTGACCGTCAGATGGCGACCGCCGGACGCGCCGGCGGCCCACAATCATCACGCCTCGGCGGACTTCACCTTCAACACCTGACGGCCGCGATACATGCCGGTCTTCAGGTCGATGTGGTGCGGGCGGCGCAGCTCGCCCGAATCCTTGTCCTCGACATAGGTCGGGGCCTTGAGGGCGTCGGCGGAGCGGCGCATGCCGCGGCGGGAGGGGGAGGTCTTTCGCTTCGGAACGGCCATGGGAGTGTACCTCAGGCAAAAAGGGCGCCCAAGGCCCATCCTCCTGATCGGAGGATCGCCGATGGCACCGCGTTGAATAACGGAGATTCGAGGCCGGCTGTATAACCGCAGGAAGGGCGACTGGCTAGAGTGCCGGTTCGGCTATGGACAGGCGGCTGATGTGCGCTGGATTCACGGCGTGCCGGGAGCGGCCGAAGCCTCCAGGATCGGAGCCGGCTCGGCGGTCCTGCGGGCCACCGCGACGTGCGGGCGGGCGATCGCCGCGAGCACGATTTCGGAGGGGCGGCGCGGCGGCAGCGGCACCTCGACGGCGTCGGACATGGCGGCGACCACTTGCGGCGCGGCCGTGCCTTGCGGAGCGGGTTGAGCCGGGGCGGCGGCTTGAACCGCGGCCTGCAGCTGCGCGGCCGCCGGTTGCGCGAGGCTCGCCACCTGTACCGGTTCGGCGCTGCCGGAAAGGGCGGCGGGGCGGCGCGGCGGCAGCGGCACCTCGACGGCGTCGGTCGGCCCCGGACCCGGCGCGGCGTAGGCCAGCGCCTGCTGAACGCCCCCGGCCGGCGCGCTGCCCGATGCGCTCCCCGATGCGCTGCCGCGCAGGGCGAACAGGCCGTCGAAGCCGTTGGCGGAGCGGGCGGTCGGGCTGGCGGGCGGCGCGGCGGCGACGGTCGTCGTGCCCGCGTCGTCGGGCGGCGTGGCATCGATCCCGAGGCGCTTGGCGGCGTAGTAGTAGCCGCGGTTGTAGTAGCGGTAGGCCTGTTCCAGATCGCCCTTCGCGGCGCGGTAGGCGCCGGCGAGATAGGCAATGCCGTATTTCAGGTTGGTCTCGGGATCGAACAGCCCGGCCGCGTCGCCGGTATAGCCGAGGCCCCGCGCCGTGGCGTGCTTGATCTGCATCAGGCCGAGCGCCGAGCCGCCCTTGGCGCGGGCGTTGTAGTTGCTCTCCCGCTTGACCACGCGATGCACGAACGCCTCGGGCACCTTGTTGGCGCGGGCCTGCTCGGCGATCAGCGCATCGATGTTGTCCCGCGCCGCCTCTTGAGCGAAGGCCGACGCCGGAGCGGCGGCAAGCAGGGCGGCGAGGAGAAGGCGCATAGGAGACCCGGTCGTTTTGGGCGCCTCGCTCAGGTCTCCGGCCGACCGGTCGCACGCTCCGATCGGAGGGCGGCGTTCGCGGAGCCTCGCGAGGATCGCTCGTTACGGCTCAGTTTGTCTCGCCTGGGTCGGGGCCAAATGAGGCGGGAACGTGGAGCCCGGGGAAATCCCTGCGGATGCCGGAGCGCGCGGACCCGCCCCTGTCGCAGAAGGGGCACAGGTGGCCGCGGCGATGGCGGGCGCGAACCTCAGGTGTCGCCGAACACGAACCGGTTGATCGCGCGGGCGAATCCGTCCTCGTTGTTGCTCCGGGTCACCGCCGAGGCCGCCCGCTGCACGGCGGGGGCGGCATTGCCCATGGCGATCGACAACCCGCTCTCCCGGAACAGGGCGATGTCGTTGGCCGCGTCTCCCAGCGTGGCGATTCGCTCCCGCGGGATGCCGAGCTGCCGCCCGAGATCGGCGACGAAGCTGCCCTTGTCGAGGCCGGGCGGCGTCACGTCGAGGTAGTAGGGCTGCGAGCAATGCACGGCGGCCCGCCCGTCCAGACCCGCCGCGAGCGCCCGCTCAAGCCGCGCGAGCCCGGCATGGTCGCGGCTCACGCCGACGATCTTGGCCGCGCGCCCGAGCAGGGGCGACAGGTCCGGCACGACCCTCGGCTCGGTCTGGAGGGTGCGGCGTTCGAGGTCGGTGTAGGGGGCCTGGTCGTCGCGCAGGTTCCAGGCGCCGTCGGCGAAGACCCAGAGATCGATGCCGGCCGCGTCGAGGCGCGCGGCCGCCTCGCGGGCGACCGTCTCGGGAATCAGTTCCTCCGAAAGCGACCGGAGGTCAGGCGTGCACAGGGTGCTTCCGTTGAACGCGCCCATCGGCAGCTTGAGGTCAAGCGCCGTCGCCAGGTGGCGCAGGCCGACCGGCGGCCGGCTGGAGGCCAGGGTGAAGCCGATGCCCGCTGCGCCGAGCCGCCGCACCGCCGCGACGGCGGCCGGTGTGAGCTGCTTGTCGTCGGTGACCAGCGTTCCGTCGACGTCGGAGACGACGAGGGCGATGTCCATGGGCTCTCCTGTGAGCTCCCCTAGCCGCAGACGTCGTCGGCCGGGATGTCGAGCCGCGCGGCGACCGCCGCGACGATGGCGTCGGGGCTCTCCTCGATGCCGACGGTAATCGGGGCCTCGTCCGGTCCCGGCGGTTCGAGGGCGGCAAACTGGCTGTCGAGGAGGGTCGCCGGCATGAAGTGCGCGTGGCGCCCCCGAACCCGGCTCTGGATGGTGTCCCGGCTCCCCTCCAGGAAGACGAGGCGGACCTGAGCGTTCCCGTGGATCAGGGTTCGGCGATAGGCGCGTTTGAGGGCGGAGCAGGCGACGACGGCGCTCTCTCCGGCCGCGAGCCGCCCATCGATCCAGGCGCGGATGCGTTCGAGCCAGGGCTGACGCGCCGCATCGTCGAGGGGGTGGCCTTCGCGCATGCGGGCGATGCTGTCCGGCGTGTGAAAATCGTCGCCGTCGGCGAAGGTCCAGCCGAGCCTTTCGGCGAGCAGCGCGGCCACCGTGCTCTTGCCGGAGCCGGAGACGCCCATCACGACGAGGACGGTTGGGGCATTGGGTCGAGGGTCGGTCATCCGGCTCCTTGTCCGGCTCCCCGTCCGGCCCCGTGGAGGAGCGATGGGATCCTGTGCCGGGCGCCTCGACCCACCCGCGGGCCGGCCGGTGCCGGCTTGGCCGGGACCGGACAGTTAGCGGACGGCGGCCGCAGGACCATCCTCGCGGGACCAGGACACGGCGTCCGGCGAGGGTGGGAGAAGTGTGAGCACCGGGGAAAGACCGACGCGTTCCGTGCTCCCTCGCCCGGTGTGGCGGCCTCGCCACGGACAGCTTGGCCGCTTTCGGCTACCCACCCGATGAGAGAAACCGCCAGGCGATCTGAATGCGCGCTCTAGCCATTGCCCTCCTCGCCGCCACGGCGGTGTCGGGGTGCTCGATCCTGCCGGCCGCGGGGCCGACCACCTCGGCGATCGAGAGCGGCGCCGACATCGCCACCGCCGAGGGCCTGTTCGCCCGCTACGAGATCATCGACGTCACCCCTGCCATCGTCGAGGCCCTGCGCACCCGCCCCCTCGACAGCCTCCTCGTCACCTTCGGCGACAACCGGCCGGCCCTGGAGCCGGTGATCGGCGTCGGCGACTACGTGGCGGTCCAGGTCTGGGAAGCCGGCTCCGGCGGCCTGTTCTCGGGCCCGCTGGTGGCCGATCGCTTCTCCGCCGGCTCCAAGTCCGCGATGATTCCCGAGCAGGTGGTCGGGCCCGACGGCGGCATCACCGTTCCTTACGCCGGCCGCATCAAGGTCGTCGGCCGCCGCACCCAGGACGTCCAGGCGCTGATCGAGACCGAACTCGCCGGCAAGGCGATCCAGCCGCAGGTGCTCGTCTCCGTCACCAAGCCGGTCTCGCAGTCGGTCACCGTCACCGGCGAGGCGGCCACCGGCATGCGCGTGCCGCTCTCGGGCCGCGGCGACCGCCTGCTCGACGTCATCGCCCAGGCCGGCGGCGTGCGCACGCCGGTGGCCGAGACCTTCGTGCGGCTGTCGCGCGGCAACCGCACCGTCACCGTGCCGATGAGCACCGTGGTCGCCAATCCGCGCGAGAACATCTTCGTGCGCCCGAACGACACGCTGACGCTGGTGCGCGACCCGCAGACCTTCCTGGCGGTGGGTGCGCTCGGCGCCACCACCGAGGTGCCGTTCTCGGCCGACGGGCTGACGCTGTCGCAGGCGCTGGCCCGCGCCTCTGGTCTGCGCGAGACCCAGGCCGATCCGGAAGGCGTGTTCCTCTTCCGCTACGAGCCGGCGGCGGTGGTGCGGCGGCTGCGGCCGAACTCGCCGCTCCTTGCCTCGCCGCAGGTGCCGGTGGTGTACCGGGTCAACCTGCGCGACCCGCAGGGCCTGTTCCTGTCGCAGAGCTTCCGCATGCGCAACCGCGACCTCGTCTACGTGTCGAGCGCGCCGTTCGCGGAGCTGGGCAAGGTGCTGAGCGTGTTCTCCACCGTGACGGCGCCGGTCGCCGCGGGCGCCTCGCTCTACACCGTCACGCGCTGATCCGGCGCGGCGATGGAGGGCGGCACGGTTCTGGCGGTGGTGGGCCTTGCCCGCGAGGCCCGCATCGCCGCCGGGCCGGGTGTCGAGACGATCCAGGCCGGCGGCAATCCCGCGCGGCTGAGGCTCGCGCTCGACGGACGACCTGCCCACGGCCTGCGCGCGATCGTCAGCTTCGGGATCGCCGGCGGCCTCGATCCCGCCCTGAAGCCGGGTGACCTCGTCGTCGCCACACATCTCGATGCGCAGGCGCGTTTTCCGGCCGATCCCGAGATCGCCCGCCGCCTGTCCGTGGCCTTGAACGGAGTGCCGGGCCGCGTCGTCGCCGGCGGCCTCGCGGGCTCTGACGTCGCGGTCATGACCGTGGCCGACAAGGCGAAGCTGCACGCGCGCACCGGCGCCCTGGCAGTCGACATGGAATCGCACGTGGCCGCCGCCTATGCGGCCCGCCACGCCCTCCCCTTCGCGGCGCTTCGCGTGGTCTGCGATCCGGCACAGCGCGCCCTTCCCGCCTTCGCGGCGGCGGCCCTGACGCCGGAGGGCGAGCCGGACATCCGCGCGGTGCTCGGCGCGCTGCTGCGCGGTCGCGCCCGGATCGGCGAGCTGATTCGGCTCGGCCGCGATTCCTCTGTGGCCTTCGCGGCGCTCGCCCGCTGCCGTGGCCGGCTCGGGCCCGGTCTCGGGGTGGCGTGAACGGCCGCCTCGTCACCGAGCGCGGATCCGGAAACGAGAAGACCCGCGCGGCCGGTACCGCGCGGGTCTTCTTGCATGCGATGGAGAGCCGGGATCAGGCGGCGGTGCGCTTGCGGGCTTCCTGCTTGGTGTCGACGCCCGAGGCTTTGATCTCGGACAGCTTCTGGGCGACGTTGCGCGAGAACACGAACTCGGCCGGGCGCTGGTTTTCGAGCGAGATCTCCGGCGCCATGTCGCCCTCGGTCTTGATGCCGCGGATCGCGTGAACGAGCGGCTTCCACGGCTTCTTGACCGAATCGACCACCGAGGAGGCCTCGTAGCCCGAGTGGACCATGCAGTCGGCGCACTTCTCGTAGTTGCCGGTGCCGTAGGCGTCCCAGTCGGTCTCCTCCATCAGCTCCTTGAAGGTGGCCGCGTAGCCCTCACCGAGCAGGTAGCAGGGCTTCTGCCAGCCGAACACGGTGCGGGTCGGGTTGCCCCACGGGGTGCAGTGGTAGGACTGGTTGCCGGCCAGGAAGTCGAGGAACAGGCCCGACTGCTGGAAGGTCCACTTCTCGCGGCCCTTCTCCTTGCCGTGGCGGAACACGCCGCGGAACAGCTCCTTCGTCGCCTTGCGGTTGAGGAAGTGCTTCTGGTCCGGGGCGCGCTCGTAGGCGTAGCCGGGCGAGACGGTGATGCCGTCGATGCCCATGCGGGTCACCGAATCGAAGAAGTCGGCGATCTTGTCGGCCGAGGAGTTGTTGAAGAAGGTGCAGTTGATGGTGACCCGGAAGCCCATCTCCTTGGCCTTGGCGATGGCCGCGACCGCCTTGTCGTAGACGCCGCGCTGGCACACCGACTGGTCGTGCATCTCCTTGTCGCCGTCGAGATGGATCGACCACGTGAAATAGGGGCTCGGCTTGTAGTCCTTGATCTTCTTCTCAAGGAGCAGCGCGTTGGTGCAGACGATCGCGAACTTCTTCTGCGCGATGATGCCCTCCACGATCTGCGGCAGATCCTTGTGGAGAAGCGGCTCGCCGCCGGCGATCACCACCACGGGTGCGCCGCACTCGCGCACGGATTCGAGCGCCTCGTCCACCGGCAGGCGCTTGTTCAGGATCTCGTCGGGGTAGTCGATCTTTCCGCAACCGGCACAAGCGAGATTGCAGCGGAACAGCGGCTCCATCATCATGACGAGCGGGTAGCGTTTCCGCCCCGTGATGTGCTGCTTGAGGATGTAGCCGCCGATCTTCGCGACGTACCGTATGGGGATTCCCAAGACGCGGCTCCTTAGATGCTGTGGTTCCGGACTTAGCCGGGCTGCTTAGCGTGAGAAGGACAGGAATTCCAGCGCATTAGGCTGGAACTGTTCCCAAGGGGCGCTTGTCAGGCGCGATTTCGAGGGAGTGTGGCGTACCGGTGTCGCGGCCGGCCGCAAGCTTCGGGGACGAAGCCCGCGGACGTGCGATCCGGCAACGGGATGATCTTCTGATTTCCGCCTTCTGCGGCGGATTTTTGACCTTTTCTCGTGCAAGGCAAACCGCACGGGATGCAACGAGTTCACGATTTCTCGTGCAGGGTTCGTGCCGGCTCCCGAGATCCGTGCCGCCCGGCCCGACTCCATCGTCAGGGCATCCGCCTCGTCCCAATCGTATCCGGAACGCTTGAGCGAAGCGATATCCTCGCGCAATCCGGTTGCAGTGCGCAATCGCACCGTCGTCGCCGCGACGGACCGGTTTGCCGGGGCGCGTTGCATTCCCTCGCCGGGACAAGTAGGTAGCGCGCCAACGACACGAATGATCGCCGTGGAGTCGGTTCGCGTCTCCCCGCGCATTCGCCGTCCGCTGGACAAGGGGCTGCCGACAGGTGCGTCCCATCCGGGTTTCCCGCTCGCGAGGGTCACGTCCCGCGGGCCATGAACGAGGATCGATTCGGCGCGTCGCCGCCTGCTGAGGATGCCGCGTCCAGTGTCGCGGGGAGGACGGGACCGAGGCGTCCCGGCCCGTCGTCACGCGGGGACAGGCCGGATCGTTAGGCAGGCAGGGTTTTACGTGATCGAACGTCTCGTCGCGTTTTCCGTCAGGCGCCGCTGGCTGGTACTGGTGGCCGCGGCGCTCCTCACGGTCGCGGGCGCGGGCGCCGCCGCCCACCTGTTCCGCATCAACACCGACGTCGAGCGGCTGATCGAGCCGAGTGTTCCCTGGCGCCAGGACGAGATCGCCTTCGAGAAGGCGTTCCCGCAGCGGACGAACCTCGTCGCCGCCGTCATCGACGGGCAGACGCCGGAGATCGCCGAGGAGGCGGCGGCGCGGTTCGCCGAGGCGCTCAAGACGCACCGCTCCGAGATCGAGACCGTGTACCGCCCCGACGGCGGTCCGTTCTTCGACCGCAACGGCCTCCTCCTGATGTCGCAGGAGGAACTGGAGCAGACAACCCAGCGCCTGATCGAGCAACAGGGCCTCCTCGGGCCGCTGGCCGCCGACCCGTCGCTGCGCGGCGTGATGCGGGTGCTCAATCTCGGCGTGAAGGGCGTGAAGAGCGGCGACGCCAAGCTCGACGACCTCGCCCAGCCGATGACGCAGATCGACGAGACCCTGCGCAAGGTGCTCGACGGCCAGCGCGCGCGCATGTCGTGGCAGACCCTGCTCGCGGGCGGGCGCAGCGAGACCACGGACACCCGCAAGTTCGTGATGATCCAGCCGGTGCTCGACTACAACGCCCTTGAGCCGGGGCGCGAGGCGACCAAGCTGATCCGCCGCGTCGCCGCCGAGCAGAACATCGACGCCGCCCACGGCCTGCGCATCCGCCTGACCGGCCCGGTGGCGGTGGCCGACGACGAGTTCGCCACCCTCGCCGACGACGCCTTCCTGAACTACTCGCTGACCACCGCCGCCATCGTCCTGTTCCTGTGGCTGGCCCTGCGCTCCGGCCCGCTCGTCGTCGCGGTGCTGATCACCACCTTCTCGGGCCTCGTCGTCACGGCGGCACTGGGGCTCCTCATGGTGGGCGAGCTGAACCCGATCTCGGTGGCCTTCGCCGCCCTATTCGTGGGGCTCGGCATCGATTTCGGCATCCAGTTCGCCGTGCGCTACCGGGCGGACCGGTACGAGCTCGGCAATGTCGATGCCGCCTTGCGCGGCGCGGCGCGCGGCGTCGGCTGGTCGCTGACCCTGGCGGCGGTCTCGCTGCTCGCCGGCTTCTTCGCCTTCCTGCCGACGAAGTTCCGCGGCGTGTCCGAGCTCGGCCTCATCGCCGGCGTCGGCATGATCGTGGCCTATCTGTTCTCGCTCACCCTGCTCCCGGCCCTGATCGCGGTGTTCAACCCGCGCGGCGAGAAGCGGGCGGTCGAGACGACGTGGATGGCGGGGGTCGATCACTGGATCATCGAGCACCGCAAGTGGGTGCTGATCTTCGTCGGCCTGATCACGGTCGCCGGCATTCCGCTGCTGCTGAAGCTGCCGTTCGATTCCAACCCGATGCACCTTCGCAGCCCGAAGGTGGAATCGATCGCGACCTATCTCGACCTGATCAAGGACCCGGCGACGAGCCCCAACTCGATCGACGTGCTGGCCCCGAACGTCGATGCGGTTCCCGAACTGACCAAGCGCCTGGAAGGGCTCGAGGCGGTCGCCAAGGTGATCTCGATCGACACCTTCGTGCCCCGCGATCAGGACCAGAAGCTCGCCACCATCCAAGAGACGGCGCAGCTCCTCGCGCCAGCTCTCAACCCGGCGCGCAAG
This sequence comes from Methylorubrum populi, assembly GCF_002355515.1. NCBI lineage: Bacteria > Pseudomonadati > Pseudomonadota > Alphaproteobacteria > Hyphomicrobiales > Methylobacteriaceae > Methylorubrum > Methylorubrum populi. The sequence goes on along the minus strand of NZ_AP014809.1, from coordinate 4,008,613 downwards.
CCGCCGCCGCCGACGGATGCGGAGAACGTCAAGGCGCTGAAAGAGACCGCCGCGGCGCTGAAGACCATCGCGAACGGTGATTCGGCCGGCGCCAGGGCGGCGGACCGTCTGTCGGGGACCCTCGACACCCTCGCCGCCGCCCCGGCGGAGAAGCGCGAGGCAGCCAGCGTCGCGCTCACCACCGACCTCAAGACGCTGATGAGCCGCCTGTCCGGGCTGCTCGATCCGAACAAGATCACCCTCGACAACCTGCCCAAGCCCCTCAAGGCCGAGTGGGTGACGAGCGACGGCCGCGCGCGCATCGAGGTTCACCCGAAGGGCGACTCGAACGACGACGAGGTGCTGCGCCGCTTCGCCAAGGAGGTGCAGACGGTCGATCCCCACGCCACCGGCGCGCCGATCGCCACGACGGAGTCGAGCTACACCATCCTCGGCGCCTTCGTGCAGGCAGGCCTGACGGCGCTGGCGCTGATCTTCATCCTGCTCTCGGTCGCGCTGCGCAAACCCTGGGACGTGGCGATGACGCTCGGCCCGCTGGTGCTGGCGACCCTGTGGACGCTGATGGCGCTCAAGGTCATCGGCATGCCGCTGAACTTCGCCAACATCATCGCCCTGCCGCTGATGCTGGCGGTGGGCGTGGCCTTCCACATCTACTACGTCATCGCGTGGCGCGCCGGCGTCGTCGACATGCTGGCCTCCAGCCTGACGCGAGCGATCTTCTTCTCGGCGATGACCACGGGTACGGCCTTCGGCTCGCTGATCCTGTCGAGCCATCCCGGCACCGCCAGCATGGGCGAACTGCTCGCGCTTTCGCTGTTCTTCACGCTGATCGCGGCGTTCTTCGTGGTGCCGGCCTTCCTCGGACCGCCGCCGAAGCAGCCGGATGCGAACCGCCCCGAGGGTGAGGAAGCCGGCCGGCAGCCGGGAGAGGTCGCCCGCGAGCACGCGGCGGTGAAGTAGCCGCCCGCTCAAGCGCTTGGCGGTCCGGCTTCAGTCGCCCGCCAAGCGCCCCTGAATCGCCTCGAGGATCCAGGCGTCGCGGGTCTTGCCCGCCTTGGCCGCGGCGGCCTCGATCTGCAGCGACAGCGCCGGCTTGACCGGCAGGCTCAGGATGAACGCAGTCTCGCCCTGCCCCGGCTCGGGGGTATCGTAGACGAGGCTCGTCAGTGTGGAGGCGAAGCGGCGGATCGCCTCGCGCTGGCGATCGAGCGTCAGGCTTCCGTCGCGGGCGACCAGCGGGCAATAGGCGGCGACGGCGCGATCGACGATGGTCGCGCGCGGCACGCCCTCGCTCCTGAGACGCCGGACCGCCGACGCGAGCGCCGTGCCCGCATTCGTGTCGAGCTGCGGCGAGACGATCGCCTGGGTCAGGACGGCGTCGGCCTGCGGGTGCGGGGCTGAGGTCGGCCCGCAATCGAGCCCGGCCGACGAGGCGGGGGCACCGGTCAGGGCGACGGCCATGCCCGTCGCGATGCCGAGCCCCGTGAGGGCGGCACGTCGTCTCATGGATCTGCGGTTCCTCTCGGATCTGCCGCGACCCGACGCCGTCCGGACCTGCTTGCGCCGCCCGGCCCGAGCGGCAGGCGTCGCCGCCTCCGCTGCACCGTTCCGTCCGGACGCTCCCAGGGACAGATCGAGCCCCGGCCCTTCGGAGCATGCCCTCCGGCACATCACCCGGCGTTGATTTCGATCAGCGTCCGATCATCGCCCGCGCGGGTGATTCTGCGAGGTGTCCGGCGGCGACAGAACGGTGCGGCTCCCGAGAGCGCCGATGATCGCGTCGCGCCACTGCTCAAGGCAGATGCTCAGGAAAGAAAATCCGAGAATCCGCCCCGCGCAGCTCCGCTGTGGTCGGCGGCTTGCCGCGCCTGCGGTGCGATCAGAGCGTCCCGCTCGGCCGCGTAGAGATAGCCGGGCGCTTCTCCGGGGAAACCGCCCGCCGTCGCCGGGTGGGTGTAGAGTTCGGTCAGCCCGTCCGGCAGGTGGCGCAGCAGGGCGGTGACGCGCTCCGGGGTCATGGCGCCGGACCATGCGAGGCCGAGCGTCCGGGTCGGGATCAGCAGGCCGGCCTGGCGGGCGCGCACGGCGAGGAGGGCGGCCCAGGGCGCCGTGTCGAGGGCGGGTTTCGGCTGGAAGCCGGGCTCGGCGCGCCGCAGCAGGTCGCGCGGCTCGCGCGGCACCCGCAGCGCCCGCATGCCGTAGTCGCGGCCGATCCGCAGCACCAAGCCGGCGATCAGCGGGTGGATGTGGAAGTGCTTATGGGCGTTGACGTGATCCAGCGGCAGGCCGGTGGCGCGATAGGCTTCGAACTGGGCCCGGATCTCGGCGGCGAGCTGCCGGCGGGTGCCTGCCTTCAGAGCGAGGTCGAGTCCGAGGCGCTCCATGTCGCGCCGCATCAGCCCCTGCGCGTCGGTGAGGTCGGGCAAGTCCGCGGCCGGCAGCGTCGGCCAGGCCTCGACCAGCACGAGGTGCAGCCCGACCCGCAGGGATGACATCCGGCGCGCGCGGGCTACCGCGTCGTCGGCGCCGGGGGCGGAGACCATCAGGCTCGCGGCAGTGAGGATCCCGTCGCGATGGGTCTGCTCGACGGCCTCGTTGACCTCGCGGCTCAGGCCGAAATCGTCGGCGGTGACGACCAGTCGCTTCACGCTCTGCCCCTGTCTCGGTGTCGAGAGGGCGAGCCCTCTCGCGGGTCCAGGGCGGAGCCCTGGAAACGATGAAGGCCGGGCTCGCGCCCGGCCTTCATCGTTTGCTCGGATCTGCGTCGGCGTTACGCGGCGGCCTTGCGGTCGCGGAGGAAGTGCCAGAACTCGACGCCCTCGCGCAGGCGGCGCTTCATCATCTCGGGCGAGCGGACCATCTCGTTGACGATCGAGGCGATCTTCGGGGCGCGGAAGTAGAACTTCCGGTAGAACTCCTCGACCGCCGAGAAGATCTCCGAATGCGACAGGTGCGGGTAGTGCAGCGGGGCGATCTGCACGCCGTTCTCGTCGACCAGCTCGGCATTCTCGACGTCGAGCCAGCCGTTCTCCACCGCCTGCTTGTAGAGGAAGGTGCCCGGATACGGCGCGGCCAGCGAGACCTGGATCGTGTGCGGGTTGATGCGCTTGGCGAACGCGATCGTCTCCTGGATCGTCTCCTTGGTCTCGCCGGGCAGGCCGACGATGAAGGTGCCGTGGATGGCGATGCCGAGGTCGTGGCAGTCCTTGGTGAATTTTTCCGCGACTTCGACGCGCATGCCCTTCTTGATGTTGTTCAGGATCTTCTGGTTGCCGGACTCGTAGCCGACCAGCAGCAGGCGCAGGCCGTTTTCTTTCAGCACCTTCAGGGTCTCGCGCGGTACGTTGGCCTTGGCGTTGCACGACCACGTCACGCCGAGCTTGCCGAGTTCGCGGGCGATCTCTTCGGCGCGGGGCAGGTTGTCGGTGAAGGTGTCGTCGTCGAAGAAGAATTCCTTCGTCTGAGGGAATTCCTTCATGCAGTACTTGATCTCTTCGATCACGTGGGCGACCGAACGGGTGCGGTAGGTATGCCCGCCGACGGTCTGCGGCCACAGGCAGAAGGTGCAGCGGCTCTTGCAGCCGCGGCCGGAATAGAACGAGATGTAGGGGTGCTTCAGGTACCCGATGAAGTACTTCTCCATCTCGAGATCGCGCTTGTACACGCTCGTGACGAAGGGCAGCTGGTCCATGTCCGTCATGATCTCGCGGTCCTCGTTGTGGACCACGACGCCGTTGGCGTCACGATAGGACAGACCCTTGATCTCCGACATCGGCACGCCCTCGGCGACTTCCTTGACGGTGAAGTCGAACTCGTTGCGGGCGCAGAAATCGATGCACGGGGCCTGGGCCATGGAGCCGGCGGCATCCACCGCGACCTTGGCGCCGATCAGGCCGGCGATCAGCTTGGGGTTCGCGGCCTTGAGCGCCTCGACGGTCTTCACGTCGGACTTGAAGGACGGGACCGAGGTGTGGAGCACCACGAGGTCGAAGTCGTTGGCCTGGGCCACGATCTCTTCGAGCTTGATGTTGTGGGGCGGCGCGTCGATCAGCTTCGAGTTCGGCACCAGGGCTGCCGGCTGGGCGAGCCAGGTCGGGTACCAGAACGACTTGATCTCGCGCTTGGCCTGGTAACGGGAGCCGGCGCCGCCGTCGAAGCCGTCGAAGGTGGGGGCCTGCAGGAAAAGCGTGCGCATGGGGTTCAAGGCCTCAAGGCTCGAGACAGTATTGATGTGAAGTGTTTGGAAGCTCAGACCGAGGTGGCGCGCGACTCGCGACCGAGGCCGTGCTCCGGAATCAGCGTACCGTCCGCAACCACACGGTAATCGTGACCTTTCCATGTCACCGCACCCGAGACGAAGCTCCAAGTGAAGTTGATGAAGGAGAGCATGTCACGAATCGGCAACAGCCAGTAGGCGTGGGGCGCGAGCCCGAAGGCCCGCTCGATGCGCAGGCACAGGACGATGCGGCAGGCGAGCGCCAGGGCGGCGACGGCCAGCGCGCCGGAGCCGGCGCCGGGCATCAGCGCGGCGATGAGCGCCAGCGGGAAGGCGTGGGTGACGACCGAGCCGGCATAGCCCTTGGGATCGACGTTGCGGATGGTGCGGTTCCAGCGCAGCTCGTGCCGCCACAGGCCGGACAGCTCGGTGTCGACGCAGGCATGCCCGATGGTGAGCGCGGGGATCGCCACCGTGCCGCCCTCGGCGCGCAGGGCCTCGCCGATGGCGTAGTCGTCGGCGAGATCGTCCTTGAAGGCGCGGAAGCCGCCGATGCGGGCGAGCGACTCGGCCGTCATCGCGATGGTCGAGCCGAAGCAGGGCCGGGCCAGATCGAAGGTGGTGCCGAGGATGACGTTGGGCACGAACTGGACGTCGATGGCGAGCGCGGCGAGCTGAGCGCAGACGCCGCGTTCGCCCGGCACGCCGTGATAGAGGCAGGTCACGCCGGCCACATTCGGCTGCGACAGGGCGGCGACGACGCGCTCCAGATAGTCCGGCTTCACCGACATGTCGCTGTCGGCCAGCACCACGACGTCGTGGGCGATCTTCTCCGACATGTTGATGAGGTTGGAGACCTTGCGGTTCGAGCCGTGCTGGCTCGCATCCACCACGAGGTCGATCCGCAGGCGCGGATGGGCCTCGCGCAGGCGCTGCACCACACTGAGCGCCGGGTCGGCGGCGTTCTGGACGCCGAACACGACCTGCATCGGGCCGGAATAATCCTGGCGGCAGAAGCTGTCGAGGTTCTCGAACAGATCCGGCTCGAGGCCGCAGAGCGGCTTGAGGATCGTCACGCTTGGCCGCGGCGCATCTTTTGCGAGAGCAGGCGTCGGCCGGGCGGCGAAGCGGCCGACGAGGCAGGCGGCGAGCAGGGCATAGACGCAACCGGCGAGCGCCGTCAGCAGAAGCACGGGTGCGATCCAGGCCGGCAGCTCGTTCAGGTCCATGGCGCGGCGTTGCTCGCTGCTGTCTTGGGTCGGGGCCGCGGGCGGCGGTCGGAATGGATCAAGGCCCGGATGCCGACCCGACCGGGTCACGGTCGGCTCCGGGCCTTCTGTCCTGAGGGTCTCGTTGCTGCCGAATCGGGGAGGCGCTTCGGCAGGAGGGATCGCTTCTAAGCCCCTATTCTCGGGGCGAGACTTTGGCGGCGAGCATGCCGTCGGTGCGTTCGCGCATGAATTTCAACAGGCCGTCGGCACCACCCTTGAGCGGATCGGCGAAGCTCGCCCGCATCGAGGCGACCTCGCTGACATTGCCGTTGAGCAGCACGTCCTGCACCCGGTTGCCCGCGTTCACGACGTAATCAACGTCCGACTCGTCGCCGTCCTTGTTCGAGACGCGCGTGGCGACGACGCGGTTGGGCCCGCGCTCCTCGCTCTGCGGCTTGATGTCGAATTTGCCGCCCGCCGCCTGCGAGAGGCGGTTGGCGTAGAGCGTGACGAAGTACTTGCTGAAGGCCTCGGTGAGCGCCTCCTGCTGCTCGGGCTTGAAGGTCTTCCACTTCGGACCGACGGCGGTGCGCACCATGGCCGCCGTGTCGAAGGTCGCGGCGAGGGTGTCGCCGACGATCGCCAGCCGGCTCTTGAGGTCACCCGCGCCGTTCTTCAGCGCTTCCTCGAACTTGGCGTAGAGCCGCCGGATCGGCTCGACCGCCGGATCCTCGGCGGCGCGGACGATCTGCGGCGTTCCCGTGACGGCGATCGCGGCGATCGCGGCGGCGAGGAGGGTGCGGCGGTTCAGGCGCACTTCTGGAGCGCTCCAGCTTCGTTGTCGGAGGAGAGGGCGGCCGGGGTCCGGGGGGCGGGAAAGCCGTAGGCCGGAGCGAGCGGGGCGGGCCCGGCACGGCGGCCGAGCCGATCCCGGATCGCGCCGAGTCCCGCGCGCACCGCGTCGGCGCCGTCGGGCTCGGCCGAGCTCGAGACCTTCCGCTCCATCAGGCTCCACAGGGCGAGGCTCGGCAGGCCGACGGCGAGATCGGCGACGCGCTTGACCAGGGACAGGGCGAGCGCGGCCTCCGCCGGGATGCCGAACAGGGCGCCGAGCGCGATCAGGCCGCCCTCCTGCGCGCCGATGGCGCCGGGTACGACGAAGGCGGCGCCGCGCACGGCCTGGGCGAGGCTCTCGATCACCAGGGCGTCGAGGAAGCTGATCGAGTAGCCCATGGCGTTGAGGGCGATCCACACCTCGACGGTGCCGGCGACCCAGCCGGCGAGATGGATCAGCAGCGCCGCGCCGACGCGGGCACGGTTGCCGTACAGCCGGCGCAGGTTCTCGTAGAGCACGTCGATCGCGCCGAGCGCCCGCCACTCGCGGCCGGCAGCGAAGCGGCTGAGCGCCGCCTCGATCAGGCGGTGACCGCTGCGGCGCTGGATGACGTAGAAGGCGGCGAGCGCCGGGATCGCGACCAGCACGCCGCCCCCGACCGTGCGGACCAGGGGGCCGTCGCCGGTGATCTGGATCAGCAGGAGAAGACCGGCGACGGTGAAGACGAGTTGCGTCACCGCCTGGGTCATCAGATCGACGAACATGCTGGCGCCGGCCATGCCGCCCGGCGTGCCGCGGCGGGTGAGCAGGCGCGCGCCGATGAGGTCGCCGCCGACCTGCGCCACCGGCAGCAGCGTGTTGATGCCCTCGCGCACGAAGCGCAGCGAGATGCAGTCGCGCAGGGTCGGCCCGGCGCCGCGAGGGAACACCGCGTGCCAGCCGAGACCGGCCCAGGCGACCGCCGCGTAGCGGGCGAGCACGACGGCGAGCGTACCCCAACCCACGCTCACGACCGCGGCCGTGACATCGGACACGCCGGAAGACAGGAACAGCGCGAGCGCCGTGCCCAATCCAACGATCGATGCCAGTGTTGTGAGACGCTTCATCAGCCTCTTTCGAATGATCGCGAAGGCTTGTGTTGTCGAAATCCCACCCGAAGCGACCATCGAAGCTTAGCCGGTGGCGGGAAGCGTTCCGGCAGGTTGCAGCTTTGCCCAGCCGTGTCTATCACCCGATTGACACACCGGGGAGCAAAGCGGCGCCCGCGGTGGACGCTGGCGACGATTGTCGCGAGACGCCGCTTCTAGGGAGCCTCAAATGGATCGCGAGCCGCAGATCACGGCGGATTCCGCCCTGATCGACGACGCCTCGGCGAACGGATTTTCGCAGGGCTACGAGGGCCGCCACGACGTGGAAGGCCGTTCGCCCGCCACCCGCAGCCCGGTGATGGCCTGGAACGAGTGGGATCCGCTGGAAGAGGTGATCGTCGGCTCGCTCGACGGGGCCACGATCCCGACCCATCACCTCACCGTGATCTTCAACCTGCCGCGGGCAGCCCAGCCGTTCTACCGCTTCGCCTCCGGCTGGAAGTACCCGAAGTTCATGAAGAAGCTGGCTCAGCAGGAGCTGGACAACTTCATCTCGATCCTGGCCGGCGAGGGCGTGAAGGTGCGCCGTCCCGATCCGGTCGACTTCTCGAAGAAGTTCAAGGCACCGCGCTGGACTTCCCGCGGCTTCTGCGTCGCCTGTCCGCGCGACCCGTACCTCGTGATCGGCGACGAGATCATCGAGAGCCCGATGTGCTGGCGCTCGCGCTACTTCGAGGGCGACGCCTACCGCTCGCTGTTCAAGGAGTACTTCCGGGCCGGCGCGCGGTGGACGTCCGCGCCGCGTCCGCAGCTCACCGACGACCTCTACAACTACGACTATCGGGTGCCGAACCTGAAGGCCGGCGAGCCGATGCAGTTCACGGTCAACGAGTTCGAGCCGGTGTTCGACGCCGCCGACTTCGTCCGCTGCGGCCGCGACCTGTTCGTGACCCGCTCGAACGTGACCAACCTGATGGGCATCGAGTGGCTGCGCCGCCATCTCGGTCCCGGCTTCCGCATCCACGAGATCGAGAGCCGCTGCCCGCAGCCGATGCACATCGATTCGTCGTTCATGCCGCTCGCGCCCGGCAAGGTGCTGGTCAACCCCGACTACATCGACGTCGAGAAGCTCCCGGCGGTGCTCAAGAAGTGGGACGTGCTGATCGCCCCGCGCCCCGACCCCGTCTCGGGCTTCATGAGCAAGATCTCGATGTGCTCGCCCTGGACCTCGATCAACGTGCTCGCCATCGACGAGAAGAAGATCGTCGTCGACCAGAGCCAGCCGACCCTGATCAAGGCCCTGAAGGATTGGGGCTTCGATCCGATCCCGGCGCCGTTCCTGTCCTACGGCCCGTTCGGCGGCTCGTTCCACTGCGCCACGCTCGACGTGCGCCGCCGCGGCGTGCTGAAGTCCTACTTCTAAGGGATGCGCCTCGCCGCGGGCGGGGCCTGTCATCGAACCGGAGCCTGCCGCGTGTGCCGCGCGGCAGGCTCTTTTCGTTCCCGGCCGCTGATGCGGTGCCGGGGATCGTGCGCCCGGCTCCTGATCCGCGAGCGCAGAGAATCCGAATAGAGCGCTGAACAGGAAACCGTTTCGGCGCCTAGGAAAAGCTCAATCGCCGACGAATTGTCCGGGCAGGCGCACGCCCCGCCGGTAGGTCGTCCCCGCGAGCACCAGCGCACCGCCGTACTGCAGGAACCCATTCTCGGCGAAGCCGTCAGGGGCGAGATGGGCCTGGAGCGCGAGGCGGGTCAGCGCATTGAGCGCGATGACGGCGAGGCAGAAGACGGCGGACGCGAGGGCGGCGGCAACGAAATCGGGCATGGCGGGCCTCCCGGATGGGACGGCCCAAGCTTAGCAAGGGCCGAGCCAGCCGGAAGACCCCCGAAAGGCTAGAGCATCATCCCGAAAGGTGGTTTCCGGCTTTCGGAAAAAGATGATGCAAAAACAAAAGCCTAGCGCATCGTGCTGGATCCGATATCCAGCACGATGCGCTAGGCTGCGGGCGGGCGCGTCGCCACCATGGACGGCCGCTCCTCGAAGCGGGCGAACCACGCGGCGAGCCGGGGGGCGTCGTCGCGCCACGCGATGTCGGAGAAGCGCAGGTCGAGATAGCCGAGCGCGCAGGCGAGCGCGACGGTGCCGATGTCGACCCGGTCGCCCAGGGCGTCCCCGTGCTCCTCGAACCACGCCAGCGCGCTCTCGATCTTGGCGGTCTGCCCCTCGATCCAGGCGGCCGAGCGCTCGGATTCGGGTCGCGCCGTCAACTCGTAGCGGATCAGCAGGGCGGCATCGAGCACGCCGTCGGCGGTGGATTGCTCGTTGAGCGCCCGCCAGCGCGCGGCACCCTCGGCGGGGAACAGGCGCCCGCCGGCCTCGGCATCGAGATACTCGCAGATCACCCGGCTGTCGGCGAGGCTCTCGCCGCTGTCGAGGATCAGGGTCGGCACCTGGGCGAGCGGGTGCTGCGCCAGCACCGAGCGGTCGCGCTTGACCGGGTGGACGGCGCTCGGCAGCAGCTCCAGCCTCCCGGCGAGGCCGAGTTCGTGGGCGACCACCATCACCTTCCGCACGAAGGGCGAGCTGTGCGAGTGGAACAGCTTCATCGGCGTCAAGAAATCCTCTTCGGTTTGCGGGGGATGCGGGCGCTCAGCGCTGCACGGCGGCGGGGGGCGCCGGCACCTTCGGCGTCTCGACGCCGAGGCGCTTCACCGGCCAGCCGTCGCCCCAGCGGCGCATGTCGCTGAAGGCGGGGTCGTTCTTCAGGCTCTGGGCGTCCTTGCCGGCGAAGGCGGCGGCCGCCGCCATGTCGAAGGTGCGCCAGTAGGCGAGAAAATCGAGGCTGTCGGCGCGGGCGTTGTTGATCTGCGAGACCAGCGTGGTCTGCTCGCCCGAGAGCGCCATGTCCGCCGACCAGCGGAAGGGCGGCGGCTTCTCGCCGGGCGGGTCCGGCGGCAGCTTGATCGCGCCGCCGTCATAGGCCGCGTCGAGCCCGGCCGGCGAGGCGAGCGTCGCGGTGAGCGCCGGGAAGCCGTGATCGTCGGAGAGTGCCCGCACGAACAGTTTGCGCTCCGGCGGCACGGAATGGGCGTCGCGCAGGATGCGGCGAGCGGCGGCGTCGGCGGCGCGCGCGTCGCGGTCGCCGATCACCGTCACGAGCAGGGTCTTGGGCGACATGCCGTCGAGGTCGCCGAGCGGGATGCCGCGGGACTTGGCATCCCGGGCGATGCCGCCGGGCATCACGACGTAGACGAGTTTCGGCGCCGGCAGCCCCTCCTTCTCGGCCTCGGCCGCGAGATGGGCGGCGAGCGGCGCGCCGGCGAGATGCCCGATCAGGGCGAGGCGACCGGTATCCGGCCGCGCATCGGCGTCGTTCGCGAGTTCGGCGAGCGCCGATTTCAGCAGGCGGGCGGCGATGGCCGGGGCGTCGGCGGGCCGGGTGCGGTTCACCTCCTGGAAGCGCGGGAACAGCACGAGCCAGCCGTGGCGCGCAAGGTGATCGATCCAGGCCCCGTAGGCCTGCGGGTTCGGCGCCCCCCAGGCGTGCAGCAGCACCGCGACCGGACGTCCACCGTCGGGCGCCGGACCCGCCTTGTAGAAGGCGTAGGTCGCCGCGCTGGCCTTGCCGACCGCGCGCTTGGTGATGGTGGCGGATTTGTCGCCGACGCCCCCCGGTCCCTCCGTCGGCTGGGCCGGCGGCGCGGCGGCAAGGGCCGGCCCGGCGACGGACAGGGCGGCCAGCAGGCCCAGTGTGGGCCAATGCAGGGCGGCAAGTCCGGACTTCAGGCGCATCAGTCTCTCGACGATCGGCGAAAATCTGCGCCGGCCCCGTTCGCCCGAGCGAATTTCAGGGGTCGGCCGCGCCTGAATAGCAGATTCCGGCGCGGAGGCGACGCCGGAGACGCTTCGCTCCGGTTCTATTCGCGTGCTATTCGCGCTCCTTCACCCGGCGGCACTCGGTCTTGAGGTAGCTCGTCTTGCCGACCTCGTCGCGCAGGTCGGTGCGGGCGATGATCTCCTGCCAGCCGCTGGTGCAGCCGAGTTCATTCGCGACGCGGACCTTGCGCACCTCGCTCGCCCGGTCGTCGGTGCAGTCCTGCTGCGGGATGCTATTGGCGCAGACGAGCACGACGGCGATGAAGGCGTTCACGGCGAATCTCCCGGAATTTTTGTCGATTCTACCCGCACGGTGCGGCCGGGAGGCTACGCACGATGTCGTCATCGGGTTGCACCGGCGGGACCGTCAGTCCAGCGTCGCGATCAGATCGCTGCGAAAGGTCTTTCCTTCCACGGGGTTGGCGAGCCAACGGGTGCGCCCGATCCGCAGGTCGTGCCCGGCATGGAAGTGCCCGGAGATCCAGAGATCGGGGCGGTCCGCGTCGGGGAGATCGTCGAGGATTGTGGTGGCGTAGAAGGCCGGCACCCACCACGGCACGCCGGGAGCGTCGCGGAACGCGTCGGCGGCGAGCGGGCTCGGCGGATGGTGCGTGACGGCGACCGTCGGCCCGTCATGCGGCCGGGCCAGGGCTTCGAGGAGGGCGGCCTTCTCGCGACCATGCGCCTCCATCGCGTCCGCCGGTGACCAGGGCTCGCGGTCGGCGCGGCGGATCGAGCCGCGGTACTCCCGCGAGCCGGTGATGGGGTCGGTCATCCGCGCGGCCGCGAAGGCGACCGGGTCGTCGGGCCGGTCGGGCGTGTCGTCGGTGAGCCAGCGCCCGGCGAGCGACCAATCGCTCCACAGCGTCGTGCCGACGAAGCGCACGCCGCCGATCACCACGGCCTGCCCGCCCTGGAGCAGGTGGATGCGGCGCCCCTGCCCGTTCAGCCGGGCGACCTCGCGCTCAAGGGCGGCGAGGAGTTCCGGCGCGGTGCGCCGATCGCCGGTCGGGGCGTAATGCTCGTGGTTGCCCGGCACCAGCACCACCGGCCGCCCGCCCGCCAACGCGAGCACCGTGGCGAGCCCGGCCTCGGGATGACCCTCGTGCAGGTCGCCGGCGCAGACGAGCACGTCGAAGGGCGCGGCCAGTGGCGGGATCATCTCGGGCCGGCGCCGTTCGAGATGCAGATCGGAGAGGGGAAAGAGGCGCAGCACGGAATCCGCGGGTTCGAAGGCGAGGGGAAGGATCAGGCGCGAGCCTGCGATGCGGCGTCCTCGGCCGCGGCGCGCCATTCGCGGCGGGCGGCCTTGAGCACGTCGAAGGCGGAATCGGCGTTGAGGACGGCGATGCCTGCCGCCGCCACGAGGTCCGGCCAGGGTGAGAGCGTCAGGGCGGTGACGAGGCCGGCGGCGATGATGGCGAGGTTGGCGGCGACGTCGTTGCGGGCGGAGAGATAGGCCGCCCGGGTCAGGCTGCCGTGGCCGTCGCGGTGGCGGGCGAGCATCAGGGCGCAGGCGAGGTTGACGAGGAGCGCGCCGAGGCCGGTCAGCGTCAGCGGGACCGGGGCCGGCGCGGTGAAGTCCGAAAACTTCTCGTAGGCGGCGTAAGCCGTGGCGAGGCCCGGCACCAGCAGGATGCCGGCGAGGAGCGTGCCGAGCCGAGCCCGGTTGCGCACGCTCCAGCCGAGGCCTGCGAAGATCAGAAGGTTGATCGCGGCGTCCTCGAGGAAGTCGAGGCTGTCGGCGATGAGCGCCACCGAGCCGATGGCGAGCGCCACCGCGATCTCGACGCCGAAATAGCCGAGGTTCAGCGCCGCCACGCGGGCGACGACCGGGCGCAGGCCCGGCGAGGGCGGCAGACGAGGCACCGGTGGGTTCCCGAGGGTGGAGCGGAGCGGGCCGGTGATTGCCCGAGGCGCCGGGCCCTGTCGAGGGCCTTCCCGCTCGAAGCCGCTTTCGGCCTATTCTCCGTCTGGATTTGCGCGCGCGGCTATGCAAGGCGAAGAGACTGCCAAAGCATAGCCAAGCCGCCTACCGAGTGGCGGTCCGGACCGGGGAGGCCTTGAGAATGTTGCCCGAACTGCGCGTGCTCTATTTCGAGGATCTCGAAGTCGGGCTCACCGAGATCCTAAGGAAGGAGATCTCGTCCTCCGACGTGGTCGGCTTTGCCGAGATCACCGGCGACCGCAACCCGATCCACCTCTCCGAGCACTTCGCCGCGCGCACGCCCTTCGGCACCCGCATCGCCCACGGCCTCTACACCGCCGGCCTGATCTCGGCGGTGCTCGGCACCCGCCTGCCGGGGCCGGGCGCGGTCTACATCTCGCAGACCCTGAACTTCCGCGCCCCCGTGCGCATCGGCGATATCGTCGAGGTGAAGGTCGAGGTGGCCGAGCTGATTCCCGAGCGCCGCCGCGCCCGGCTGGCCTGCACCTGCTCCGTCGGCGACGAGGTGGTGCTCGACGGCGAGGCCCTGGTGAAGGTGCCGAAGAAGGAAGAGGCCGACCCGCTCGCCATGCGCATGGGCGGCGGACGCGCCTAATCCCGCGCTTGTCCCAACCGATCGCCATCGACGATCCGGACGATCCGCGGCTCGCCGCCTACCGGTTCGTGCGCGAGCGCGACCTCGTGGGCCGGCAGGGCCGCTTCATCGTCGAGGGCGAGGTGACCCTGCGGCTGCTGTTCTCCGGCAGCGCCCGCTTCGCCGCGGAATCGGTGCTGCTGGCGCCCGAGCGCTGGCCGGGCTTTTCGGATTTGCTGAGCGCGGACGGGCCGCCGGTCTACCTCGCCGGCAAGGACGTGATGAGCGCGGTGGCGGGTTTCCCGATCCATCGCGGCGTGCTGGCGGTGGGCCTGCGCGGCGCCGAGCCCGCGCCGGAGGCGCTGATCCCGCCCGCGCCCGCCCCGGCGCTCGTCGTCGGGCTCGTCGGGCTGACCAACCACGACAATGTCGGCGGCCTGTTTCGCAACGCCGCCGCCTTCGGTGCCGACGCCGTCTGGCTCGATGCCGAGACCTGCGATCCGCTCTACCGCAAGGCGATCCGCGTCTCGGCCGGCGCGGCGCTGACCGTGCCCTTCGCCCGCGCGGCGAGCGGGGCGGCGCTGCTCGATCTTGCCGAACGCCATGCCCTGACGCCGTTGGCGCTCACCCCCGGCGGTCGCGAGACACTCGACCGGCTGGAGCCGCCGGCCCGCGCGCTGCTCCTGCTCGGCACCGAGGGGCCCGGCCTGCCGGTGGCCCTGATGGCACGGGCCCGCCGCCTGCGGATCGCCATGGCGCCGGGCTTCGACTCGCTCAACGTCGCGACGGCCGGGGCGATCGCGCTGCATCATCTGGCCGGACGGCGGCTCGCCGGCTGAAGCCGCTTCCTCAAGCAGCGGCTGCGGCCTCCCGCCTGTGGACGGCTTGCGCCCTCGCGGACCCCGGCCGGTCCGCGCATGTTAGAAAGCTCGGGCGCCAGCGGGGAGCGGGATGGGCTACGAGATCGATCTGGGGCGGGCCGGCGACAGGCCCGGGACGATGGACCTCACCGAGCTGCTGGCGACACGCCTGCTCGTCCAGGGCAATTCCGGCTCGGGCAAGTCGCACCTGCTGCGCCGCCTGCTGGAGCAGAGCGCCGGCCTCGTGCAGCAGGCGATCATCGATCCCGAGGGCGATTTCGTCACGCTCGCCGAGCGCTACGGCCACGTCGTGGTCGAGGCGGACGGCAACGAGGCCGAGCTGCTGCGCATCGCCGCCCGCGTGCGCGAGCACCGCGTTTCCGTCGTGCTCTCTCTCGAAGGGCTCGACGCCGAGGATCAGATGCGCGCGGCCGCCGCCTTCCTCGGCGGGCTGTTCGATGCCGATCGCTCCCTCTGGTACCCGATGCTGGTGGTGGTGGACGAGGCGCAGCTCTTCGCACCCGCCGCCGCGGGCGAGGTGTCCGACGAGGCCCGCCGCCTGTCGCTCGGGGCCATGACCAACTTGATGTGCCGCGGCCGCAAGCGCGGGCTCGCCGGCATCATCGCCACGCAGCGCCTGGCCAAGCTCGCCAAGAACGTCGCGGCGGAAGCCTCGAACTTCCTGATGGGCCGCACCTTCCTCGACAT
This sequence comes from Methylorubrum populi, assembly GCF_002355515.1. Taxonomy (NCBI): domain Bacteria; kingdom Pseudomonadati; phylum Pseudomonadota; class Alphaproteobacteria; order Hyphomicrobiales; family Methylobacteriaceae; genus Methylorubrum; species Methylorubrum populi. Next base: position 3,993,296 of record NZ_AP014809.1, on the reverse strand, counting down.
CGACATGGCCCGCGCCGCCGACCTGCTCGGCCTCGACCGCCGCCAGGCCGAGACCTTTCGCGATCTCGCCCGCGGCCATTTCGTCGGTCTCGGGCCCGCGATCTCGAAGCGTCCGCTGCCGATCGCCATCGGCCCGACGGTGACGGAGAGCCGCAACGCCGCCCCGGCCCTGCTGCCCCTGCCGACCATGGGCGAGGAGGCCCGCGCCCTCATCCTTACCGCTTCTCCCGAGGAGGAGGCGCGGCCGCTCCCCACCCCCCGGCCGAAGCCGGTGCGGGCACCGGGGCCGGACGTTCTGGTCCAGCTCGCCAATTACCGGCCGCCGGTGCGCGAGGACCTGCCGGAGGAGGAGCCGATGGACCCGGCCGAGCGCGAGGCGGCCATGGCCGAGATCCTCGCCTCGGTGCTGGCGGATTCGGACGCCGCCGCCTGCACGCCCGCCACCCTCTATCAGGATTTCACCGTCCGCTGCCGCATCCGCCGGATCGGCGGCGAGGCGATGGGCCTGCCCGAGTTCAAGCGCCGCCTCGCCGTGGCGCGGGCCGGCGTCCAGGGCGCCACTGCCGAGGGGCCGGGCTGGGAGCGGGCGCAGGAGATCGCCGCCGGTCTGCCCGAGGATCTCGCCGGGCTGTTCCTGCTCATCGCCCGCACGGCGCTCGAAGGATCGCCCTGCCCCTCCGACGCGGCGCTGGCGGAGGCCTACGGCACCTCCTCGGCGGGCCGTGCCCGGCGCATGCTCGGCTATCTCGAAGAGCGCGGCGCCATCGTCATGCGCCGGGATCTGCGCGGTGCGCCGATCATCGCCGTGCCCGATCTCGACGCCGAGACCGGCCCGCAGATCGGCGCGGCCGCCGTGCTTCCGCTGCGGCGGCGCGGTCGCCCCTGAGGGACAAGGGGTGCGATCCCGCACGACGCTGCCTCAGGTTGATCGGGCGGTGTCGGGGATACAGGGCTGGAACCTGTTGAGGGCGGCCGCACGCGACAATCCGCGCCCCTTGCCCCTGGCGCGAGTCCGGCCAAGATTGGCCGCACAATTTCAGGTCGGGAGTCCCAGAGCGTTGCTGCAGTCGCGGGAAGGTTTGCGTACCCTGTCGGGCCGCCGCGTCGTCGTCGTCGGGGCCGGCCCCGGTGGGCTCGCCACTGCACTGCTCCTGGCCAAGGCCGGCCTGCACGTCACCGTCATCGAGCGTGACGCGGTCGTCGGCGGGCGCACCAAGACCGTCGAGGCGCCGGGCGGCTACCGCTTCGACATCGGCCCGACCTTCTTCCTCTACCCGCAGATCCTCGCCGACATCTTCGAATCCTGCGGCGAGCGCCTGGAGGACCATGTCCGCCTGGAGCGGCTCGACCCGCAATACAACCTCGTCTTCGAGGGCGAAGGCGGCGTCTCGGGGCAGATCCGCGCCACCGGCGACGTGCCGCGGCTCAAGGAAGAGATCGCCCGCCTCGCCCCCGCCGATGCGGAGAACGTCGAAGCATTCTTTGCCGAGAACCGGACCAAGCTGAACTACTTCAAGCCGGTCCTGGAGCAGCCCTTCGACAACATCCTGTCGATGGCGAGCCCGGCGATGCTCGCGGCGCTCCCCCATCTCCATCCCGGCCGCAGCGTGGACCGGGATCTCAGGCGCTACTTCGCCGACCCGCGGGTGCGCCTCGCCTTCTCGTTCCAGACCAAATATCTCGGGATGAGCCCCTTCCGCTGCCCGAGCCTGTTCACGATCCTCTCGTTCCTCGAATACGAGCACGGGGTCTATCACCCGGTCGGCGGCTGCGGCGCGGTCTCGGAGGCGATGGCCGGTCTCGCCCGCCGCATGGGCGTCGATATCCGCCTCGGCCAATCGGTCGACCGGGTGCTGTTCGAGGGCAAGCGCGCCTGCGGCGTGGTCGTCGGCGGCGAGACCCTGAAGGCCGACGCCGTGGTCGTGAACGGCGACTTCGCCAAGGTGATCCGCGACCTCGTGCCGGAGGAGCGGCGCCCGCGCTGGCGCGACGCCAAGATCGCCAAGGCGCGGCTCTCCTGCTCGACCTACATGCTCTATCTCGGGATCGAGGGCAAAATGCCCGAGAGCCTCGGCCATCACACGATCCTGTTGTCCAAGGAGTACGAGCGCAACATCACCGAGATCACCGGCGGCACCCTGCCGATGCAGCCGTCGATCTACGTGCAGCACGCGGGCTTCACCGATGGCGGCATGGCGCCGCCCGGCCATACCGCCCTCTACGTGCTGGTGCCGGTGCCCAATCTGAAGTCCGGCATCGATTGGGAGGCGGTCGGCCCGAGTTATCGCAAGCTGGTGCTGGAGCGTCTGAAGCTCCTCGGGCTTCCCGACATCGAGAGCCGCATCCGCTACGAGCGCGTGATCGATCCCCGTGACTGGCGCGACGAATTCGCCGTGCACGAGGGCGCGACCTTCAACCTCGCCCACGATCTCATGCAGATGCTGTGGTTCCGCCCCCACAACCGCTTCGGGCCGGGGCTCTACCTCGTCGGCGGCGGCACCCATCCGGGCTCCGGCCTGCCCGTGATCTACGAGGGCGCGCGCATCTCCGCCCGGCTCCTGATCGAGGATCTCGCAAGGGAGAAGGCGCCCGCGATCCTGGCGGACCTGCCGACGACCTCGCCGCTCGCCACGCAGGGCGATCCGAGCTGATGCGGGCGGTCATTCTCCCGGGTCTTGCCGTGCTGGCCGCCCTTGCGGGCCCGGCGGGGGCCGCGGGCGTGGAGGTCATCGTCGAAGGGACCCATCCGGGCGCGGGCGAGGTCTACGTCACCCTGTGCCAGGGCGGCCTGAGCGAGACCGCCTGCCCGATCGGCCGCAGCGTCCCGGCCCGCGGCGGCGCCGAGCGCTTCGTCTTCACCGATGTGCCCTCCGGCATCTGGGCGGTCGCCGCCTTCCAGGACGAGAACGGCAACGGCCGGCTCGACCGCACGGGGCTCGGCCTGCCGCTGGAGCCCTACGGCTTCTCCGGCGCGGTCGGACGCCGGGCGCGGCCGGATTTTTCGAGCGCGAGCTTCGACCTGCGCGAGCCCGGCGCCACCGTGCGGGTCCGCCTTGCCCGCCCCCTGCCGCGGCGCTGACGGGCGGGTGATGCACATCGAGGCCCCGCCCCTCGCCTCCGTCGAGGGGGTCGCCTTCGCCTATCGCGGCCGTCCGGCTCTGCGCGGGCTCGACCTCACCCTCGTGCGCGGGACGACGCTGGCGCTGCTCGGGCCCAACGGAGCCGGCAAGACCAGCCTGATCCGCCTGCTCGCCGGGCGGCTCGCGCCCGATGCCGGCCGCGTCCGCGTCCTCGGCGGCGACCCCTTCGCTGACCGGGCGACCCGGAAGCGGATCGGCTTCGTGCCGCAGGAAATCGCGCTCTATCCCCGCCTCACCGTTGCGGAGAACCTCGACGTGTTCGCCCGGCTCGCCGGGCTCAAGCGGGGCGAGCGGCGCGGGGCGGTCGCGGCGGCGATTGGGCGCTGCGCCCTCGCCGAGGTCGCCGGGCGGGTCGTCGCCACGCTCTCGGGCGGCTATCAGCGCCGGGTCAACATCGCCGCGAGCCTCCTCAGCGAGCCCGACCTGATCCTGCTCGACGAGCCGACGCAAGGCGTCGATCTCGAGGCCCGGGCGGCGATCCACGCGGTGCTGGCGGCCCTGCGCGCGGGCGGCGCCGGCCTCGTCGTCAGCACCCACGACTTCTCCGAGGCCGAGCGGCTCGCCGACCGTGTCGCCATCCTCGCCGACGGGCGGATCCGGCGGGAGGGCTCGCTCGCCGCCCTCATGCGCCCCCTCGACGCCGCCCCGCCGGAGCACGAGGCGGTTCTGGAAGGCGCTCCCGATGCCGCCGCCGAGGCAGCCCTGCGACGCTCCGGCTTCTCGCCGCTCCACGGCGACGCGCGGTTCTGGCGCGCCGACCACGGCGCGGCGGGCGGGCTCGACGGCGCGGCCCTGCTCGCCGCCCTGCGCGCCTCCGGCGTGCCGGTGGCCGAGATCCGCGTGCGCCGCCCCGGCCTGGAGACGCTCTACCGCGACGGCCTCGCCGACCGCCCGGACCTGGAGAGCGCGGCGTGATCGCGGCGGCGTTCCGGGTGATGTGGCTCTCGCTCCTGCGCGACCGCGCGGCGCTGACCATGGCCTTCGTGCTGCCCACCGTCATCTTCGCGATCTTCGCCGCGATCTTTTCCGGCGCGATCGGGGACCGCATCCGCATCCATCTCGGGCTCGCCGATCTCGCGGGCACCGCCACCACGCAGCGCCTCGTGACCGCCCTGGAGGCCGAGCCGTCCCTGCGCGTCGAGCGCCTCGGCGTGGCGGATGAGGCGGCCGCCCTCCACGCCGTGCGCCGCGGCGAGGTCGATGTCGCCCTGGTGCTGCGCGGCGACCTCGCGGCGCCGGGCGGCGCGGAGCAGGCGAAAGCGGCGGCGAGCCAGCCGGTGCTGCTGATCGAGAGCCCGTCCCGCGCGCTCGCCACGCCAATCGCGCTGGGCCAGCTCCAGCGCGCCCTCAACGACGCCCTGCCCGACGTGGTGCTCTCGCGCATCGTCGCGGACGTGGAGCGCTCCGGCAAGATCGGCCCGGACGAGCGCGCCTTCCTCGACGAGGCCTTCGCCGAGCAGCGCGCGAGGAAGGAGCCGTTCTCCTTCACCCGCCTCGTCGAGACCCGCACAACCGCGAGCGGACGCGGCAACGAGCGGGTGAGCTACTACGCGGGCGCCATCGCCGCGGTGTTCCTGCTGTTTGCCGCGATGCAGGGGGCGCTCTCCCTGGTGGACGAGCGCGAGGGCGGCCTGGCCGACCGCCTCGCCGCCGGCCCCGGCGGCCTGCCGGTGATCGTCCTCGGGAAATTCCTGTTCCTGCTCGGCCAGGGCGTGGTCCAGGCCGGGCTCATCTTCGCCGCCGCCGCCTTGCTGCACGGGGTCGATGTCTCCGGCCACTGGCTCGGCTGGCTCGTGACCTCGGTTCTGGTCTCCGCCATGGCGGCGGGCCTCGCGCTCGCCGCCTGTTCCCTCTCGGCGACGCGCCAGCAGGCGCACCTCGCCGCGACCTTCGGCGTGCTGCTGCTCTCGGCGGTGGGCGGCAGCATGGTGCCCCGCTTCCTCATGCCCCCCTGGCTGCAGCAGGCCGGCTGGCTGACCCCGAACGCCTGGGCGATCGAGGCCTATCAGGCGGCTTTGGGCGAGGGCGTCTCCGCCGCCTTGCCGGCCTGGGGCGTCCTGGCGGCTCTCGCGGCCGCGGGGCTGGCGGTGGCGGTCGGCGTGGTGGGACGCAGACGGATCTGAGGCGGATCGCCCTGCGGCGACCTGCACTCGCGACCCGGGGGCCCGGATCGGGCAGAGGCAGCGCCTGCCCTGTCTTTCCCGAGCTGCGCAAACTCCGATGACCCACGCGATGCTGCGCCTGCTGATCGCCGACGGCAACGACCGCGACGGTCGCGCCAAGCGCGCGGGGGCCGTCGGCCGGACCACCTCGCAGGCCTTCGCCGCCGTGGTGGCCGACCTCGCGCCCGCGGCGGTCTGCACGCTGGTCAACCCCGCCGACGCCGATGCGATTTCCGGACTCGGTTTCGAGGCATTCGACGGCATGGTGCTCACCGGTTCCACCCTCCGGCTCGCCGAGGACGGGCCGGCGGTGCGGCGCCAGCTTGACCTGATGCGCGCGGCGCTGGAGGCCGGCCTACCGGTGTTCGGCTCGTGCTGGGGCATGCAGGTCGCCGCGGCGGTCGCCGGCGGAGACGTCGGCGAGAATCCGCGCGGTCCGGAATACGGCTTCGCCCGGCGTATCGCGCCGACCGGTGACGGCGCCGCGCATCCGCTGCTCGCTGGCCGCGGCCTCGCCTGGGACGCGCCCGCGATCCATCTCGACGCCGTCCTCGGCGCCCCGCCCGGCGCGCGGGTGCTCGCCGCCAACGCTGTCCTCGACGTGCAGGCGATCGAGATCCGTTACGGTCGAGGGCTGTTCCGGGGCACGCAGTACCACCCGGAAACCGATCTCGACGAACTCGCGGCGATGCTGCGGCTGAGCGCCGACGACGTCGTCGGCGCCGGTCTTGCCGCCGACCACGCCGCGGTCGACGCCTATGCGGGCGAGGTCGGGGCCCTTGCCGAGGACGACGGTTCCGCCCGCCGCCGGCGCGCCTGGCGTCTCGGAATCGGGGACGACGTGATCGACGCCGTGCAGCGCCGCCGGGAGATCGGCAACTTCCTGACGTCTCTCTCCTGAAGTTCCCTGCCCGGGGTCTCTGTCCACAGCCCGCGGCGCGGAATGGCCGGTGCGCGACCGGGTGGCACGTTGACCCGTCCCCATCTGGGTCTAGCTTCGCTTTGACGGACTTCTTCCTTAGGTTCCGCGGGAGACGCGTTTTCAATGAGCCAGGGTTCTTCGGTCGCCGTCGTCGGCAGCGGGCTCGGTGGTCTTGCCTCCGCCTGCGTGGCGGCGGCCCGCGGGCATCGCGTCACGGTCTACGACAAGAACGATTGGATGGGCGGCAAGGCCGCGGTGCTGCACGAGGGCGGCTTCCGCTTCGATATGGGCCCGACCATCCTCACCGTGCCCCGCGTGCTGGAGCGCATCTTCGCCGAGGCCGGGCGCTCGGTGCACGACTACATGGATCTGCGCCGCCTCGACCCGCAATGGCGCTGCTTCTTCGATGACGGCTCCCGCATCGACCTGATCGAGGATGTCGACGCCATGGCCGCCACCATGGACCGGTTCGCGCCGGGCCAGGGCATCGGCGACGGCTACAAGCGCTTCATCGCCATCTCGGAGCACCTGCACGGCGTCTCCGAGCGGTTCTTCTTCTGGAAGGCGGTGCAGGACCTGTTCGACACGATCGACCTCCGCGCCAACATGAATCCCGGCACCCTGCGCGACGTCCTGTCCCTGCGCATGCACGCCACCGTCGCGAGCACGATCCGCGGCAAGGTCAAGGATGCCCGCCTCGCGCAGATGCTCGACCACTTCGTGCAGTATGTCGGCTCCTCGCCCTACGGCGCACCCGCCGTGCTCTGCGCCATCGCCCACATGCAGACGGCCGAGGGCGTGTGGTATCCGATGGGCGGCACCCGCGCGGTGGCCGAGGGGCTGATGCGGCTCGCCACCGAACTCGGCGCCACGTTGAAGCCGGCCGACGAGGTGCTCGGCCTCGACATCGCCGACGGCCAGCTTCGCGGCCTGCGCACCCGCGACGGGATCAGCGCCTACGACGCGGTGATCTCCAACATGGATTCGGTGCGCACCTACCGCGAACTCGTCGGCGGCGAAGTCGGCAAGGCCTACGAGAAGAAGAACTTCGAGCCGGCCTGCTCCGGCGTGGTGCTCTATCTCGGCCTGAACAAGCGCTACGACCACCTCGCCCACCACGACTTCGTCTTCTCCCGCGATCCCGAGGAGGAGTTCGACTTCATCTACCGCAAGGGCGAGCCGGCCCCCGACCCGACCGCCTATCTCGCCGCCCCCTCCTCCACCGATCCGAGCGTGGCGCCGGAGGGGGGCGAGGCGCTCTACGTCCTCGTCCACACGCCCTATCTGCGGCCGCACCACGATTGGTCGAAGATGTTCCCGGCCTATCGCCGGACGATCCTGGAGAAGCTCAAGCGCACCGGCGGGATGCCGGACATCGAGGAGCGCATCGTCGTCGAGCGCCACCTCACCCCGCAGGACATCCACGACCGCTACAAGGTCCTGAACGGCGCGATCTACGGGCTGGCCTCGCACGGGCGGATGATGGGCGCGTTCAAGCCCGGCAACCGCTCGCGGGAGGTGCGCGGCCTCTACCTCGCGGGCGGCGCCGCCCATCCGGGGCCGGGCATGCCGATGGTGATGATGTCGGGCTGGATCGCCGCCGATGCCCTCGATCAGGACCTGCGCGGGAGCCGGGAGCCGGAACTGCGCAAGAGCGCCTGAGCTTCCCCCGTCATGATGCGGTCGACAAAGCCGCCCGAGCGCTCACCGCGGCTCTGGCGGTTCATGGCTGCCTATTTCGACCGCTTCGTGCGGCGCCATATGAACGCCCTGCGGCTCGCCCGCTGGGGCGTTCCGGCCGGCGGGAGCGGCTTCGGCCCGCTGGTGATCTATTCCAACCATCCGGCATGGTGGGATGCGGCGATCCTGATCGTCGCCGCCGACCGCCTGTTTCCCGGGCGCGAGAGCTTCGCGCCGTTCGATGCCGCGATGCTGGAGAAGTACGGCATCTTCCGGAAGATGGGCGCCTTCCCGGTCGATCTCGACAGCGCGCGGGGCGCCGCGCAGTTCCTCGCGGCCTCCCGCGCGATCCTGGGGGCACCGAACCGCGCGGTCTGGATCACCGCGCAGGGGCGCTTCGCCGATGTGCGGACCCGCCCCCTCGGCCTGAAGGCCGGCGTCGCCCGGCTCGCCGAGATCGCGCCCGAGGCGACCTTCCTGCCGCTCGCCGTGGAATACGCCTTCTGGGACGAGCGCGGCGCGGAGGCCTTCCTCGCCTTCGGCGCCCCGCTCGCCGCCGCCGAGCTGCGGGCCCTGCCCCGCCCGGAGCGGCTCGCCCGGCTGGAGACGGCGCTGACCGCCACCCTCGACCGGCTCTCCGCCGACGTGATCGCCCGCGAGCCCGAACGGTTCGAGACGCTGCTGGCGGGCCGGCGCGGGGTCGGCGGCGTCTATGACGGCTGGCGCCGGCTCGCGGCGGCGCTGACCGGCCGCCGTTTCGAGCCCGGACACCGAAGCGGCGATGCCGAGGAGATGCGATCGCGATGATGCTGGCGCTCCTCGTTCTCGCCCTTGTCGCCCTGGCGCTGGCCCTGCTCCCGGCGGGGCTGGCGGCGGTCAACCTCGCGATCCTGCGAACCCCTGCGCCCACGCCGACCGACGGCCTCGTCTCGATCCTGATCCCCGCCCGCAACGAGGCGGCGGTGATCGAGGGCACCGTGCGGGCGGCGCTGGCGAGCCGCTTCGTTCCGGTCGAGGTCCTGGTCGGCGACGATCACTCCACCGACGACACCGCCGCGATCGTCGCGCGCATCGCGGCGACCGATCCGCGGCTGCTGCTCGTCGCCGTGCCCGCCCTGCCCGAGGGATGGACCGGCAAGAACCACGCCTGCGCCGCGCTCGCCGGCGCGGCGCGGGGCGAGCGCCTGCTGTTCCTCGATGCCGACGTGACCCTGGCGCCGGACGGCGCGGCGGCGCTCGCCGCGCACGCCGGCAAGAGCGGGGCCGATCTCGTCAGCGGCGTGCCGCGCCAGGTGATGGGGACGCTGGGCGAGCGCCTGACCGTGCCGATGATCAATTTCCTGATGCTCGGCTACCTGCCGATCGCTATGATGCGGGCCTCGCCCCGGACCTCGCTCGGCGCCGCCTGCGGGCAGATGATCCTGATCGCCCGCGAGGCCTACGCCGCCACCGGCGGTCACGGCGCGATCCGCACCTCGCTGCACGACGGCGTGCGCCTGCCGCGACTGTTGCGCGAGCGCGGCTATCGCACCGATCTCGTCGCCGGCCACGCGCTCGCCGCCTGCCGGATGTATCGCGACTTCGCGCAGTCCTGGGCCGGCTTCTCGAAGAACGCGCACGAGGGCATGGCGACGCCCGCAGCGCTCCCCGTTTGGACGGTTCTGCTGTTCGGCGGCCATGTCCTGCCCTGGCTCGTACTCGCCGCCGCGCTGGCGCTCGGCGCCGGCACCGCCGTCGCGATGGCGGGCGCGGCCGCTCTCGTCTCGCTCGCCACCCGCGCAGCGATCACCTTTCGGGTGGCCGAGCCGGCGGCGACGATCCCCCTCCACCCGCTGACCGTCTGCACGGCCCTGGCGATCCAGTGGAACGTGCTGCTGCGCCCGGCGCGTGCCGGCCGGGCGGTGTGGAAGGGCCGCAGCTACGCGGTGGGCGGATCGATGGGCGGACCCGTGGGTGGATCCTTGGAAGGAGCGTCGAAGCCGCAGCGGAAGCCGGGCTGAACCCTTTCAACCCAAAACAATCCGTGCGGCAAATCGTGTTAGGCGCGTCATCCAGCCTTTGCAGTTCCTGAACAACGCCTGTAGCCTTGGTGACACGACGGCCCGGCACCTTGCCGGGCCGCATCGCCAGGAAGTTCGGTCGCGTCGATGAGGGATGAGAGCGCCGCCGCCGTGTCGGCCCGCCCCACCGCCGACCCGCACACATCGCGGGAGGGATCCCGCACGGTCACCGGTGGACGTCCGATCGAGAGCTACCCCCCGCGCTACGAGACCGGCCGTCACGGCCGCCGCGACGCCTACGCCGCGCTGGATCTCGGCACCAACAATTGCCGCCTGCTGATCGCCGAGCCGACGCCCAACGGGTTCCGGGTGATCGACGCCTTCTCCCGCATCGTCCGCCTCGGCGAGGGCCTGGGCAATTCGAACCGCCTCACGGAGGCGGCGATCGAGCGCACGGTGGAGGCCCTGCGGATCTGCCGCGGCAAGATGAAGTCCCGCGCGGTGGCCCGCTCCAAGGTGATCGCCACGGAGGCCTGCCGGCTCGCCGTCAACGGCGCCGAGTTCGTGGCCCGCGTGCGCGCCGAGGTCGGGCTCGATCTCGAGATCGTCGACCGGCAGACGGAAGCCTATCTCGCCGTCACCGGCTGCGCCGCGCTCGCCGACCCGCGGGCGGAATCGGTCGTGATCTTCGACATCGGCGGCGGCTCCACCGAGATCGCGTGGCTCGACGGCGCCGCGGCCAATCCCTCGACCGACCCCACCCTGCGCATCCGCGCCTGGGATTCGCTGCCCGTCGGCGTGGTGACGCTGGCTGAGCGCCACGGCGGCACCGAGGTCACCCGGCGCACCTTCGAGGGCATGGTCGAGGAGGTGGGCGACCTGATCTCGCCCTTCGCGATCCGCGCGGCGGCGGCGGCCACCGCGCCCTACTTTCACCTGCTCGGCACCTCCGGCACCGTCACCACGCTCGCCGCCATGCATCTGCGGCTCGCCCGTTACGAGCGGCGCCGGGTCGACGGGCTCTGGATGAGCGACGGCGAGGTCGGCGACGCCATCGAGGATCTGCTCGACACCCGCCTCGAACAGCGCGCCGACAATCCTTGCATCGGCCGCGACCGGGCCGATCTCGTACTCGCCGGCTGCGCCATCCTGGAGGCGATCCGCCGGGTCTTCCCCTCGGACCGCCTGCGCATCGCCGACCGCGGCCTGCGCGAGGGCCTCCTGATGAACATGATGCGCGAGGACGGCGTCTGGCGCCGCGGGCGCTACCGCTAGAGCATCATCCCGAACGCTGGCCTCCGGCTTTCGGAAAAGGACGACGCGAGAACAAAAGCCCCGCGCACTTCACGGGCCGGACGGACCGCGATAGGGACGGACCCGTGAAGGAATCGAGATCATGAGCGACCGGCGAGGCGGGACGGGCGGCCTGCGCGGCGACCTGAAGCAGCGGGTGAAGACCGGCCGCGGGCGCACCCTTTCCCAGAAGCGCTGGCTGGAGCGCCAGCTCAACGATCCCTACGTCGCCCGGGCCAAGCGCGAGGGCTACCGCTCCCGTGCGGCGTTCAAGCTCATCGAGATCGACGAGCGCTTCAAGCTACTCAAGCCCGGACAGCGCATCGTCGATCTCGGCGCCGCGCCCGGCGGCTGGTCGCAGGTGGCGGCGAAGATCGTCGGCGAGAGCGGGCGCATCGTCGGCATCGACCTGCTCGATGTCGAGCCGATGGCGGGCGCCACCTTCATCACCCTCGACTTTCTCGACGACAGCGCACCCGAGCGCCTGACCGAGCTTCTCGGCGGCAAGGCCGACCTCGTCCTGTCCGACATGGCCGCCAACACCACGGGCCACAAGAAGACCGACCACCTGCGCACCATCGGCTTGGCCGAATCCGCCGCCGCCTTCGCCGCGGAGATCCTGGCGCCGGGGGGCGCCTTCCTGGCCAAGGTGTTCCAGGGCGGCACCGAGGGAAGCCTGCTGGCCGACCTGAAGCGCGATTTCGCGGTCGTGCGCCACGTCAAGCCGGCGGCGAGCCGGGCGGATTCGAGCGAACTCTACGTGCTGGCCACCGGATTCCGCGGGCCGTCGGCCGATCCCGTGGCGGACGACGAGGGCTGAGCCTCAAGACGCGTTCCGTCGGGGTGAGGCGAAGCCATCCGGCGACGCGGCCCTTCCAGGGTTGGGCGGCGCCCTCCGACGGCCTCGCTCCGCTCGCCGTGACGAAATCGGTCGGGGCGGCTGCCCGCCGCCGCCCGGTCGTGGCACGATAGCTGCGCGTTCCATTCGAGAGCCCGCGCAAGCCTGAAGGCCCCGATGACCGTCAAGCCCCTCAACCGTTTCGCCGTCGCACCCCTGGCCCAGATGACGCGTCGCCTCGCCGAGGTCGCCGCCGGGCGGGCCGAGCCCGATCTCGTCATCACCGGCGCACGGGTGCTCTCCACCTATTCCGAGCGCATCCTGCCCGACCGCGAGATCTGGATCGCGGGTGGGCGCATCGCCGCGGTGAAGCCGGCGGGCCAGCATCGCGGTCATGCCCCGCGCCACGACGCGGCCGGCGGCCTGATTGCGCCGGGTCTGGTCGACCCGCACCTGCATATCGAGAGCAGCATGATCACGGCCTGCGCCTATGCGGAGGCGGCGCTGATCAACGGCACCACCACGATCGTCTGCGACAGCCACGAGATCGGCAACGTGCTCGACGTGAACGGCGTCGAGTGGATGCTGGAGGATGCCCGCGCCGCGCCGCTCAACATGTTCCTCACCGTGCCGAGCACGGTGCCCGCCACGACGCCGGAGCTCGAGACCGCGGGCGGCGACCTGACGGCGGAGAAGATCGCCCGGCTGTTCGATGCCTGGCCCGAGGCGATCGGGCTCGGCGAGAAGATGGATTTCGTCGCGGTGGCTGCCGGGGACGAACGGGCGCACGCCATCCTCCGCGCCGCCCTGGAGCGGGGTCGCCCGGTCTCGGGCCACGTCTACGGCCGCGATTTCGTGGCGGCCTATGCCGCGAGCGGCGTCACCGACACCCATGAGGCGGTGGATGCCGACATCGCCGACGACCTTCTGGAGGCCGGCCTCTGGATTTTCCTGCGCGGCGGCCCGCCGACCACTCCCTGGCACTCGCTGCCCAAGGCGATCGGCACGGTGACCGAGTACGGCGCCGCCTGGAAACGCGTCTGCGCCTGCACCGACGACCGCGACGCCGACGACCTGCTCGCCTTCGGCCTCGACTGGGTGGTGCGCGAGGCGGTGGCGCGCGGCATCCCGAAGCCCGCGGCCTGGGCCATGGGCTCGCTGCACGGGGCCACCCGCTACGGCCTCGATGGGGAGATCGGCGGCCTCGGCGGCGGGCGCCGGGCCGACCTCGTGCTCTTGAACGACGATCTCGTGCCGCAGGCGACGTGGTACGGCGGCGAACGGGTGGTGGCGGACCGCAAGCCGACGCCGCGGCTGGAGGAAGCCCTCGCCCGTCCCTACCGCTACCCGGCGCCGGCCTACGCCACGGTGCGCCTGACCGATCCCCTCCCCGCCCTGATCCCGCCGCTGCCCGCCGGGCCCTGCACGGTCAACGCGATCCGCACGACGCTGCCGGGGATCGAACTGAGTCATGAGCGTGTCGCGCTGACACCCGGCGCCGATTGGCCGGCGACGCTCGCCGCGCACGATCTCTGCCACGTCGCGGTGATCGAGCGGCACAACCGCTCCGGCGGGATCGCCCACGGGCTGCTCTCCGCCTTCGGCCTGAAGCGCGGCGCGGTGGCGAGCAGCGTCGGTCACGACTCGCACAACCTCATCGTCGCCGGACGGAACGAGGCTGATATGCGGGTGGCGCTCGACGCCATCGCCGCCGGTCAGGGCGGGGTCTGCGTCGTCGAGGAGGGGCAGGTCGTCGCGATGGTGCCGCTGCCGGTGGCGGGGCTCCTCTCCGACAAGCGCGTCGGCGCGGTCGCGGAGGAGGTGAAGGCCCTGAAACGGGCCTGGGACCGGGCCGGCTGCAGCATCCCCTATATGGGCTTCAACCTGATCCCGCTCTCGGTGATCCCGCAGATCCGCATCACCGACAAGGGCCTGGTGCTGGTGCCGGAGATGCGACAGGTGCCGCTGTTCGAGGCCGCTTGAGCGCGGCGACCGGCTTTCCCTCTCCCCGCAGGCGCGGAGAGGGGATGTCCGGCCGGTTTGAGGGGACGCGGCCGCGGCTCAGCGCGCCGTGGAAATGCCAGGTCCCTTATCGGTCCATTCCGGCGGCAGACCGAACATGTCGCCGATGATGCCGTCCACGCCCGGAGCGCGGCCGAAGGCCTCGCAGTCGGGATCGAGCGGGGCCTCGCCCAGCGTGGTGATGCGGATGCGGTCGTAGGTCGGGAGCTGCAGCTCGCCCTTGAACGGGTCCTTGCCGGTGGCGAGGTAGGAGCCGAAATCCTGGCCGAACTCGCCCGCGAGGTCGTAGGCGTCGCCGGCCGCGGAGAAGCGGGCCTGGTTGGTGAAGGAATTGGCCGCGCCGGCCCAGATCATCGCCGCGCGCTGGCGGTTGCGGGCGTCGAGCGCCTCGGCCTCGATGGTCAGGCTGCCCAGCCCGATCGGCACCCGCGGCACCGGCACCTTGCCGATCGTGTTGGCGAATCCGACGCCGACCTGCGCGGCGACGGAAATCGCCGCCGAGGCGCCGATGGTCGCGCTCGCCCCCGGAACGTTGGTGACATCGACCCGCGTGATTGCCGAGCGCACCGTGAGGTCGGCGCGTCCCGAGGACACGATGTCGTAGCGCAGCGACAGGTCGTAGCAGAGCGCCCGGTCGGCGGCGTTGGCGATCACGCGCCGCTCGGCCGGCGTCAGGCCGGGGCCGGAGACGGCTTCGGTGAACACGGTCGGCACGATCCGCACGGTGCGCACGGTCTGCGGCAAGGTCGGGTCGATGAACAGCTTCGACTCGGAGGCGACCGCGTCGCTGGTCACGAACTGGTCGCGGCGCGAGAGGGCGCCGCCGTCGGTGAGAACCACGTCGCCGCAGCCGGCGAGGCCGGCGAGCAGGGCCGCGGCGAGCGCGAGGCGGGACAAGCCGGAACGAGGATACGACCGCAGGGGCATCAGGCTCTTTCGCGGGATGGGAGGCCGGCGCCGTCGGGCGCGCGGGGTACGCATCCGACCGAGGCCGGACAGCACCGCTTTTCGGGCGGAAGCCTAGCGGTAAGGTGGCGGTCCCGGAAGGATTCCGCAGGCCCCTGCGCACGGATCTCGCGGGTCTGTGACCGTTCAGCCACGTTGTTTCATCCCGCAACACTCCGGTAGTCGATCCCGCCGCCCCACCGAAACGATGGGGCGCCCCCGCTCCCCGTGGCGCAACCCTTCGGCGCGTCGCACGCTTCTTCCTGCCGATGCGTCCCGCCCAGATCGTTCCCCTTGTCGTCGCCACCGCCCTGTTCATGGAGAACACCGACTCGACGGTGATCGCCACGGCGCTGCCGGCGATCGCGGCGAGCCTCGGCGTCGATCCGATTGCCCTCAAGCTGGCGCTGACCGCCTATCTCGTCAGCCTCGCAATCTTCATCCCCATCTCGGGCTGGGCCGCCGACCGCTACGGCGCCCGCAACGTCTTCCGCGCCGCGCTCTGCGTCTTCATGGCGGGCTCGCTGGCCTGCGCCGCCGCGAATTCGCTCGCCGGCTTCGTCGCCGCCCGCTTCGTGCAGGGGATCGGGGGAGCGATGATGGTGCCGGTCGGCCGCCTCGTGATCCTGCGCTCTGTGCCGAAATCCGAACTCGTCGGGGCCCTGGCCTACCTCACGATTCCCGCGCTGATCGGCCCGATCCTCGGGCCGCCGCTCGGCGGCTTCATCACCACCTACGCCGACTGGCGCTGGATCTTCTTCATCAACATCCCGATCGGGCTCGCCGGCATCGTCCTGGCGACCCTGTATTTCGGTGATATCCGCGAGGAGGTGCGGCCGCCGCTGGACGGGGTCGGCTTCCTGCTCTCGGGGGGCGGGCTCGCCCTCCTGATGCTCGGCTTCGCCTCGACCGGGCGCCACCTCCTGCCGGATGGCGTGTCCTGGGCCTGCATGGCCGGCGGGCTCGTTCTCGTCGGGCTCTATCTGCGCCACGCCAAGCGCACCGCGCACCCGCTGATCCGCCTCGACCTGCTCAAGCACGACACCTTCCGCGCGGCGGTGACGGGGGGCAGCCTGTTCCGGATCGGCACCGGAGCGATTCCCTTCCTGCTGCCGCTGATGCTGCAGATCGGCTTCGGCCTCGATCCCCTGCATTCGGGGCTCATCACCTTCGCCGCCGCCGCGGGCGCGCTGCTGATCAAGATCGTCGGTCCGCGCATCCTGCGCGCCCACGGCTTCCGCCGGGTGATGGTGACGAACGCGCTGGTCGCCTCGGCCTTTCTCGCCGCCAACGGGTTGTTCACGGCGCAGACGCCGCACTGGATCATCGTCAGCGTGCTGTTGCTGGGCGGATGCGTGCGCTCGCTGCAATTCACCTGCGTCAATGCCATCGCCTATGCCGACCTCGAATCGCGCGAGATGAGCGCGGCCACCAGCCTCGCCAGCGTCGCGCAGCAGCTCTCGCTGAGTCTCGGCGTCTCCATCGGCGCGCTGGCGCTGGAGGGCGCCGCCGCGTGGCACGGCCACGGCGGAATCGAGGCGCAGGACTTCCCCCTCGCCTTTCTCGCGGTGGCCGTGATCTCGGCAGGCTCGTTCTTCGTGTTCCGGCGGCTGGCGCCGGATGCGGGCGCGGAGGTCTCGGGGCAGCGCCGTGTGGCGCAGGGTGTCCCGAGACCCGCCGAAGGATCGCCTCAGAGCCTCGCGCCCCTCACGCCGCGGCCCGCGCCGGAGCCCGGCCGCCCGTCCGCTTGACGCCTCCGGTCTTGGCACGCGCCGGCCCCTTGGGCGCGGCTTTCGTCGCGCGGGCCGGAGCCGCCGCCTCGCCGCTTCGAAAAAAGCCCTGCCAGCCCCAGGCGCCGGGGCCGGTCATCGCGTACATCAGGAAGGCGCCGGCGAGCCCGAGATCGGCGAGCAGGAAGCTGCGCTCGGTTACCGCCGCGGCCCCGGCATGAAGCCAGAACGGGTGCAGCAGGGCCGCCATGCCGGCGACGAAGCCGGCCATGGCGAGCCCGGTGAGCCGCGGCATCACGCCGAGAATCACCGCCAGCGGCCCGAACACCTGCACGATCACCGCCGCGGTCGCGACCGCGTTCGGCGCGGGGCAGCCGGCGCCCGCCAGCGTCACCGCGAAGCCGGAAACGTTGAGCGCCCGCGCGACGCCGGTCGGCAGCAGGGCCGAGGCCATGAGGAGACGGGCGGCGAGAAGCACGCCGTTCTGGGCTGAACCGAACACGGGCCGAGGACTCCGGAAGAGAGGCGGGAGAGAAGGATGCCGCGAAGCCTCGGGCGCCAGCGTGAATCGGGAGTTAAGCCGTTCCGGCGAATCGGCGGATGGCTGGGGATGGCTCGACGTCCCTCACCGTCTCCGGGGCCCTTGACGCGCGAGCCCGGAAACGGCGGCCCCGAGGACGGGGCGCCTCGATCCTGAGCCGTGAACGCGCGACGGACCCGGCGCGCCATGGACTTGCCCGTGCGATGGGCTTAAGCCCGCAACCCGAGACCAGCGCAGGACGGTTCGAGGGGTCGAGAAGCCGTGGTTCAGTCGATGGCCGACGTGCGGGAGGCGATCTTCGCCTTCATCGCGGCCCGCAACCCGGGCCTTCCCTCCGGCGCCGTCACCGGGGAGACCTCCCTCGTGACCAGCGACGCGCTCGACTCGATCGGCATTCTCGACCTGATGATGCATCTCGGCGATCGCTTCGGCGTCGAGATCGACGAGGACAGCTTCGATCTGGCCAACTTCGCCAGCGTCGACACGTTGGCCCATTTCATCGACGACCGGCGTTCCGACGTCTGATCCCCGCCTGATTCCTTCCATGGCCCCGACGCTGCTGCACCACCTGCTCGACGGAGCCGGCGCGGACGTTTCCCCCGCGATCGTCGAGGAGGCCGAGGTCCTCACCTACGGCGGCCTGCGCGTCCGCGTCGCTGTCCTGGCTGGGCGCCTCAGGGCCCTCGGGATCGCGCCGGGTGACCGGATCGCGATCCTTCTGCCGAAATCGATCCGTGAATGCGTCGCGATCTTCGCGGTCAGCGCCGCGGGCGGTGTGTTCGTGCCGATCCATCCGTCCTTACGCCCGCGCCAAGTCCACCACATCGTCGCGGACAGCGGCGCGCGGGTGCTGCTGACCGACGCGGCCCACGCCGCCGGGCTCGAGGGCGCGCTCGACGATTGTCCGGCATTGCGCGTCCTGACCGCAGAGACGGGAGAGGACGGCTCTGTGCTTCCCCCCGGCGAGCCGGCTCCGGAGGGGTTGGCGGCGATCCTCTACACCTCGGGCTCGACCGGTCTGCCCAAGGGCGTGATGCTCTCCCATGCCAACCTGATCGCCGGCACCCGCATCGTGCGGACCTATCTCGGCATCGGACCGGGGGACCGCATCCTCTCGGTGCTGCCGTTCTCGTTCGATTACGGCCTCAACCAGCTTCTCACCGGCGTGGAGCAGGGCGCGCGGATCGTTCTCCTGACGCCGCGGCTGGGCGACGACGTGGTCCAGGCGCTGGAGGCGCACCGCATCACCCTGCTCGCGGGCGTGCCTACGCTGTGGACCCTGCTGACGCGCGCCGCGCCGCATCTGGCCAAGGCCGACCTGTCGGCCCTGCGCGCGATCACCAATTCCGGCGGCAGCCTCGCCCTGCCGACGATCGCGCGCCTGCGCGCCCGGCTGCCGCACACCGCCATCGTGCTGATGTACGGCCTGACGGAAGCCTTCCGCTCGACCTACCTGCCTCCGCACGAGATCGACCGGCGGCCGGATTCGATCGGCCGCGCCATCCCCGAGACCGACATCTTCGCGCTCACCCCCGAGGGGCGGCGGGCCCGGCCGGGCGAGCCCGGCATCCTGCACCACCGCGGCCCCACCGTCTCGATGGGCTACTGGAAGCGGCCGGAGGACACCGCCCGCGTGCTGGTGCCCGACCCGTTCCCGCCGCCGGGGACCGAGCCGGGGCTCGTCTGCCGCTCCGGCGACCTCGTGATGGAGGACGCGGACGGCTTCTTCCGGTTCATCGGCCGCGAGGACACGATGATCAAGACGCAAGGATTCCGCGTCAGCCCGACCGAGGTCGAGGCGGCGCTGATGGAGACCGGCGCCTTCCGCGCCGCCGCCGTGATCGGCCTGCCGGATCCGAGCCTCGGCCAGCGCATACACGCGGTCACCGTTCCCGCCGAGGGCGCGCCGGGCACGGCGGACGTGCTGCAGCGCCTGCGCACGGCCCTGGCGCCCCACCTCGTGCCCCGCACCATCGAGGCGGTGGCGGCGCTCCCGACCACGCCCAACGGCAAGGTCGATTACAAGCGCCTGACCGCCGAGCGCGCGGCGGCGGAGATCTAGGCCGATGGCGGTTCCTCCCGATCTCGCCGCCGCCCTGATCGCCGAGAATTTTTCGCGCGACGCGGGGGGCGTTCTCCGTGTCGGCGGCCTGTCGGTGACCGACCTGACGAAGGAATTCGGCACGCCGCTCTTCGTCTACGATGCCGGGACGATGCGCCGGACCTACCGCGCCCTGTGCGCGGCGGTGGCCGGTTTCGCCGAGGTCGACTTCTCCGTGAAGGCGAACCCGAATCCGGCGGTCATCCGCGTCTTCCACGAGGAGGGCGCGGGCGCCGAGATCGCCTCCGGCGCCGAATTCGACGCGGCCTGCGCGGCCGGTGTCCCGCCCGAGCGGATCCTGTTCGCGGGGCCGGGCAAGGGCGCGGCCGATCTCGACCGGGTGGTCGCCGGCGGCATCGGCGAGATCCACCTCGAGAACCGCGAGGAGATGGTTCGGGTCGCAGCGGCAGCGGAGCGTCACGGCGCGACCGTGCGCGTCGCCCTGCGGATCAATCCCGGCGCCGCGGCCCAGGGCGGGGCGATGCGGATGGGCGGCAAGCCTTCCCCCTTCGGCTTCGACGAGGAGGCGATGGACGCCGCCATCGACGCGGTGGAGGCGCAGCCCTCGCTCCGCCTCGTCGGGCTTCATCTCTTCGCGGGCACGCAGGGTCTGAAGGCGGAGACCCTGCTCGGCCAGTGGGCCTACGGCCTCGGCCTCGCCGCGCGGATCGCCCGCCGGACCGGTCGCCCGCTGGAGACGATCGACCTCGGCGGCGGCCTCGGCATCCCGTATTTTTCCGGTGACGCCGCCCTCGAACTCGGCGCGCTCCGCGCGGGACTGCCCGACCTGATCGCGACGCTGCGGGCCGATCCCGGTCTGGCCTCGGCCCGCGTGGTGCTGGAGCCGGGCCGCTACCTCGCCGGGCCGGCGGGCCTCTACGTGGCGCGGGTGCTGGCGGTGAAGGAATCCCGCGGCAGCCGCTTCGTCATCACCGATGGCGGCATGCATCACCACCTCGCCGCGAGCGGCAATCTCGGTCAGGTGGTCAAGCGCGACTTTCCCCTCGCGGCCGTCATGGACGGCGGCGGTACGGAGCGCGGGGCCACGGCCGTCGTCGGCCCGCTCTGCACGCCGCTCGACATGCTGGCCCGTGCCGCGCCGCTGCCGCCGCTCGCCGAGGGCGACCTCGTCGCCGTGCTGCAGTCGGGCGCCTACGGACTGACCGCGAGCCCGACCGGCTTTCTCAGCCATCCGCTGCCGGCCGAGGTGCTGGTGGAGGGCGGCCGGGCGACCGCGATCCGGCATCGGGGCTGATCACGCCCGCCTGCCTCCACCGCAGCCGCGGCCGGGAGCATCCCCGCATCGGCATCCATCGGCGGCGTCAGGGCGCGCGCCGCGGCTGGCCGATGAAGTCGATGAAGGCCCGGAGCGGGGCGGGAAGGTAGCGGCGGCCGGGATAGTACAGGAACGGGCCGGAAAAGCGTGGCCACCACGGCTCCAGAATGGGCTCCAAGGCTCCGCTGTCGAGATGCGGCCGCAGCCAGTCCTCGAACAGGGTGAGGATGCCGACCCCAGCGACCGCCGCCTCGACCGCGAGGTCGGTGGCGGCGCCGACGCGTACGGTGAGCGGCCCGCTCGGATCGACGCGCAGGATCTCTCCGTCCCGCTCGAACTCCCATTCCGTCGTCCGGCCGCTCGCGAAGCGGCCGCCGATGCAGGCATGGTGCAGAAGGTCGCGCGGGTGCTCCGGACGGCCGCGCCGGTCGAGATAGGCCGGCGCCGCGACCGTGGCGAAGCGTTGCTCGCGCGGGCCGATCGGGACGGCGATCATGTCCTGTTCGAGCCGCTCGTCGTAGCGGATGCCGGCATCGCAGCCCGCGGCCAGCACATCGACGAAGCTGTCCTCGGCGATCACGTCGAGACGGATGTCCGGATAGGCGGCCAGGAACGGCGGTACGATCTCGGGCAGGACCAGCCGGGCCGCGCTGACCGGCACGTTGAGCCGAAGCGTGCCGGCCGGCCGGTCGCGGAAGCCGTTGACGACGTCGAGCGCCGCCTCGACCTCCCCCAGCGCCGGCATCAGGCGTTCCAGGAGCCGCATGCCCGCCTCGGTCGGGGCGACGCTGCGCGTCGTGCGGTGGAGCAGGCGCACGCCGAGCCGCCGCTCCAGCCGGCGGACGGCCTCGCTCAGCCCGGACGCGCTCATGCCGGACGCCCGCGCGCCGTCGCGAAAGCCGCCGGCCTCCGCCACCGCGACGAAGGCGGCGAGGTCGCCGAGATCCGCCGGCATTGTTCGTTTCTCCGCACAGCCCGTGCCGATACATCCGTATTATCGCGCGGTCCGGCAGGGTCTAGAGCCGCGGGTGTCACACAGGAGAGACCCCGATGAACGATCTCGAACGAGCCGGCACCTACGCCCTGGGCGATCGCGTGGTGAAGCGCCTGGGCTACGGCGCGATGCAACTCGCCGGGCCGCACGTCTTCGGCCCGCCGAAGGACCGGGACGGCGCCGTCGCGGTGCTGCGCGAGGCGGTGGCTCGGGGCGTGAACCACATCGACACGAGCGACTTCTACGGCCCGCACGTCACCAACCAGATCATCCGCGAGGCGCTGCACCCCTATCCGGACGATCTCGTCATCGTCACGAAGGTGGGTGCGAAGCGGGGATCGGACGCCTCGTGGAACCCGGCCTTCTCGGCCGAGGACCTCACCCGGGCGGTCCACGACAACCTGCGCAATCTCGGCCTGGACGCGCTCGATGTCGTCAACCTGCGGATCATGTTCGACGTGTCGGGTCCGGCCGAGGGCTCCATCGAGGCGCCGCTCGCCGTCCTGGCGGATCTCCAGCGCCAGGGTCTGGTGCGCCGGATCGGCCTCAGCAACGTGATGCAGCGGCAGGTGGCCGAGGGGCGGAGGATCGCGGAGATCGTCTGCGTCCAGAATGCCTACAACCTCGCACACCGGGCGGATGACGGGCTCGTCGACGACCTCGCGGCGGCGGGGATCGCCTACGTGCCGTTCTTCCCGCTCGGAGGCTTCAGCCCGCTGCAATCGACGACGCTGTCCGGAGTCGCCGAGCGGCTCGGCGTGACGCCGATGCAGGTCGCGCTCGCCTGGCTCCTGCGCCGCGCGCCCAACATCCTGCTGATCCCCGGTACGTCGTCGGTGGCGCATCTGCGCGAGAACCTGGCCGCCGCCGATCTCACCCTGCCGGACGCGGTGATGGCGGAGCTGGACCGGATCGCGGCCCCGGCCGAAATGGCCTGATCCTTCCAAGCGCAATCGAAGCGGCGACCCGGATCGTCACGCCCCGCGCGGAGCCCGGGCGGGGTCCGAACCCGCCGTTCCGGAGGGATCGCTCGGATCAGGTCCGGGGCGCGGTGGGAGGCGCTTCGGAAGGCTGAAGCGCCTCCGCCAGATACGACACGAAGGCCGAGACCTTCGGGCTGACCAGCCTGCGCGAGGTGTGCAACGCCCAGACCTCGTTCGGCGGGCCTTCGAGCCATCCCCAGAGCGCCAGCCGGCCCGCCGCGACATCGCCGCCGACGAGGGAGCGCGGGAGCACTGCGGCGCCGGCACCCGCGACGACCGCGTCGCGCAGCATCGGCAGCGAGGACAGCCGCAGAACCGGCACGGGGGCGAAGGCGAGGCGCGCCGAGCCCTCGCGCACGGTCCAGACCTCGCCCGGCCGCGGTTCCGCGCGCACCACGCAGGAGAGCGGGGTCGGCCCGCCATCTGACCTCGGATCCGGGCGGACTGCGTCGCCTGCGGCTACGAGCCAGGGCGCGTCGCGCAGCACGCAGCGCCCGACTAGGCGCGCGTCCGGCCTCGGATTCACCCGGATGACGACGTCGAAATCCTCCTCGACCGGATCGACGAGGCGGTCCTCCGATCGGATCGTCAGATCAACCTCGGGATAGGCGCGCACGAAGCGGGCGGCGATGCGACCGAGCGCGGAATCGGAGAGAAGCAGCGGCGCGCTCACCCGCAGGCGCCCGCGCGGCCGGTCCAGGCCCCCACGCACCGCCGCGCCGGCCTCGGCAATCTCGCCGAGCAGCGGCCCGGTGCGGGCGTGCAGGAGGGTCCCCGCCTCGGTCAGGCGCAGGCTGCGCTCGCCCCGCTCGATCAGCCGCGCGCCCAGGCTCGCCTCGAGCTCCGCGACGCGGCGCGACAGCGTCGCCTTCGGCCGGCCGCTCGCCCGGGCGGCGCGGCCGAACCCGCCGTGGCTGGCGACGAGAAGAAAGTCCGAGAGCGCCGAGAGGTCCATGCCCGTTCCAATTTCGAGACACCCAGTCCCGATCTTGCCGTCTATGGCCCAGGAGGGGAACGGCGCATTTTCCGGTCATCGGCGGCGGCCCACAGCGGACCGCCCCGCTTCAACCCGGAGAACGACCATGACCATCCTCGTGACAGGCGCCACCGGCCGCATCGGCTCCAGCGTCGTCGATCACCTCGCCGGGGCCGGCGCTTCCGTCCGCGCCCTGACCCGCTCGCCGGACACGGCACGCTTCCCCGCCGGCGTCGAGGCCGTTCGCGGCGACCTCACCGACATCGATGCCCTGCGCGCGGCGCTCGTCGGCATCGACACCCTGTTCCTGCTGGTCGCCAACGTTCCGGACGAGCTGACGCAGGCGATCACGGCCCTCAACCTCGCCCGCGATGCGGGTGTCCGCGGCATCGTCTATCTCTCGGTCTATCGCGGCGAGGCCTATGTCGATGCGCCCCATTTCACCGGCAAGCACGCCGTCGAGCGGATGATCGCGGCCCTCGATCTGCCGGCCACGGTGCTGCGGCCGGCCTACTTCATGCAGAACGACCTCGCCCAGAAGGATCCGCTCCTCGGCGCCGGCCTGTACGGGTCGCCGATCGGCGGGCGCGGGATCTCGATGGTCGACGCGCGCGACATCGCCGAGGCCGCGGCCCGCGAACTCCTGCGCCGCGATCGGTCTCCCGCGCCACTTCCGGCCGAGACCTACGAACTCGTCGGGCCGGATGCCCTCACCGGTCCGATGATCGCCGCGGTCTGGGCGGAGGTGCTGGGCCGCGACGTGCGCTACGGCGGCGATGACCTCGACGGGCTGGAGGGCCGCCTGCGCGCCTTCGCTCCCGCCTGGCTCGCCTACGACCTGCGCGTGATGATGCGCCGCTACCAAGAGGACGGCGCCTCGGCGAGCGCCGCCGAGGTCGCACGCTTCGCGGCCCTGCTCGGCCGTTCCCCGCGCCGCTATCGCGATTTCGCGGCCGAGGCGGCGCAGTCCTGGCGGGGGGCCTGACCGGTCTGCCGGCCGAGCCGGTGCGGGCTGAAGCGCCCGTCCATTCCCGCATCGGGAGCGGTCCGTCAGTCGGGCGCCCGATGCCGGGCATGCCGCGCCGCCGATGCGGCCCCGACAACAAAAGACCCCGGCCTTTCGGCCGGGGCTGAAGTTGGTCTCGAACGCTTTGAGGCTCTTAGAAGAAGCCGAGCTTCTTCGAGGAGTAGCTGACCAGCATGTTCTTGGTCTGCTGGTAGTGGTCGAGCATCATCTTGTGGGTCTCGCGGCCGATGCCGGACTGCTTGTAGCCGCCGAAGGCCGCGTGCGCCGGGTAGGCGTGGTAGCAGTTCGTCCAGACGCGGCCGGCCTGGATCGCGCGGCCGAAGCGGTAGGCACGGGTTCCGTCGCGGGTCCAGACGCCGGCGCCAAGGCCGTAGAGCGTGTCGTTGGCGATCGAGAGCGCCTCCTCGTCGTCCTTGAAGGTCGTGACCGAGAGGACGGGCCCGAAGATCTCCTCCTGGAAGATCCGCATCTTGTTGTGGCCCTTGAACACCGTCGGCTGCATGTAGAAGCCGTCGGCGAGATCGCCCTCGCGGTTGCCGCGGGCGCCGCCCGTGAGGCACTCCGCACCTTCCTGCTTGCCGATATCGACGTAGCTCAGGATCTTCTCGAGCTGCTCCGAGGAGGCCTGGGCGCCGATCATGGTCGCCGGATCCAGCGGCGAGCCCTGGGTGATCGCCTCGACGCGCTTGATCGCGCGCTCGATGAAGCGGTCGTAGATCGACTCGTGCACCAGCGCGCGGCTCGGGCAGGTGCAGACCTCGCCCTGGTTGAGGGCGAACATGGTGAAGCCTTCGAGCGCCTTGTCGAAGAAGTCGTCATCCTCGTTGGCGACGTCCGCGAAGAAGATGTTCGGCGACTTGCCGCCGAGCTCCAGCGTCACGGGAATCAGGTTCTGCGAGGCGTACTGCATGATGAGGCGGCCGGTGGTCGTCTCACCGGTGAAGGCGATCTTGGCGATGCGGGGCGAGGAGGCGAGCGGCTTGCCGGCCTCGAGGCCGAAGCCGTTGACGACGTTGATCACGCCCGGCGGCAGCAGGTCGCCGATGAGTTCCAGCACCACGAGGATCGAGGCCGGGGTCTGCTCGGCGGGCTTCAGCACGACGCAGTTGCCGGCGGCCAGAGCCGGCGCCAGCTTCCACACCGCCATCAGGATCGGGAAGTTCCACGGGATGATCTGGCCGACGACGCCGAGGGGCTCGTGGAAGTGGTAGGCCACCGTGTCGTGGTCGATCTCGGAGATCGCGCCTTCCTGGGCGCGCACGCAGCTGGCGAAGTAGCGCCAGTGGTCGATGGCGAGCGGGATGTCGGCGGCGGTGGTCTCGCGGATCGGCTTGCCGTTGTCCCAGGTCTCGGCCAGCGCGATCAGATCGAGGTTCTCCTCCATCCGGTCGGCGATCTTGTTGAGGATGCGGGCGCGCTCGGCCGGGGCGGTGCGGCCCCAGGCGTCTTTGGCGGCGTGCGCGGCGTCCAGCGCCTTGTCGATGTCCTGCGCGTCGGAGCGGGCGACCTCGCAGATCACCTTGCCGGTGATGGGGGAGGTGTTCTCGAAATAGCGGCCGCCGACGGGGGCGACCCACTGGCCGCCGATGAAGTTGTCGTAGCGCGCCGAGAACGGCGACTTGGTCTTGGCGTCGGCCAGGAATTCGGGCTTGTTCATCGCGTTTCCTCCATTGCGCTCGTTCGGCGACCGCTCTTCCGCGTTGTGGCGGGAGACAAGAGCAGTGGCCCCGTCTGATCAAGGTGGACTTTTGGCCAACGCGGCTTCTGGCGGCCGCCGACTTGATGGATGTCGCAACTGTTTTCGGCGGTCGCAGGGGGCAGCGAGGCCACCGCCGATGCGACCGGCGACAGGTCCATCAGTTAGACCCTTTCGGATCCTGTGGCGACCCCGCCCTTGGTCCAAGGCGCATCGTCGGCTCGCCCCCGTCGGGGAGGCGGGGCGCATCGGTCTCGAGGCCGTTCTGGTACAGGATCAGGCCGGTGACGCGGCCCGCCTCGTCGGCGGTGAAGGTGATCTGCGCATCGACCGCGCGGAGGAAGAAGGCGCGCTCGGCCTCGGGGAAGAGTTCGTTGCGTGGCTGCCGGGGCGCCTGCGCGAAGATCCGCCCGTCCTCGACGGTGACCGCGATCTCGAAACCCGGTGACAGGGCGTAGCGGCCGGCGAGCGCCGTCAGGCCGGCGCGATCGATGGCGACCTCGCGGTGCTCCCGCGGCGGCTCGGCGAGGCTCGCCCGCGCCTCCGCCTCGCTCACGCGCGGCCCGGTCCGGTCGCGGTGCTCGCGATGCAGGATCACCCCGGTGGGGCTGCCGTCCGGCTCGGTCTCGAAAGTAAGCCGCATGTCGGCGACGGGGCTGACGAAGGTGCGGTCGCTCTCGGGCACGAAGGGAAAGGCCGGCTCGCGCAGGCCGGGCCCGTCCAGCCGCGCCGTCAGGCCCCTGCCCTCGCGGGCGACGGTGAGGACGGCGCGCGGGCCGAGGCGGTAGGTGCCGGGATAACGGTCGAGGATCACGTCCTCCAGCACGATCTCTTCCGGCGCCTCGTAATGGCCGAGATGAAGCGCGGCGAGGTCGCGGGCGATCTTCTGGGCCGGGGCGGTCTCGGTGTTCGAGAGCACGATCACGGTCAGGCGATCGTCGGGATAGAGGTCGTTGATCGACAGGAAGCCGGGGATCGACCCGGCATGGCCGAAGACGCGGTGGCCGCTCCCCGGCACGCCGGGCTTGCCGAAGGCGCGGGCGACGAACCAGCCGAGGCTGTAGCCGGTGCCGCGGTCGTCGAACATCGCCGCGCGCGAGGCCTCCGACAGCAGACGCGGCCCGGAGAGTGCCTCGTCCCAGGCGAGCAGGTCGTCGACCGTCGCGTAGAGCGCTCCCGCGGCAAAGGCCGAACTGGCCGCCATCGGCACGGCGTTGCGCCACTGCGCCCGGCCGCGGCGGTAGCCGGCCGCCCGCCGCGGCAGGATCACCGTCAGGTCGTCGTAACCGGTCTCCTTCAATCCCAGCGGCGCGAGGATCGATTCGCGCAGATAGGCTTCGTAGGAGCGGCCGGAGGCCGCCTCGATCGCCATGCCGAGCAGCACGTAGTTGGTGTTGCTGTACTCGAAGCGCTCTCCCGGCGGGAACAGCAGCGGGTCGCCCGCCGTCAGCGCCACGATCTGCGCCGGCGTGTGATCGACCCGCGCGATCTGGTCGTAGTAGTTCGGCAGCGCCGTGAAGTTGATGATGCCGGAGCGGTGCTGGAGCAGGTGCCGCAGACTCACCCCGGCCCACGCCTCCGGAACGGAGGGAACCCAGCGGCGGATCGGGTCGTCGAGGCCGAGCCGGCCGGCCTCCGCGAGCTTCAGGATCGCCGCCGCCGTGAAGGCCTTGGTGAGCGAGCCGATGCGGAAATGGGTGCGCGGCGTGTTGGGGATCTCCCATTCGCGGTCGGCGAGGCCGTAGGCGCGGCGGAAGACCGGCTGACCGTCCTTGGCCACGAGGATGACGCCCGAGAACAGGCCCGCCTCGAGATAGGGGGTGACGAGGGCGTGGGCCCGCTGCGCAAACGCCTCTTCGGCGCGGGCCGGCGCCGCAATCCCGCTCGCGAGGACGGCGCACAGGGCGGCCAACAGGGCGGCGCGCGGAGCGGCAGGGCGGCGAAGCGGGCGGGCGCCGGGCCGTCGCCACACCGGTCTCGGGGAGGTCTGGCTCACGGGGCTCCTGTCTCCTCTCGGCGGGCGCGACGAGCAGAGGCGGCCTTTGCGGCCAGGGCGTGGCGCGTCCCGTCTCTGCGGCGGCGCACGGCCCGGCCGGGACCGGGCATGCGATCACGGTTTCGCCGCGACCCGTTGCGAGAAGCGCGCCGCCCGAGGCCGGAGCCGCATCACGCGCGCGGAACGGTGCCCGGTGCAGCCGACGAGACATCAGAGGCAGACGATCATGACGATGCTTTCGCGCGCCGTTCGCGCCGCTTCCCTCTCCGCCCTTCTCGCCGGGGCCGTGCTCGCTCCCGGAGCCGCGCTCGCCCAGGCCAACCCCTCCGCCGCGGCGCAGGACCGCCCGCCCGCCGGGGCGCCGGAGCCGGGCAAGGAGATCGCTCTGACGCAGGGACAGATCGACGGTCTCCTCGCCGCGCAGCCGGAACTGGCCAAGCTGTCCGGCGGCGCGCCCGACAAGCCCGATCCGAAGGCGGAGGCGCAGGCGCAAGGGCAGGCCGAGGCGATCGTGAAGCGCAACGGCTTCGCGAGCCTGGAAGAGTTTCAGGATGCCAGCGACACCGTCGATGCGGTGCTCGGCGGGATCGATCCCGAGACGAAGAGCTATGTCGGCCCGACGCCGCTCCTGAAGAAGCAGCTCGCGGCGGTCCAGGCCGACAAGGGCATGCCCGCCAAGGAGAAGGCCGAGGCGGTCAAGGAGATCAAGGAGGCGCTCGCGGCAGGCGAGCCGGCCAAGCCGTCGCAAGGCAACATCGCCCTGGTGACGAAGAACTACGCGCGGCTCAGCACGGCGATGGGCGGTGGCGAGGACAAGAAGTAGAGGCCGCCTCGCGATCCCTTCCCCCGCTGCGGGAGAGGGGCCGGCTCAGGCCCTTCCGGAAACGGCGCTCCCCTCACCCGACTCCCCCGCGGGGGCCACCCTCTCCCGCAGAGGGGAGAGGGAAGCGCGGCGGCCTTCACGCGACCACATCCCTGCCTTGCCGCACCCGATCCCGGCCGGCACTGCCCCTGAGAGCATCCCCAACCGTGACATCCTCCCCTCGGCCCCTCCCCGGCAGCCCCGCCTCCGAGGCCGCGCCGGGCGCATCTCCGAGTACGCCGCCGTGGGTCGGACCGGGATTTGCCGAGTTCGTCGGCATCGTCGCCCTGATGATGGCGGTCACCGCCATGTCGATCGACAACCTGCTGCCGGCCTTCCCGCTGATCCAGGAGCGGTTCTCGGTCGCCGACCCGAACAGCCTGCAACTCCTCGTCTACGTCTACATGATCGGCTTCGGGGTGGCGCAGATCGTCTACGGGCCGGTCTCGGACGCGATCGGGCGCCGGCCGACCCTGCTGATCAGCCTCGGCATCTACACCGCCGGCTGCATCCTCTCGATGCTGGCCCCGAGCTACGAGTGGCTGCTCGCCTCGCGGATCATCCAGGGCATGGGCGCGGCCGGGGGGCGCGTGCTCTCCACCGCGATCGTGCGCGACCGCTTCTCGGGGCGCGAGATGGCCAGCGTGATGTCGCTCATCATGATGGTGTTCCTGATCGTGCCGATGCTTGGGCCGGCGATCGGCGCCACCATGCTGCTGCTCGGCTCGTGGATCTGGGTGTTCGTGTCGATGCTGGCGCTCGGTGGCATCCTCACCCTGTGGTTCGTCCTGCGCATGCCCGAGACGCTGCATCCCGAGTACCGTCGCCCGCTCTCGCTTCGGTCGACGGGGCAGGCGCTGCTGATCGTGCTGCGCACCCGCGCGGCGATCGGCTACGCCACCGCGCTCGGCCTGCTGACGGGCTGCATCATGGGCTATGTCGGCTCGGCCCAGCAGGTGTTCGACACCGGGCTCTACCATCTCGGCGGGCTGTTTCCGGTCGCCTTCGGCGTGGTGGCCGGCGCCATGGGCGCGGCGACGCTGATCAATTCCCGCGTCGTGCGCTGGCTCGGAATGCGCACGCTCTCGCATGCCGGCGTCACCGCCTTCACCGCGGTCGGTCTGGTCCAGGTCGGCATCGGCCTGCACTACCAGGGCCATCCGCCGCTGGTGCTGTTCCTCTCGGTGCTGGCGCTGAACCAGTTCCTGATCAGCTTCGCCCTGCCGAACTTCAACGCCCTGGCGCTGCAGCCGCTGGGCGCGATCGCCGGCACCGCCTCGTCGTTCCTCGGCTTCTATACCACGATCCTGGGCGCCTTCTGCGGCTTCCTGATCGGTCACGCCTTCAACGGCACGGTGATGCCGGTGGCCTACGGCTATGCCGGGCTCGGCGCGCTCGCCCTGCTCACCGTCCTCTGGACCGAGCGCGGGCGCCTCTACCGGGCGGGCGTCTCCGGCTGAAGCCGACGACCCGGACCGGGTCCGGGCCGTGGCGAGGGGTCAGGCGTTGGCGCCGCCATCGACCGTGAGGGTGGTGCCGGTGATCTGCCGCGCCGAAGGGCTCGCCAGGAAGGCGACCGCGGCGGCGATGTCTTCCGGACGACCGTAATGGCCGAGCGCGGTCATGGCGCGCTGGAGGTCCGACTGTTCGCCGTCGGACGGATTCATGTCGGTGTCGGTCGAGCCCGGCTGCACGAGGTTCACGGTGATGCCCTGGGGGCCGAGTTCGCGGGCGAGCCCACGGGTGAACGAGAGCAGGGCGGACTTCGTCATCGAATAGACCGTCACGCCGGGAAACGGCACCCTCTCGCCGAGGCAGGAGCCGATGGAGATGATCCGTCCGCCCTCCCCGAGATGCGGGATCGCCGCCTGCGAGGCGAGCACGACGGAACGGACATTCACGGCGAGAAGCGCATCGATGTCGGCGAGCGCCATCTCCGCCACCGGACCGCCGCGGGCGATGCCGGCATTGTTCACGAGGATGTCGAGACCGCCGAGCTCCGCGGAGGCCGCCGCGACCGAGCGCTTCACCGCCTCGGCATCGGCGCTGTCGGCCTGGATCGCGAGGCCGCGCCGGCCCTGTCCCTCGATCGCCCGCACGACCTCGGCGGCCCGCTCGGCCGAGCGCTCGTAGGTGATCGCCACATCGGCGCCCCGTTCCGCCAGCGCCAGGGCGATGGCCGCGCCGATCCCGCGGGAGGCACCGGTGACGAGGGCGCGCTTGCCTGCCAGTTCACTCATGGATTGATCTTTCTGTATCGAACGACACAGAAATGGCTACGAGCGTTGTCCGCCGCGGTCAAGCGAATTAAATAATGATCGATGCAAAATTCTGGAACCACTCCCCGTCCCGTTGACGCGCCGCCCCGCGGCCGGGGCCGGCCGCGAGCCTTCGATCGGAACGCGGCCCTGAGCCAGGCCATGCACCTGTTCTGGCGCAAGGGGTTTGCGGCGACCTCGATCGCCGAACTGACCGCAGCGATGGGCATCGGTTCGCCGAGCCTCTACGCGGCGTTCGGCTCGAAGGAGGACCTCTACGCCGAGACCCTGCGCCACTATCGCGAGCAGCACGAGGCGCTCGTCTGGGGGAACTTCGCTGCGGCCGCGACCGCCCGCGCCGCCGTCGAGGCGCTGCTGATGGACACGGCCACCGCGCTGACGGAGGTCTGCGCGCCCGACGCGCCGCGCGGCTGCATGGTGACGCTCTCGGCCGTCGGTGGCGAGGGGCAGGCGGAACTCGGCGAATGCGTGCGGGCGGCCCGCGCCCGCGGCCTCGAGACCGTCGCGGAGCGGCTGATTCGGGCGGTGGCGGAGGGCGAGATCGCCGCGGCGGTCGATATCCAAGCGCTCGCCCGCTACGTCATGACGGTGCAGGGCGGCCTGTCGCTCCAGGCCCGCGACG
This sequence comes from Methylorubrum populi, assembly GCF_002355515.1. NCBI lineage: Bacteria > Pseudomonadati > Pseudomonadota > Alphaproteobacteria > Hyphomicrobiales > Methylobacteriaceae > Methylorubrum > Methylorubrum populi. The sequence goes on along the minus strand of NZ_AP014809.1, from coordinate 3,961,211 downwards.
GTGCGAGTCGGGCCGAGCTGGAGGCGGTCGCCGGGCTGGCGATGGCGGGCTGGGACGCGCGGGTCGGCGGCTGATCGCTTCGGGGTTTGCCCACACCCGCATCGCGCGGCGAAAGACGACACCGATGCGAACCGCAAACGGGATCAGGCCGTCTCGTTCTCGCGCTCGCCCTCGGGGATGACGTCGACCTCGACGGTGAGTTTCTGCGCGCCGGCGGAGGCGACGATCCCGTCGATCGGCGCCACGTCGGCGTAGTCGCGGGCGCGGGCCACGACGATGTGGTCGTCGCGCACCACGCAGGCATTGGTCGGATCGAGGCCGATCCAGCCGCCCTCCCCCGCATCCGATCCGCACCACAGCCCGACCCAGGCGTGGCTGGCATCCGCCCCGCGCAGGCGCGGACGCCCGGCCGGCGGCCGGGTGCGCAGGTAGCCGCTGACATAGGCCGCCGGCAGGCCGAGGCCGCGAAGCCCCGCGATCATCACGTGGGCGAAGTCCTGGCAGACGCCCGCCCGCAGGGTGAAGGCCTCCGCCAGCGGCGTCGAGACCGTGGTGGCCTTGGCATCGAAACGGAAATCGTCGCGGATGCGGTGCATCAGCTCGACCGCCGCCCCATAGGCGCCGCGACCGGGCGGGAAGCTCTTGCGGGCGTAGTCCGTCACCTCGGGCACGAGGGGCACCCGCTGGCTCGGAAACTGGAAATGCGCCGGCCCGTCCGGCCCGAGGGAGGGCAGCGCAAGCGCCGCCTCCCGCACCTTCTCCCAGGCGAGGCCGTATTCGGGCGGCGGCGGGGCCGGCCGCTCCACCGCGACGCGGGAGACGGCCTCGACCGCGAATTCGCGGTGGGGCTCGTCCAGCGTCACGGTCAGGGTGTCGAGGCCGAAGAAGTCGCGCCGCTCCAGGCGGCGCGTCGGCTCGGGCGCGATGTGGAGCGCGCTCTCCAGCACCCGCTGCCCCTCGTCGTCGCGGGGGCGCAGGCGCAGGTTGCAGCGCGCGAAGCGGACGGTCCGCGCGTAGCGGTAGGTCGTCAGGTGACGCAGGGTGTAGATCAAGCGAGACCCGTGAGCTTCTCGGGCCGCAGCGCGTCGGGGCCATTCGGAAAGTAGCGGCCGGCGATCCGGTCGGCGAGGCCCTCCAGATCCGTCTCGAAACGCTCCAGGGTCTCGGCGTCGAACGCATCGGCCTCCGCCGTCTGGAGCGTCGTGGCGAGCGCCAGCGCCCGGCGGCGGTGCGGCTCGGGCAGCCCGTCGGCGGCGAGCGCCGGCAGGGCGTCGAGATGGGCGGTGATCGCCTGAAGCTGGTAGGCGACGGAGCGCGGATTGTTGGGGTCGAGCACCGCCATGTCGCAGACCGCGTCGCGGCTGACGCCGACGAGGTAGCGCGCCCCGTAGGCGATCTGCGAATCGGCGAGCGAGAGCATCACCCCGAGATCCTCGGCGCCGGCTTCGGGGGCGCAGAAGCGCAGGGCGAAGCCGCAGGTGTTGATCGCCCGCTCGATGCGCCGGCCCATATCGGCGAAGCGCCAGCCGGCGGCGTGGCCCATATTCTCGTGGATCAGGCCGGTGAGCGCGGCGAGATGGCCGAGCGCCCGCTCGGCCTTGCCGAAGAGCTGCGCCTCGGTCGGCGCCCAGGCCTCGGCGTAGACCAGGGTGTCACGCAGATCGGCCAGCGCCCGCCAGGATTCTGTCGGCAGCCGTTCGCGCAAGGAGGCGGCGATGCGGCGCGCCTCCATCACGTGGGACAGGGCCGAGCCGTGGACGGTCTTGCCGGACAATGCCTCCTGGGCGAGCGCGGCCGGGCCGAGATCGGCGGCGCTGACCGAGCCCCAATCCTTGAGAAGGGCGCGGATGGCGAGCGCCGTCGGCGCGCCTTCCTCGCCCGAAGCATCGGCGGCGACCGCCTCGCTGAACACGCCGAGATGGGCCTGGACGAGGCGGATTACCGCCTCCGCCCGCTCCAGGTAGCGCCCGAACCAGAACAGGTTGTCGGCGGCCCGCGACGGCAGGTGGCCGGCGATGCGGCGGATGCGCGGCGCGCTCGTATGCACGAGCGTCGGCGTATCGACGGGGGTGTCGGACAGGACCCAGACATCGGCCGAGCGGATGCCGGCGCGCATCTCGCTCGGGTCGGCGCCCTCCCGCTCGGCGACGCGGCAGAAGGCGCTCGGCAGCACGCGCCAGCCCTCCGGCGTGGCGGCGGCGAAGACGCGCATGACGAACGGCCGGGCGACCAAGCGCCCGTCCTGCCACGCGGGCATGGTCGAGAGCGGCGCGGGCTCCTGCGCTACCCAGTCGAACGGGCGCTCGCGTAAGGCCGCCACGGCGCGGGCGCGGGCGGCGTCGAGGGCGGGACCGGCGAGCATCGCGTCGCGCTCGGGGCCGCGCACAGGGGTTGCCGCGGGGCGCAGCGTCAGGTGGTCGAGATTGGCCAGGGCATGGGCGAGACCGTCGGGGTCGCCGCACCACCATGTGCGCGGGCCGGTGAGCCGCAGCTCCTCGCCGGTGAGCCGCCGGGCGATGGCCGGCAGGTAGGGGCTGAGCGCGGCCGATTCGAGCACGCCGGAGCCCGGCATGTTGCCGATCACCGCTCCGCCCCGGCGCAGCACCTGCAGGATGCCGGGCACGCCGAGGCGCGAATCCGAGCGCAGCTCCATCGGGTCGAGGTAGTCGGCGTCGATCCGGCGCCAGACCGCGTCGGTGCGCTTGAGCCCGGCGATGGTGCGCACGTGCAGGAGCCCGTCGCGCACCACGAGGTCGTCGCCCTCGACGAGGAGGAAGCCGAGATAGCGCGCGAGCGCGGCCTGCTCGACATAGGTGCTGCTGTAGGGGCCCGAGGTGAGCAGACAGATGCGCGGATCGCTGCGCGCGCAGGAGGCGGCCAATCCGGCGCGAAACGCCTGGAAGAAGCCGGGCAGGCGCTCGACCTGGAGGTCGGCGAACAGGTCCGGGAAGGCGCGGGCGAGCACCATCCGGTTCTCCAGGGCGTAGCCGAGGCCCGAGGGGGCCTGCGTCCGGTCGGCCAGGACCTGCCAACGCCCGTCGGGTCCGCGGCCGACATCCGCCGCGTAGATCGGCAGCCAGCGGCCGCCGGGGGGCGCGATGTCGTGGACGGGGCGCAGGAACTCGGGGTGCCCTGCCACCACGCCCGCGGGCAAAAAGCCCTCCGACACGAGCCGGCCCGACCCGTAGAGGTCGGCAACGATGCGCTCCATCAGCCCGGCGCGCTGGACGATGCCGGCGGACAGCTCCGCCCAGTCGGCGGCATCGATCACCAGGGGCAGCGACCCGAGTGGCCAGGGATGCTCGCGCCCGTCGCCATAGACCCGGTAGGAGATGCCGGCGTCGCGGATATGCCGCTCGGCGGAGAGGAAGCGGGCGGCGACCTCGCGGTCCTCGAGGCGGGCCAGCCGCTCCAGGAAGCGGGGCCAAGCGCCGCGCAGGGTGCCGTCGGCGTCCATCAACTCGTCGGCGAGACCGGGACGGGCTGTATAGCCCTCCGTCCAGCGGCGCATGCGCGCGGCCGGATCGTCGGCCGCCCAGGCGGAGGCGTCGGGCAAGGGCCCGTCCGCGAGGGCGGCTGCGGATCCCTGCTGGGTCGCGCTCTCTTGCGACGAACCGGTGACCACTTCGACGGAGAGCGCTCCGGCTGTCATCGGGGTGCGGGCGTGCGCAGGTCGAGGGTCAGGGGGAAGTCGCCGGTACGCTCCTCGGCCGGCATCGCGACGCGTCCGGGGGTGTGGCCCATCGCCTCGAAGCGGGCGAGGCGGCGCCCCTCCGCCTCGTAGGCGTTGACGGGGAAGCTGTCGTAGTTGCGCCCGCCCGGATGGCTGACATGGTAGCGGCAGCCGCCGAGCGAGCGGCCGCTCCAGGCATCGAGGATGTCGAAGGTGAGCGGTCCGTGCGGCGGGATCGTCGGGTGCAGCGAGGAGGCGGGCTGCCACGCCTTGAAGCGCAGGCCCGCGACCGCCTCGCCGCTGGCGCCGGTCGGCGTCATCGGCAGGCGCCGGCCGTTGCAGGCGATCACGTGCCGGCCGGGGACATAGCCCTCGACCTTCACCTGAAGCCGTTCGACGGATGCGTCCACGAAGCGCACGGTTCCCCCGGCGGTCCCCTCTTCGCCCAGCACGTGCCAGGGCTCCAGCGCCTGGCGCAGTTCCAGGCTCACACCGCCCTGCTCCACCCGGCCGAAGACGGGGAAGCGGAACGCGGCCTGTGCCGCGAAGGCCTGAGGGTCGAAGTCGTAGCCGCCGGCGCGCAGGTCTTCCAGCACCGAGAGGAAGTCGGCCCAGAGGAAATGCGGCAGCATGAAGCGATCGTGCAGGGCCGTGCCCCAGCGGACACAGCCGCCGGTCTGCGGCTCGCGCCAGAGCCACGCCACGATCGCCCGCAGCAAGACTTGCTGGGCAAGGCTCATGCGCGCGTCCGGCGGCATCTCGAAGGAGCGGAATTCGAGGAGGCCGAGCCGCCCCGTCGGCCCGTCCGGCGAGAACAGCTTGTCGATGCAGATCTCGGCCCGGTGGGTGTTGCCGGTGACGTCCGCGAGGATGTTGCGGAACAGCCGGTCCACCAGCCAGTGCGGGATGTTGGCCTCGTCCGGCCCCGGCACCTGGGCCAGCGCGATCTCCAGCTCGTAGAGCCCGTCATGGCGCGCCTCGTCCATGCGCGGCGCCTGGCTCGTCGGGCCGACATAGAGGCCGGCGAACAGGTAGGACAGGCAGGGATGCCGCTGCCAGAACAGCACGAGGCCCTTCAACAGGTCCGGCCGGCGCAGGAACGGCGAGTCGGAGGGGCTGGCCCCGCCGAGCACGACGTGGTTGCCGCCGCCGGTGCCGGTATGGCGCCCGTCGATCATGAATTTTTCCGCGCAGAGGCGGGTCTGGCGGGCCTCCTCGTAGAGGCCGGCGGTGATGTCGACCGCCTCGCGCCAGGAGGCGGCGGGATGGACGTTCACCTCGATCACGCCGGGATCGGGCGTGACCTTGATGACCGAGAGGCGCGGATCGTAGGGCGGCTCGTAGCCCTCGATATGGATCGGCTGGCCGACGGTCTCGGCGGCGTGCTCCAGATGCCCGACGAGGTCGAGATACTCGTCCGCGCGCTCCAGCGGCGGCATGAACACGCAGAGCACGCCGTCGCGCGGCTCGACCGCGAGCGCGGTGCGCACGGCCACGCCCTCGATGCCGCCGCCGTTCGCTCGGTCCGCGCCCTTGGGCAGCGGTGCGTCCTTGAGGCCGCCGGGCTCGGCGGGGAGGTCGCCGCGAGCCTCCAGCGGATCCTGCGGGTGGTAGTAGGGGTAGGAATCCGGCGGCACGTAGGGCAGCGAGGCGAGCGGCAGGCGGAAGCCCATCGGCGAGTCGCCGGGGCTGAGATAGGCGCCGCCGCGGCGGAAGGCCCACGCCTCCGAGATCCAGGCGCGGCCGCCATCCACGGCAAGGTTGGCGAGCGGCAGCACGTAGCCGACGGGCGTGTCGAGGCCACGGCCGAACACGCGCTTGAACCGGGCATCGGTCTCCAGGCTCCCGGTCCGCGGCGCCGCGGTCGTGACGTTGACCGGCAACTCGCTCTCGCGGCTCTTCCAGTAGACCGCGTCCTCGTAGGCCGGGAAGACGAAGCGGGCGAGTTCGAGCCGCTTGGCGAGCGCGCCGATCAGCCGCTCGGCATCGGCGATGGTGGCGGTCTTCGGCCCGTCCTCGACGGCGATCAGGTCGGCGTCGCGCCAGACCGGCACCTCGTCCTTGCGCCAGTACAGGGCGAAGGCCCAGCGCGGCAGGCTCTCGCCGGGATACCACTTGCCCTGGCCGTAATGCAGCATGCCGCCGGGCGCGAAGCGGTTGCGCAGGCGTCGCACCAGCTGATCGGCGAGGCCCCGCTTGGTCGGGCCGACGGCGGCGACGTTCCATTCGGGCGACTCGAAGTCGTCGACCGAGACGAAGGTCGGCTCGCCGCCCATGGTCAGGCGCACGTCCTGCGCGGTGAGATCCGCGTCGATCCGTTCGCCGAGCGCGTCCATCGCCGTCCAGATCTCGTCCGAGAACGGCTTGGTGATGCGCGGGGCTTCAGCCACGCGGCTAATCGTCATCTCGTAGGCGAACTCGACCTTGGCCGGCTCGGCGAGCCCGGAGATCGGCGCGGCGGCGTTGTAATGGGCGGTGGCCACGAGCGGGATGTGGCCCTCGCCGGTGAGCAGGCCGGAGGTGGCGTCGAAGCCGATCCAGCCCGCACCTGGCAGGTAGACCTCGGCCCAGGCATGCAGGTCGGTGAAGTCGGTGCTGGTGCCGGCCGGGCCGTCGACGGCGGTGGTATCGGGCACGAGCTGGATCAGGTAGCCCGAGACGAAGCGGGCGGCGAAGCCGAGTCGGCGCAGCACCTGCACCAGGAGCCACGCGGAATCGCGGCAGGAGCCGCTTTTCAGCGTCAGCGTCTCGGCGGCGGTCTGCACGCCGGGCTCCATCCGGACCCCGTAGGCGACGTGCGAGCGCACCCTCTCGTTGAGCGCCACGAGGAAGTTGACCGTGTGCGTCTCGTCGGGGATCTCGGCGAGGAAGGCGTCGATTTCCGGCCCCTGCGCCTCATCGAGGACGAGGTAGGGGGCGAGCGCGACCTTCAGATCCGCCTCGTAGTCGAAGGGGCGGCGTTCGGCGTAGGGCTCGACGAAGAAGTCGAACGGATTGATGACCGCGAGGTCGGCGGTGAGATCGACCTCGACCCGGAACTCGGTGGTCTTTTCCGGAAAGACGAGGCGGGCGAGCCAGTTGCCGGCCGGGTCCTGCTGCCAGTTGATAAAGTGGTTCTCCGGGCTGACCTTCAGCGCGTAGGCCGGCACCTTTGTCCGGGCATGCGGCGCCGGGCGCAGGCGGATGGTCTGCGGCCCCAGCGCAATCGGCCGGTCGTAGCGGTAATGCGTGACGTGGTGCAGGGCGGCTTGGATCGACACGGAGGCTCCGGATTGTTGCGAGGTCTCTCGACGCGATGGAGGCGGCGCGCTCTGCCGCTGGTTGCGCGCCTTATACATCCCGGCGCTCGGAATGGAGGGATTGAAAAAGCAAGAACCGTGCAGCCGTCAGGGTCGGCGCGGCCGCTCGGGACGGCGGAACCTCACCCGGCTCACGACCCTTGGTTTGGCGGCGGCCCGGTTCTTGTCTGGTCCCCGCAGAGGACGGAGCGGGGCCTCCCATGAAGATCTTCCAGTGTCAGGCCTGCGACCAGCCGGTCTCGTTCGAGAGCACGGTCTGCGAGAGCTGCGAGCGCCGGCTCGGCTACGTCTGCGACCGGCACGAGGTCTCGGCGCTGGAGCCTTGCGGCGAGGACGAGCGCGGCCCCCTGTTCCGCGCCTACGCGCATCCGGGCCGCAAGTATCGCCGCTGCGCCAACGCGGCCCACGACGCCTGCAACTGGATGGTGCCCGCCGAGTCCGGTGAGCGCTACTGCGTCACCTGCCGGCACAACCGGGTGGTGCCGGACCTCAGCGTGGCGGCCAACATCGACCGCTGGCGCCAGATCGAGGCGGCCAAGCACCGGCTGTTCTACTCGCTCCTGCGTCTCGACCTGCCGCTGGTGACGCGGGCTCAGTATTCCGACGGGCTGGCCTTCGACTTCCTCGCCGAGTCCTCCGGACCTCCGGTGATGACGGGGCATCTCGACGGGCTGATCACGCTCTCGATCGCCGAGGCCGACGACGTCGAGCGGGAACGACGCCGCAAGATGTTCGGGGAGTATTACCGCACCCTGCTCGGCCACTTCCGCCACGAGATCGGGCACTATTTCTGGAACCTGCTGGTGCGCTTCGACGCGAGTCTGCCGGCCTTCCGCGCCCTGTTCGGCGACGAGAGCCTCGATTACGGCGCCGCGCTCCGGCGCCATCACGCCGCCGGGCCGCCTTCCGATTGGCAGGAATCCTTCGTCTCGTCCTACGCCACGGCGCATCCCTGGGAGGATTTCGCCGAGACCTTCGCCCATTATCTGCACATCATCGACACGCTGGAGACCGGCAGCGCGTTCGAGATCCGCCTGCGGCCGAAGCTGCGCGGCGCGGCCGAGCCGGCGGCGCTGTCGACCTGCATCGACTTCGATCCCTACGAATCGCCGGATTTCGAGCGGGTGGTCGAGGCGTGGATCCCGCTCACCTACGCGGTGAACTCGCTCAACCGCTCCATGGGTCAGCCACCGCTCTACCCGTTCAAGCTGACGCCCGCGGTGATCGCCAAGCTCGCCTTCGTGCACGAACGAGTCTACGCCGCGCGCACGCCCGGCGGCCTCTCGGAGGAGGCGAGCGCCGAGATGCTGAAGGCGGTGATCGCGGGCCTGCGCCAGCGCGTGGCGGCACCGACGGCCTGACGCCTTTCCGGAGACCGGCCGCGGTTTCCCCGCAAGCGTCATTCCGAGGCCGCAAGGCGGGGCCCGGAATGCCTGCGGGCGGGGTCGCGGGCCGTCTTACTGCGCCGGGGCGGGAGCGGCCGGGGCCTTCGGTGCGGCCGGCTTCGGAGCCGGCTTGGCCGCGGGCGCAGCGCCGGTGGTGCCGGTAGCGGCGGGGCCGCTGGCGGTCGCGCCGGGGGCCGTCTTCGGCGCCCACTCGGCATCGGCGCGGGGACCGTTCGCGCCATTGGTCGGGCCGGTGAGCTGGCCGGGCAGCGCGTCGCTCACCCGGGTCCAGGTCTGGGACTGGCACAGGAAGGCGATGAGGCAGCCCTTGACCGTCAGCTCCTCGGGAGCGTCCGACCAGATCGTCACGTCGTAGAACTTGCCGTCCTCGGCGTTGTAGATCTTGCCCTCGTAATGGGCATCCTTGTTCAGCTTGAGCCCGAGGATGAGCTGGTGGCCGAGGGAGGCGCGGGCGCGCTTCTTCGGATCGGGGTTACGGAAATCGACCCGCGGCTTGCCCTCGTCGTTGAGGGGGGTCTTCAGCCACACCGCGTAGCCGCACAGGTTCTTCTCCTGTGGGCCGCACTTCTCGACGCGGATGCGGGCCTTGCCGTCCTGCGTCAGCCACGTGCCGCTCGGGTCATGCGCCGGCGCGGCCGCCGAGGCGGGCACGGCCGACAGGGCAGCCAAGCCGGCAGCCAGGGCCGCGGCGCGGCCGGTGCGGAGGAAAGGCGCGCGCGCACCGATCGGTCCGAAGATCATGCAATCATCCCCACTCGGGCGCGGCGGCACGTGCGGGCCGCGCCGTTCAACCTGACGACCGGGCCGTCCGCTCACGGACCGTTGCCCCTTCGCCGCAGCCATCGAATCGGAAGGTGACCGGATCATGACCGCCGCGGGGCGGTTGCGACGCAATTCGCCGGCGTTTGCGCGGCGCACGCAAAAAGGGCCGGTGCGCGCGGCACCGGCCCTCTCGAATGACTTCCGTCGAAGCCCGGCTTACTCGGCCGGGGTCACGTCGGCGGTGAAGTGGCCGCACCAATCCTTGGAGGCAACGACCGGCCACAGGCCCTGGCTCTGCGGGTCGGGCTGGCTCACCGGCGGGTTGTAGCGGCACAGGCCCTGGTCGCCCGCGGCCTGGGCGCCGTTGGTCTTGTGGTCGTCGAAGAAGCGGCAGCTCTGGCAGGCGGCGTTGCTCGAGGTGGCCATGATCTCTCTCCGGTTTGTCGTCGCTGGCGGTCTTTTCACCGTCCCGAGCCGTTCGGCTCCAGACGTCCGCCGTCACCGTTCTTAATTAGAACAAGTCCAAACTCACTTCAACCTCTTTAGAATGATTCCGATTTGTGAGCCGGCGGACGAACTGCCGGCACCGCGGCTGCCGAAACGGAAGATGGGACAGGGTGTTAGAGCCCGACGCAGCGGTGGTCCCGTCACGGGCGGCAGGATCCGTTCGGGTCACGAATGCGTGAAGCGGCGGCGAGCCGGTGCTCTCCGCCGCTTTCGGGACGGTCGAAGGATGCGGGTGTGCTAGGCTGCGGCGGCGCGGTCGAGGTCGCCGGCGACGAGGCCGGCCAGTTCGGCCGCCTCGTTGCGGATGTCGGGCACCGCGGTGCATTCCCACAGGACGCCGCGCAGGAGCGGCCCGAGGATCCAGAGCGGTCCCCCGCCCTCCGCGGTCGATCCGCCGACGGCCCGGTAATCCACGCCGGCATCGAGGCCGAGGCCGAAGGGCCCGGGGCGCACGAAGCCGCGCTCCAGCAGACGCCGCAGCAGCGGATCGCGGCTCTCCTTCAGGTGACCGAATCCGGTGGCGTCGATCATCGCCTGGACGGCGAGACGCTCCGGACGGTCGGCGCCGCGCAGGCGCAGCGTCACCACCGCCTGCGCCGCCTCGTCCTCGATCGCGAGTAGGCGCCCGGCCCGCACCGTCAGGGCGCCGCGGGCGCTCTCGTCGGCGATCGTCCGTGCGGCCGGCGGGGCGGTGCGGTGGCGATGCACGTCCCAGAACGGGCGCAGGTGGCGCTGGAACCGGGCCTGTTCGCGCGGGGGCAGGCTGCGCCAGATCGTGTCGGTGAGCGGACGCAGGGCATCGATGACGCCGTGCCAGCCGATGCCCGCCGTCGCCGCCCGCGCCACCTCCCCGCGGATGCGGGTTAGCAGCCGCTTCAGGGAGGCGAGGTCGGCCGGCGTCAGATCCGGTGCGGGCCAGAAGTCGGCGGGGGCGTGGGCGTTCGGCAGCAGGCCGCGGCGCGACAGGGCGAGGATCGCGCCGGAAAAGCCCTGCGCCCGCAGGCTCGCCACCGCATCGAGCATGGTGAGGCCGGTGCCGACGATGAGGACCGGCGCGTGCGGGTGCAGGCGACCGAAGCTTTCGGGGGCCCAGGGGTCGAGGCTGTGGCGGCTCTTGGGCGCGGCCGAGGCGAGGTTGCCCATGGCGAGCACGGCCCCGGCGACCCGGTGGGCCTGCCCGCCCTCCGTGCGCAGCACGAAGCCGCCGGCCCGGGGCTCCAGATCGACCACCGCGTCATTGACGAGGCGCAGCCGCGGCACGCCCGGCCCGGTGACGGCCGCGGTCAGCAAATCGGTGAGGTAGCTGCCGTAATGGCCCCGCGCCACGAAGGTGCCGGCGGGGGTTTTGACCACACCCTCGCCGAGATCGGCCCCGGCCAGCCATTCCTCGAAATGGCCCGGCCGGTCGGGGAAGGCGCTCATGTTGGCGGCGCGCACGTTGAGGAGGTGGGCCGGGTTGCCGGTGCCGTAGGCCAGCCCCCGGGCAAAACTCCCCGAACGCTCGCACAGCAGGACCGGACGCTCCGGCGGCAGCGCCGAGAGAAGCTGGAGCGCGGCCATGGTGCCGCTGAACCCCGCGCCGATCACCGCGATGGGGGGCAGGCTCGCCTGACGGGTCATCGTGAACGTCCTTAAGCTCGCTCTCCTTCGCCCTCAGCGCGTCGGCGGATCCCAGACCGGAAGCGCCGCGGCATCGACGGCGCGCGGCAACAGGCCCTCGGCGCGGAAGGCGTCGGCGATGGTCTGCTGCTCGCCGAGACCCTTGCGGCTCACCGGCTCGACCCGGTAGGAGCGGCGGGCATTGGCCTGCTTCACGATGTCGGGCTCGATCTTCCACAGGGCGGCCAGCCGCGCGGCGGCCGCGTCGGGATTGGCCTTCACCCAGGCCCCGGCCTCGCGCAGCCGGGCGACGAGCAGGGTCAGCACGTCGGCGCGCTTTTCCGCGTAGGCATCGGAGGCGAGATAGTAGCGCTTGTAGGCCGAGAGCCCGGTGCCGTCCTTGAGGATGCGCGCCCCGGCCTGGATCTGCGCGGCCGACAGGAACGGGTCCCACGCCACCCAGGCATCGACGCTGCCGCCGGCCAGCGCGCTGCGTCCGTCCGCCGGGGTGAGGTAGGCCGGAGTGATGCTCTTGAACGGCAGCCCTTCCGCCTTCAGCGCGGCGAGCAGCAGGTAGTGGCTGCCGGCGCCTTTGGTGACGGCGACCTTGCGGCCCTTCAGGTCGGCCACGCTCTTCAGCGGAGAATCCCCCGGCACCAGGATCGCCTGCGCCTCCGGCGAGGCCGCCTCCTGGGCAAAATAGGTGATCCTGGCATTCGCCGCCTGGGCGAAGACCGGCACGGTGTCGGCGACATCCGCCGAGACGTCGATGCGGCCGACATTGAGCGCCTCCATGATCGGCAGGCCGCTGGTGAATTCGTGCCAGGAGACGGTGACGCCGAGGGGCTTCAGGGCCGTCTCCAGGGTCGCGTCCTCGCGCAGGAGCGAGATCAGCGCCGAGGAGCGCTGATAGCCGATGCGCAGGGTCGAATCCTGCGCGACGGCCGGGAGGCCGCCGAGCGGGAGCCCGAGGGCGAGGCTGAGCGCGAGGCCAGCGAGGACGAGGCGGGCGGCGGACCGGCGGTTCATGGGCGCTTTTCGGCTTCTCGGCAGGACGTGGACGGTCGGGGCTGTCTGCTCCCGCAGCGGGAGGAGCGGTGTTCTCAGCTTCCGGGCTTGCGCACGGCGGCGGCGATGTCGACGCTCCTCGGTATGAGCTTGAGCCCGTGGAAGGTGTCGGCGATGCGCTGCTGTTCCCGCGTCACCGCCTCGTCGAGGGGGCGGATGCCGTAGGTCTGGCGCTTGAGGGCGACGCTCAGGATCGGCGCCGGGATGCCGACGGAGGGCGCCAGCTCCCTGGCCGCGGCGTCGGTGTTGGCCTTGGCCCAGGCATCGACCTCGGCGATGGCCGCGACGATGGCGTCGAGCGCCGCGCCGTTCTCGGCCGCGAAGCTCTTGGAGGAGAGATAGAACTGGTGGTTCGGCACGAGGCCGGTGCCGTCGGCGAGCACCCGGGCGTTGCCGCCGGCCTCGGCGGCGGCGAAGTACGGGTCCCAGATCACCCAGGCATCGACCGCGCCGCGTTCGAACGCCGCCCGCGCATCGGCGGGCGCGAGGTAGAGGGGGGTGATGTCGGCGAGGCTCAGGCTCGCCGCCTCGATGGCCCGCACCAGCAGGTAGTGGACGTTCGAGCCCTTGTTGAACGCAACTTTCTTCCCCCGCAGATCGGCGACCGATTGAATCGGACTGGCCTTGGGCACCAGGATCGCCTCGCCCCTGGGCGCCGCCGGCTCGTGGGCGACGTAGATCAGCGCATCGCTCGCAGCCTGGGCGAAGATCGGCGGGGTTTCGCCCGCCGAGCCGAAATCGACGGCACCCGCGTTCAGCGCCTCCATCAGCGGCGGGCCGGAGGGAAACTCCGACCATTGCACCCGGTAGCCGAGCGCCTTCAGCCGCGGCTCGAGCGTGCCGCGGCCCTTCAGCAGGACCAGCGTGCCGTATTTCTGGTAACCGACCCGCACCGTGCGCTCGGTCTGTCGGTTTTCTTGCGCATGGGCCGCGAGCGTCAAGCTGGCGAAGATCAGCGCGGCGAGCGCCAGCCAGAGGCGCGGCAGCAGCGACGGTGTGATGGGAGCGGAGCGGGCGCGGACAGTCATCGCGAAAAACCTTCCCGCTCAGTGGGCGCCGACGCGGCGGGTCGGCACGATGTCGTTGGCGATCACCTCGCCGAACGGACCGTTGTTGCGGGCGGTGCTCGGCGCCGTGCCGGTGGTCGCGCGCAAGGGGAGCTTCGGGAAGACCAGCTCGGCGAAGCGGTAGGCCTCCTCCAGATGCGGGTAGCCGGAGAGGATGAAGCGGTCGATGCCGAGATCGATGTACTCCTTCATCCGGTCGGCGACCTGATCCGCCGAGCCGACGAGCGCCGTACCCGCCCCGCCGCGCACGAGGCCGACGCCGGCCCAGAGGTTGGGCGAGACCACGAGCCTGGATCGGTCGCCGCCGTGCAGGGCCATCATCCGGCTCTGGCCGACGGAATCCTGGCGCTTCAGCGTCGCCTGCGCCTGGGCGATGGTGGCGTCGTCGAGCCGCGAGATCAGCCGCTCCGCCGCGTCCCAGGCCTCGCTTTCCGTCTCGCGCACGATCACGTGCAGGCGGATGCCGTAGGAGAATTTTTTGCCTTTTTTCTCAGCCGCCTCGCGCGCCTTGGCGATCTTCTCCGCGACGCCGGCCGGGGGCTCGCCCCAGGTGAGGTAGACCTCGCAATGCTCGGCCGCGACCTCGATCCCGGCCGGCGAGGAGCCGCCGAAATAGAGCGGCGGATAAGGGGCCTGCACGGGCCGGAAGATCACCCGGCCGTTCTCGGTGCGCAGGTGACGTCCCTCGAAGTTCACGGTCTCGCCGGCCATCAGGCCGCGCCAGATATGCAGGAACTCGTCGGTGACGACGTAGCGCTCGTCGTGGTCGAGGAAGACGCCGTCGCCCTTCAGTTCGACGGGGTCGCCGCCGGTCACGACGTTGATGAGCAGGCGCCCGTCGGAGATCCGGTCCAGTGTCGCGGCCATGCGTGCGGCGACGGATGGCTCCTGCAGGCCGGGACGCACGGCGACGAGGAAGCGCAGGCGCTGCGTCAGGGGGGCGAGCGCCGAGGCGATCACCCAGGAATCCTCGCAGGAACGGCCGGTCGGCAGCAGCACGCCGTAATAGCCGAGGTCGTCCGCGGCCTGCGCGATCTGGCGGAGATAGGGCAGCGAGACGTCGCGGGCGCCTTCCGAGGCGCCGAGATAACGGCCGTCGCCGTGGGTGGGCAGGAACCAGAGAACGTCGGTCTTGCCGTCGGCGGGGGGGCGGCTCTGCGCGGTCATGGGATACGCTCCGAAGAATACGAGAGGGGAATTCAGGCGCGGTGGCCGAGAAGCCGCTCGAGGATGCGGCCTTCGAGTTCGGCCAGCGCCGGGTCGCCGCGGCGGCGCGGGCGCGGCACGTCCACGGCGACGTCGAGCGCGATGGCGCCCTGCTCGACCACGAGGATGCGGTCGGCCATCGCCACCGCCTCGCCGACATCGTGGGTGACGAGGATCGCGGTGAAGCCCTGATCCTGCCAGATGCGCTCGATCATCTCCTGCATCTCGATGCGGGTGAGCGCGTCCAGCGCCCCGAGCGGTTCGTCCAGCGCCAGCAGCGCCGGGCGGCTGACGAGCGCGCGGGCGAGCGCCACCCGCTGGCGCTGACCGCCGGACAGCGTCGCGGGCCAGTTGCCGGCCTTCGCCGCGAGCCCGACCTCGTCGAGCACCCCGAGCGCGCGCCTGCGCCGCTCGGCGCGGGGCGTCTCGCGCCCGAGTCCGACCGCGACGTTGTCGGCGACCCGCGCCCAGGGCAGCAGCCGCGGCTCCTGGAACATGATCCTCTTCGAGTTGCGGTCGCCGTTGATCGTCACGCGGCCGGCGGTCGGCTCCTCAAGCCCGAGGATCAGACGCAGCAGGGTGCTCTTGCCGCAGCCCGAGCGACCGACCACCGCCACGAACTGGCCGGCGGGCACGTGCAGGTCGAGGCCACGGATGACGGGGGCACCCCCGTCAAAGCTCTTCGAGAGGCCGCGCAGGGTGATGGCGAGGCCGGCGTCGGGACGGTCCTCGACGCGCAGGGCGGTGGCAGCGGGCATGGAACTCACTCGCGAAAAGAAAGACGCGCGGTAAGAAAGATCAGGCGTTGCGGTAGGCCGGGTTCCAGGCGAGGCAGGTACGCTCCAGCGCCCGGGTCAGGCTGTCGGCGAGTTTGCCCAGGGCGGCGTAGATCAGGATCGCCAGCACCACGACGTCGACCAGCATGAACTCGCGGGCCTGCATCGCCATGTAGCCGAGGCCCGAATTGGCCGAGATCGTCTCTGCGACGATCAGCGTCAGCCACATGATGCCGAGCGCGTACCGGATGCCGACGAAGATCGAGGGCAGCGCGCCGGGCAGCACCACGCGCCAGAACAGCTCGCGTCGGTTCATGCCGTAGACCCGGCCCATCTCGATCAATTGCGGATCGACCGAGCGGATGCCGTGCAGGGTGTTGGCGTAGATGGGAAAAAACACGCCGAGCGCCGCGAGGAAGAGCTTGGCGCCCTCGTCGATGCCGAACCACAGGATCACCAGCGGGATCAGCGACAGGTGGGGCACGTTGCGCACCATCTGCAGCGTGGTGTCGGTGAGCTTTTCCGAGAGGTTCGACAGGCCGTTGGCGAGCCCGAAGAAGAGCCCGATGCCGCCGCCGATGAGGAAGCCGGAGGCGGCCCGGGCGAAGCTCACCCACAGGTTCTCCCAGAGCTCGCCGGTCTGGGCGAGGCGCCAGCCGGCGGCAGCGACGTCGAGCGGCGCGGGCATGAACCGCGTCGAGACGACCCCGAGCGACGCCGCCGCCTGCCAGCCGACGATGACGAGGGTCGGCAGGAGCCAGGGCAGCAGCCGAGCGAGGGGCAGGCGCAGGAACTTGCCAAAGGGCTTGCGCTGGAGTGGCGCGGCGGCCTCGGCGCGGTGCGCGCGGCCGGGGAGCGATCGGATCGCGGCGGAATCGGCCATGGCTCGGCTCACCCGTTGTTCTGGGTCTTGTTGGGGGTCTCGGGCGGCGTCCAGACGATGTCGGACACCCGCACCGGGCGGGGGATCACGCCGATGGCGTGAAAGCGGTCGGCGATGCGCTGCTGCTCGGCGGTGACCGCCGCATCCATCGGCGCGATGACGAAGCGAATGCGCTCCACCGCGCGGCGCGTGGCGGCGAGCGGCACGCCGGTGATCTTCGACAGGCTCGCCGCGACGCTGGGTCGGTTGCCCTCGCACCAGACCGCGACCTCTCCGAGCGCGGCGATGGCCGCCTTGAGCACCTCGGGCCGCTCCTCGGCGAAGGCCTTGTTCGCCAGGAAGAAGTTGTTGGTGGGGGTGATGTCCGAGGCCTGCACGAGGATGCGGGCGCTCTGCCCCTCCTCGGCGATGGCGAAGTACGGGTCCCACACCGTCCAGGCGTCGATCGTGCCGCCGGCGAAGGCCGCCGCGCCGTCGGCCGGCGCCAGCAGGACCGGCGTGATGTCGCGGTAGGTCAGGCCCGCCCGCTCCAGGGCGGCGACGGTGAGGTTGTGCGCGCTCGACCCCTTGGCGAAGGCGACGCGCTTGCCCTTGAGGTCGGCGAGGGAGGCGACGGCCGAACCCTTCGGCAGCAGGATCGCCGAGCCCGAGCCGCCCTTCGGCTGGGCCGCGGCGTAGACGAGACCCGCGCCCGCGGCCTGGGCGAAGATCGGCGGGGCGTCGCCGGTCTGGCCGAAATCGATCGCGCCGAGATTCAGCGCTTCCAGCAGCGGCGGGCCGAACGA
The DNA here is from genome assembly GCF_002355515.1 of Methylorubrum populi. Lineage (NCBI taxonomy): Bacteria > Pseudomonadati > Pseudomonadota > Alphaproteobacteria > Hyphomicrobiales > Methylobacteriaceae > Methylorubrum > Methylorubrum populi. Next base: position 3,944,180 of record NZ_AP014809.1, on the reverse strand, counting down.
GAACTCGACCCAGCGCACGGAAACGTTCCGCGGCTTCAGCGCGGCCTCGATCGCCGCCTGCTCCCGGGCGACGGCCAGGATGCCGTTCTTCTGGTAGCCGATGCGCAGCACGCCCGGTTCCGCGGCGCGGGCGCGTCGGAGCGGGAGCGCGGTGCCGGCCGCGAAGAGGCCGGCGGCAAGGAACTGGCGGCGGTCGAGCATCGCGGCCTCAGCGGGCGGCGCTCGCCAGCGGCGCCAGGGCCGCGGCGGAGACGTTCGCACCCTGCGCGACATCGAGGAGCCGGGCGAGTTCGCCCGCGGCCTGGGCGACGCGGGCCCGCACGATCTCGTCGGCGACCCGGCCCTCGCTGATCTCGGTATCGCCGGCATAGACCGCGGTCGGCGCGGCCTGCGCCGAGAAGAAGCCGAACAGGGGCCGCAGGGAGTGCTCGACCACGAGCGCGTGGCGCGGGCCGCCGCCGGTCGCCGTCAGCACCACCGGCTTGCCGATCAGCGCCTCGGGGGCGACGAAGTCGATCAGGTGCTTGAACAGCCCGGCGTAGCTGCCCTTGTAGACCGGCGAGCCGACGATCAGCGCATCGGCCGACTCGATCCCCTCCACGATCCGCGCCGCCGGAAGCGGCAGGGCCGAGCGGCTCGCCACCGCGATGCCGGTGCCGGCGTCGACGAGGTCGTAGACCTTCAGGTCGATCGGGCGCAGCCGCGACAATTCAGCGGCCACCGCCTCGACCAGGGTGCGGGTACGGGAGGGGCGGTGCGTGTTGCCGGAGAAGGCAACGATCCGTGCGGGCATCGCGAAGCATCCGAAGGCAAGGCCCCAGCCAAGGAAGACCGGCCCCCGAATCTCCGACAGGAGATGTTCGAGGCTTCGATATTCACAAGATCTGCGGAGCGTTGTTGAGACGTTGTTGCTATGAAATTTAGAGACCTGGGGTGGGGCAAATCAACGGATTGTTTTTGCGTTGTTTCTCCAAGGTGGAGAACGGTTCTATTGCTGCGCCGGGTAGTGCCAGGAAAATCTTTTTGTCCGCGAGGGCCGGTCCTCGGCTCAGCCAGGGCGTCCATGCGGAGCCGGCCGCCCTGACGTGTGCGCAGGGCTGCTTCCCGGTCACGCGGCTGTCGCGCGTGCCGTGGATGACCATGTTGCGGCGCTCATCTTGCGGCGCAGCAAAAGCGCCGCCTCGGAGCATCCTGCATGGTTTCCCTGCCGATCCTCGCGCTCGCTGTCGCCTCCTTCGGCATCGGCACGACCGAGTTCGTCATCATGGGCCTCCTGCCGGAGGTGGCGCGCGACTTCGGCGTCACCATCCCGCAGGCGGGCCATCTCGTCTCGGGCTACGCGCTCGGCGTGGTGATCGGCGCGCCGATCGTGGCGATGGCGACGGCGCCCCTGCCGCGCAAGGCGGCGCTGCTCGCGCTGATGGCGGTGTTCACCCTGGGCAACCTCGCCTGCGCCCTGGCGTCGAGCTACGAATGGCTGATGGCCGCGCGGGTCGCCACCGCTTTTGCCCACGGCGCCTTCTTCGGCATCGGTGCCATCGTCGCCCGCAACCTCGTGCCGCGGGAGAAGCGCACCCAGGCCGTCTCGCTGATGTTTGCCGGGCTGACGCTCGCCAACGTGCTGGGCGTGCCGCTCGGCACCGCTCTCGGTCAGGCGCTCGGCTGGCGCTCGACCTTCTGGGCCGTGGTCGGCATCGGGCTCGCGGCAGGGATGGCCATCGCCCTCGCCCTGCCGGGCGGCATGCCGGGCACCCGTGGCGGCCTCGCGAAGGAATTCCGGGCGCTCGGGCGCTGGCCGGTGCTGCGGCCGATGCTGGTCTCGACCCTGTCCTCGGTGAGCTTCTTCACCGTCTTCACCTACATCGCCCCGTTCCTGCTCACCGTGACGCATCTGACGCCCGGCGGCGTGACGGGAGCGCTGTTCGCGGCCGGTCTCGGGCTCACCGTCGGCAATCTCGCTGGCGGCTGGCTCGCCGACCGCAGCCTGATGCGCACCGTCCTCGGCAGCTTCGTCGGGCTGATCGCGGTGCTCGCCGCCTTCGCGCTGGTCGCACCCTTCCCGGTGCCGGCGCTGGCGGTGCTGGTGCTGTGGAGCGGGCTCGCCTTCGCCCTGGTCTCGCCGCTCCAGGTCTGGGTGGTGGAGGCGGCGAGCGACGCGCCGAATCTCGCCTCGACCCTCAACCAGGGCGCGTTCAATCTCGGCAACGCCCTCGGGGCCTGGCTCGGCGGCACGGCGCTGACGCTCGGCGCGGGCTATGCGGAACTGCCGGCCCTGGCGGCCTTCGTCTCGCTCCTCGGGCTCGGCCTTGCCGCCACGGCTTTGGCCCGGCCGCTGTGGCCGTCCCTGGCGGGGAGCCAGGGACGGTCGTGAGTCCGCTTACATCGGCGGGGTGAGGCCGTCCTTGCCCACCGCGACGAGCTTGCCCGCGAGCTTGCCGCCGTCCTTGGCCGCGACCACGAAGATCTTGCCGCCCGGCGTCAGGATCGACTTGTCGGCGGGCTCGAAGGCGACGATCGGCGCCTTCGGCGGCACCACGATCGTCTTCGAGCCGTCCTTGTCGTAGGTCACGGTCAGCGTGCGCTCGCCGCCCGTGCCGGAGCCGGCGGTGCTGCTGGCCACGGTGGCGTTGGTCATCGAACTCTTGACCTTCGGCGCGCCGCCCGCGCCGGCACCGCCGGCGGCCTTCACGGTGCCGTTGGTCATCGAGCTCTTCACCACCGGGCCGCCGCCGCCCGTCGTGTGGTCGGGGATCGCGTCCCAGCCGTAATGGCCTTCCGCCGTGCCGCGCATGGATTCGGGGAACAGCACCACTTCCAGCGCCGTCATCGGGTTCTCGCCCTTGGTGGCAGTGCCGATGAAGGTGCTTCCTTGATCTGGTCGAGGCTCGACTTGACCACCCAGGCGAATTTGGCGCCGCCGAGTTGAACCGTCTCGGACGCGCCGTCGGTGGTCTTGATCGTCACCGAGCCGGCATCGCTGCTCTCGATCGTGCCGCGCACCCGCTGCAGATCCGCGGCCTGGACCGCACCGGCCAGGGTCGTCAGGGCGGCGACCGCGATGGCGGTCCGCATCGTGTGGAACATGGGCTTCCCTCCGTTCTGAGTCGGAGGGTTATGGAGCAGGCTCCATCGGCGGACAGATTTGCGCACAATCAAGTGATGCGCAAAGTGCCTTATTTTCCGCTTAGCGCACCGCGTCCCGCCGACGATCCGCGCCGGTGATCCCCGTCAGTCCTCGATCCCTTCCGCCCGCCGCCGGGCGGCGCGGATCTTCTCCATGCGCGCGACCGAGAAGACGGAGGCCTCGTAGAGAAGCAGCATCGGGATCGCCAGCGAGAGCTGCGAGATCACGTCCGGCGGCGTCAGCACCGCGGCGGCGACGAAGACGAGCACGATGGCGTAGCGCCGCTTCTCCCGCAGGAAGGCCGCGTCGATCACGCCGATCTGACCCAGAAGCGTCAGGATCACCGGCATCTGGAAGGCGAGGCCGAAGGCGAAGATCAGCGTCATGATCAGCGAGAGGTACTCGTCGACCTTCGGCAGCAGCCGGATCGTCGCCTCGCCCGGCTGCCCGATCTGCTGGAGCGAGACCGAGAACTGGATCAGCAGCGGCATCGCCAGGAAGTAGACGACCAGCGCGCCGAGCAGGAAGAAGATCGGCGTGGCGACGAGATAGGGCAGGAAGGCCTGCCGCTCGTTGCGGTAGAGGCCGGGCGCGACGAAGGCGTAGACCTGCGTGGCGATGACCGGGAAGGCGAGGAAGCCCGCCCCGAACACGCTGAGCTTGATGTTGGTGAAGACCTGTTCGAGGAAGTGGGTCGCGATCAGTTCGGCGTTCTGCGGCCCGACGATCGAGACGTAGGGGTGCACCAGCACGTTGTAGATCTGCTTCGAGAAGAAGAAGCAGCCGAAGAACATCACGATGAACGCGAGCAGCGACTTGATGAGTCGCGCGCGCAGTTCGATCAGGTGCTCCAGAAGGGGTGCCCGCGAGGCCTCGATCTCGGCCTCATCGCGCTCGTCGCTCATGGAGTCGGGCCTGTCTCGGTCTTGGTGCCGGAGGTGGCGGGAGGCGCCTCGGTGGTGGTGGAGGCCGCCGGAGTGCCTTCCATCGGGGCGCCGTGCATCTGGGCGGCTTGCTGTTCGGGCGTCGGTCGCGGCACGTCGAAGCTGCCGGTATCCTTGACCCCGGATTCCTTCGTATTGGCGCCGGGACGGCTTTCGACCGCGCTGCGGATCTCGTTGCGGATCGTATCCACGGGATTGAAGGTCGGGCGCGCGGCGTCGACGGTGCGCTTGACGCCCTCGACGTCGCGGCGGACCTCTTCCAGCTCCGCCTCACGAATCGCTTCGTTGAACTGCGACTGGAACTCGCCGGCCATGCGCCGGACCTTGGTGGTGATCTGACCGAGGGTGCGCAGCGCCTTCGGCAGGTCCTTGGGTCCGATGACGATCAGGGCGACGCCGCCGATCAGCATCACCTCGCCCCAGCTCATGTCCAGCATTGCGTCGTCCGTCCCGCGGGGCCGCGCCTGATGAGGACGGGCGCGCGGCCCGCGCTATCCTGCCCGGAGCCGATCTTCAACCGTGCCCGACCGCCGTTTCAGCCCGACAAACCCGTTATTCAGACGGCCTTGTGGTCGCCCGCCGGCACGCCGGGTTGAACATGAGCCTGCTGCGGGGGGGGGGTGCCCGGCGCGCCCTGGTGCGGCAGCGTGCGCACCGGATCGTTCGGACCCACCGGCGTGGTGGTGTTCACCGTCTGGTTCGGCTGGGTCTCGTCGTCGGCCATGCCCTTCTTGAAGGCCTTGATGCCCTTGGCGACGTCGCCCATCAGCTCCGACACCTTGCCGCGGCCGAACAGCAGCATGACGACGACCGCAACGATGACCCAGTGCCAGACACTCATGCTGCCCATGGCAACCTCCTGCGCCGCACCAACTCCGGCGGCGCCTCCACTTGAATTGGGGCGAACCTAGGGATCGAGTGGCGCGAACACAAGCAGCGCAGGGCGCACAAGCGGGCAAAGGCCGCGCAGCCCTTGCCCTTCTTTGTCGCACTTCGCCTCGTTGTCGGGCGGGCCGTCAGGCGGACGGGAAGGCCACATCGAAACGGGCGCGGGCCTCGGCGATGTCGAGAGCGTCCGGCGCCGCGCGGCGGGCGAGCGCGGCCTCGGCGCGGCGCGCGCCCTCTCCCGCGAGATCGGGCGTCGCCTCGGCCACCGCCCGCATCTCGTCCATGCGTCCATTGCAATGGAGCACCACGTCGATGCCGGCGCGGTACGCCGCTTCCGCCCGCTCGCGAAATGGCCCCTGGAGCGCCTGCATCGACAGGTCGTCGGTCATCAGCAGGCCGTCGAAGCCGATCTCGCCGCGCACGATCTCGCCGATCACGCGCTCCGACAGGGTGGCGGGCCGCTCCGGATCGAGGCTCTCGAAAACGACGTGGGCGCTCATGGCGAGCGGCAGGTCGGCGAGCGCCCGGAACGGCCGGAAGTCGCTGTTCGCCAGGCTCGCCCGGTCGGCCGCGACCACGGGCAGGTCGAGATGGCTGTCGCAGGTCGCCCGGCCGTGACCGGGAATGTGCTTGATTACCGGCAGCACGCCGCCCGCCATCAGACCTTCGGCCACGGCGCGGCCGAGCTCGATCACCCGCTCCGGCGTATCGCCGTAGGCGCGGTCGCCGATGATGTTGTCGGAGCCCGCCACGGGGACGTCGAGCATCGGCGCGCAATCGACCGTGATGCCGACGTCGGTGAGGTCGTGCGCCATCAGCCGGGCGCCGAGCCGGGCGATGTCCGCGGCCGCTTCCCCGAGGGCATCGAAGCGTCCGCCGGCGGGGTATTTCGGCCAGTGCGGCGGGCCCATGCGCTGCACCCGCCCGCCCTCCTGGTCGATCAGGATCGGCGCGTCCGCCCGCCCGACCGTCTCGCGCAGCGAGGCGGTCAGCGCGCGCACCGCGTCGGGGGTGCCGATGTTGCGCTTGAACAGGATGAAGCCCCAGGGCCGCAGGTCGCGGAAGAAGGCGGTCTCCTCGGCCGACAGCGCCGTGCCGGAACAGCCGAGGATGACGGCGCGGGGCGTGCTGGCTGAGGTCATGGGACCGGCGTCCTGGGCTGGAAGTGGCGGTGGGGTATCTGCCGTCGGCCGTGACTCCGGCTTCTCGCCGATGCCGGTGCAAGACGGATTGCCGTCGCGCCCCTGGATCGCTTCGCCTCCGCTCGGAATGACGCGCCGGTGACCCGAGCCGTCATTGCGAGCCGTCAGCCGAAGCGATCCAGGGGCGCGACGGGGCCGGGTCGGCGCGTCGCTCGGGATGCCCGTCAGGGCGACCGACTGGCCGATGCGGTTTCAGGCGCGGGGTTTGGCGCCTAGTTCTTGTCGCCTCAGTTCTTGGCGACGAAGCACTGGCCGCCCGCGCCCTGGAGCGCGCTGCACAGGCTGGAGGCTTCGTTCTTGGCCAGCGGCCCGACGCGGACGCGGAACAGGGTCTTGCCGTTGACCTCGGCCTGCCGGATCAGCTCGGGCTTGCCGGCGAGCTGGCTGTACTTGCCCTGCATCTCGCGGAAGGCGGCCCGAGCCTCGCTCTCGCTGCCGCGCACGCCGAGCTGCACCGAGTAGCCGCTGACCGGCGCGGTGAGCGAGGCGGAGGCGGCGGCCGGCTCGGTCGTGCTGGCGGTGGTCTCCGGCGAGACGGAGGCGAGGCGCTGCGGCGCCTTCGGACGCGCGGCGGGTGCGGCCGGCGGCTCCTCGGCCACGGGCGTGGTCGCCGCCGGGGCCGGATTCGAGGCCAGGGTGCGCGAGGGCGGCGAGGTGGGGCGCCGTGCTTCCGCAGCGGGTGTCGTGGTGCCGCCGGAGGCGTCGGGCATCGTCATGGTCGGGATCGGCGAGGACGGGGCCTGGGCATGAGCCTGGGCCGTCTCGGCCGGGGGCTGAAGGACCGGCGTATCCGGCTTGACCGAAACGGTACGCACCCGGCGCGGCTCCCCGAACGTGTCGGACAGCATGCCGCCCTGGCCGGGCGTTGCCCCGCCCTGCCCCGGCTCCGTGCCCTCGCTGCGCGCGGCGGCGGTGCGGGCGGCCTGGTTGACGTCGAGGGGCTGCTCCTCGCGGTTGACGATCTTGATCTGACCGTCCTTGGCGTTGCGGTCGTAGATCTGCTTGTTCTGATCGGGAATCTCGACGCCGTCGGTGGCCGTCGGCTGCACCTTCAGCGGGGTCTTGTCGGCGAGCACGGTGATCGGGCCGCCGCCGCCGACGCCGTGGGTGCCGCGCCAGGCCAGCGCGCCGCCGACGCAGACCGCCACCACCGCGAGGCCGGCCCCGACCTGGACGAGGCGGTTGCGGGCGCGCGGGGCCTCCGCGCGGCCGGTCCGGTAGCCCTTGTCGGCCTGGGCGAAGGCGGCCGGATCGGTCGGACCGTCGGCGTACATGCCCTGCTCGACGGAGGCGAGATACTGGTCGAAGGCGTCCGCCGGGCTCTGGGGCTGACCCTGCATCGGACCGTGGGCCGAGCTGGGAAGAGGGGCATCGACGAAGGTCGGCTCGACCCGCGCCGGCCGGCCCGTCTCGGGGGCCCGCGCCGCGGGGGCTGCGGGCGCCGGCGCGTCCTGGCCGGCATTCTTCTCCCGCGCCTCCAGCAGGGCGCGGAAGGGATCGTCCTGCCCGACGATGCGGGCGAGCTCGGCGAGCGGGTCGCCCTTGGGGGCGACCTGCGGCGCCTTCGCCCGGACCGCCTCCTGCGACGTCTGACGCAGCTCGCGCTCGAAGGCATCGAAATCGACCGTCGCGCGCGAAGCGTGTCCCGTCATGGCCTCATCCTCTCAACAGCACCGTGCCTGGTCACCGCATCTCGTCGGGTGCGGAGACGCCCAAAACCGCGAGACCGGAGGCAAGAACGCCGCCTAGGGCCTCGACGAGGGCCAAGCGAGCCCGAGTGGAGTTTCTGTCGGTTGGATTAACAATCCGTAATTGCGGCAAGTCTTTGCCCTTGTTCCAGAAACTATGAAGCGAGCTGGCCGTTTCATAGAGGTAGAACGCGATCCGGTGTGGTTCGTGCGCCGCAGCCGCCGATTCGAGCACCCGCGGATATTGGGCAATCAGACGCATCATCTCGATCTCGCCGGGATCGGTGAGAACCGAAAGGTCCGCGTCGGCCAGAAGCGCCTCGCGCGAAAAATCCTCGCCGGGCAGCGCCTCGCGGGCCTGCCGCAGCACCGAGAAGCGGCGGGCATGCCCGTACTGCACGTAGAAGACCGGGTTGTCCTTCGACTGCTCCACGACCTTGGCGAGGTCGAAATCCAGCGTCGCGTCGTTCTTGCGGTAGAGCATCATGAAGCGGATCGCGTCGCGCCCGACCTCGTCGATGACGTCGCGCAGGGTCACGAACTCGCCGGCGCGCTTGGACATCTTCACCGGCTCGCCGGCGCGCAGGAGACGGACCAGCTGGCAGAGCTTGACGTCGAGCCGGGCCTGCCCGTCGCTGACCGCCTTCACCGCCGCCTGCATGCGCTTGACGTAGCCGCCGTGGTCGGCGCCGAGCACGTCGATGAGCTCGTTGGCGCCGCGCAGCCACTTGTCGCGGTGATAGGCGATGTCGGAGGCGAAGTAGGTGTAGGAGCCGTCGGACTTCAGCAGCGGCCGGTCGACATCGTCGCCGAACTGGGTCGAGCGGAACAGGGTCTGCTCCCGGTCCTCCCAATCCTCGGGCAGCTGCCCCTTGGGCGGCGGCAGGCGCCCCTCGTAGACGAGGCCCTTCTCACGCAGGGCGGCGAGCAGTTCCGCGACGCGGTTGCCCCCTTGGCCGCCCCCTTGCCCGCCGTTCTCGCCCTGGAGGGTGGCCTCCGAGAAGAACACGTCGTGGCGGATGCCGATCGCCGCGAGATCCTCGCGGATCGTGTCCATCATCGCGTCGATGGCGAAGCGGCGCACCAGCGGCAGCCATTCCTGCTCGGTCTTGTCGAGCAGCGCCCGGCCATGGATGTCCGCGAGCTTCGCGCCCACCGGCTTGAGGTAGTCGCCGGGATAGAGGCCCTCGGGGATCGTGATCGTCTCGCCGAGCGCCTCGCGGTAGCGCAGGAAGGCGGAGCGGGCGAGCACATCGACCTGCGCGCCGGCATCGTTGATGTAGTACTCGCGCGTCACCGGCCGGCCGGCGGCGGCGAGCAGGTTCGCGAGCGCGTCGCCGAACACCGCGCCGCGGCCGTGGCCGACATGCATCGGCCCGGTGGGGTTGGCCGAGACGTACTCGATGTTGACCGGCCCGCCCGGCATGTTTCCGCGCCCGAACGCCTCGCCCTCGCGGAGCGCTGCACGGATCACCTCGTGAAAAACCTCCGGCGCGAGCCGCAGGTTGATGAAGCCGGGGCCGGCCACGCTCGCCTCGACGATGCGGGGATCGGCGCGCAGTTCGCCTGCCAGCGCCTCGCCGAGCGCCTTGGGGTTCTGCCGGGCCTCCTTCGCCAGCACCAGGGCGGCGTTGGTGGCCAGATCCCCGTGCGAGGGGTCGCGCGGCGGCTCGACCACGACCCGCGACAGGTCGAGGCCCTCCGGCAGCAGGCCGGAGCGGGTGAGCGATTCGAGCGCCTCGCGCACGCGCGTCTCGAAGAGGGCGAAGATGTTCATGGGGCTCGGGTGTTCGTCGTTTCAGCGCGCCCGCCGGCCCGCGCGTCGGGCGGCCGGCGTCGGGGCGGCATAGCAATGGCGGGCGGGAGTGTCACGGCGCCTCGGCCCCGCCCGCCGCGAGTTCCGTCAGCACCGCCCGCAGCCGCTCCGGCAGCGGCGCCGGCCGGCGTGTCTCCCGGTCGACGGTGACGTGGACGAAGTGCCCCTGGGCCACGGCCTCCGCCTCGTCATCGCGAAAGATCGCGATCTCGTAGCGCACGCTGGTGCGGCCGAGATGGGCCACCCGCACGCCCGCGGTGATCCGGTCGGGGAAGGAGACCGGCGCGAAGTAGCGGCAGCCCGTCTCGACCACGAGGCCGATGACGGGCGAGCGGGCGATGTCGAGGGCGCCCGCCTCCACCAGGATCCCGTTCACCGCCGTGTCGAAGAAGGCGTAGTAGACGACGTTGTTGACATGCCCGTAGACGTCGTTGTCGCCCCAGCGCGTCGTCAGCGGTACGAGCCGGGGATAGGCGGTGCGGCTCTCGCGCGGGGCTCGGTGTTCGGCGCTCAATCGGTCCTCCGCAGGCTGTCGTGGTCGGGTCCCGCGGTGTCGTTCGCGCGGGGACAAGGCGTCGTCTCGGTAGAATGCAGCGTTGCACGCAAGTCGCGAAGGCGGCGTTGTCGAGGGTGAGATCCCCTCCGGAGACGGCCCCCATGAAGTCCTTCGCCCTCGCTGCCACGGCTGTTACCGCCCTGACCCTCCTGCCCGCAACGGCCGAGGCCCGCGATTTCGGCGGCCATGGCGGCTATGTCGGCGGCGGCCGTCACCAGGGCGGCTACGCCCGTCACGGCTACGGCGCACGTCCCGGATATGCCGGCCGCCTCAGCGGTTATCGCGGCGGTTATCACGGCGGGTTCGGGCACCGTGGTTACGGTTTCCGGGGCGGCTACGGCTATCGCGGCTACGCCGCGCGCGGTGTCTACGGCCGCGGCTACGGCTACGGCCGGGGTGTCGGACCGGGTCTCGCGGGAGCCGGAATCGGCCTCGCCGGGCTCGGGCTGGGCCTCGGACTGGCCGGCGGCGCGCTGGCCGGTGGTTACGGTTACGGCAGCTACGCGGCGCCCGTCTACGGCTACGGCTACGCGCCGGTCACGACGGGCTACGCCCCGGTCTACAACACAGGCTTTGGTTCGAACTGCGTCTGCTACTGAAACCCTGGGATCTGCCGCCGTCGGCGCCTCACGGCTCCGTCAGCGGCAGGCCCCGGCTCGGCGGGCTCCAGTGCAGGTCGGGCGTCGCCGGAAACAGGCGGCTGTGCTCCAGCACCGCGTAGGTGTCGGTCATGCCGGCGATGTAGTCGGCGATGCGCCGGGCGACGCGCGCCTCGCCCGCGCCCTCCAGCCCCTCCGACCACTCGGCGGGCATCCGCGCCGGATCGGCGCGGAAGGCCGAGAACAGGTCGTCGACGATGGTCGCGGCCTTGGCCCGCACGGCCATCACCTCGGGATGGCGGTACATCCGCGCGAACAGGAAGCGCTTGATGTCGGCATCCGCCGTCGCGATGGCGGGCGAGAAGGCGATCACGGGTTCGGACGCGGCGCGGATGTCGCCGACGCTCGCCGGCGCCAGCGCGGCGATGCGCGCCTCGCCCTCGCGGATCACGTCCTCCACGAACCGGGTGATGACCCGCCGCGCCAACTCGTGGATCTTTCGCGATGGCTCCAGGCCCGGATGCAGGGCGTCGATTTCCGCGAGGAGCCCGTTCAGGAACGGCACGGCAGCAAGGTCGGCGAGGTCGAACAGCCCGGCCCGCAGCCCGTCATCGAGGTCATGGGCATCGTAGGCGATGTCGTCGGCCAGTGCGGCCGCCTGAGCCTCCGGGCCGGCGAAACGCGACAGTTCGAGGTCGTTGCTGGCGTTGTATTCCAGCACCGCCGCCGGGATGCCCTCAGTGGCGTAGCGGTGGACCAGTGCGCCGCGGGCGTCGAGGAGCGGGCCGTTGTGCTTGACCAGGCCCTCCAGCGTCTCCCAGGTCAGGTTGAGCCCGTCGAAGCCGGCATAGCGCCGCTCCAGCCGGGTGACGATGCGCAGCGCCTGGGCGTTGTGGTCGAAGCCGCCGTAAGCGGCCATGCAGGCGTGGAGCGCGTCCTCGCCGGTATGGCCGAAGCAGGTGTGGCCGAGATCGTGGCTGAGCGCCAGCGCCTCCGCGAGATCCTCGTCGAGGCCGAGTGCGCGGGCGAGCGCCCGGGCGATCTGGCTGACCTCCAGGCTGTGGGTGAGCCGGGTGCGGTAATGGTCGCCCTCGTGATGGACGAAGACCTGCGTCTTGTGCTTCAGCCGCCGGAAGGCGGTGGAGTGGATGATCCGGTCGCGGTCGCGCTGGAAGTCGCTGCGTGTCGGCGAGAACGCCTCGGGAATCAGACGCCCGCGGGTCGCCGCCGGATCGGTGGCGTAGGGCGCCCGCCAGCGCTCGCCGTTCTGCCGCACCTGCACAGCCCGTCCCCTTCCTGGCCGCGTTGCGGCCGGCCCTCGCGCCCCATATCTTGTGTGGGGTGGCGCCCGCGGCAATCGCCGGGCGCCCGACCCGCACGACACCGGTTCACCAAACGGGGCCGTACCACGATGGCCGATATCATCCTCACCGCCCGCGCCGCCAAGCGCATCAACGAGATCATGGGCTCCGAGCCCCCCGGCTCGTCGCTGCGCATCAGCGTCAACGGCGGCGGCTGCTCGGGTTTCTCCTACGCCTTCGACATCACCAGCGCCCGCGAGGGCGACGACATCGTGATCGAGCGCGACGGCGCCACCGTGCTCGTCGACCCCGTTTCGCTCGAATATATGGGCGGCGCGACCATCGATTTCGTCAACGATCTCATCGGCCAGTCCTTCAAGATCGAGAACCCGCTCGCCACCGCCTCCTGCGGTTGCGGCACCTCCTTCGCGATCTGAGGGGCCGGGCTCGAACACCGGCGGCGAAGCGTCTGCTCCGTGGCGCGGGCGCAATTGCCACGCCTGTGGAAAACCGGCAGGGATGGTGGGCTCACGGCCCATCCCCGATCACCCGCCAGCCTGCGATCCGATCCAGCCATGATGTCATCGACGCGCCGTCCCGTTCTCACGCGGGCACTGCTCGCCTCGGCCTGCGCGGTGGCGCTGCTGGCCGGGCCCGCGCCGTCGGCGCCGGCCGCCGCGCAGGAGGCGGCCTCCGCGGTCCAGGATCTCGTCCTCGACAACGTGAGCCTCGCCTTCGGCGACACGCTCGTCACCGCGCCGAAGGTCACGGTGAGCGGGACGCGCCTCTCCCGTGACGACCTGCTCGCGATCCTCAAGGCCGATTCGAAGGATGCGAAGGAGCCGGCCAAGGATGCGTGGCCGGCCCGGCTCCAGCGCCTCGACGCCGGCAGCCTCACCATGCCGGAATTAAGGGTCGAGCGCCGGGACGGCGAGAAGCGGCAGGTCGTGACCTACCGCGACGTGGCGGCGCGCACGATCCGGGCGGGGCGCATCAGCGAACTGACCGCGGCCGGCGCGACGCTCTCCGTCGAGGGCGCGCCGCAGGCCGGCAGCGGCAGCTACGGCCGGATCCGCGCCGAGGAGGTCGATCTCACCGCGCTGGCGCGCCTCTACAGCGAGGCCGGAACCGCCGGCAGCCCGTTCCAGCGCCTCTACGCGTCGCTTTCCGTCGAGACCATCGCCTTCATCGACGAGCGCGGCACCACGGTGTCGATCGCCCGCCTCACCGGCCGTGACCTCTCCGGACGCCAGACCCCGGCGACCTGGCGCGGCGCCGTGGAGGCTCTGGGCGATGGCGGCCTCGCCGAGGACGACCGGGCCAAGCGCGCCCGCGCCGCCGGCCTGCTCGCGGATCTCGCCGAATCGGTCTCGGTCGGCAGCCTGGAGGCGACGGACCTGACCGTGAAGGAGGTGAAGGGCGAGGATCCGCTCTCCTTCAGCATCGGCCGCATCAGCTACGCGGGCGGCACGGAGGCCGGCCTCACGCTCGCCGAGATCGGCTTCGGCGCCAAGGAGGCGCAGGGGAAGGTCGGGCGCCTCACCCTCACCGGCTTCTCCCTGGAACCGACGATCGCCGCCCTGCGCCGCCTCTCCCAGGCGCCGCTGCCCGCCGGCACCAATCCGGCCAAGGGAGCGGCCCCGCCGCCGGACCTGCAGGAGGCGGAGCTGCGCCGCCTCACGCCGGTCATCGGCACCCTGACGCTGTCCGATCTCGGGCTCGATCTGGCGCAGGTCGGCGCGGTGCCCGGGCCGGTCGCCTCGGGCGATCCGCTCAAGGCCGCGAAGCTCGTTCCGCTCCCGCCGATCCGGATCGGTCTGCGCGGCGCCAGCATGAGCTTCGGGCCGCCGCAGGACGGCGTGCCGACCCAGACCCGCTTCAGCCTGACCGGCCTCACCATGCCGGCCTCCGCCGTCGAGGGCGTCCCCGGTCTCGGCTCGCTCGGCCTCTACGGCTACCGCGACCTCGATCTCGATGCCGCGGCCGACACCGCCTGGAACGGCGAGAAGCGCGAACTGAGCTTCAGGGAGCTGTCGCTCTCCGGCAAGGATATGGGCCGCCTCCACCTCAACGCCACGCTCGGCGGAATCGGCCCCGAAGTGTTCGATCCGGATGCGGCGGTCTCGGGTTTCGCCATGCTCTCGGCCACCGCCAAGGCGCTCGACCTGACGCTCGAGAACGGCGGCCTGTTCGAGCGCTTCATCGACGCCCAGGCGAAGGTGCTGAGCCTCAAGCCCGACGAGCTGCGCAAGGAATATGTCACGGCGAGCGTGATCGGCGTGCCGGTGATCCTCGGCAACTCGGCGGCCGCCAAGGCGATCGGCGCGGCGATGGGCAAGTTCGTGGCCAAGCCCGGCACCCTCTCGATCAGCGCCAAGGCGAAGAGCGGCGAGGGTCTCGGCATGGTCGATGTCAGCACCGCCCCGACCCCGGCAGCGGTGCTCGACAAGCTCGATGTGAACGCCAGGGCCGAGTAGGCGCGTCGGATCGAGCCGCCGTCTTCGGACGCCGGCTCGCAGGTCGCGCCGTCAGTTCGCCGCCGCCACCTGCGAGCGCTTCGGCTTGCCGCCCGATGAGCCGGGACCTTGGGCGACGGTCGTCTTGCCGGAAGATTTGGCCGCGGATTTCGCGCCCGCCGCTGGTGTGGCGCCGGCGAGCTTGGCGATCGCCTGTTTCGACGTGGCGGGCATCGGCGCCATGCGCGGGGCGGATTCGCCGGCCACGGCCCGGCTGACGGGCTTGAACCCGCCCTTGGGAACACTGGCGGCGGCCACCTGCTGAAGCGCAGCCGCCTTCATCGCGGTCGCCCTGGTCGGCACCGCTTGCGCCGCGCGGATCGGAGCGGGCGCTCTCTTGGTCGCCGCGGCGGCCAGGCGCGTCGGTGTGGCCGGAACGGGCGCCTCCTTGAACCTTCCGTGGATCGGCGGGGCGGCGCGGTCGGCCTCGGCCACCATGCGGCGCGGCTCGGCGGCTCCAGGCTTGGAGGGAGCGGAGTGGGCCGGGGCGGCGGCGAGCGCCACCGGGCCCGGGCGGAAGGGGGCGGCGCGGGCGGCGGTCGGCTGCAGGGCGGCCGGGACGGCGACGGCGGCGCTCGCCAGCACGACCGGAGCGGGCCGACTCGGGCGTGCGGCGGGGCTCGCCGTCTCCGGTGCCTCGTCGTCGCGCTCGCCGGCCGGGCGGAAGGCGAGCGCGCGGGAGGCGCGTTCAAGCCGCTCGGGCGCGGCATCGGGTTCGGAGGGGCCGAGATCGGCCACCATGACCGGCGCCCGCCCGATCGCGGCGGGGCTGCCGTCGGTGCGCAGGGTCGCGAGCAGCTTCCGGTCGTCGCTGCCGGCGATCGAGGCCTTGCCGGCATATTCGACGCGCACCCGCGCCGTGCCCCGGCGGTGGAAGTCGAGGGCGCGGGCCGCCTCTTCGGACACGTCCATCAGGCGGCCGGCATGGTAGGGCCCGCGGTCGTTGACGCGCAGGATCATCGAGTGGCCGTTGTCGAGGTTCGTCACCCGGACATAGCTCGGCAGCGGCAGGGTGGGGTGCGCGGCGGCGATGGAGTGGCGATCGAAGATCTCGCCGTTGGCGGTGACGCGGCCGTGGAAGGCGCTGCCGTACCAGGAGGCGAGGCCCTCCCGCACGTAGCCGCGGGCATCTTCGCGGGGCACGTAGGTCTTGCCCGCCACCACGTAGGGCTTGCCCGAGAAGCGCCGGCCGCCGCCCTTCGGGATCACGTCGCCCTCGTTGTAGAGGCGGCGGCTCGCCTTCACGCCGTATTTCGGGTCGACGCCGTTGCCCGACGACGAGGCGGCGCCCGCGAGCTTGGCCGGATTGTTGGCACAGTTGGCGGTGGTCAGCGCGACCGTGCAGACCGCCAGGAGCTGCAGGGCCGGCCTCAGGATCGCCCGCGCGCGACGCGTCCGATCCTCCGGGGACTTTCGGCCCCGCGCCAAATCCCGTGGCATGACATGGGTCATGTCGCCCGCCCGCTCCCCGCCTACGCCACAGGCTCCCTTGAGACCGCGGAAAGCTGGGTCTCAGGGGATCACGCTACGCTTGCGCCCGGACGACGTCCGGCCGTCCCCAGAGGATCGTCCGGACGCGGTAAAGGAAGGCTGAACGGTGCGCCGGTGGGCGCGCTTGTGGACGCGTCGCGCGAGCGAGGTTCCACAAGTCGTTTCGGAAACGCGAGAAAACCGGACCGGCCTGCCCCTCGGGCTGGCCCGCATCGTCCCGTTCGGCAGTCGTCCCGCATGAGCCTCCGGACGAGAGGCCGATGGGCCTCGGGCCTGGGCCGGCAGCACGACTGGTTTCACATCGGCTTGCGCGCCACCGTGAAGGCCGCGTTGAGCCGGCCTTCAGGCGACGCCGGATCCCTGAAAACGGCTCAGCGCGGGCTCTCGCCCAGCACCTGCTCGATCGAGCGGGCGCCGCGCTGCTTGAACAGCAGGTCGAGCGCTTCGAGCATCAGGGCGTGCATCTTGGTGCGCTCGGCATAGGCCAGGTCCCGAAGCTGGTCGTAGACCGGGGGCTCCAGATAGACCGACATCTGCTTGGCGCGCTCCTTGAGGGTGCCGGCCCGGGCCGAGAGCGGGGCCGGCGCCGCGAGATCGAGCTGGACGATCTCCGCCCCGGAAGGCTTGTTCGCCTTCGTGGCCGGGCGAACTCCCCGTTTCCGTGGTCCGCCGGCCGGACCGGCGGCGGCGACGATCGAAGCAAGGTCGAGCTTAGGCGGCCTTGACATGCTTTCTCGCGTCCTTGCCCGCTGCCTTGACCGGCCGCTGCACCGTCGCCTGCATGCGGCGCTCGATCCAGCTCCACAGCCGGCGCACCTCGCCGGCGGCCTGACCCTTCGGATTGAATTCGGTGACGCCCTGGCCGACGCCGATGGCGTCCTGATGGTCGTTGCGCGCCACGATGTTGACGTCGGGCAGGATGCCGAGCACCGCGAGCCCGTCGGCGGCGTCGCGGATGCGGTAGGAGCGCGGCGGGGTCTGGTTCAGGACGAAGGCGAACTTCTTCTCCAGGCGGTAGACGGCGGCGAGCGTCGGCTTGAAGGCGCGCAGGTCGGCGGGGGTCGGCCGGCAGGGGATGATGCACAGATCCGCCGCGCGGATCGCCGAGAGCGTGCCGTTGGAATCGACGCCGGGCGTGTCGATGAACACGTAGTCGTAGGCGGACTCGGCCAGCCGCTCCATCACGAGGTCGATCTGCGTGGCGTCGATCTGCGCCACCTCGGGGCCGTCGGCGGTGCGGTGGTCGAGCCAGTCGGTGATCGTGGCCTGCCGGTCCATCTCCAGGATGCAGACCGTGTGTCCGGCCTCCTGCGCGGCGACCGCCAGCGAGATGCACAAGGTGCTCTTGCCGCTGCCTCCCTTCTGCGTGACGAACGTGATCGCTTTCATGCCGGCCACCCCCACCGTTCTCGGCTCTTTGCGGGCCGTCCGGTCCTGTGATGCCGGGATGCCCAGATCCCGGATGTCGCCCAACATGGTTAACCGCCCGTTAAAGACGGCGGGGGCTCCTCCAAGGACCGTGTTCACCTGAGGTTGGGTTTTGTCGTATCTGCGACCTGAGGCCTTTACGGGTTGAACCGAGTCGGATTAACATACCTTAAGGCTGAATCGACCGAAGAAATTCACTTCAGATTGATTTATGACCTGGGCGGCCGCAGGAGCCGCGCGGGTTGGGTGAATCCCGGCGCGTCGCGCCCCGGGACTGCGGCCGTTCGTGCCCGAAGACGCTCCGCCGGTATCCGCAATGACGGCCTTTGAACCTGACCTTCCCTCCGCCTTCGCCGGTTCCGCCTGCCTGGGAGCCTGGGCTCACGATCCGGAGTCCGACCGGCTCGCTCTGTCGCCGATCCTGGCCCGCCTGCTGTCCGTGCCCGAGGATGCGGCGGCGGGAGCGCCCCTGACGCTGGCGCTGGCGGCCTTGGAAGCCGAGGACGCTCTCCGCCTGGAGCGCGTGCTGCGGGCGGCGGGGGAGGACGGCCGGCCCTTCGAGGCGGAGTTCCGCACGCGCCCCGGTCCTAGCGGTGCACGCTGGCTGCGGCTGATGGGACAATGCCGACGCGACCCGGGCACGGGTGCTCTCACGACGCAGGGACTCGCCTTCGATCTGACGGAGGAGCGCCGCCCCGCCGACTCGGAAACGGATCAGGCCCAGCGGCAGGCCAATCGCCTCGCCGATCATGCGGCCGCGATGAAGGGGCTGGTCGCCGGCCTGCGCAATCCGCCGCTCGCGCGCCTCGTCGACGAGGTCGCCGCCGAGATCGGTCACGAACTCGCCCGCCGCCTGCGCGGCACCGGAGGACGGCAGGTGCATTGAGGGAGAAGGTGCCTTGAGGGAAGGCCCGCCGCCCGTGCCCCGTTCCGACGCGCGGCGGCGAGGCTTCCGCAATGCGGTTCAGAGGGTCATTGCGGCAGGGCGGAGGCTTCCAGCGCCGGGCGGAGACGTGCCGGCGCTGCGGGGAACAGGAGCGGACGAAGGGCCTGCGCCGCCTCGCCCGTCGGGCGGGACAGGGCCGCCGCGAAGGCCCTTCGCAGGTCCGAGCAGCCGCGTCTCCGGATCGTCAGCGGTGAGGCCGATCCTGATTCCGCTTCGAGGGCGACCGGCCTTGTCGGATCCTCTCCCAGCACGGCGTCGGGCGCAGGCGCTTCCTCCGCAGCCCGCAATCCGAGCGCGCGGGACAGAATCGTCCGGCCGGCGGCAAGCTGCGCTCGATCGAGACGCGGCCGGGTCAGAACGGAACCCGCCCCCTCCCTGGCCGCTGCGCAGATGCCGGCGCGGCCGGGGTTCGACCGCTGCATCGCCCGAAAAATCGTCCGGCCGAGTTCGATCAGGGTGTCCGGGTCGGCATCGGCGAGGCTTCGCGTCACGGCATGCGCGGCCATCCGGCGAACGCCGTCCACCGCCTCCCCTTCCGGCCGGCCGCGTTGGTAGCCGTCGAGGTACCACGCCGCGATCGGTGCGATCGTTCCCGGAGCGCCCGTCTCCACCGCGTCGAGCAGAGGCACGTCGTGCAGGATCACGGCACGGACCCGCTCCGGGTCGGCGCCGTCGTCCAGGGTGGAGTCGGGAAAGCGGTCGGCATCGGCGATGCCGGTGGCCACACCGGCCTTCACCAGGGTGTCGGTATCGGGGATCATCAGATCGTCCGGACGGACCTTGAGGGCGGCGTCGACGAAATCGGCCCGAATGCCGGCGGCGAGATAGGCGGCACGCTCGGGCGCGCTGTCGACCGCGATCTCGACGCCGGCCGGGTCGGTCTCGTAGGGCGCGTGAAAGCCGAGGCGCGCATCCGCCCGGACGAGCCGCTCGCGTCCGCGCACGAAGGCCAGGGTGCAGGCGGAGACGCAGTAATCCGGCACGTAGGTGACGAGACCGCGTTCCGCGATCAAGGCGCCGATGGCCGCGCCCTCATCGACCAGTCCGCCCTCGCTGGTGAGATGGATGCGCTCGACCCGGCGATGGGCGTCGAGGAGCCGGGCGAGACGCTCGGCCGCCCCTTCGGTGAGTTCGCCCGACAGGCGTATGTCGCGGCCCTCCGGACCGAGGCGAATTCGGGTCGGTGCGCCCTCCGGCGCGACCTTCGGGCCATCGGCGCGGGCGACGAGTTCGCTGCCGGCCGGATCGAGGGCCGCGTGCGGACCTGTCGGACGATCCTGCCCCGGAGCAAGGAGCGCCGCGACCAGGGCGCCGGCTACCCCGATCAACGCATAAGCAGCACCGCGCACGGCCCGCCGCGAGCCAGCCGCCATTTCACGCCCCCAAAGGATGGTTCCGGTTCTCGTTCGACCGGCGAAATGTCCTTCGCTTGGGCGGCGAAGCAAGGCCCCTGCCAGGGCGAAAAAGCGGCCGGAGGCGGCCCTTGTCGTCGCACGGGGAAGGGACGGAAGAATTCTGCTTCGAGGGTCGGGGAGCGTGGCAGCGTGCTTCCCGATCCTGACACTATGCCGCAGCGTGAGAGCGCGCGGCGCGGGGCTCAGGATTGCGGCTTCAGCAGCAGGTAGATGTCCATGATCCAGCCGTGGCGGGCGCGGGCCTCCGCGCGCACGCGGCGGATCTCCCCGGCGACATCGCCGAGCCGGCCCGCGACGAGCCGCTCGTCCGGCGTGCCGAGATAGGCGCCCCAGTAAATCGTCAGATCCGGGTCGAGCCCTTGGAAGCGTGGGTCGCCGTCGAGCATCACCACGGTGGCTCCATCGCCGAGCCCGTTACCAAGCCCGTCGCGCAGCCGGCGGCCCGTGGTGATCCGCACCGGCTCGCCGATGTGGTGGAGCGGGATGCGGTGGGCGGCGGCCAGCGCCTGCACGCTGGTGATGCCGGGAACCACGTCGTGGGTGAAGCCGACCCGTCCGCGGGCGCGCACCCGCTCGAGGATGCGCAGGGTGCTGTCGTAGAGCGAGGGATCGCCCCAGACGAGGAAGGCGCCGCGCTCGTCCTCGCGCAGATGCTCGACGATCAGATCCTCGTAGAGAGCCGCGCGGGCCGCGTGCCAATCGTCCACCGCCACGCCGTAATCCGCGGGACGACGGTCGCGCTCGGGGTCGGATGCCTCGATGAAGCGGTAGGGCCGGCCCTCGATGTAGCGGTCGCAGATCTGCCGTCGAAGGTTGAGAAGCCCGGCTTTGGCCTCTCCCTTATCGAGGGCGAAGACGGCGTCGGTCGCCTGCAGGGCGCGGACGCCCTGGATCGTCAGGTGCTCCGGATTGCCGGTCCCGATGCCGATGACGTGGATGTGTCGCACGGTTCACGCTTCCGGCCGGGTTCGGTCCCGGCAACATCCCCGCGGACAGGCCCGCGACGGGAAAAGAGGGAAGCGGCTTCTTAACGGATCCGGGCCATAAGGGGAGCGTCCGGATCGAAAGAGCTTCAGCCGACCAGCGCCGTCAGGCAGGTGCCGAAAAGGGTGACGAAGGTCATCGTCGCCATGAACTTGATGTCTTCAATGCGCTGGCTCATCGCCTGAACTCCGTTGCGGCTCCTTCGCGGCCGCCTCGATCCGTTAAATAACCCCTAACCTTGTGCAGCGGGATTGCGCGGTGCGTTTCGTCACCGTTGCTCACGCAATCCCACTGAGAGGCGGGCGAAACATCCTTAACGACAACTTGCCGGTTGACTGTTGCCGTCCGGGTGATCTCGGACATGCTGAACGCGGAGTTTCGCCTATGGTTGCACGGACCGGCGGTCTCCGCGGCGCGCACAAAGGAAAGCCCCGCCGTGGCGACCACGGCGGGGCTCGTCCCTAAATCGCTCGGTGCGGGCGGCTTACTTCGGCGCGGCGTTGGCAGCCGGGGCGGCGGGAGCCGGCGCGGCGCCGGACGCGCCCTGCTGCTCCAGCTTCTTGCGCATCTCTTCGCTGCGCTTCTCCATCTCGGCCTGGAGCTTCTTCTGCTGCTCCTCGAGAACCTTCGGGTCGATGGCCGGACCGTCGAAGGCCTTGCCGAAGCCGGCGAGCGGCACCGCGAACACCACCTCGCGCTGGGTCTGGTTCTGGACCCGGACGTTGAGCGTGGTGCCCTTCTTGAAGCCGGTCAGCAGCTCGTTGGAGACGCCGCCGGCCTCGGCGAAGCACCCGTTCGGGAAGCAGACCGCAAACTTGCCGCCGGTCACTTCCTTGCCGTCGACGTCGAAGCGCATACCGGGGGCCAGCATCAGGCCCAGCGGCAGCAGGAAGCGCACGACCTTCACCTCCTGCTTCGTGGAGGCGTTCTTCATGTCGTAGAGCGCGACCGCCAGCACCGGCTGGCCGGAATCCGACACGAAGTCACGGGTGGTGTAGCAGACGTCGGTGCCGGACCCCTGGTCCTTGCCGCAGACCTTGGTCCAATCGGCCTGGCTCGGCTCGGACTTCACGTTGATGATCTGCGGGCCGTTGCCCTGGGCCTGCTGCTGGGCGGGCGCGGCGGGCTGGGCCTGCGCCGGGGCGGGGGTCGGAGCCGGAGCGGCCGGCTTCTTCGCCTGGGCGAACGCGGTTCCGCCCAGGCCGGCGCCCAGGCCCGCCATGGCGAGGAACGCGGCCACGCGCAGCGGGCGCGCGGAAGGCTTGGCCATGGAAGACTTGGCAAGGAACATCGGCGTTATGACCCCTTCAACGGATGGCGCGTAGTTATGTGACGCGGTGCTCACTCGGGCCGCCGCAGCCCCGTGGAATGGCAGGTCCGGCCGTCGGTCCGAGGCGTGGCCTTCCTGGCGCGGTGCGCCGGATCGCCGTGCGCGGCCTCGGGCGCAGCACGATTTCTGCCGGAACGAGACGGCGGCCTGCTTCCCCGTGGAATGCGGCGAAGGCATGACGCCTGCGCCGTACACCCGTGTGCGCGCCGCCTCAAGTCGCGGATTTCTCTCGCGGATCGCACAAGGGGCTGTTTTATCGGTTTCCGCCCTCGCGCATCCGTGCCCGGGCCTCGCCGGCCCACCCGGAACTGGTCCTGCCCGGGGAGGTTGACCGGGCTTCGCGGAGTGCGCCGCCTGCGCCGCGCAGCACGGGAGGCCGCATGGGCCGGTTTTCGAACACGGTGGTTCTCGTCACGGGGGCCGCCTCCGGCATCGGCGAGGCCACCGCACGCCGCTTCGGCCGGGAGGGCGCGAGCCTCGTGCTCGCCGACAAAAATGCGGAAGGCCTGCGCCGCGTCGCCGACAGCCTTGAGGCGGCGGTGCACATCGAGACCGCCGACCTCTCGAACGCCGACCAGTGCCGGCATGTCATCGAGGCCGCGGCGGCCCGGTTCGGGCGGCTCGACGTGCTGATCAACAATGCCGGCAAGGACCATCTCGGCCGGGTCGACGAGGGCGACATCGCCGACTTCTCGACCGTGATCGAGACCGACCTCTACGGCGTCTTCTACATGACGCGCTTCGCCCTGCCGCATCTGCGCATGAGCCGCGGCTGCATCGTCAACGTCTCTTCGGTCTCGGGGCTCGGCGGCGACTGGAACCACAGCTTCTACTGCGCCGCCAAGGGAGCGGTGACCAACTTCACCCGCGCCGTCGCGCTCGACGAGGCGCGCAACGGCGTGCGGGTGAACGCGGTCAATCCGAGTCTCGTCTACACGCCGTTCACCGCCGGGATGCAGGACCAGCCGGACCTCGTGGCCAAGTTCGAGGAGCGCATCCCGATGGGCCGCGGCGCGCAGCCCGACGACATCGCCTTCCTGGCGAGCGCGGACGCGCACTTCGTCACGGGGGTCAACCTGCCGGTCGATGGCGGCCTCTCGGCCTCGAACGGGCAGCCCGCACTGAGCTGAGGCGGCCGCTCAAGCGCCGCTCGATCGCCCTCAATCCAGATCGCGCAGGTGCCGCGCCGCCACCGCCGAGGCCGCGGTGCGGTTCTCGACGCCGAGCTTGGCGTAGATCCCCTCCAGGTGCTTCGTCACGGTGCGGGGGCTCAATCCCAGAATCTCGCCGATGTCGCGGCTCGACTTGCCGCGGGAGAGCCAGAGCAGCACCTCCGCCTCGCGGCCGGTGACCGGCAGCCGCTCGCGCAGGCGCTCCAGGCCGGCGGCGGTTGGGTCGCCGGAGAGACGCAGCAGGATCTCGGGACCGGTGCGGCCGATGAAGCTGAGCGAATGGGCGCGGCCCCCGGCGTCGGTCAGGGCCAGCGGCGCCGTGTTCTGGCCGGCGAGGCAGCGTTGCAGCCAGTCGCGCCCGCTCGGCGGCAGCCCGAGAGGTTCCGGTCCGCCGAGCGCGGCCAGCACCTGGGCGGCCTGCGGCGTGCACCACAGGACCGAGCCGGCGGCATCGACCGCGAACAGCGTGCGTCCGGCGGTGTCGAGCGCGGCCCGCGCGCTCTGCGCGGAGCGGGCGTTGGCCAGGTGCACGCGAATGCGCGCCAGGATCTCGTCGGGGGCGATCGGCTTCGTGACGTAGTCGATCCCGCCCGCCCCCAATCCCTTCACGATATGCTCGGTCTCGGAGAGCCCGGTCATGAAGATGACGGGCACGTGGGCGAGCCGGCCCTTGGCCTTGAGGCGGCGGCAGGTCTCGAACCCGTCCATGCCCGGCATCACCGCGTCGAGCAGGATGATGTCGGGGGTGATCTCTTCCACGAGGTCGAGGGCGAGGTCGCCGCCGACCGCCACCAGAACGGTGGCGCCCGAACGCTCGATCGCCTCGGTGAGAAAGCTCAGGGTGTCGGGCGAATCATCGACGACGAGGACGATATCGCGCTGCGCGTCAGGCATCGCGGGCAAGTCCCTCCAGCACGCCGACGTAGCGGCGCATGTCGTAGGCGGCCACCATGCCGCGCATCCGTGCGACGAAGGCGGCCGGCACGGCCGCGTCGCTCTCCAGTTCGGCGAGCTTGGCCTCGATTCCGCGTACGTGGCCGATGCGGCCGAGACGCAGCAGTGCGGCGATGTGCTCCGCCGGCACCGTCTCTCCGCCCGCCCCCTCGCCGCTCGCGGCATCGGTCGGGCGGTCGGGCCGCCCGATCGGGCGCCGCTCCGCGGGTAAGGCGGGCATCGGGCGGGCGGTGCCGAGCAGTGCCGTGATCCTTTCCAGAAAATCCTGCATGTCGAACGGCTTGGCGATGATGTCGTCGTGCGGGGCATCGGCGCCGCGGGTTGGGCTGATCTCGTGGACGTTGGCCGACATCATCGCGATGCGGGCGGTGAAGCCGGTCTCACGCAACGTTTTTGCCACCTCCCAGCCGGTCATGCCCGGCATGGCGATGTCGAGCAGGATCAGCGCCGGTTCGCACGTGCCCGCGAGCGCGAGGCAGGCCGGGCCGTCCGGCGCTTCGGCCACCGTGAAGCCGAGGGGCTCCAGGATCTCGCGCATCAGGGCGCGGTGGGCCGGATCGTCGTCGGCGACGAGGATGGTCCGACCGGACTCCGCCAGAGCGGGCCGCGCCACCGCGGTCGGAGCCGGCATCGCGGCGGGCGCCGGGCGGTTCACCGAGGCCAGCATCAGCCGCACCCGGAAGCAGGTGCCCTCCCCAACCCGGCTCTCGACGGTGATCTCGCCGCCCATCACCTGCGCCAGCAGACCCGCGATGGTGAGCCCGAGCCCGGTGCCCGGCGCCGCCCGGGCGGCGGGCATCGAGCCGCGCTCGAACGGCTCGAAGATCCGGCCGAGATCGTCCGCCGGAATGCCGAGCCCGGTGTCGCGGATCGTGAACACGGCGACCTGGCCGCGATAGGTCATCTCGAGCGCGACCTCGCCCTTCGCCGTGAACTTGATGGCGTTGGAGAGGAGGTTGAGCAGGATCTGGCGCAGGCGCTTCTCGTCGGTCGCCACCACCGCCGGCAGGATCTCGGGCCGGGTGAAGCGGAAGCTCAGGCCGGCACCCTCCGCCTGCAGACGCACCATGTCGACGATCTGGGTCAGGAAATCGGCGAGCCGGATCTCGTTGCGGTAGGTCTGGAGCCGGCCGGCCTCCATCCGCGAGATGTCGAGCAGGCCATCGATCAGGCCTGAGAGGTGCTGGGCGCTGCGGCGGATCACCCGGATGCCGTTGCGGCGCGGCTCCGGGATGCTGGAATCGCCCTCCAGCAGCTGCGCGTAGCCGAGCACCGCGTTGAGCGGCGTGCGCAGTTCGTGGCTGATGCCGACGACGTAGCGGCTCTTGGCGAGGTTGGCGGCCTCCGCCGTCTCCTTGGCCTGCTGCAGCTTGGCGTCGGTGACCTTGTGGGCGGCGATCTCGGCTTCGTAGAGGGCGGTCTGTCGGGCGGTCTCCTCCTGCGCCACCCGGCGGCTCTCTTGCGCCAGCACGAACAGCCACGCCACGACGCCGAGGATGACGATCAGGATGAAGAACAGGCTGGTGAGCGCGGCGCGCAGCGTCTCGGTGTGCTCCGGATGCCCGGCGGCGGCGCTGGCGTGGACGATGACGAGGATCAGCCCGATCACCGTGATCAGGGTCAGCATCAGCGCGAGGTAGCGGCCGAGCGGGGCGCCGATCCAGGCGGCGGTGCGGGCGGGCAGGACGCGGGCCAGCGTCTCGCGGGCCTGCGCCTCCAGGCGTCCATGCGGCTTGCACAGGTCGCCGCAGCGGGCGTCGAGGGAGCAGCACAGCGAGCAGATCGGTCCGGAATAGGCCGGGCACTGCGCCATGTCCTCGGCCTCAAACGGGTGCGCGCAGACGCGGCAGGTGATCTCCGGCCGGTCCCAGTCGGTCCGCGGTTCGCGGGCAAGGTAGCGCTTGCCCCCCGTGGCGAGGGCGATGGCGGGCGCCGCGGCGAAGGCAGTGGCCAGCGCCAGCATCGGCGCGAAGGGCTGGAGCGCGTCGCCGAGAAGGCCCGCATGGATCAGGCCGCCGGCGATGAGCGAGAGCACCATCGCCCCCGTGCCGACGGGGTTGATGGCGTAGAGATGCGCCCGCCTGAACTCGATGCCCGGCGGCGACAGGCCGAGCGGCTTGTTGACGGCGAGGTCGGCGGCGAGGGCGCCGACCCAGGCCGAGACCACGCAGGCGTAGAGCGGCAGGGTGCTCTCGATGGTCTTGTCGATGCCGAGTTCCATCAGCAGCAGGGCGATGGCGACGTTGAACACGAGCCAGACCACCCGCCCCGGATGGCTGTGGGTGAGGCGCGAGAAGAAGTTCGACCACGCGATCGAGCCGGCATAGGCGTTGGTCACGTTGATCTTGAGCTGCGAGATCACCACGAACAGGCCGGTCAGCGCCACCGCGACCCCGGGGGAGCCCGAGACGTAGCCGAAGGCGACGGCGTACATCTGCGTCGGCTCCGCGGCCCGCTCCGGCGAGATGCCGTGGCCGAGCGCCAGAACGGTGAGGAAAGCGCCGAGCAGGATCTTCAGCATGCCCGGCACGATCCAGCCGGCGCCCGCCGAGAGCACCCCGGTCCACCAGCGCCAATCGCCCTTGCCTTGGGGCGGCGGCATGAAGCGCAGAAAGTCGACCTGCTCCCCGACCTGGGCCAGCAGCGCCAGCAAAATGCCGGAGGCGAGCCCGAACAGGCGCAGGTCGAAGCCCGCGCCCGCCGCCTCCAGGCCGGGATAGCCGGTGAAGGCCTCGAACGGCACCGGCCCCGAGAGCCAGATGCAGACGAGCGGCAGCAGGTTGAGGCCGATCCAGAGCGGCTGGGTCCAGAGCTGGAAGCGGCTGATCAGGCGGATGCCGTAGATGACGAGGGGGATCACCGCCCCCGCGCTGACGATGTAGCCGATCCACAGCGGCAGGCCGAAGCAGAGCTGCAGCGCCAGCGCCATGATCGCCGCTTCGATGGCGAAGAACAGGAAGGTGAAGCCGGCGTAGATCAGCGAGGTGATGGTCGAGCCGAGATAGCCGAAGCCCGCCCCGCGGGTGAGGAGGTCGATGTCGACTCCGTAGCGGGCGGCGTAGATGGTGATCGGCGCGGCGGTGGCGAAGATGATGAGCCCGACGGCGAGCACCGCGGCGAAGGTGTTGGTGAAGCCGGTGGCGAGCACCAGCGTGCCTCCGATGGCCTCCAGCGCCAGGAACGACAGCGAGCCCAGCGCCGTCTGCGCGATGCGGAAGGGCGACCAGCGCCGCGCCTTCTTGGCGGTGAAGCGCAGGGCGTAGTCTTCCAGGGTCTCGTCGGCGACGAAGCGGTTGTAGTCGCGACGGATCGGGATGATGGACCGGGCGCTCAGGGGGCCGTCCTCACGATGGGCGGATCACCGGTCTGCAACGGAGATGCCGGCACGATGTCCGCCACTGCGCGACACGCGACATCCCGAGCGCATCGTGCTGGATATCGGATCCAGCACGATGCGCTCGGGATCTGTTTCTGCATCATCTTTTTCCGAAAGCCGCAAACCACCTTTCGGGATGATGCTCTAGCCCGAGGCTCTCACGGAATCGAGAGCGGCACGGTACGGTCCGGGCTGTCCGGCGGACATACGCAAAACAGCGTATAGGGTGCATCGCACAATCAAGCCTAGCCTCCACCCTGTCCGAGCACGGCCGCCGACCGGCAGAGCCGCGCCGACGCCAGATCAGGGGTTCAGGCACGATGGCTGAAGACAAGGGGAAGGGCCTGGAATCGGCCCTGCGGCGCAAGCTTCTCATGGGCCTCGCGGGGTTGCCCGCGCTGGCGATGATGCCGCGGGGAGCGTTCGCCGCCGCTCCGACTTCGGCCGTCAACACGACCGGGCTCGCGGTGACCGACACCGAGGTCACGGTCGGCATCCTGCACTCGGCCACCGGCACGATGGCGATCTCCGAGACCGGTTCGATCCAGGCCGAGAAGCTCGCCATCGCCCAGATCAACGAGATGGGCGGCGTGCTCGGCCGCAAGATCAAGGTGATCCAGGAGGACGGTGCCTCCGATTGGCCGACCTTCGCCGAGAAGGCCAAGAAGCTCCTCGTCAACGATCACTGCGCCGCGGTGATGGGCTGCTGGACCTCGGCCTCGCGCAAGGCCGCGCTGCCGGTGTTCGAGCAGTATAACGGCCTGCTCTACTATCCGACCTTCTACGAAGGCCTGGAGCAGTCCAAGAACGTGATCTACACCGGCCAGGAGGCGACGCAGCAGATCCTCGCCTCCCTCGACTGGGTGGCCAAGGAGAAGGGCGCGAAGTCGTTCTTCATGGTCGGCTCGGACTACATCTGGCCGCGCACCTCGAACAAGATCGCCCGCAAGCACATCGAGAACGTGCTCAAGGGCACGGTCGCCGGCGAGGAGTACTTCCCCCTCGGCCACACGCAGTTCAACTCGGTCATCAACAAGATCAAGCTCAAGAAGCCCGACGTGATCTTCGCCGACGTCGTCGGCGGCTCGAACGTCGCCTTCTACAAGCAGCTTAAGGCGGCGGGTATCGATCTCTCGAAGCAGACCCTGCTGACGATCTCGGTGACCGAGGACGAGATCGACGGCATCGGCGGCGACAACATCGCCGGCGCCTATTCCTGCATGAAGTACTTCCAGTCGCTGAAGAACCCCAACAACGAGAAGTTCGTCTCCGCCTTCAAGAAGATGTGGGGCGACAAGACCGTCATCGGTGACGTGACCCAGGCCGCCTATCTCGGGCCGTTCCTGTGGAAGATGGCGGTGGAGAAGGCCGGCTCCTTCGATGTCGACAAGGTGGTCGCCGCCTCGCCCGACATCGAGTTCAAGGAGGCGCCGGAAGGCTACGTGAAGATCCACCCGAACCATCACCTCTGGTCGAAGACCCGCGTCGCCAAGGCTCTGCCGACCGGCCAGTTCGAGGTGGTCTACGAGAGCCCCGAGCTGATCGAGCCGAACCCCTTCCCGAAGGGCTACCAGTAGTCGCGACCCTCCGGTCCCCTCCCCCCGCGGGAGGGGACATCCGCGAAATGACGGGCGTGGCCCGACACTTGCTGCGCCCTCCCAGAAAAATCCGCCGGGGACACCGATCATGTTCGGCGACTACTCGCTCGCAGACCTCAGCTCGATCTTCGTGATGCAGGGCTTTGCAGGTCTGATCCTGTTTTCCGTCTACGTCCTGATGGCTTTGGGCCTGGCGATCATCTTCGGCCAGATGGGCGTCATCAACATGGCCCACGGCGAGTTCATGATCCTGGGCGCCTACGTCACCTATCTCTGCTCGACCTTCTTCCAGACCTACCTGCCCTCGCTCTTCGGCGGCTACTTCTTCGTCGCCATGGCACTGGCCTTCCTGGCATCGGGAGCGATGGGGATGCTGGTGGAATGGGCATTGATCCGCCACCTCTACAAGCGCCCGCTCGACACCTTGCTCGCGACCTGGGGCCTCTCGCTGATCCTGCAGCAGGCCTACCGCACGATCTTCGGCCCGCGCGAGGTCGGCGTGGAACTGCCCTCGTGGATGATGGGCTCGATCCCCGTCACCGACTCGATCGAGGTCCAGATCAACGGCCTGTTCGTGATCGCGGTCACCACGGTCATCACGCTCGGCGTCGCGGTGCTGATCTATCGCTCGCGCTTCGGCGCGCAGATCCGCGCGGTGATGAGCAACCGCTCGATGGCGGGCGCCGTCGGCATCGATACCGAGAAGGTCGACCGCACCACCTTCGGCCTCGGCTGCGGCATCGCCGGCATCGCCGGCTCGGCCTTCACGATGATCGGCTCGACCGGCCCCACCTCCGGCCAGCTCTACATCGTCGACACCTTCCTGATCGTGGTCTTCGGCGGCGCGGCCAGCCTGCTCGGCACCATCGCCTCGGCCTTCTCGATCTCGCAGACCCAGTCGACCCTCGAATTCTTCCTCTCCGGCTCGATGGCCAAGGTGCTCACCCTGCTCGCGGTGGTGGCGATCCTGATGCTGCGGCCGCAGGGCCTGTTCACCCTCAAGGTCCGTCGCTGAGGAGCGCGCCCCGATGACGAGCCCAGTTCAGTCCCTGTCGAAGGCGGTCACCGTCAACGACAACCCCTTCATGAAGCCGGTCGAGTGGGTGAGCCTGCTGCTGCTGGCCGGCGTGATCCTGGTGGTCCTGCCGCTCATGCTCGACGGCTTCCGCCTCAACCTCGTCGGCAAGTACCTCACCTACGCCTTCGTCGCCCTCGGCCTCGTCATCTGCTGGGGCTATGCCGGCATCCTCTCGCTGGGCCAGGGCGTGTTCTTCGGCCTCGGCGGCTACTGCATGGCGATGTACTTGAAGCTTGAGGCATCCAGCGTCGAGAACACGAAGATCCAGTCGACGCCGGGCATTCCCGACTTCATGGACTGGAACCAGATCACCGCGCTCCCCTGGTTCTGGCAGCCCTTCCACTCCCTGCCGCTGACGCTCCTCCTCGTCGTCGCGGTGCCGGTGGCCTTCGCCTTCATCATCTCGGTGGCGATGTTCAAGCGGCGCGTGGGCGGCACCTACTTCGCCATCATCACCCAGGCGATCGCCGCGATCCTGACGATCCTGATCGTCGGCCAGCAGGGCTACACGGGGGGCATCAACGGCATCACCGACCTGCGCACGCTCAACGGCTGGGACATCCGCACCGACCACGCGAAGTTCATCCTCTACTTCGTCAACGGCGGGCTCCTCATCGGCTGCATCCTGATGGCGCAGTACGTGAAGAAGTCGAAGCTCGGGCGCATCCTCGTGGCCATGCGCGAGAAGGAGGACCGGGTCCGGTTCTCGGGCTACTCGGTGGCGGGCTTCAAGGTCTTCGCCTTCTGCCTCGCGGCCGGCTTCGCGGCGATCGGCGGCGCGATGTTCACCTTGCAGGTCGGGTTCATGTCCCCGTCCTTCGTCGGCATCGTGCCCTCGATCGAGATGGTGATCTACGCCGCCGTCGGCGGACGCCTCTCGCTCTTCGGCGCGGTCTGGGGGACGCTGCTGGTCAACTGGGCCAAGACGAGCTTCTCCGAGTCCTTCCCCGACCTCTGGCTGTTCGGCCTCGGTGGTCTGTTCATCGCCGTGGTGCTGATCTTCCCCAACGGTCTCGCGGGCATCTGGCGCGAGCACATCGAACCCCGCCTGTTCCGCAAGGCCAAGGGCCTGGCCCCCGTCGCCAGTCCCGCCCTGCCCCACGGCACTCCGGCCGAGTGAGGAGACATCCATGAACGCGGCCATCCTCCCCTCCCCGGCCCCCATCGGCACGCCCGCCGACGAGAAGGACTTCCTGCTGGCGGTCGAGGCCCTCACCGTCTCCTTCGACGGATTCAAGGCGGTCAACGACGTCTCGTTCTACGTCGATCCGGACGAGATCCGGGTCATCATCGGCCCCAACGGCGCCGGCAAGACCACGGTGCTCGACCTGATCTGCGGGCGGACGCGGGCCAGCTCCGGCTCGATCAAGTACAAGGGCCAGGAACTGACCAAGCTGTCCGAGAGCGCGATCGTCCAGGCCGGCGTCGGGCGCAAGTTCCAGACGCCCTCGATCTACGATGACCTGACGGTGTTCGAGAATCTCGAGATCTCGTTCCCCCGCGGCCGCTCGGTGTTCGGGGCGCTGACCTTCAAGCGCGACGCCGAAGTGCGCGACCGCATCCACGAGATCGCCCAGACCATCTTCCTCAAGGACCAGCTCGACGAGCGGGCCGAGTTCCTGAGCCACGGCCAGAAGCAGTGGCTGGAGATCGGCATGCTGCTGATCCAGGACCCGGAACTGCTGATGCTCGACGAGCCTGTGGCCGGCATGAGCGTCGGCGAGCGCATCAAGACCGCCGAACTCCTCAACCAGATCATCAAGGGCCGCTCGGTGCTCGTGATCGAGCACGACATGAAGTTCGTCGAGGACATCGCCCACCGGGTCACCGTGCTCCACCAGGGCAAGGTGCTGTCGGAAGGGTCGATGGAGCGGGTCAAGAACGACCCGAAGGTCATCGAAGTCTATCTGGGCCACTGAAGGCGTATCGATCATGCTCCAGACCGCCGCCTCTCCCTCCCCCGTCGTGCCGCCGGTCATGACCGGCGCGCAGCCGATGCTGGCGATCTCCGACCTCCACGCGGCCTACGGCCAGAGCGAGGTTCTGCATGGCATCGACATCAACGTGGCGCCCGGCGAGATCGTCGCCGTGATGGGCCGCAACGGCATGGGCAAGTCGACGCTCATGAAGACGCTCATGGGCATCGTGCCGACGAAGTCGGGCACGATCACAGTGGACGGCACCGACGTCACCACCCTGAAGAGCCATACCCGCGTGGCCAAGGGGCTCGCTTACGTGCCGCAGGGCCGGATGATCTTCTCCACCATGACGGTGCAGGAGAACATCGAGACGGGGCTCACCGTCACCGGCTCGCGCAAGGTGCCGCAGGACCTCTACACGATGTTCCCGGTGCTGCTGGAGATGAAGGGCCGGCGCGGCGGCAATCTCTCCGGCGGCCAGCAGCAGCAGCTCGCCATCGCCCGGGCACTCGCGAGCAACCCGAAGGTTCTGCTTCTCGATGAGCCGACCGAGGGCATTCAACCCTCGATTATTCGTGAAATGGGGCGTACGCTGAAGAAGATTCGCGATGAGCGCGGTCTGTCGATCGTCGTCTCGGAGCAGGTCCTGAGCTTTGCCATGGATGTGGCCGACCGGGTTCTCGTGATCGAGAACGGTGCGATCGTCCACGAGAGTTTGCGCGCCGACATCGACGAGGCGCAGGTCGCCCGCTTCCTCTCGGTCTGAGGGCTTTTCGCGATGGCCGATTACGACATCTTCGAACTCGGCGACGTCGTCCTGCAGTCGAAGCAGACGATCCGTGGCGCGCGGCTCGTCTACAAGACCTACGGCTCGCTCAACGCGGCGCGAGACAACGTCATCGTCTATCCGTGCTGGTATTCCGGCACGCATCTCGAGAACGAGTGGCTGATCGGGCCGGGCAAGGCGCTCGATCCGGAGCGGTACTTCATCATCGTGCCGAACATGTTCGGCAACGGGCTGTCGTCATCGCCGAGCAACACGCCCGCGCCCTTCAACGGGCCGCGCTTCCCCAAGGTCACGGCCTACGACAACGTGGTGCAGCAGCACCGGCTGGTGACGGAGAGGTTCGGCATCGAGCGGGTCAAGCTCGTCACCGGCTGGTCGATGGGGGCGCTCCAGACCTTCCACTGGGGCGCGCTCTTCCCCGACATGGTCGAGCGCATCCTGCCCTTCCAGGGCTCGGCCAAGTGCTCGCGGCACAACTTCGTCTTCCTGGAGGGCGTCAAGGCCGCGCTCCAGGCGGATGCCGCCTTCGCCGACGGCTTCTACGCCGAGCAGCCGCAGAAGGGCCTGCGCGCCGCGGCCCGGGTCTATGCCGGCTGGGGCTTCTCGCAGACCTTCTACCGGGTCGAGGCCGACCTGAAGCAGATGGGCTACGCCTCGCTCGAGGACTTCCTCGTCGGCTTCTGGGAGGGCTGGCTGCTCGAAAAGGACGCCAACAACCTGCTCGCCATGCTCTGGACTTGGCAGACCGGCGACATCTCCGCCAACGACCTCTACGGCGGTGATCT
Source organism: Methylorubrum populi (assembly GCF_002355515.1). NCBI lineage: Bacteria > Pseudomonadati > Pseudomonadota > Alphaproteobacteria > Hyphomicrobiales > Methylobacteriaceae > Methylorubrum > Methylorubrum populi. The sequence goes on along the minus strand of NZ_AP014809.1, from coordinate 3,910,283 downwards.
CAAGAAGGCGCTCGGGGCGATCAAGGCCAAGGCCTTCGTGATGCCGGCCTCCACCGACCTGTATTTCCCGCCGGAAGACAGCGCCATCGAGGTCGAGCACATGCCGAACGCGGAGCTGCGCACGGTCGAGACCTATTGGGGCCACTTCGCCGGCGGCCCCGGCACCTCGCCCGACGACATCGCGGTGCTGGATGCGGCGTTGAAGGAGCTGCTCGCGACCTGAGCCATCGGCGGGGCGCCCCGGCGGCCCGCCCGACCCGATCCGGCGCTCACCGGCGCCGGATGAACGAAGAACGACAACAACGATCCACGGGGGCGGCCGGACTCATGCCGGACACGCAACGGGGACGGCTGCCCGAATTCTGGACGCTAAAAGGAGCTGCGAAGGAAATGCCCGAGACCCTGATCAAGGTCGATCTCACGCAGTCGGCCTACGACAACGACATGGTGCACAACCGCTGGCACCCGGACATTCCGATGGTCGCGACCGTGAAGCCCGGCGACGATTTCATCGTCGAGACCTATGACTGGACCGGCGGCTTCATCAAGAACAACGATTCCGCCGACGACGTGCGCGATATCGACCTGTCGATCGTGCACTTCCTCTCCGGCCCGATCGGTGTCGAGGGCGCCGAGCCCGGCGACCTGCTCGTGGTCGATCTGCTCGATATCGGCGCCAAGCCCGAGAGCCAGTGGGGCTTCAACGGCTTCTTCTCGAAGAACAACGGCGGCGGCTTCCTCGACGAGCACTTCCCCCAGGCCCAGAAGTCGATCTGGGACTTCGAGGGCATGTTCACCAAGTCGCGCCACGTGCCCGGCGTGCGCTTCCCCGGCCTGATCCATCCCGGCCTGATCGGCTGCCTGCCCGATCCGAAGATGCTGGAGACCTGGAACACCCGCGAAAAAGCGCTCTACGACACCAATCCGAGCCGGGTGCCGGCGCTGGCCACCCTTCCCTTCGGCCCGACCGCGCATATGGGCCGCCTGAAGGGCGAGGCGAAGGAGAACGCCGCGGCGACGGGCGCCCGCACGGTGCCGGGGCGCGAGCACGGCGGCAATTGCGACATCAAGGATCTGTCGCGCGGCTCGAAGATCTACTTCCCCGTCTACGTGCCGGGTGCCGGCCTCTCCATGGGCGACCTGCATTTCAGCCAGGGCGACGGCGAGATCACCTTCTGCGGCGCCATCGAGATGGCGGGCTGGGTCCATCTCAAGGTCAGCCTGATCAAGGACGGCATGGCCAAGTACGGGATCAAGAACCCGATCTTCAAGCCCTCGCCCGTCACGCCGAAATACGACGATCACCTGATCTTCGAGGGCGTCTCGGTCGACGAGTACGGCAAGCAGCACTACCTCGACGTGACGGTCGCCTACCGTCAGGCCTGCCTCAACGCGATCGAGTACCTGAAGAAGTTCGGCTATTCGGGCGCCCAGGCCTACTCGATCCTCGGCACCGCCCCGGTCCAGGGCCATATCTCCGGCGTCGTCGACATCCCGAACGCCTGCGCCACGCTCTGGATTCCGACCGGCATCTTCGACTTCGACATCAACCCGTCCGCGGCCGGGCCGACGAAGTTCCTGGACGGCTCCGTCCAGATGCCGCTCTCGCCGGACCTCTGATCATGCCGGTCTACGATTACGCCTGCGAGAGCTGTGGTCCGTTCACGGTGCTGCGCCCGATGGCGCAGTTCAAGGACCCGCATGACTGCCCGGATTGCGGCGGGGAATGCCAGCGCGCCTTCCTCACCGCCCCGCGGATCTCCGGCATGGATCCGGGCCTCAAGGCCGCCCACGCCACCAACGAGCGCAGCCGCCACGAGCCGCGGCGCGCCCGCAGCCACGGCGCCGGCTGCGGCTGCTGCTCGCCGAAGAAGACGACGGCCGCCCCGGCGGCGGCCAAGAGCTTCCCGAACGCGCGGCCCTGGATGATCAGCCACTGAGCTGAGCACCCCTCGCGGCGGACGCGCCCGGTGCGCCCGCCGCCACGCTTCCGGAGGAAGCAATCGACTGAAAATCGCTCCGCGAGGGAGCCGCCGGCCGCGACACGACAAGCGGGACGAACCCTGTGGGGAGGCCGGTGCAGAGGACGGGTTGGGGACTGACGATGACTGAAGGAATGACACGGACGACGACACGGCGCCGCCGCGGCGTCAGGATCGGAACGGCCGGCGCGCTGCTTGCCGCGAGCCTTGCGGGGTCGGGCGGCGCGCTGGCGCAGCAGCCCTCCCCGGTGGGCCAGTTCAACGATCAGACGCAGCCGCGCACCGATCCCAACATCGCCGCCAAGCCCGCCGACCCCGTCCGCGTCGGGCCGCTCGCCCCCTGGGCCACCGACATGGCCGCCCGCGGGCTCACCTTCGACATCAACATCTACGACTTCTACCAGGCCAACCCATCGGCCGGCCTGCGCACCGGCGAGCAGTCCAACTCCGCCTACTTCGTCCTCTCCATGTCCGCCGACATGCAGAAGCTCGCCAACATCGCAGGCGGCACCATCAAGTTCACCCAGACCTTCTTCGGTCTCGTGCGCAACCTCAACATGGCCGCCGATATCGGCGACACCACCGTCGGCTACCAGCCGCCCTACAACCCCAACTCCAACCGCCTCTCGCTGCTCACCTACGAGCAGAAGCTCCTCGATGACCGCCTCGTCATCGAGTTCGGCCGCACCCACCCAGATCGCTACTACGGCCTGCCGCCGTGCAACTCGATCAACTCCTGCTTCCAGGACCTGTTCTACATCAACGCCGGCTTCACCTCGCCGCTCTACGCCGTCTGGGGGGCGAATGCCGCCTACCAGCTCTCGCCCACCACCTACATCCAGGCCGGCGCCTTCTCGGTGAACCCCGGCACCAACGCGCTGTCCGGCTACGACTGGGGCTACGAGCGCCTCTCGGGCGCGCTCGTCATGACCGAGATCGGCTACAAGACCGACTACACCATGACCGCCTATCCGGGACGCGCCTCGCTCACCGGCTTCGTCAACACCGCCGACCACGACGACAACTTCAAGACGGTGCTGGGCACCTCCCGCGGCCTCAACCCCGGCACCCCGGCGCTGCAGAAGACGGGCACGTCCGGCCTCGTGCTCACCGGCACGCAGACGGTCTGGCGCGCCGATGGCGGGCTGGTGGCCAACCCGCACCCGACGGCGATCTCGCTCTATACCGGCACGGGCTATTCCTTCGACCCGACGGTGCCGATCCGCTTCAACTCGTTCGTCGGCGTGCTGCTGCAGGCACCCGACCAGAGCCGGCCGAACGACACCTTCGGCCTGAAGATGAACTGGCAGCGTTTGTCGGAGAACTACACGCAGTTCCTCTCGGACGCGAACTTCATCTCCGGCGGCTCGGGCGCGCCGTACGCGCGCGACAAGTTCATCTTCGAGGCCAACGCGCATCTCGACGTCGGCGCGGGCGTGATCGTCGAGCCGGTGGTGCAGTACGTGGTCAACCCGAACTCGTTCTGGAACCCCTACACCGCCCGCCGCGCCAAGGACGGCTTCTACGGCGGCTTCACCCTCGTCGTTCCCCTCGGAACACTCCTCGGCCTCGCCCCAGGCTAAGGGGCAGTTTGAGCCGAGACGTTCCGAGGCAAGACTAGGGGTCCGCGCGGCGGGCCCCTCCCCTCACCCGAAACCGGAGGAAACGCCGCCATGATGCACGGCGATATTTCATCGAGTCAGGACAGCGTCGGCGTGGCCGTCGTGAACTACAAGATGCCGCGCCTGCACACCAAGGCCGAGGTCATCGAGAACGCCAAGAAGATCGGCGAGATGATCATCGGGATGAAGGCCGGCCTGCCGGGTCTCGATCTCGTGATCTTCCCCGAATACTCGACCCACGGCATCATGTACGACGCGGCCGAGATGTACGAGACCGCCTCCTCCATCCCCGGGGCCGAGACCGAGATCTTCGCCGATGCCTGCCGCAAGGCGGGGGTCTGGGGCGTGTTCTCGCTCACCGGCGAGCGCCACGAGGAGCATCCGCGCAAGGCCCCCTACAACACGCTCATCCTGATGAACGACCAGGGCGAGATCGTGCAAAAGTACCGCAAGATCATGCCCTGGACCCCGATCGAGGGCTGGTATCCGGGCGACCGCACCTACGTCTCGGACGGTCCAAAGGGGCTGAAGATCAGCCTGATCATCTGCGATGACGGCAATTACCCCGAAATCTGGCGCGACTGCGCCATGCGCGGCGCCGAGCTGATCATCCGCTGCCAGGGCTACATGTACCCGGCCAAGGAGCAGCAGGTCCTGATCTCGAAGGCGATGGCGTTCGCCAACAACACCTACGTCGCGGTGGCCAATGCCGCTGGCTTCGACGGCGTCTACTCCTATTTCGGCCACTCGGCGATCATCGGCTTCGACGGCCGCACGCTCGGCGAGTGCGGCGAGGAGGAGATGGGCATCCAGTACGCGGCGCTCTCGAAATTCCTGATCCGCGACTTCCGCGCCCACGGCCAGTCGGAGAACCACCTCTTCAAGCTGCTGCACCGCGGCTACACGGGCATGATCAACTCGAAGGAGAACCGGCACGGGATGTCGGAATGCCCCTACGACTTCTACCGCCGCTGGATCGAGGACCCCGACGGCACCCGCGACGCGGTGCGCGCCATCACGCGGTCCAGCGTCGGCACCGAGGAATGCCCGATCGAGGGCATCCCCTTCGTCGGCAAGGGCGAGGGCCCGCCCGACCCGCGCTGAGCCCGCCTCGGGCTCGAACCTGACGTCGTGCGGCCGAGCGCCCTCCATCCGACCCGGGTGGAGGGCGTTCTGCGTCAATCCTTCACGATCACCTTCGTCCCGACCCGAACCCGGTCGTAGAGATCGACCACGTCCTTGTTGGTCATGCGGATGCAGCCGGACGACACCGCCGCGCCCATCGTCTCCGGCTCGTTGGATCCGTGGATGCGGTAGAGCGACGAGCCGAGATACATGGCGCGGGCGCCGAGCGGATTGTCCTGGCCGCCGGCCATGTAGCGCGGCAGGTCCGGGCGGCGGGCCAGCATCTGCGACGGCGGGCGCCAGGCCGGCCATTCCTTCTTGCCCGTGATCGTCTTCGTGCCCGACCACGAGAAGCCGCGCCGCCCGACGCCGACGCCGTAGCGGATCGCCTCGCCGCCGCCGAGCACGTAGTAGAGCCGGCGCTGGCTCGTCGAGATCACGATGGTGCCGGGCTTCTCCTTGCCGGCATAGGACACCGTCTCGCGCGGGATGGCCTGGGTCTTGAAGACGTTGATGAAGTCGGCAAGCGGCCCGCTGTCGAGCGGATTCGCCCGGGCTGGTCCGGGGACGGACGTCGCGAGGGCGCCGCCGAGGGCGATCGCTGCGGCAAGGCGCGACAGCGCGGGACGGGTCGTCAAGGATCGGTTCGTCAAGACGGGTCTCCTCCTCGAAGGGGTGCCGCCGCGACAGGATTCCGGCGGGCAGATCGTGCGGGTTAGGGCCGCCGGTCAGGGCAGGAGGAAGGCAAGGGTGTGGGTTCTCGGCAACGCCCGCGCCGAATCGTCGGGCCTGCCCGGAACGCCGTGCGGCTCGGCACATCCCTCGAAGGCCTCGGCATGGTCCGCAGGATGGGACCCGCGGGAGGCCGTGCCGAAGGGCCTGCCAGAATGTCGCACGCGATTGAATGGCAACGTTTCGTCCACCACAATGATGTCACCGTGACCCTCATGCCCCGCCCTGCCTTGCCGGGCCGTGCACATGCCGGCCTTCCGACCCGTCTCGTCCTGTCCGCCCTGGCCGGGCTGCTGAGCCTGCTCGTCGTCATCGGCCTGCCGGCCGACGGCGCGGCTCTCGGCGGGGTCCCGCAGGCGCGCGCCGAGGCGACGTTCGAGCAGCGCCCCGACACGGATCCCCTCGCCAGCGTTCGGGTCGGACGCGTGATGCTCGATCTCGACGAGGTGGCGAGCCACGGGCGCGTGAGCGCGATCCTTCCCGGTCCGGATGGCGCGGATGGCGCGGCCCTTCCGCGTCCGGCCTCCGATCGGAACCCCGACGCCGCGGAGCGCGGTCCGTTCGAACGTCCACCCCGGACCTGACCGGCGGGCCGTCCCGCTCGCAAGGAACCTCGAAGGGCTGGACCGATGGCGTGGCGCAATTCGACGCCGTCGTCGGATTGCCAAACTTCGCGCCCAGGATGCAGGTTGACCGCACGTCATCGTCCTGCACGGCCGATCCCCGATGCTGTCGGCATCCTCGTCCGGGCCCCTCCGATCCTCGGATCGTCTCCTTGGATCGTCGTGGCGGCCCGCTGATTGCAACGGTGCGCGAGACCACCCGGTCTCCGCCCGCCCCCGTGACGCAGGACGGCATCCTTCTTTCGAAGTCCGTCGCCCGCGTCCGTCACATCGGCCCGACGGCTGACCCGCCGACGGAACGACGCCGATGCGACCTGTCGAGCATCGTAGGAGCAACCTTATCGTGACGCCGTCCACCCAGTCGCCCGGCAGCGGGCTCGGTCTCGTCAAGACCGGCCGCAGCCGTTCCCGCTGGACCCTGCCGGCCTCCCTCCTCGTCGGCGCCGTCCTCGTGGCCGTCTCGGCCTGCAACGAGCAGAAGGCCGCCGCGCCCGTGCCGCTGCCGCCGCCCGAGGTGAGCGTCGTCAGCGTGCGCCCGCAGCCAATCCCCTACGTCCGCGACCTTCCCGGCCGCGTCGCGCCCATGCGGATCGCCGAGGTGCGGTCGCGGGTCTCGGGACTGGTGGTCAAGCGCCTGTTCGAGCAGGGCAGCTACGTCAACGAGGGCGACGTCCTCTACAAGATCGACCCGGCGCCCTATCAGGTGGAGCTCGCGAGCGCCGAGGCGGCGCTGGCTAACCGGGAGGCGGCTCTGGTGCTCGCCAACCAGCAGGCCGAGCGCCTGGAGACCCTGCTCGCCCGCAACACCGCGAGCCAGGCGCAGTACGACACGGCGTTCGCCGCCAAGAAGCAGGCCGAGGCCGAGGTCGCCGGCGCCAAGGCGGCCCGCGACCGGGCCAAGCTCAACCTGTCCTGGACCGATGTGCGCGCGCCGATCTCCGGCCGCATCGGGCGGGCGCTGCTGACCGAGGGCACGCTGATCGAGTCCGGCGCGACCGGCGTGCTCGCCACGATCCAGCAGCTCGACCCGATCTACGTCGACATCACCCAGTCGGTGGGCGAGCTGAACAAGCTGCGCCGCGACATCGCCTCGGGCGAGCTCTCCAAGCTTGCCGCCGACACCGCCAACGTCCACCTCATCATGGATGACGGCTCGCTCTACGGCTCGGCCGGCCGCCTGCTCTTCTCCGACGTCACCGCCGATCCGAGCACCGGGCAAGTGACGCTGCGCGTGCAGTTCCCGAACCCGCACAACGAGCTGTTCCCCGGCATGTATGTCCGCGCCCGGATCAAGCAGGGCATCGACGCGGACGCCATCGCCGTGCCGCAGCAGGCGATCCAGCGCACCAGCGACGGCAAGCCGGAGGTCTGGGTGGTCAAGCCCGACGGCAAGGTCATGCTCCAGCCCGTCGAGGTCGGCCCGGTCGTCGGCGGCAACTGGCTGATCCGCGAGGGGCTCGAGGGCGGCGAGAAGGTCGTCGTCGAGGGCTTCCAGAAGATCACCGCCGGTATCCAGGTGAAGACCGTCCCGTGGAAGACCGAGGCCGCCACCGACGAGGGCAAGCCGATCGATACCGACAGCCACGACACCGACGGCGCGGAGAACGGCGGCAAGGACGCGGCGGCGATCGGATCGACCGCCCAGCCCGTCGCCCAGTACGCCGACTAAACGTCGACCGACCGCCGACTGACCTCCCGATGCCGTCCCGCCGGCGGAAGACCTGATCTCCGCCGTCTCGAACCCGACACGACGCTACGAGCCCCTTATGGCCCGCTTTTTCATCGACCGGCCGGTTTTCGCCTGGGTGGTCGCCCTGTTCATCATCTTGGGGGGAGCGCTCTCGATCCCGCTGCTGCCGGTCGCGCAGTACCCGGTGATCGCGCCCCCCTCGATCGCCCTCTCGACCGCCTTTCCCGGCGCCTCGGTGGAGAGCCTCTACACGGGCACGACCCGTCTCATCGAGGACGAGCTGAACGGCGCGGCCAATATCATGAGCTTCGAGTCGACCACCGACTCGTTCGGCTCGATCAACATCACGGCGACCTTCGAGCCCGGCACCGATCCGGCGCTCGCCTCGGTCGAGGTGCAGAACCGCCTCAAGCGCGTCGAGGCGCGCCTGCCCGCCGAGGTGCGGCAGAACGGCATCCTCGTCGAGGAGGCGTCGGCCGCCACGCTCAACATCATCACCCTGGTCTCGACCGACGGGAAGATGGACGAGATCGGGCTCGGCGACTTCCTGATGCGCAACGTGATCAACGAGATCCGCCGCATCCCGGGGGTGGGCCGCGCCACCCTCTACTCGACCGAGCGCTCGCTTCGCGTCTGGGTCGATCCGGACAAGCTGCGCGGCCTGTCGCTGACGCCCGGCGACGTGACCGAGGCGATCCGCAACCAGAACATCCAGATCGCCTCCGGCGCCGTCGGCGCTCAGCCGAGCCCGGTCGATCATGCGGTGTTCTCGCCCATCATCGTCAAGGGCCAGCTCAGCACCGTGGACGATTTCGGCGCGATCGTGCTGCGGGCCAACCCCGACGGCTCGAACGTGCGCCTGCGCGACGTGGCCCGGATCGAGCTCGGCGGCGACGCCTACCAGTTCTCCACCCGCCTCAACGGCGGCGAGGCCGCCGGCATCTCGGTGACGCTCGCCCCCGACGGCAACGCGCTCGAGACCGCCAACGCCATCCGCGCCAAGATGGAGGAGCTGTCGCAGTTCTTCCCGCCGGGCCTGAAGTGGGACATTCCCTACGACATCACGCCCGCCGTGAAGGCCTCGATCAAGAAGGTCATGATGACCCTCGTCGAGGCGGTGGTGCTGGTCTTCATCGTGATGTTCCTGTTCCTGCAGAACATCCGCTACACCCTGATCCCCACCATCGTCGTGCCGATCGCCCTGATGGGCACCGTCATGGTGATGCTGCTCGCCGGCTTCTCGGTGAACGTGCTGACGATGTTCGGCATGGTGCTCGCCATCGGCATCCTCGTCGATGACGCCATCGTCGTCGTCGAGAACGTCGAGCGCATCATGAACGAGGAGGGATTGCCGCCCAAGGAGGCGACCGCCAAGGCGATGGAGCAGATCACCGGCGCGATCATCGGCATCACGCTGGTGCTGGTCGCGGTGTTCATCCCGATGGCGTTCTTCCCCGGTTCGGTCGGCATCATCTACCGCCAGTTCTCGATCGCGATGGTGACCTCGATCGCCTTCTCGGCGCTGCTGGCGCTGACCCTGACGCCGGCGCTCTGCGCCACGCTCCTGAAGCCGATCGAGAAGGGCCACGGCCACGCCAAGGGCGGCTTCTTCGGCTGGTTCAACCGGATCGTCGACCGCGAGACCGCCCGCTACGGCCGCGGCGCGACGTGGTGCATCAAGAAGTCGGGGCGGGTGATGGTGATCTACCTGATCCTGGTGGCCGGCACCGCTTTCGCCTTCCTGCGTCTGCCCGAGGGCTTCCTGCCGATCGAGGACCAGGGCTTCTTCACCGTCGACATCCAGACGCCGCCCGGCGCCTCGTTCAACCGGACGCAGGGCGCCGTGCGCAAGGTCGAGGAATTCCTGCTCGCACAGCCGGGCGTCGCCACGGTGACCACGCTCAACGGCTTCTCGTTCTCGGGTCAGGGGCCGAACCTGAGCCAGGCCTTCGTGACCCTGAAGCCGTGGGCCGAGCGCGACGCGGCGAACTCGGCGACCGCCCTCGTGGCTGCCACCAACGCGGCGATGGCGGGCTACCGCGACGCCGTCGTCGATGCCCAGGAGCCGCCGCCTGTGGACAACCTCGGCAACGCGGCGGGCTTCTCCTTCCGCCTGCAGGACCGGGCGCAGAAGGGCTACTCGGCGCTCGCCGCCGCGGAGGCCCAGTTGCTGGCGATGGCCCGGCAGAGCCCGATCCTGAAAGCGGTCAAGATCGAGGGCCTTCCGCCGGCACCCCAGGCCGAGCTGATCATCGACCGCGAGAAGGCGGCTGCGCTCGGTGTGAAGTTCGAGGACATCAACGACGCGATCCAGGTCAATCTCGGTTCGGTCTACACCAACGACTTCCCGAACCTCGGCAAGATGCAGCGCGTCTACGTGCAGGCGGAGCAGCTGCAGCGCATGCAGGCGACGGACATCCTCAACTACGCGGTGAAGAACAGCCAGGGCACGATGGTGCCGATGTCCTCCTTCGCCGACCTGAAGTGGAGCATGGGCCCGAGCCAGATCGTCGGCTTCAACGGCTACCAGTCGGTCCGCTTCACCGGCGAGCCGGCCGCCGGCTACACCTCGGGCGATGCCATCGCCGAGATGGAGCGGCTGATGACGCGGATGCCGAAGGGCTTCGGCTACACCTGGACCGGCCAGTCGGAACAGGAGAAGAAGGCGGGCTCCCAGGCCTCGCTGCTGCTGGCCCTGTCGGTGCTGATCGTGTTCCTGTGTCTGGCCGCGCTCTACGAGAGCTGGGCGATCCCGGTCTCGGTGCTGCTCGTCATTCCGCTCGGCGTGATCGGCTCGGTGGCGGCGGTGTACCTGCGCGGCATGCCCAACGACGTCTACTTCAAGATCGGGCTCATCACGATCATCGGTCTGTCGGCCAAGAACGCGATCCTGATCGTGGAGTTCGCGCGCGACCTGTGGAAGCCGGGCACCAACATCGTCCAGGCGACGATCGAGGCAGCGACGCTCCGCTTCCGCCCGATCGTGATGACTTCGCTCGCCTTCATCTTCGGCGTGGTGCCGCTGGCGATCGCCACCGGCGCCTCCTCGAAGAGCCAGCAGGCCATCGGCACCGGCGTGATGGGCGGCATGATCTCGGCGACCGTCCTCGCGGTGTTCTTCGTGCCGGTCTTCTTCGTCGTGGTGATGCGCCTGTTCCGGCGCAAGGACGTGGCCGCGGGCGAGAATGCCGAGGCCGCGCCGGAGGACACCCACAGGGCCGGGCACGGTCACTCGGTGCCGGCGGAGTAGTGGATGGAAGGAGCGGCGCGCGTGCTTCAAGGCGCGCGTGCCGCGCGCACCTCAGCATGAGGAGCGGGAGCGACTTCCATCGCGATTGAGCCGGGGGGCGCGAATCCGGGAAAGGGGCGCAACCTTCCGCATTCTGCCGAGGCTACTCTGACCGCCTTCGTCGACATGCTGCGTTGTGCCGACGGCAGCGACTATGTCGGCTCGCGGTGAAGCACTCGACGAGCGGTTCTCGGATCACTGAGCCGGAACGCATGTCGGCTAAAACGATCACCGTCGCCCGGTGACGCTGATCTATGCCGAGTGATTCGATCGCATCACCGATGCAACCGCGCCCGATCGCCGGATCAAGAGTTGGAGCCGCGCCAAGAAGGAAGCACGGATCGTCGAGGATTGGGACAGAGTGCAGCTTCTGGCCAGGCGCCCGTCTGCGCGAGCCGGCTTATCCCACCCAACCACCTCGTCCTGAGGCGCCGCGAAGCGGCCTCGGAGGGTCATTCAGGAATCGCGACGGCATCGAAGCGCGCCTCTAGAGCATCATCCCGAAAGGTGGTTTCCGGCATTCAGAAAAAGATGATGCAAAAACAAAAGCCTAGCGCATCGTGCTGGATCCGATTTCCAGCACGATGCGCTAGCGCTTCAGCACCCGCCGCGCCCCGTACCCGAGTGCCGCCCACAGAAACGCCGACACCGTGCGCACCGGGAAGAAGGTCGGCAGGTCGGCCGCGACCGGGGCCGGCCAGGGCAGGCCGATCCGCGTGACGAGCCATGCGAACAGAACCGAGATCGCCAGCGCGGCGATCGCCGCGATGAACACCTTGCCGAACTGATCCGCCTTCCAGCCGAGGAAGACCGCGACCGCGATCAGCAGGGGATCGAACCCGGCCTGGATCCAGACCGAGAAGGAATAGACCGGGACGACGGGAGCCGCGTTCACGCCCACCACGCCTTCGGCAGGCTGATCCGCCCGGCCGCGTTCTCGATCGTCTGCGCGGCGGCGAACAGCGTCTCCTCGTCGAAGGGGCGCCCGATCAGCTGGAGGCCGAGCGGCAGGCCCTGCGCGTCGAGGCCGGCCGGCACCGAGATGCCCGGCAGCCCGGCCATGTTCACCGTCACCGTGAACACGTCGTTGAGGTACATCTCGACCGGGTCGGCCGAGGCCATCTCACCGATGCCGAAGGCCGCCGACGGGGTGGCGGGCGTCAGGATCGCGTCGATGCCGGAGGCGTAGGCCTGCTCGAAGTCGCGCTTGATCAGCGTGCGGATCTTCTGCGCCCGGACGTAATAGGCGTCGTAGTAGCCCGCCGAGAGGACATAGGTGCCGATCATGATGCGCCGCTTCACCTCGCGGCCGAAGCCGGCGGCGCGGGTGTTCTCGTACATCCCGGCAATGTCCTTGCCGGGCACGCGCAGGCCGTAGCGCACGCCGTCGTAGCGGGCGAGGTTCGAGGAGGCTTCCGCCGGGGCGACGATGTAGTAGGCCGGCAGGGCGTATTGCGTGTGCGGCAGCGAGATCTCGCGCACGGTCGCGCCGGCCTCCCGCAGCCAGTCCGCGCCCTGGTCCCAGAGCCGCTGGATCTCGGCGGGCATGCCCTCGACCCGGTACTCCTTCGGGATGCCGATGGTGAGCCCCTTCACGCCCCGCGAGATCGCCGCCTCGAAATCCGGAACCGGCAGATCGACGGAGGTGGTGTCGCGCGGGTCGTGGCCGGCCATGGAGCCGAGCAGGATCGCGCAATCCTGCACCGTGCGGGCGATCGGGCCGGCCTGATCGAGGGAGGAGGCGTAGGCGATGATGCCCCAGCGCGAGCAGCGGCCGTAGGTCGGCTTGATGCCGACCGTGCCGGTGAAGGCCGCCGGCTGGCGGATCGAGCCGCCGGTATCGGTCGCGGTGGCGCCCAGGCACAGATGCGCGGCCACCGCCGCCGCCGAACCGCCGGACGAGCCGCCGGGCACGAGCGGCGTGTCCGAGCCCTGGCGGCGCCAGGGCGAGATCGTCTTGCCGTAGGCGCTGGTCTCGTTGGACGAGCCCATGGCGAACTCGTCGAGGTTGAGCTTGCCCAGCATCACCGCGCCGTCGCGCCAGAGCTGGGACGAGACGTTCGACTCGTAATGCGGCTCGAACCCTTCGAGGATCTTCGACCCCGCCGTCGTGTGGACGCCTTGCGTCGCGAACAGGTCCTTGATGCCGAGCGGCAGCCCTTCGAGGGGCCGCGCCTCGCCCTTGGCGATCTTCTCGTCCGACACATCGGCCATCTTCAGGGCGCGGTCGGGCGTCGCGACGATGTAGGCGTTGAGCGCCTTCGCCCGATCGATCGCGTCGAGATGCGCCTGCGCGATCTCGCGGGCCGAGAAGTCTTTGGCCTTCAGCCCGTCGCGGGCCTCGGCCAGGGTGAGTTCGTTGAGTGCCGTCATGCCCGTTCCAGACCTACGCGCCCGGCCCCGCGGGCGTTGGTTCGCCTCCGCGAGGGGCCGGAGAAACCGCTCCGACGATGCCGAGAAACCTTACTCGACGACCTTCGGCACGAGAAAATAGTTGTCCTCGGTCTCGGGGGCGTTGGCGACGATGTCGCTCGCCCGGCCGCCGTCATTCACCACGTCCGCGCGCTTCTTCATGCGCATCGGGGTGACGGAGGTCATCGGCTCGACGCCGGCGACATCGACCGCGCCGAGCTGTTCCACGAAGGCGAGGATCGCGTTGAGTTCGCCCTGCAGCGGCGCGACATCCTCGTCGGCCACCGCGATGCGGGCCAGATGCGCGATGCGCCGTACCGTCTTTTCGTCGACCGACATGCCGCCTTGCCTGCTCGGGCGGAAATGAGCCCTGCCCGGAATGCGCCGGGCTATAGCACCCGCCTTCGCGCAGGAGCAACGCCGACGGCGGAGGGCCGCCCTTCAGTGCGTTCAGACGATGACATGGCCCCGGGTCGCCGGCACGTCCACGCTGATGCCGGGCCGGCGGTAGCGGTCGGCGTTGTAGGCACCGACGACGAGGATCTCCAGGGCGAGCACCAGCATCAGAGCGTGCTGCCGCGAGAAGCGGCCTTGTCCGGGGCGTGCGGCGGGCGGCATGGGCGGAGCGGCTCCGGTGTGGTTAACGAACCATTAACACCGCTTTCCGTTTGTCGCTCCATCTCGGCGAGGGCAACCGTCCGGCTTGGTTAATCTGCGCGGTGGACAAGTCCGCGCGGGCGGGCGTAAGCCCTCTCCCATACCCGGATCCGGGCGATCCCCTTCGGGATGGTGGATGCAGGCGTCGCCCACGCGACACGCGGGCTGCCCGATACGGCATCCGCTGCGATCGGGCGGTGACCGTATCATCGGGGTGCAGGGAGGACGGGGCATGTGGGACAGCGTCTTCCGGAGCTTCCGTCCGGGCCTGACGTCGAGCGAGGCGGATCTCGCCCGGGCCGAGGCGGAGCTCGGCTTTCCCCTCCCTCAGAGCTACCGCAGCTTCGCGCGGGAATGCGGCGCCGGGCGGGTCGGCGGGCATCTGCGTATCTTCACCCCCGTTCCGGTGGAGGCGGCCGATCTCAGCTCGCGCGCGCACCTGATCTCGCATGGCGTCGCGCTCGCCCTCGACGGCCTGCGCGACGGGGACAGCGACGAACCGCACCGCTTCACCATCGAGGGTGACGCCGATGCCGAGCTGATGGAGCGGGCCTGCTTCTTCGGGCAGACCGAGCGGGGCGACTTCCTGTTCTTCGACGTGACGCCCGGCTTTCCCGAATACGACATCTGGGTGCTGTGCGCCGATCTGGAGACGGTGCATTTCGGCGGCGCCGACCTGGCGGCCTTCCTGCGCGGGCTTCAGGGTCTCGAGATCCTGCACATCCTCGGTGACGGGGAAGGTCCGCTGCCGGCGACCTTCGAGGGCGACGACGCGGCGGCCCTGGAGCAACTCGGAGCCCTTGCTTCGTGAACCGGGACGAGATCGCAGCCTTTGCCGAAGCCTCGGCCGGCGCACCGCGCCTGATCGGGCTCGACCTCGGCACCAAGACCATCGGCCTCGCCCTGTCCGATGTCGGCCGGCAGATCGCGTCGCCGCTGGAGACCATCCGTCGGGTGAAGTTCACACCGGACGCGCAGCGGATCGTGGCGCTCTGCGCCACTCACGCCGTCGGCGGTCTCGTGATCGGCCTGCCGCTCAACATGGATGGCTCGGAAGGGCCGAGGGCGCAGTCGAGCCGGAGCTTCGCCCGCAACCTCAAGCCGCTGCTGCCGCTGCCGGTCCTGTTCTTCGACGAGCGGCTCTCCACCGCCGCCGTCACCCGGACGCTGCTCGAAGCGGACGCGTCCCGGGCGCGCCGCGGCGAACTCGTGGATAAGCTCGCCGCCGCCTACATCCTGCAGAGCTGCCTCGATGTGATGGGCGGCTTGCTGGATGCGGCGCAGGAGACCGACGCGGACCGGTTCTGACCGCCCCTCCCATCACGGCGCGGCGTCAGCCGAAGCGGTCCGACCGCGCGACGCTTCCGGACACGGACGTCCGCAAGATCACGCGCCGGATCGAGTGATCCGCGCCACGATCTCTTCCCGTTCACGTCGCGTCGCCGACAGCCGCTCGCGGGCGGCCGCGAGGATGTCGGGCCCGGCGCTCTCCGGCCGCCCGGCGTCGAAGGGCGGGGCCGGGGCATATTCCTGGTGAAGCTGGATCGCCTTCGCCGTCGCCTCGTCGGTCAGTTCGGCGGCGAGCGTCAGGCCGAAATCGATGCCCGCGGTCACGCCGCCGCCGGTGATCAGCTTGCCGTCGCGCACCACGCGTCCCTGCGTCGGGATCGCCCCGAAGGCGGCGAGCAGGTCATGCGCCGCCCAGTGTGTTGTGGCGCGCCGGCCGCGCAGGAGGCCCGCCGCGCCGAGCACCAGGGCGCCGGTGCAGACGGAGGTGACGTAGCGCGCGCTCGCCGCCTGACGGCGCAGGAGGTCGAGGGTCTCGGCATCCTCCATCAGCGGGTTCACCCCGCTGCCGCCCGGCACGCAGATCACGTCGAGGGCCGGGCATTCGGCGTAGCTGACCGTCGGCGTCAGCACGAGACCGGTGGCGCTCGCGACCGGTTCCAGGGTCTTCGCCACGAGATGGACGCGGGTGCCCGGCACCATCGCCAGCACCTCGTAGGGGCCGGTCAGGTCGAGCTGCTGCACCCGGGGAAAGACGAGAAAGCCGATCTCGATCGTCATAAGCCCAATCCCGGTCCGTATCCTCTGTCCCGAAAGACCTACCGCAGATAGATCACGCTGTAGAGCGAGGCGCGCAACTCGTCCTCGTCGAGCCAGACCCGGCCGAGATCGCAGCGCTTGGCGATGTCCGGTCGCATCCGGGCGCAGTACTCGCCGGTATTGTCCTGCAGATGGTACTGGCATCGCCCGCCGGCCTTGCGCCGGGCGATGATCGGGCTCGAATGGTCGGCGGCGATGTCCGGGTCCTTCGGAAGCCGCTCCTCCAGCACGTACCAGGAATAGCCGATCACCGGCAGGCGGCCCCGATCGAGGGCGTAGTCGATCATCGCCATCAGCCGGTCGCTGCCGGCCGCGAGGCCGGGCTCGCGGCGCGCCGCCTTGTCCATGAAGTCGAGCTGGTTATCGGCGATCGCGTCCGAGACCGGGATCAGGGGAACCGGCAGCGGTCTTCGCCGGCAGCGCCGCTCGACATGGGTGATCCAGCCCGCGTTGAAGGCGTCGGTGGCCGGGTCCCGCAGCCGGGGCACCGTTCCGCCGAGGCTGCGCCAGGAGATCTTGGGGGCGGCGACGCGGCTGCGCCAGCGCAGGGCACTGAGGGTGCGGGCGTGCTGGCCGTAGCCGTCGTAGGAGGGCAGGTCCCGGTCCGTGCACAGGCCGCCGAGATTGTAGAGGAGCGCCGCCGTCTCCTCCTGCCCGTCCTCCAGCTTGTCGAAGAAGGGTTTTCGCCCAGGGTTCCGCTCGCGGCTCGCCTCGGTGTCGTTGCGGCTCTCGGCGATCTCCTCCGCGAGGTCGGGATGCCGGCGCAGGTAGCTCCGCAGGGCGCGATCGCGGCTGTGCAGCAGGCCGGCCGGGTCCGCGAAGTAGTAGCGGGTGGCCACATCCAGCGCCGAGACGGTGATGCCGACGCGCTGCGAGATCATGTCGGCGGTGGCGTAGGCGAAGCAGATCGCGCTGTCGCCCTGGCTCATCGGCGACAGGGCCGGGTTGGGGCTGATCCGGTCGTCGAGCGGATGGGTGCCGGGGCGGCGGCCGGGCGCCACCACGGTCACCTCGGCACAGGTCGGGTTGCGGGCGTAGCGCGGGTTTTCGGCCAGCAGGCGCGTGTCGGCCGCTCCGGCGGGTGCGGCCGCGAGCAGCAGGCCGGCGGCGAGACAACGGGCGATGCGGGCCGCCCCGAGGGAGTGCCTCAATCCGCCCCCGCCGCGGCGACGGCGACGGGCGCCGCCTCGGCGCCGTCGAGCACCGTGTCCTGCGCCGCCTCGGCGAGCAGGGCGTAGCCGCCATCCGCCATGTGGAGGCCGTCGCTCGCGAAGAGTTCGGTGCGGGTCAGCCGGCCCTGTCCGATCCAGTCGCGCATCAGGTCCGAGCGGCGGATCACCGGAATGTCGAGGTCGTGGCCCAGCGCGCGCACCGCGTCGCGAAACCGGTCGGCGCCGGGCGTGGCGTCCAGCGCCGGGCACCATTGCGGCTCCATCAGCACCACGTCGATGCCCGCCGCGCGGATGCGCTCCAGCGCGGTCTCGGTCGCTTCGCGGAAATGGTCGAGGGAGACGCCGCGCAGGGGATCGTTGCTGCCGGTCTGCCAGATTACGAGATCGGGCCGGGGCGCGATGACGTCCCGGTCGAGCCGGGCCAGCATCTCGTCCACGGCCTCGCCGCCGATGCCGCGGTTGGTCACGGTGATCCTGCCGCCGAGATGCGGCAGGGCGTGCCGCAGCCCGGCTTCGAGGCGGGCGGGATAGGCGGCGGCAGGATGGCTCGCGCCGATGCCCTCGGTCGAGGAGGAGCCGAACGCGACGATGGTCAGCGGCCCGCCCAGCGCGATCTTCTGGGCGACGTGCGGAAGGCCGGCCGGAGCGGCGCCCTCGAACAGGCCGAGATCGATGTCGAGATCGAGGCTCGCCGGCAGCAGGTCGGCGTAGGCGAGAACCGCGGTCGAGGACAGGGTGAGCCCCAGTATCAGTGCCGTCGTGCCGACGAGCCGCCGCGGATGTCCCGCAAGGGCCTTCCGCATCCGAGCAAGACGAAGAAACCGCGCCACCGCTTTCGAGCCCCCGCCCGCGTGCCGCCTCATTCGGGGGCTTCGCGGAATTACCGATGTCGACTCTTGTAGCCGAACCGAAACTGGATTGCGGCCGAATAATCGTGATTCGCCACAAGGGCAATGCGGGGTGTTTGATGGAGTCTTAAGTCCACGCGCCGGATGAAACGATTTTTGTTTATCCGCGCTCTGCGCTTGATGCGGTCGCGGTGTCTGAAGGGCTCCAGTCTCTCATCTCGGCCGGCAGAAAAGCCGGGCGGCAGAGGACGAGCCGTCTCTCGGCGATGGTGGTCGACAACTGATGACATGGTCGCTTCGCCGCCTGCCTCCTCTGCACGATGGGATCGCCGGCTCATGCCCGTGACGCCAACGAGACCGTTCCGCTTCCGTGCCGCTCGATCCGGCCGTCGAGTTCGAGTTCGAGCAGCGTCGTCTGCACGATCCGCACCGGCAGGCCGGACGAGCGGGCGAGCTCGTCGGTCCCGACCGGGGTGGGGCTGAGGCACGCGATCAGCCGGGCTCGGTCATCCTGGGGCTCGGGGAGCGGGTCGGCCGGGCCGGCCAATTCGGCGAAGAGCGGCATGACGGTTCCTGCGCTCCCGTCGAGGTCGATCTCGTCCCAGTAATCGGGCGTGCCCGACGCCTCGGGGCGGTCGTTCAGGCCGTCCGCCGGCGGCGGCCCCCCGTCCATCAGCGGGGCGAGAACGGACAGGACGTGCTCGACCTCGCCGACCAGCGTCGCTCCCTCTCGGATCAGGTCGTTGGTGCCCTCCGCCCGCGGATCGAGCGGGGAGCCCGGAACCGCGAAAACCTCACGGCCCTGCTCCAGCGCGAAGCGGGCGGTGATGAGCGAGCCGGAGCGGCGCGCGGCTTCCACGACGACCGTGCCGAGGCTGAGCCCCGAGATGATGCGGTTGCGGCGCGGGAAGTCGCGCCCGCGCGGAACCCAGCCCATCGGCATCTCGGCGACCACCGCGCCGCCCGCGCCGACGATCTCCTCGACGAGGCCGGCATGGTTCTCCGGATAGATCCGGTCCTGACCGCCGGCGAGGACCGCGACGGTGCCGGTGGCGAGCGTCGCCTTATGGGCGCGGGCATCGATGCCGCGGGCGAGCCCCGACACCACGACAAGGCCGGCCTCGCCGAGGCCGCGGGCAAGCCGCTCGGTGAAGGCGAGACCCGCCGTCGACGCGTTGCGCGAGCCGACGATCGCCACCGATGGCTTCAGAAGTGCAGCCGGATCACCGCGCACCGCGATCAGCGGCGGGGCGGTCTCGGTGGCGTGCAGCGCCTTCGGATAGGCCGCCTCCCCCATGGCGAGGAAGCGGATGCCGAGGCGGGCGGCGGCGGCCATCTCACGCTCGGCCGCCGCCTTCGAGGACGGTACGGCGCGCTTGCCGGCGCGTTTCGTCAGGTCCGGCAGGGCGTCGAGCGCGGCGGCCGCACTGCCGAATCGGTTGATCAGGCCGCGGAAGGTACGCGGGCCGATGCCGTCGGTGCGGATCAGGCGGAGCCAATCGAGGCGTTGTCCGTCGGTGAGCTGCATCCGGTCCCCCTCCTGACGGGAGGGGCCGTCCTCAGCCCTTCTGCCCGATCCGGCCCTCGGTGCCGGCGGCGAGTCGGCGAATATTGGGCGCGTGCTTCCACCATAGCAGCGCCGCGAGTATGAGAAAGAGCGATGCAACCGCTCCGTGTCCGAGCATCCACAGCACGAGGGGCGTGGCGGCGGAGGCCGCGAGCGCCGCGAGCGAGGAGTATTTCAGGGCAAAGGCCAGTCCGAGCCAGATCGCGGCGAAGGCGAGAAGCGTCAGCGGGCTCAGCGCGAGCAGCACGCCGATGAAGGTCGCCACCCCCTTGCCGCCCTTGAAGCCGAGCCAGACCGGGAAGAGATGGCCGAGAAAGGCGCCGAGCCCGGCGGCCAGTGCCGGTCCCTCACCCCAATGGCCGGCGGCGAGCACTGGCAGCGTGCCCTTCAGCGCGTCGCAGAGAAGGGTCGCCGCGGCGAGGCCCTTGCGTCCGGTGCGCAGCACGTTGGTCGCGCCGATATTGCCCGAGCCGATCGCCCGCACGTCGCCGAGACCGGCGACCTTCGTCAGGATCAGGCCGAAGGGAATCGCGCCGCAGGCGTAGCCGACGACAAGCGCGGCGATGAGGGCCGGCCAGCCGGCCGCGAGCAGAGTGGTCATGCGGCGAGGGCCGAGAGATCGGAGCGGTGGACGATCCGGCCGCCGACGAGCGTCAGCACCGCCGCGCCCTGGAG
Source organism: Methylorubrum populi (assembly GCF_002355515.1). Lineage (NCBI taxonomy): Bacteria > Pseudomonadati > Pseudomonadota > Alphaproteobacteria > Hyphomicrobiales > Methylobacteriaceae > Methylorubrum > Methylorubrum populi. The sequence goes on along the minus strand of NZ_AP014809.1, from coordinate 3,889,783 downwards.
CCGGGCCTCGTCGAAGGGCGAGTTCTTGGAGCGCGACTTCAGCTGCCGCTTGTCGAGGACGTAGGGCAGGTCGGGGTCGATCAGCACGAGATCGGCGGGCGCGCCCTTGTCCAGGCGTCCGGCCTCGCGGCCGAGCAGCCTGGCCGGGTTGGCTGAGAGCGCGTTGAGCAGCGTCGTCAGCGTCACGTCACCGGTATGCAGCAGGCGAAGGCTCGCCCCGAGCAGCGTCTCGATGCCGAGCGCGCCGTCGGCGGCCTCGGCGAAGGGCAGGCGCTTGGTCTCGACATCCTGCGGGTTGTGGTCGGAGACGATGACGTCGATCACGCCCTCGTTGAGCGCGGCGATCACCGCCGCCCGGTCGTCCTCGCGGCGCAGCGGCGGCGAGAGCTTGCAGAAGGTGCGGTAGTGGCCGATGTCGCCCTCGTTGAGCACGAGGTTGTTGACCGAGACGCCGCAGGTGACGGGCAGGCCCGCTTCCTTGGCCCGCCGCACGATCTCGACCGAGTCGGCGGTTGAGATCATCGCCGCGTGGTAGCGCCCGCCGGTGAGGCGCACGAGGCGGATGTCGCGCTCCAGCATCACCGTCTCGGCCTCGCGGGGGATGCCGAGCAGGCCGAGGCGCGAGGCCATCTCACCCTCGTTCATCACGCCGTCGCCGACGAGGTCCGGCTCCTCGACATGCTGCATCAGCAGCGCGCCGAAATCGCGGGCATAGGTGAGCGCCCGGCGCATCACCTGGGCGTTGGTGACCGCCTTCAGCCCATCGGTGAAGGCGACGGCGCCGGCCTCCGCCAGCAGGCCGAACTCGGTCATCTCGCGCCCCGCCAGCCCCTTGGTGATGGCGGCAGCCGGCAGGACGTTGACGCTCGCCGTGTCGCGGGCGCGGCGGAGCACGAAATCGACGATGGCCGGCCCGTCGATGACGGGGTTGGTGTCGGGCATGCAGACCAGCGTCGTCACGCCGCCCGCGGCCGCCGCGGCGCTTGCCGAGGCCAGGGTCTCGCGGTGCTCGGCGCCGGGCTCGCCGACGAAGGCGCGCAGGTCGATCAGGCCGGGGCTGAGGGTGAGCCCGCCGCAGGCGATCGTCTCGCAATTCTCCGGTGCGCCGGGCGCGGCGCCCCAGGCGACATCGGCGATGCGGCCGTCGCGCACGAGCACGGCGCCGGGGCCCTCGCGGCCGGTCGCGGGGTCGAGGAGGTGGGCGTTGGAGAGGAGGAGCGACCGCACCATCAACTCGCAATCTGTTTCAGGACAAGTTCACGAACGAGGCTGCGCCGGCTCAGGCCGCGTTGTTCAGCGGTCGTGTCAATGACATGCATCCGACGCTCGTCCAGATCGAGTTCGTCGATTGGGGGCCGGACGAGCATCGCAAGATGCTCGGACGCCATCGCCTCGGCGAAATCCGCGTCCGAGCGAAGCTCCTCGATGGTACGGGGTCGAGACGGCGCCCGCCCGTCCTCGTGCGCGAGGGTGAGCCACTGGCCAAGAGCTTCACTGGCCTGGGCGACCGTTTCGTCGGCCGTCTCGCCGGCGGCGATGCAGCCGGGAAGATCCGGGAACCAGACTCCCCAAAGCGTTTCGGGCTCTTTCTCCAGAATGCCGATATACGCCGTCACGACTTGTCACTCCCATCGAGCCAGCCTGCATTGCGTGCGATGGCGCGCGCCGTCCCCGGTGAAAGTTGTCCGCGTCCCCTTGGGACCGCCACATGGGGTCGGCCGGGAAGCACATAGATGTCGTGTGGTCCCGAGAGGGCCGCAACTGCCATCCCTCCTGCACCAAGCGTCGCCGAATGACCTGGATATCAAGCTCAAAGTCGCGCGGCGGCATGTCAAGCGCTGAGCCTCACCCGTTCGGCAGGTGGGTCGCCAGCGCTTCCAGCACGGCCATGCGCACGGCGACGCCCATCTCGACCTGCTCGCGGATCAGCGACTGCGCCCCGTCGGCGATGTCGGAGGCGATTTCGACGCCGCGGTTCATCGGGCCGGGATGCATCACCAGCGCGTCGGGCTTGGCCAGCGCCAGCTTGTCGCCGTCGAGACCGTAATAGCGGAAATACTCCTTCACCGAGGGGACGAAGGAGCCGTTCATGCGCTCGCGCTGGAGCCGCAGCATCATCACGATGTCGCAGCCCTTCAGCCCCTCGCGCATGTTCGTGAACACCTCGACGCCGAAGCGCGCGATGCCGGTGGGCAGCAGCGTCGAGGGGCCGATCACCCGCACGCGCGCCCCCAGCGCCTGGAGCAGGATGATGTTGGAGCGCGCGACTCGCGAATGCAGGACGTCGCCGCAGATCGCGACCCGCAGCCCCTCGATGCCGCCCTTGTTGCGGCGGATCGTGAGCGCGTCGAGCAGCGCCTGGGTCGGGTGTTCGTGGGCGCCGTCGCCCGCATTCACCACGGCGCAATCGACCTTGCGCGCCAGCAGATGCACCGCGCCCGCCGCATGGTGGCGCACCACGATGATGTCGGGCCGCATGGCGTTCAGGGTCGCGGCGGTGTCGATCAGGGTCTCGCCCTTCTTCACCGAGGACGAGGCCACCGACATGTTCATCACGTCGGCGCCGAGCCGCTTGCCCGCCAGCTCGAACGAGGATTGCGTCCGGGTCGAGGGCTCGAAGAACAGGTTGATCTGCGTGCGGCCCCGCAGGACGTTGCGCTTCTTCTCGACCTGCCGCGACAGGGCGACCGCGGCGTCGGCGCGCTCCAGGAGCGATTCGATGTCCGGACGGCTCAGGCCTTCGATGCCGAGCAGGTGCCGGTGCGGGAAGGCGGGTGCGGTTTGAGCGGTCATGCGGAGATCATTGCGTCGGTCGAGGGCTATAGGTGTCCGGGCGGGGCCCGGCAAGACGCAGAGCCGGCCCCGCCGCAACGGCCCCCAGCACATTGGGGAGAACCGTCTCCTCCGGTCGCGGCGAAGAGATTTTCTTCGTTATCGCGAGCCCGTGATCGAGGAAAATTTGAACGATCCGGTTTCGCTTCCGTTCTTCCAACATCTGTTGGGTTTCGAAGCGGCCGAAGGCTGTCCGCGGTCTTCATCCGCTCGCCCGGAAACGAAAGGAAGCCCATGAATACGCGACTTCTCCTGACCGCCGGCGCGCTCTCGCTCGGTCTTGCCCTCTCGTCCGGCGCCTACGCCCAGGGCATGCAGCGGGGCGGTATGGAGCCCGGCATGGGCGGCCAGATGGGCAATCAGATGGGCGGCCAAATGCAGCAGGGCGCCATGGGCGACGACATGGGGCAGGAGCAGCGCCCGATGAAGCGCAGCTCCAAGAAGATGAAAAAGCCGATGAAGAGCAAGAAGATGATGCGTTCGAAGCGCATGAATTCCGGATCCGGCATGGAGTCCGGCGCGGGCGGCATGTAACCGGCCCGTCACCGGACTGTTATCGGCGTGCCGTCTAGGCGGTGCGCGGCCCGCCCGGTTAAACCGGGCGGGCTTTTTCGTGTGGAACGAAGGCTTACCTTCCCCGCACCGGCCGGTCCTCGGATCCGGCGGAGAAGGCTTCAGCGAAGGAACAGCGCGCGGTGGCCGCAGGATCGACGCTCTCGGGGCCGGACATCGTGGAGACGGTGCGGCGGCGCTGGATGTTCCGCCATCCGCTGGTCATCCGGCTGGCGCACTGGATCAACGTGGTCTGCCTCGCCATCCTCCTGATGAGCGGCCTGCAGATCTTCAACGCCCATCCGGCGCTCTACTGGGGCGCGGCCTCGACCTTCGACAGGCCGTTCGTCGCCATCACCGACGACCAGCGGGACGACGGCACGCCCCGCGGCATCGTCTACGTCGCCGGCCACACCTTCGACACCACGGGCGTGCTCGGGCTGTCGAACCTCAACGGCCAGCCGGCGGGGCGCGCCTTCCCGTCCTGGGCGACCCTGCCGGCGCATCAGGATCTCGCCACGGGGCGACGCTGGCACTTCCTGTTCGCCTGGGCCTTCGTCATCAATGGGCTGATCTACCTCGTCTACGGCTTCAGTACCGGCCAGCTGCGCCGCCGCCTCATCCCCGACGGCGACCAGATGCGCGGGTTCGGTTCCTCGATCCGCGAGCACCTGACCCTGCACTTCCCGGAAGGCGACGAGGCCAAGCGCTACAACGTCTTGCAGAAGCTCTCCTATCTCGTCGTCGTCGCCGTGCTGCTGCCGCTGATGCTACTCACCGGCCTGTCGATGTCGCCCGGCGTCAACGCCGTGGTGCCCCTGCCAGACCTGTTCGGCGGCCGGCAATCGGCGCGCACGATCCACTTCATCGTCACGAACCTGCTGGTGCTGTTCGTGATCGTCCACGTCCTGCTCGTCCTGCTCTCCGGCGTGGCCAACAACATGCGCAGCATGATCACCGGCTGGTTCGTGATCGAGCGCCGAAAGCTTCCCGCCGGATCGGGAGAGAGCCGATGAAACCCCGCTCCGAGAGATCCCGCCTGTCGATTCCGAAGCCCCATCGCCGCGGCTTTCTCACGGCCGCCGCGGGCCTGTTCGGCGTCTCGGCGCTCGGCGGCTGCGACCGCTTCGCCGCGAGCCCCACGGGGCAGCGGGCGCTGAAGGCCGGCGAGGATGCCAACCTGTTCGTGCAGCGCCTGCTGCTGACCCCGGCTTCCCTGGCCAAGGAATTTCCGGACTCGCAGATCTCGCCCTGGTTCAAGCCGAACGGCACGATCGACCCGCCGGACAGGGCCTACAAGGCGCTCGCCGCCAGGGGGTTCGACGGATTCAAGCTTCGCGTCGACGGCCTCGTCGAGCGGCCGCAGGATCTGAGCCTCGCCGACCTGCGGGCGCTGCCCGCCCGCACCCAGACGACGCGGCACGATTGCGTCGAGGGCTGGAGCGCCATCGGCAAGTGGACCGGCGTCCCGCTCTCGGAGGTGCTGCAGCGTGCCGGCCTCAAGCCGAACGCCCGCTACATCGTGTTCCACTGCGCCGACACGATGGAATACGCCGCAAGCGAGGAGCCCGACGAGCCCGAAGAGAAGCCGGCGGAGAAGTCCGCCAATCCGGGCATGGAGTCGCGCCCGGAGGGCGCGGAGAATCAGGCCACCGACTCGAAGGCCGCCGGTGACGAGGCCCCGGCGGACGCGGGCGAGGCGGCGCAGGGCACGCCGGTGCGCTACTACGAGAGCATCGATCTCACCGACGCCTACCACCCGCAGACGATCCTCGCCTACGATCTCAACGGCCGGGCTCTGCCGGTCTCGAACGGTGCCCCGTTGCGCCTGCGGGTCGAGCGCCAGCTCGGTTACAAGCAGGCCAAATACGTCATGCGGATCGAGGTGGCCGACAGCCTCAAGGGGATTGGCGACGGCAACGGCGGCTACTGGGAAGACCGCGGCTACGAGTGGTACGCGGGGATTTGAGAGGGAGCCTCGCCCGTCCTCCAGATTTGACAACGCCGCGCCGCTCACCCACTTCTGCGCGGCGCGAGAGCCGGCCCCCGACCGGTACGCTATCCGCGCCATCCCCAAAACCGTACCCGCGGTGAGGCTCTGGCGAGAGGCAGAGGTTCATGAAAGTCGTCGTCGTCGAGTCGCCGGCCAAGGCCAAGACGATCAACAAATACCTGGGGCGCGATTACGAGGTTCTGGCCTCCTTCGGCCATATCCGCGACCTGCCGGCCAAGGACGGCTCGGTCGATCCGGAGGCCGACTTCGCCATGGTCTGGGAGTTGGAGGATCGCGGCTCGAAGCGCGTGTCCGAGATCGCCAGGGCGATCAAGGGCGCCGAGAAGCTCATCCTCGCCACCGACCCGGATCGCGAGGGCGAGGCGATCTCCTGGCACGTCATTGAGGCGCTCTCCGCCCGCAAGGCGCTCAAGGGGATTCCCGTCGAGCGGGTGACCTTCAACGCCATCACCAAGGCGTCGGTCGATGCGGCGATGCGCAAGCCCCGCGAGATCGATCAGGCCCTGGTCGATGCCTATCTCGCGCGCCGGGCGCTGGACTATCTCGTCGGCTTCAATCTCTCGCCGGTGCTGTGGCGCAAGCTCCCCGGCGCCCGCTCGGCCGGCCGGGTGCAGTCGGTGGCCCTGCGCCTCGTGGTCGAGCGCGAGATGGAGATCGAGCGCTTCAAGCCCCGCGAGTACTGGTCGATCGTCGCCACGCTGGCGACGGAAGCCGGCGGCGTGTTCGAGGCCCGGCTCGTCGGCGCCGACGGCAAGCGCATCCAGCGCCTCGACGTCGGCAATGCCGAGGAGGCGGCGGCGTTCAAGCGCGACCTCGAACTCGCGACCTTCCAGGTGGCCTCCGTCGAGGCCAAGCCGGCCAAGCGCCACCCGCAGCCGCCCTTCACCACCTCGACGCTGCAGCAGGAGGCCTCGCGCAAGCTCGGCATGGCGCCGGCGCAGACCATGCGGGTCGCCCAGAAGCTCTACGAGGGCGTCGATGTCGGCGGCGAGACCGTCGGCATCATCACCTACATGCGAACCGACGGCGTCGACATGGCGCCCGAGGCGATCTCGGATGCCCGCCGGGTGATCGGCCGCGAGTTCGGCGACGACTACGTGCCGAACGCCCCGCGCAAATACTCGGTGAAGGCCAAGAACGCGCAGGAAGCGCACGAGGCCGTGCGCCCGACCGATATGGGCCGGCTCCCGAAGCAGGTCGCCCGCTATCTGGAGCCCGAGCAGGCCCGGCTCTACGAGCTGATCTGGACGCGCACGATCGCAAGTCAGATGGAATCGGCGGAGCTGGAGCGCACCACCGTCGAGGTCACCGCGAGCGTCGGCCCGCGGCGGATCGACCTGCGCGCCACCGGTCAGGTCGTGAAGTTCGACGGCTTCCTCGCTCTCTACCAAGAGGGCAAGGACGACGAGGAGGATGAGGATTCGAAGCGCCTGCCGGCGATGGCGGCGGGCGACCCGCTCAAGCGCGAGCGCATCGCCTCGACCCAGCACTTCACCGAGCCGCCGCCGCGCTACTCCGAGGCCAGCCTCGTCAAGCGGATGGAGGAGCTCGGCATTGGTCGGCCCTCGACCTACGCCGCGGTGCTGCAGACCCTGCGCGACCGCGAGTACGTCCGGATCGAGAAAAAGCGCCTCCAGCCGGAGGACAAGGGCCGCCTCGTCACCGGCTTCCTCGAGAGCTTCTTCAAGCGCTACGTCGAGTACGATTTCACCGCGAGCCTGGAGGAGCAGCTCGACCGGGTCTCGAATGCGGAGATCGACTGGCGCTCGGTGCTGCGCGACTTCTGGCGCGACTTCTCCGCCGCGATCGGCGGCACTAAGGAGCTACGCGTCGCCGAGGTGCTGGAGGCCCTCAACGGCCTGCTCGGGCCGCACATCTTCCCCGAGAAGGCGGATGGCGGCGATCCGCGGGCCTGCCCGACCTGCGGCTCGGGCCAGCTCTCGCTCAAGCTCGGCAAGTTCGGCGCCTTCATCGGCTGCTCGAACTATCCCGAGTGCAAGTACACCCGCCAGCTCTCGGCCTCCGGCGTCGAGGGTGAGGGCGACGGCTCCTCGTCCGAGGGCGGCCAGCCCGGCGTGCGCGTGCTCGGCGACGACCCGGCCACCGGCCTGCCGGTGACCCTGCGCGACGGCCGCTTCGGCCCCTTCGTGCAACTCGGCGAGGCCTCGTCGGAGAAGGGTGCGGAGAAGCCCAAGCGCTCCTCGCTGCCGAAGGGCATGACGCCGGGTAGCGTGACGCTGGAGATCGCCCTGCGCCTGCTCTCGCTGCCCCGCGAGGTGGCCAAGCACCCGGAGACCGGCGAGCCGATCCTGGCCAATCTCGGCCGCTTCGGACCCTACGTGCAGCACGGGAAGACCTACGCCAATCTCGGCAAGGACGACGACGTGCTGGAGATCGGCGCCAACCGCGCCATCGATCTCATCGTCGCCAAGGAGCAGGGCGGCGGGCGCGGGCGCCCCTCCTCCGATCCCGGCCGCGCGCTGGGCCCGCATCCGGACGGAGCCGCGCTCGTGGTCAAGGCCGGCAAGTACGGCCCCTATGTCAGCGACGGCTCGGTCAACGCGACGCTGCCGAAGACGATAAGTGCCGAGAGCCTGACGCTGGAACAGGCGATCGACCTCATCAACGCCAAGCGCGCCTCGGGCGGGGGCAAGAAGCCGGTCCGCAAGACGGCCACGCGCGCCCGCACGGCGGCGAAGGCGGCGGACGGAGCGGAGGCGAAGAAGCCCGCCGCGCGCAAGACGACCAGCAAGACGGCGACGAAGGCAGCGGCCAAGCCGGCGGCTGCCAAGAAGACGGCGTCGAAGACGAAGGCGAGCTGAGGCGCGCGGCTCTTCAACCCTCCCCCTCTGCGGGGGAGGGTGTCCGCGGAGCGGACGGGAGAGGGGCAGCGCGACGGGGCCGTACTCGGCGGGCCTCGGTCCAGCGGAAACGGCACTCCCCTCACCCGACCCCTTCCGGGGGACATCCTCTGCCGCCGAGGGAGAGGAACGCATCCGGCAAGGTATGCGTCGAAATCAGGCCGGGTCGACGCGCTCGAATGTGAGGTAGCTCGGCAGCCGACCGGCGGCGAGGGCCTTGGCCTCGTAGCGGGTGCCCGGCCAGCCGGGGAACGGCCGGCGCCAGTCGTCGGCGCTCTCGGCCGTCCAGCGCAGCTGCGGGCAGCGGGCGGCGCGGACCAGGGTCCAGCCGACATAATCGTCGATGTCGCTGGCGAAGCGGAAATGGCCGCCGGGGCGCAGCACCCGGGCGATCTCGGCGAGCGACGCGTCCGAGACGAAGCGGCGCTTGCGCTGGCGGCGCTTGGGCCAGGGATCGGGATAGAGCAGGTAGACGCGGGCGAGGCTCGCATCCGGCAGAGCGGCAAGCAGCGCTGTGGCGTCCTCGTCCCAGACGCGGACGTTGCGCAAGGCGCGCTCGTCCACCGCGCGCAGCAGCTTGACCACGCCGTTGACGAAGGGCTCGCAGCCGATGATGCCGGCCCGTGGATGAGCCTCAGCCTGAGCGGCGAGATGCTCGCCGCCGCCGAAGCCGATCTCCAGCCAGACCTCGTCGACCGGCACCGGAAACAGCGCCGGCGGATCCAGAAATTCGCCGCGCTCGGGCAGCGCGACGCGCAAGCGCGGCAGCGCTCCTTCGAGGCGCTGCTCCTGGCCCGGCCGGAGGCGCTTGCCCTTGCGGCGTCCGTAGAAGGCCCGTTCGGCCTCCGTGGTCCCGCCCGTCTCGGGAGGGATGTCGTCATCCCTCCCCATCATGGTTCGGGCTCAGAACGCCGACTTCAGCTTGCCGGCGAGATCCGTCTTCTCCCAGGAGAAGCCGCCGTCGGCGTCCGGCTCGCGGCCGAAATGGCCGTAGGCCGAGGTGCGGGCGTAGATCGGCTTGTTGAGCTGGAGCGCCGTGCGGATGCCGCGGGGCGAGAGGTCGAGGGCGTCCATCAGCACGCCCTCGAGCCGGGCCTCATCCACGGTGCCCGTGCCGTGCAGATCGACGTAGATCGACAGCGGCTTGGCCACGCCGATGGCGTAGGAGAGCTGGATCGTGGCGCGGCGGGCGAGGCCGGCGGCGACGACGTTCTTGGCCAGATAGCGGGCGGCGTAGGCGGCCGAACGGTCGACCTTGGTCGGGTCCTTGCCCGAGAAGGCACCACCGCCGTGGGGGGCCGCGCCACCGTAGGTGTCGACGATGATCTTGCGGCCGGTGAGGCCGGCATCGCCGTCGGGGCCGCCGATCACGAACTTGCCGGTCGGGTTGACGTGCCAGACGGTGCTCTCGTTGACCCAACCCTCCGGCAGGGCCTTGAGGATGTAGGGCTCGACGATGGCGCGCACGTCGGCCGAGTCGAGCGACTCGTCGAGATGCTGCGTCGAGAGCACGATCTGCGTCACCTCGACCGGGCGGCCGTCGGCGTAGCGCACGGTGACCTGGCTCTTGGCGTCGGGGCCGAGCTTGGCGGCGTCGCCCTGCTTGGCCTTGCGGGCGTCGGCGAGGTCCTTGAGGATCTTGTGGGCGTAGAAGATCGGGGCCGGCATCAGGGCCGGGGTCTCGTCGGCGGCGTAGCCGAACATGATGCCCTGATCGCCCGCGCCCTCGTCCTTGTTGCCGGCGGCGTCGACGCCCTGGGCGATGTCGGCGGACTGCGCGTGCAGGTGGATGGCGACGTCGTTGTTCTTCCAGTGGAAGCCGGACTGCTCGTAGCCGATGTCGCGCACGGCCTCACGGGTCAGTTCTTCCAGGTCCTTGAAGGTCACGGAATCGGGGCCGCGTACCTCGCCCGCGATCACCACGCGGTTCGTCGTCGTCAGCGTCTCGACGCCGAGGCGGGCCTCCGGCATCGCCGCGAGGTAGGCATCGACCACGGTGTCCGAGATCCGGTCACTCACCTTGTCGGGGTGGCCTTCGGAGACGGATTCGCTGGTGAAGAGATAGTCGGAACGAGGCATCATGCACCCCCGATTGTCGGGCGCGCCTCGTTTCGCAACGGCGCTTGACCCGGTCTCCAGAGGCGCGGCTTGTCGCATCGGTGTGTCGGACGGTCAAGCCGGAATGGCGAAATCGTCCGTTTTAACGAACGCTGCGGAATGGCTGTTGAGGCGCGCAGTCGGCGCGGCGCAAGTGTAAGGCGTCGGGGGCACGGTCTCGAGCCGATGCGCGAGGTTTGGAGCGTCAGGTCTTGAGTTCGCGGTTCAGGATTTCGACGGCGGCGGAAAGTTCGCGGCGCTGTTCCTCGCTGAACGTCTCGACGAACTGGCGAGCGAAGGCACGAGCGAGATCAGACCAGGGATCGGTAGTGTAAGAATGCTGTCCGTTGTCCGAAAAACCGCGCTCCATTTCCGGATCGGGATGGGGAATGCCATCGAGAAAATCGGATACCGGAGTATTGGTGAGACGACTTAGTATCGCCAGATGAATGGCGCTGATCCGGTTGACACCCTTCTCGTACTTCTGGAGCTGAGCGGCCGACATCCCGAAGCTGTCGGCAACGGCGCGTTGTGTCAGTTTCGAGCGTTTGCGCTGCTCAGCAATACGGCGCCCGAGAAGGACGTCGCGCTCATCGGTCTTTTGGCCTGCCATCTTCACTCTGCCCGCGCTCTATTGGGCGATGCTTCGGACGAAAACTTTCCTGTTGCAAGACCGGCATAAGCGGCAACGGCAACGACACGCACAATATGTCATTTGTTAATGGCGTGGCGTGTTGTCGCAGGAGACTTCAGGCGCGAAGAGTCCGGTGAACTGCAATCACAAGATAGAATTGAAGAGTGGCGTCCCCGGCAGGGCTCGAACCTGCGACCCCAGGTTTCATCCCACTTCGGCTTTCGCCGCCGCGCTGTGCGCGCGTTCGTGGTCTGGACTATCCCTTCACCCTGGGCCTTGAGCGAGGCCTTTAGGTGCCGCCCGTCTAGTCTCTACACCTTCCCTCGGCCCCTGCGGGGTTTCGGGCTTGGCTCGGGATCGGCAGGGCGCCGCAGCGCCGTAAGCTTTCCCCGAATTTGAGCGGATCCGCCGCGCGGTTTCCCTTCGCGGCGCCCAATTGTGGAGTTTAGGAAACCTGTGCTCTGTCCAGCTGAGCTACGGAGACGTCTGAGCAGGCTTAGCATCATCGCACGGGACCGCCAACCGCCGGGATCCCGCCGGAAGGGGGCCGCTGACGCGCTGCGGAAGCGGGGATCTTCGACCTGTGGCACCGGAGACTCACGAGGCGACAATCCGCGATTGTGCGGTTTCGTGGCCGCGACGTGCCGCGATCCCGGCACTTTTGGCGGGCCATCCTCGGCGGACGAGAGAGGCCGAGCGCGGGCGGTGACGATGGTGCGCGGTGATGGACCCAGCGGGCGTCGAACAGGCCGCCGCAGCGCTTCCGGCCTGGCTTGGCTCCTCGCGACCGCCTGTGGCTGGAGCGTCGGTTCCCACAGCGTTTCGGCGGCCCCGCGCGCCGAGGACACGTGCCGACCGGCGGCCGCGCGGGAGGATCGTCTCGCCGATGTCGGGCGCCGGGGCGAGCTGGTCCTCGCCTCCGGACGCCGGGCGGTGCTGTCCGGCCTGCGCTGGCCCGACGAGCCGACGCTCGATGCCGGTGCGCGGACCTGGCTCATGGCCTTCCGGGGTGTGCCCCTGGTGCTGACCGAGCGCGGTCCCGAGGATCGCTGGGGGCGCCGACGCGCCGACGGGATCGCGGGCGGGGCCGACGGTGGAGCCGAGCCGGTCGATCTCGCCGGGGGGCTGGTCGCGGCCGGGCTCGCCTACGCCGATCCCGGCGAGGCCGAAACGCTCTGCCGTCCGGCGCTCCGCACCCTCGAAGAGGCGCCCCGGGCGGCCGGGCTCGGCGTGTGGGCCGGCGGTTCGCTCGCCGCGACCGATGTGGCGGCCGTGAGTGCGCGTGCCGGACGTTTCGCGGTGATCGAGGGGCGCATCCTCCATGTCGGCGAGCGCTCGGCACGGACCTATCTCGACTTCGCCCGTCGGGGTGAGCAAGGCTTGACCGTAACGGTGCAGAAACGCACTTGGCGCACGCTGAGCGAACATGGTTTGTCGGCGGCCACGCTGAAGGGCCGCCTCGTGAGAATCCGCGGCATGATCGAGATCGGGCGGGGACCGCTCATCGATCTTGCCGGCATCGAAAGCATCGAGGTCGTCGAGGGGGAGCAGGCGCTGCGGCGCTAGAACGGCATGACGGGGGATCGGCAGCACGAATCAGGATGGCGGAGCGCGGACGGGCGCCGCCGGAGGCGAGGGGTCAGGGCGGGCGCGCAGGCCGGGACCCTGCTCGCGCTCGTGAGCCTTCTGGCCGCCTGCGCCGCAGACCAGACCGGGAGCGTGCTCACGCCGGCGGTGATCAAGGTGCCCGAGCAGGCGCCCAAGACGACGGGACGCGCCCGCTCGGACGAGTCGGATCACGCCAAGCTGGTGGCCTCCTTCGGTGGCGAGTACCGCGCGCCGGCCGCTCACCGGATGATCAGCGAGATCACCGATCGGCTGGTGCGCGCCAGCGATCGGCCGGAGGAGAGTTACGCGGTCACGCTACTCGACTCGCCCGTCGTCAACGCCTTCGCCCTGCCGAGCGGCCGGCTCTACGTCACCCGCGGCCTGCTGGCGCTGGCGAGCGACAGTTCGGAGGTTGCGGCGGTGCTCGCCCACGAGATCGCCCACGTGACCCTGCGCCACGCCACCGCCCGCAGCGAGATGGCGCTTCGCTCGCAGCTCGTGAGCCGCGTCGTGGCCGACGTGCTGAACGATCCGGTTACGGGAGCGCAGCTCGAGAACCAATCGAAGTTCACCCTCGCCCGCTTCTCCCGCGAGCAGGAGCTGGAGGCGGACACCAACGGCGTGCGCGTGCTGGCCCAGGCCGGCTACGATCCCTTCGGTGCCGGCCGCTTCCTCGACGCGCTCCAGCGCACCATGGCGCTCAAGTCCGGCAACGGCAGCGCGGCCGAGCCCGACATGCTGGCGACCCATCCGGCGACCGCCGAGCGCATCGCCCTCGTCACCCGCGCGGCCCGGCGCATCGGCGCCCCCGGTCTCGGCGCCGACGACCGCGCCCCCTACCTCGCGGCGATCGACGGGCTCGCCTACGGCGACAATCCCGGCGAGGGCCTCGTCCGTGGGCGCCGCTTCCTGCATCCGGGCTTAGGCATCGCCTTCGAGGTGCCGGATGCCTTCGCCATCGAGAACACCCGCAACGCCGTGCTCGGCACGACGCAGGAGGGGAGCCGCCGCCTGCTGTTCGATCAGGTCGAGGCCAGCGGCGACCGCAGCCTCGAGGACGTGCTGCGTGCGACCTGGAACGACGCCATCGAGGCCGGCTCGGTCGAGAACCGCATCATCGGCGGGCGCTCCGCCGTCACGGCGCTCTCGCGCGGCAAGGACTGGACCTTCCGCCTCGCCGCGATCCGCATGGGCGAGACCACCTACCGCATGATCATGGCGGCCAAGGGCGCGACCGACCCTGAGCCGGCCTTCCGGCGCTGGTTGGAGAGCCTGCGCCCGATCGAGCCGGAGGAGGCCGCCGCCCTCAAGCCGGCGCATCTGCGGATCGTCGCCGCCGCTCCCGGCGACACCGTCGAGGGTCTGGCCCGCCGCATGAGCGTGCCCGACCGCGCGGTCGACCGCTTCCTCGTGCTCAACGGCCTGCAGCGCGGCGCGGCGGTGAAGCCCGGACAGGGCTACAAGCTCGTAGTGGAGTGAGGTTGCGGTCCGCCGCACTTGCGCCTCCCGGGAACGGCGCCTAGGCCGATGCCTCGCCGCAACGGGTCCGACGTGAAGCCCTCCGATCTCTCTGCCGACACCGCCGTCGCGGTCGTGTTCTTCCGTCCCTCGGCCGAGCAGGTCGCGCGGATCGTCGAGCGCTTCGCCGGGCGCATGCCCGTTCTCGTCTACGACAACGGCGGGATCCCGCCCGACGCCCTGGCCCGGCTGGAGCGCGCGGAGGGACTCACCCGCCTCGGCGAGGGGCGCAATCGCGGCATCGCCGCCGCCCTCAACGCGCTGGCCGAGGCGGCGATCGCGGCGGGCGTCTCCCGCCTGTTCCTGCTCGACCAGGATGCCGACACGAGTGTTGAGACGGCGCGGGCCCTCGGCCACGCCCTCGACCGGGCCGCGGAGACGGCCCCGCCCCCGGCTCTCGTCGGGCCGGCGCCCGCGCCGAACCCCGGCCACAAGGCGCCCGTCTACCCGTCGCGTCCCGGCGTGCCACCCCGCGGAAGCTTGAGGCCGGTGGAGTTCCTGGTCACCTCCGGTTCACTCGTGGATCTCGCCGCCTTCGCGCAAGTCGGCCCGTTCCGTGACGACTTCTTCATCGATGCGGTCGATCTCGAATGGTGCTTTCGCGCCTGGGCGCGGGGCTGGAGCTGCTGGATGGACTCCGGCACCGCGATCCCGCACAGCGTCGGGCGCGGTACCATCCGGGCGCGGTTCCTGCCGGTGGCGATGCCCGACCAGCCGCTGTTCCGCATGGCGGTCTACGTGCGCAACACCGCCTACGGCTGGCGCCTGGCGCACGTGCCGGTCCGGTGGAAATTGAAGCAGGCCGCCTACCTCCCGCTGCAGATCGGGCTGTACTGGAGCCGCCACCGGTTCTCCCCCAAGGTGCTCGCGCGCCTGCTCGCGGCGCTGGCGCAGGGTTTGAGCGGGCGTCTCGGCCGGCCGGCGGACGCGCCCCCGTGACGGCAGCCCTCGGGACGACGCTCGACGTCGTCATCGTCAACTGGAATGCCGGGGACCAGCTCAGGGCCTGTCTCGCGAGCCTCGCGGCGAGCGAGGGGGCGGAGCACCTGCGCGTCGTCATCGTCGACAACGCTTCCAGCGACGGCTCGGCCGAGAACCTGAACCTGCCGGGCCTCGCGCTGACCGTGCTGCGCAACGCCGCAAATCTCGGCTTCGCCCGTGCCTGCAACCAGGGCGCGGCGCTGGGATCGTCCGACGCCGTCCTGTTTCTCAACCCCGACACGCAGGTGAGCCGGGACGGCATCGCCATCGCCCGCGCGCGGCTCGAGGCCGACCCCGGCACCGGCATCGTCGGCGCGCGGCTGGTCGATGAGGCGGGGCGTACCCACCGCACCTGCGCCCGCCATCCGACGGGGGGGAGCCTGATCGCCCACACCCTATTTCTCGACCGTCTGCTGCCCGGCCGCGTTCGCCCGCACTTCCTGCTCGATTGGGACCATGCCGAGACCCGGCTGGTCGATGCGGTGATGGGCGCCTTCCTGATGATCCGGCGCCCGCTCCTCGATCGGCTCGGCGGGTTCGACGAGCGCTTCTTCGTCTACTGGGAGGATGCCGATCTCTGCGCCCGCGCCTCCGCGGCGGGCTTTGCCGTGTGCCACGTCGCACAGGCCGAGATCCGCCACCGCGGCCAGGGCACCACCGAGGCGGTGAAGGACCGGCGCCTGTTCTACTTCCTGCGGGCGCAGGCGCTCTACGCGCACAAGCATCACGGCCGTGCGGCTCTTCTCGCCGTGCTGGCCGCCGCGCTCGCCGTCAACCTGCCGGTTCGCCTCGGCCGGGCGCTGGCACGGGGGGCGCCGGGAGATGCGGGTGCGGTGATCCGCGCAGGGCGAATGCTCGCGGCAGCCTTGCCGGACCTGTTGACCCGCGGTGGACGATGAGGCTTGCCTGGGGCGGGGGCGTCTTGTCGTCCGCGGCGGCCTCCGTCATGGTGCCGCCCTCCGGACGGTCCCGCTTGCACCCGCAGCGGGCGGCTGAACGGGGAGCGGAGTGCGAGACAGCGCGGACAAGGGCTCTCGACCGGCGGACCTCTCACCCGCCCTGTACCGTGCGGCCTTCGACGGCGCGCCGGTGGGCCTCGCCGTTTTCACGCCCGACGGGGGCAGGATCCGCGCCGCCAACGCCTGCCTGTGCCGCTGGCTCGGCTACGCGCCGGGCTCCCTTGACGGCCGCCCGATCGATCAGGTGATCGGCCGCGACGCCTTCGGCGGCGGAGAGCTCGATGAGAAGGCCGGCATCCGCCGCTGGCTGCGGGCGGATGGCGGCACCCTCGATCTGCGCCTGACCCTCTCCGGCGAGGACGCGGCGGAGCCGGTCGCGGTGGTGACCCTCGTCGATGCCGACGATCTGGTCCGGGCCGAGCAGAACCGGGACGCCCTGACGGCGGCGGGCCTCGGCGAGTGGCGCTGGGACCTCGTCACCGGACAGATGGTGTTCTCGCGCCGCGCCGCGCAGATCCTCGGCTACGCGCCGGGACGGTCCGTGACCTGGGAGGGAATGCGGGGGCAAGTCGATCCGGAGGAGGCCGAGCGGATCCAATCGACCGTCGCGGCCGCCATCGCCGAGCGCCGCCCCTACGCGTTCCAGACCCGCTTCCGCCGCGCCACCGACGGCGCCGAGATCTGGATCGGTGCCCGCGGCGAAGCCCTTCTCGCCGCCGACGGCACGCCGGTCGGCATCGTCGGCGTGGTGCAGGACGTCACCACCCGCGTCGAGGCCCGGGAGGCTCTGGCCGAACGCGAGGAGCGCCTGCGCGTCGCCACCACGGTGGCCAATCTCGGCATCTTCGAGTGGCACGTCCTCGACGACCGGGCGACCTGGGAGAACGAGCGGATGTTCGCGATCTTCGGCCGCCGGCCGGAAGAGGGCAGCATCGGCAAGTCCACCTTCCTCAAGGAGATCCTCCACCCGGATGATCGCCCGGTCTTCCGGCAGGCGATCCTGCGGGCGCTGCGTGAGGACACGATCCTGCACGCCACCGGCCGCATCCGCCGCCACGATGATGGCCAGTGGCGCACCATCGACATGGCCGGGCGGTTCGAGCGGAGCCGGCCGAGCGGCCTGCCGCGGCGGCTGATCGGCGTCGTCGCCGACGTGACCGACCGCCATCTCTCGGAGGAGCGCCGCAGCCTCCTGATCCGCGAGTTGCACCACCGGGTGAAGAACACGCTCGCCACGGTCCAGGCCATCGTCGGCTCGACGGCGCGCACCGCCACCAGCATCGACAGCTTCCACGAGGCCTTCGTCGGCCGCATCAAGTCGCTTGCCCACACCCACAGCGTGCTGACCGAGGCGACGTGGCAGACGGCGAGCCTGCGCGACCTGCTCGCCTCCGAACTGATGCCCTATGCCGAGAGCGAAACCGAGACCTCGCCCGATCTGCGCATCGTCCTCGACGGTCCGGCGGTCGATCTGCCCTCCGAGATCGCCGTGCCGATCGGCATGGCGATCCACGAACTGACCACCAACGCGGCCAAGTACGGCGCCCTCTCGACGGGCCGCGGCCGGATCACGATCACCTGGAGGGTCGAGGCCGGCCTGCTGCACCTCGACTGGCGCGAGAGCGGCGGCCCGACCGTGGCCCCGCCGACCCGCCAGGGCTTCGGCTCACGCCTGCTGCAGCGGGTGCTGACGACCCAGGTCCAGGCGCAGATCACCACGGACTACGCGCCGGAAGGCTTCCACCTGACGCTGGCCGCGCCGCTGCCGGAGCGCAACCCGGCGCTCAACCCGCTGGCGTGACGCGCTCGGCGCACACGGTTTGAGACCCTTCCCTCGCATGATGAGGTGGGGAGCCGAGGCGACCGAGCCGCGTGGCGGGTTCGGGAGGCGCCTCCGGGCCTTGGGGGCAGCCCTCAGGCCGCGCCTCGAGCTTCCTCGCCCCCGGCATTCACGAAATTCTTCAGCTCGTCGAGCGAGCCGAAGGTGAAGCGGCCGCGGGGCGTGTCGGCCTCGATCGAACCGTCGGAGAACATCACGTAGGTGTTGGCGCCGGACGCATACGAGCCGACAGCGTGCCGCTCGTCCGCGGTGGCCCTCTCCGGCTCGGCTTCCTGCGATTCGGGTTCTTGCTGGCCTTCGAGCGCCGGTTCGGCGGCGTCCGGCTCGGGCGACGGTTCCGGTGCCGGAGCGGGGGGCGGCTCGTCGAGGAAGGAGCGCAGGCCGATCGGTTCGGCGGTGGGCGTCTGCTCCGCGACCCGCTCCTCGCCCCGCGGCTCGACGACCGAGATCGCGGGCGTCACGGGCTCCGGATCGGCCGGCATGGGTGCGGGTTCATGCGCGGGTTCGGGCGTGCGGAACAGGTCGTCGTCGCTCGCACGCGACGGCGCGGTCTCCGGCAGCAGATCGGGCAGCAGCGGTTCGGCGGCGCTCGGCTGCGGCTCGGCGGACGGGGCCGGATCTTCGAAAACCGGCTCGGAGCCCCGGCCGCCCGGGCGCAATGCGCCGAGCGACAGTCCCGCGAGGCCGGCCGCGCCCGCACCGGCCGCACCGATGCCGGCGAGCGAGGGCCGCTGCGGCGGGACGACCTCGGGAGCCGCGAAGACCGGCGCCTCCGGCGTCGCGGTCTCCCAGGGCACGGTTCCGGTGGGAAGTGCGGCCGGAGCGTCCGGCTGGAGCGAAACGGCGCGCAGATCCGAGACGGCGCGGTGGAGCTTGAGCAGGCGGTAGACGATCGCCGTCAGTCCGAGCAGGACCACGCCCGCCGAGGCCGCGGTCGAGCCGCCGATCACCATCGCGAGCCCGCTCTCCAGGCGGACGTAGGGAAAGCCCTGAACCACGGCGGCGATGCCCCCGAGGATCATGACGGAACTGAGCGCGAGCAGCGCGACGACCATGGTACTCTCGACTGACTGTCGCGGGCGGCGTGGAGAGGACAGGATAACCCCCAGCCCGCGCATTGCAAAATCACCCGGTCCTGTTGTCCCTGGAAACCGGCCTTGCCGTCTCTCCTTACACAGCCCAACGCACAGCCCAAGCCGTGCGCAAAACGGTGGATGCCGCGCTTTCGCCGGTGACAGGCGCGCGGATACGGCTCCGGTGGCGTTGCCGAGCCCGGCCCGCCGACTTACCTACCCGCCCGTCACCTCGCCGGCCGCGCGCTTCGAACGACCTGCGCGCTTCGCCTCCGCTCCCCGCGAGACCCGGACAACCCAGGAGACACGCATGACGTTCACCCTGCCCGAGCTGCCCTACGCCTACGACGCGCTGGGCCCGTACATGTCGAAGGAAACCCTCGAGTTCCACCACGACAAGCATCACAAGGCCTATGTCGATACCGGCAACAAGCTGCTGGAGGGCACCGACCTCGCGGGCAAGAGCGTCGAAGAGATCGTCAAGGCGAGCTACAACACCAATCAGGCGCTCTTCAACAACGCCGGCCAGCACTACAACCACCTCCATTTCTGGAACTGGATGAAGCCCAACGGCGGCGGCCAGCCCCCGGCCGAGCTCGCGCGTAAGATCGACGAGGATCTCGGCGGCTACGAGAAGTTCAAGGCCGACTTCATCCAGGCCGGCGTCGGCCAGTTCGGCTCGGGCTGGGCCTGGCTCGCGGTCAAGGACGGCAAGCTCGCGATCCTGAAGACCCCGAACGGCGAGAACCCGCTGGTCCACGGCGCCAAGCCGATCCTCGGCGTCGACGTGTGGGAGCACTCCTACTACATCGACTACCGCAACCGTCGCCCCGACTACCTCAAGGCGTTCATCGAGAATCTCGTGAACTGGGAATACGTCGAGAAGCTGTACGGGGAAGCCAAGGCCTGATCGGCCTCGCAGACCGGTCTGATGCAGCCGCCCCGTTCGCCGACGGGGCGGCTTTTTCATGCGCGCCGTGACCCTCCGGTCATTGTCGTGCCGCGTCTGACGGGCGTACTGCCCCGGTAGGCCATCCTATCCAGGCCCTCATCCTGAGGTGCCGGCGCGCAGCGTCGGCCTCGAAGGAGCTTCCAGTTCGCGTGCGATCCCTGGAGGATCCTTCGAGGCCGCTACGCGGCACCTCAGGATGAGGGCTTGAGCGGGATCGACTGTTCGCACGGGATCGTCTGCCAAAAAAATGATCCGCTCGATCCTCTCCGTCGGCGGCTGGACGCTGGTCTCGCGGGTAACGGGCTTTGCCCGCGACGTGGTCACCGCCGCCGTGATGGGCGCCGGGCCGATGGCGGATGCCTTCGTCGTCGCCTTCCGCCTGCCCAACCATTTCCGGGCGATCTTCGGCGAGGGCGCGTTCAACACCGCCTTCGTGCCGGCCTACACCCATCTGGAGCAGGCGGGCGAGGCGGGGGCTGCCGCGCGCTTCGCCGACCGTGTCTTCACCCTGATGCTGATCGTGCAGGTGGCGCTGCTGGCGCTGGCGCTCCCGGCGATGCCTTGGATCGTGCGGGCGCTGGCACCGGGCTTTTCCGAGGACGGGGAGCGGTTTGCGCTCGCCGTGAGCCTGACGCGGATCACCTTCCCCTACCTGCTGTTCATGACGCTGGTGACGCTGTTCTCCGGCATCCTCAACGCGCATCGCCGCTTCGCCGCCGCGGCCGGCGCGCCGGTCCTGCTCAACCTCGCGATGCTGGTGGCGCTGGGGCTGGCCTTCCTGTTCCCGAACGCGGCCTACGCCGCGGCCTGGGGCGTCTCGGTGTCCGGGGTGCTGCAATTTGCGCTGGTCTGGTGGGATGCGAGGCGCCGCGCCTACGCCCCGCAACTGACGAAGCCCGTCCTGCGCGATCCCGACATGGTCCGGTTCTTCAAGATCCTGGGGCCGGCGGTGATCGGCTCGGCCGGTTTCCAGATCGCGACGTTTGCCGACACCATCATCGCGAGCTTCCTGCCGACCGGCGCGGTCTCGGCGCTCTACTACGCCGACCGGATCTACCAGCTGCCCTTCGGCGTCATCGCCATCGCCGCCGGCACCGTGCTCCTGCCCGAGATGAGCCGGCGCATCGCCGCGGGCGACGTGGCCGGCGCGCACGCGGCGCAGAACCGGGCCGCCGGCTTCTCTCTGGCGCTCTCGGCCCCCTTCGCGATCGCCTTCCTGACCCTGCCGGGGCTGATCATGGCGGCCCTGTTCCAGCGCGGCGCCTTCACCGCCGAGGACGCCGCACGCGCGGCCTCCGTGCTCGCGGCCTACGGGCTGGCCCTGCCGGCCGTGGTGCTGGTGCGCTCGGCGGTGGCGAGCTTCAATGCCCGGCAGGACACCACGACGCCGCTCTACGCCTCGCTGACGGCGCTCGCCGTCAACGTGGCGCTGAAGCTCGTGCTCACCGGCCCCTACGGCGTCGCCGGCCTCGCGCTCGCCACCGCGGTCAGTCAGTGGATCAACCTCGCCCTGCTCTACGGGCTGGCGCTGCGCCGCGGCTGGACCGCGCCGGGGCGGGTGTTCGGCGTCACCGTCGCCGCTGTGGTGGTGGCGAGCGCGGTGCTGGCGGGGCTGGCCATCTACGGCCTGCCCTTCGCCGAGCGGATCGTGCCCCCCCTGCCCCACCTGCGTGAGATCGCCGTGCTCGGCGTCCTCGGCATCGCCGGGGCGCTGGCCTATGCCGGCACGCTGATCGCGGTGATGGGGACCTTCGGCGTGCGCTTGCGTCGCAGGTAGCTCCGCCGGGCCCGCCCCATCTCAGGCCGCATGAGCGATCCCGATCTCCTGGCCGGCAAGAGCCACGCCGTGTTCGACGCCTACGGCACGCTGTTCGACGTGCATTCGGCCGTTCAACGCCATGCCGACGCGCTCGGGCCGCGGGCGGAAAGCCTGTCCGAGCTGTGGCGGACCAAGCAGCTCGAATATTCCTGGGTTCACGGCCTGATGGGCCGCTATGTCGGCTTCTGGGACCTGACCGCGCGCGCCCTCGACTTCGCCCTGGCCAAGCATCCCGAGATCGACCGGGCTTTCCGGGAACAGCTCCTCGACGCCTATCGCGAGCTCGATGCCTACGGCGAGGTGCCCGGCGTGCTGGAGCGTCTGCGCGGGCGGGGCGTGAAGACCGCCCTATTCTCCAACGGCAATGCCACGATGCTGGAGCGGGCGGTGGCCTCGGCGGATCTGGGGGCGCGGCTCGACGCGGTGCTCTCGGTCGATCCCGTGCGGACTTTCAAGACGGCGCCCGCCGCCTATCAGCTGGTCCTCGAACGGCTCGGCACGGCGCGGGACGACGTGTTGTTCTTTTCCTCGAACCGCTGGGACATCGCGGGTGCCACGGCCTTCGGTTTCGACGCGGTGTGGGTGAACCGCAAGGCGCAGCCCGACGAGTACCCGGATCAGCCGCCTCGCGCGGTCGTGAAGTCTCTCGACGCGGTGATCTGAACCGGGAGCAACGGGCCGTTCGCCAATCCTTAAGCTTGACCGGATTATCTCGGGTCCACGTGCCTGATCAGTCCGGTTGTCCAAAGGATCGGTTTTCGTGCCCGCCCTGTCCCTCCCCGTCCTCGCCCGAAAGGGCGTCTGCGCGGCGCTTCTCGGCGCCGCCCTCCTCTCCGCTGTCCCGGCTCAAGCCCGCGACGGCCGCAACGGCGCCCTGATCGGCGGCGCGGCGGCCGGCGTCATCGGCGGTCTGGCCGTCGGCGCGCTCCTGAACGGTGCCGCGCCGCCGCCCCCGCCGCCCGCGCGCCGGGTCTATGTCGAGGAGGAGCCGGTCTACGTCGCGCCGCCGCCGCGCCGCGGCCCGATCTGCCACTACGAGCGCCGCAAGGTCTGGCTCGACGAGGTCGAGTTCACCTATCGCCGCGTCGAGGTCTGCGAGTAGGCGTTTTCGCCTGCACCGCGCCTGGGAAGGAAGGGCGTCGGCCTCAGGCCGGCGCCTTTTTCGTCAGGATCCACTCCTCGACCACGATGGCGTCGAGCCCCGTCGTGTAGAACATCAGGATCGCGTCCTCCGCCGTGTGGAGGATCGGCTTGCCCATCACGTTGAAGCTGGTGTTGAGCAGGATCGGCACGCCGCTCAGTTCGGCAAACGCCGCGATCAGCGCCGCGTAGGCCGGGTTGCGCTCCCGCGTCACGCTCTGCAGCCGCCCGGTGCCGTCGGCATGGACGACCGCCGGCACCCGCTCCCGAACCGCCTCGCGCCAGACCAGGGTGCGCTCCATGTACGGGCTGTCGGCGTAGTCCTCGAACCAGTCCGGCCCGGCCTCGGCGAGGATCGAGGGTGCGAAGGGCCGGAACGCCTCGCGGTACTTCACCTTGGCGTTGAGCGATTCCTTGGCGTGGGCCGGGCGCGGATCGGCGAGGATCGAGCGGTTGCCGAGCGCCCGCGGGCCGAACTCCGCCCTCCCCTGCACCCAGCCGACGAGGCCGCCCTCGGCCAGGATCTTGGCCGCCTCCCGCGTCACGCCCTCGTGGCCGAGGCGGCGGGCGCGGGGCTCCCACTCGGCCATGCGCTCCAGCGGCTCGGTCGAGACGGTCGAGCCGAGATAGGGCGTGAGCGGGCGGGCCGCGCGCGCCGGGCCCTTCCAGTCGGGATCGTCCTCGGCCAGCGCCAGCCACGCGGCGCCGATGGCGTTGCCGTCGTCGGCGGGCGCCGAGGGGACGTGCAGGCGCTTGAACCCCGAGCGCCCGAGCACCCGCCCGTTATAGGAGGAGTTGAGCCCGCAGCCCCCGGCGATGACGAGGTTGTCCGACGGCGCCAGGCGCCAGGCCTCGGCGACCAGCACGTCCATGAGTTCGGAAAAGATGTCCTGGCCGCAGCGGGCGAGGTCGGCCCAGCCCTGCTCGCCGACATCCTTCGGGCGCCGCGCCAGGATCTCGGCGGCGACCGCCTGGACCGTGGCTTCGTCGGCGAATTTCAGGCGCCCGTCCTCGACGGTGTAGAGGCGGCGCAGGATTGCCATCAGGTCCGGATCGGTGCGGCCATAGGGCGCGAGCCCCATGATCTTCCACTCCTCGCCCTTGATCTGGTCGAAGCCGGCGAGGTCGGTGACGAGGCCGTAGAGGAAGCCCACCGAGCCGCGCCCGCGCTGGCGCCGCACCTCCTCGATCCGCCCGTCCCTCAGGCGATAGATCGCCGCCGCGCCGGTCTCGCCCATGCCGTCGACGATCAGCGCGGTCGCCTCCTCGAACGGGCTGCCCCACAGGGCATAGGCGGCGTGAGCGAGGTGATGGGCGTAGCGCCGCCGCCCGCCGATGGTCGCCCGCGGCTTGCCGCCGAAGCCGCGGGTCTCGTTGTCGAGCGCGAGAACCGTGCCGTTGCCGGCCCGCGCCTGCATGGCGTGGAGATCGGCGATGAAGACCCGCTCGGCCCGCTCCGGCACGAGGGAGCGGTTTAGGGTGGAGGGGTGGTCGGCGAGCGCCGGAAGGTCGAAGGCGCCGGAGGCCGCCTGCCCTTTCAGGAACTCCGAGAACTGCTCGCCCCAGGAAGTGGCGACGACGAGCTCCGTCCCCTCGGGGACGTGACGCTTCAGGAGGGCCGCCATGCGGGTGCCGGGATCGGGCTCGCAGTTCGGGGCGCGCTTGTATTGCAGGTAGCGCTCGGCGGCTTCGGCGAACAGAACGGCGCCGTCCGGCCCGACGAGGGCGAGCGCCGGATCGTGGAAGGTCGTGGCGAGGCCGAGATAGGTGCGCATGCTGCCGGGCTACACGCCGGCAGGCGGGGCGACAACCGCGTTGCGATGCGGGGAACGCCGTGCGAGACGAGCCGCCGATGACGGACGCCTTCCCCGCCTCGCCTCCCCTCGCCCTCGTGATCTTCGACTGCGACGGCGTGCTGATCGACAGCGAGCCGATCAGCCTCGCGACCCTGACGCGCGGCCTCAACGGGATCGGACTCGCCATCGATCTCGACACCGTGCGCGAGCGCTTCGCCGGCACTTCGATGATCTCGATCATGGAGCGCGTCGCCCGCGAGGATGGCATCACCGCTCCGGACGGCTTCGTCGAGCGGGTGAAGGCGGAGACGCTGGCCGCGTTCGAGGCGGAACTCACCGCCATGGCCGGCATCGCGGACGCCCTCGGCCTCCTGCGCCTGCCCTTCTGCGTCGCCTCCAGCAGCGATCCGGTGCGGCTGCGCCGCTCGCTCGGTCTGACGGGCCTGCTGCCGCTGTTCGGCGAGCACGTCTTCTCGTCCGCGCAGGTGGCGCGCGGAAAGCCGTTCCCCGATCTGTTCCTGTTCGCGGCGGAGCGGATGGGCGTGGCGCCGGAGGGCTGCCTCGTCATCGAGGACAGCGTGCCGGGCGTTCAAGCGGCCCGCGCCGCGGGCATGCGGGTCGTCGGCTTCACCGGCGGCGGCCACTGGGGCCACGATCGGGACGGGCGAGATCTCCTGGCGGCCGGTGCGCTCACGGTCTTTTCCGCCCATGGGGAGCTCGGCCGCATCGTCGCCGCGGGCTGAGCACGGCTCCCCGGCCTCGCAGCCGGGAGGGCAGGCCGGCCCTCGTCCCCGGTCTCCTCCTCGCTGCGGAGGAGGATGCCCGCGGCATGCGTATTACCTTGGAAGCCTCCGGTGCCATCCCGTGCTTCAGGATGTACCGGATGCCTCGGCGCACGCAGGAGTGTCATCGCGATCAGGGGTGCTGACGGCGCCGCGACGGGCGTGAGCCATGCGGTTTTCCGCTGGCGCCGACGCGGTCGCTCCCGCCGCCGGGCCGCATCCCAGGCGGAGGGCCCGGCCGATGCGCGATCCGAAACTCCGATCCCGCGCCTCTTTCGAGGAGTGGCACGATGGACGTTTCAACCTTCGAGATCCTCTACAAGCCGCTGACGCCGCCGCTCGGGGCGGGGACCGAGGCGATCGCCCGCCGCGTTCTGCAGGGCTACTTCCTCACGATCGCCAACACGGAGGCGTTCGATTTCACCTTCCGGATCGCCTTCAACATCACCCTGCCGAATCCGGACAATCCGGCCCGGCGCCTCGACGGCAACACCCTGTTCATCACCGACGTCGCCTCGCCCGACAACGTCTTCTCGACCAGCCTGACGCGCAGCCCGGCCGGCGGCAACCGCTATGTCGGGTCCTTCGTCGTTCCAGCCGGCAAGACGGCCCTCGTCGTGCTGTTGTCGAACATCACGGTGCCGACCTTCTTCGCCACGACGCCGGCCGATATCGAGATTCGAGGCTGGGTCTCGCTGTCTCTGCCGTGCCTGTTTCGCAGGGTCGGGCGCTTCTTCAAGCTGACCCCACAGGAGGGCGCCCCGGCGCGCGTCCTGCTCAACGCCGAGCATCGCTCGACCTACCTGCCGCCGGGATGGCCGGTGACGGCGTCCGGCGATCTCGATTTCGACCAGACCGGGACCAATCTGACGCTGGCCAGCGGCATGGCTCTGAACGAGGTGCCGCAGGATCGATGCTTCTTCTTCCCGCCCGTCTTCGAGGCGCTGGAACCGGTGCTGAAGCGGATCCCGGATGCCCTCGTCATGGCCTCCGACCTCGACGAGGTCGAGGCGGCCGCCGCCCTCGTCGCCGGGCTGGCGCGTTTCGGCCCGGAGAACGAGAGCCTCGATGCGATGAACCGTGTCCTCGAACAGGCGGGGCTCGGCGTGCGTCTCGCGCCGGCCCCGAAGGCGGCCGGGCAGAAATAGCGCCGCACCCCTGCCGGGGCGGCCGCGCCTAAGCGCTTCTCACCACAGTTAAGACGCGCCAAGCGAGGCGCGAATCGCGGCGCGATCTTTCCCTGTCAAGCTGAACTTCGAAAGAACATTCCGTTGACGGTCGGGGTTCAACCACTCATCTTAAGGACGTGCGAACGACTTCGCGCCGCGGTGATTTGTAGTGGCACGCTTGCGCCGCGTTATCAAACGCTAATGCATCACGGCGCACTTGCGCCGTGGTCCTCGCGAGAGAGGAGGACTTGCCTTGATCCGTCTGTTTATTTGTAATTCTTCGAAACAATCCGGCGCCTGGGAGAGCCGGATGTGGGGGTGTTGTCGGCGGACGGTCACATCCGTGGGCTAGAGCATCGCGCCGAAAGGGGACCCCGGTTTCCGGGGTCCGACGATGCAGCGATCCAGCGCCCACGAACGCCTTGCCGACAACCGGCCGACGATGGCCGCAGGAGTTCACCCCGTCATGACCCGTGTCCAGACCGCCTATTTCGACGATGACGCGCTCGACCTTTCCAGCGCGGACGCCGCCCCCGCCCGCGTGATCGAGATCGGCGAGGTCACCGCCGGCATCGCTGTGCCCGAGCGCGGCGGTGTCCGCTTCTTCTCATCCGAGCGCCGCTTCGACGGCCTCGACGGCACCCTGTTCCGCACCGTGGAGCAGGCTGCCCGCGCCGCCCGGGAGAAGGATCGCCAACCGCGCCTGCGTGCGGTGTAGCGCCCCCGCCGACCGTTCCCATCCTGATCGGCATGAGAAAATGGCCGGCGTCTCCCTTCGGAGCCGCCGGCCTTTCTTTTGGAAGCTGGGCGTGGCGAGCAGCGGCCCGTTTGCCCGAGGGGCCAAGCTACTTACACTCTTCGCGAGCGCGCTTGAGCGCTTCCGAGAAACCGCCCAGCGCGTAGTCGTCCTGGGTCGGGTTGCCGCGCTGCGAGGTGGTGCGGATCGTGGCGGTCTGGATTCGGCTCATTTCGGCGACGATGCGCGGTTCGTCGGCCTGGTTCTGGATCCAGGCGTTCTCGTCCTTCACCACGAGGCCGTAGCGGGTGTTTCCCACCGCCAGATAGGGATCGCTCGCAGCGGCGGCCGCGCCGGGCTTGGCCTGGGCCGCGGCGGGCTTCGGCTTGAAGCCGAGCATCACCGCGATCTCGCCCTGGGCGCCGCCCTTGGGGAAGGTCACGAACAGGTAGCCGGTGTCGCGGGCGAGCGTCTTGGGGCTGCGCGTCGTCGGTTGGGCGATGACGTAGCAGAGCCTTTCACGGCCCTGTGCACCGTTGGTGAAGACGTTCCAGTCTCCGAACACGGCGAGCGGAACGGCCTGCTGCATCCCCGGCGGCAGGGCCGAACTCTTCGGCTTGCGGCGGCTCGCCCGGGCGGGGATGATCTCTGCGCCCTGGACGCTCTCCTGGGCCAGCGCCCGCTCGGACGGGGCCGGCAGGGCCGCGACGGTCGCGGCGGCCAGCAGGAGAGCCGCCAGGGAGCGGCCGGAACGGGAGGCGGGTCGAACGATCGAAGGGCGGTGCCGCTGCATCTCTACTCGGGTGTACGGACGGCCGGGAAGGCCATCTTCACGCGTCGTCAGGATGACGGGCCGCAGCGGAACAGGAAAGCCCTGCCCGGCCCGATCAACCGAAAACGAGCACGGGCCGTCTCTGTCGGTGCGGCGTCAGGCCGCCCGCATCTCCGCCGTCAGGGCCGCGGCCGCGAGCGCGGCCGCCGGAAGATCGATTGCCGGATCGATCTCGGGAAGATGGATCTCGACCGCGGTCGGGGCGCCGGGGGGGGCCGGCTCGACCGGCTTGGGCTGAGCGGGCTTCGCCGGATCGTTGTAGGGCGTGTTGTAGGCCTTGCGGATCGAGGCCCAGAAGGCGTCCCGCTCCGCGTCGGTCAGGCGCGCGAGGCGGGCGTCGATGAACGCCGTCGCCTGCGCGGCCAGGGCCGGCGTTTCTTCGACGGTGATCCAACTCTCAACGTTCATCGACGGCACTCCGCGGGTTCGGACAGTCGGATAGCCAAGCTCGGTTAGCTGAAACCTGAACGCCGCATTTTCCGTGCCCGTTCCCGCAGGGCTGCTTTTACTTCTCCACAGGTCCGAGCTTTTTCAGCCAAGCGTTCGCTTGGCCGCGCACGTTGTCCGGCGCGGTGCCGCCGTAGCTGGTGCGGCTCGACACCGAGTTCTCGACCCCGAGAACCGCGAAGACCGCCTCCGTGATCCCCGGCTCGATCGCCTGCATCGCCTCGAGGGACAACTCCTCCAGGCCGATGCCGCGCTCGGAGGCTGCGGCGACGACGCGGCCGGTGACATGGTGAGCCTGCCGAAACGGCATGTTCAGTTCGCGCACCAGCCAGTCGGCGAGATCGGTAGCGGTGGCGTAGCCGGAGCCCGCCGCGCGCTTGAGCGTCTCGGCCACCGGTTCGAGGTCGCGCACCATGCCGGCCATGGCGGCCAGACACAGGGACAGCGATTGCAGCGCATCGAACGTGCCCTCCTTGTCCTCTTGCATGTCCTTCGAATAGGCGAGCGGCAGGCCCTTCATCACGATGAGCAGGCCCGTGAGCGCACCGATGATGCGGCCGGCTTTGGCCCGCACCAGCTCGGCGGCGTCGGGGTTGCGCTTCTGCGGCATGATCGACGAGCCGGTGGTGAAGCCGTCCGACAGCCGCACGAAGCCGAACTGCGCCGAGGTCCACACCACCAGCTCCTCGGCGAAGCGCGAGAGGTGGACCGCGCAGATCGCGGCAGCCGAGAGCGATTCCAGGGCGAAGTCGCGATCGGCGACCGAATCGAGCGAGTTCGCGGTCGGCCGGTCGAAGCCCAGTGCCGAGGCCGTGGCGTGCCGGTCGATCGGGAAAGAGGTGCCGGCGAGGGCCGCCGCTCCGAGCGGGCACTCGTTGAGCCGGGCGCGGGCGTCGCGGAACCGGCCGCGGTCGCGCGCTAGCATCTCGACATAGGCGAGGCAGTGGTGGCCGAAGGTGACGGGCTGGGCCGATTGCAGGTGGGTGAAGCCCGGCATCACCGTCCCGGCATGCTTCACCGCGGTCTCGGCCAGCGCCCGCTGCAGGTCCGCGACCTGCGCGTCGAGCGCATCGAGGGTGTCGCGCACCCAAAGCCGCATGTCGGTCGCGACCTGGTCGTTGCGCGAGCGGGCGGTGTGCAGACGCCCGGCGGCGGGGCCGACGATCTCGGTCAGGCGGCTCTCCACCGCCATGTGGATGTCCTCCAGTTCGCGCCGGAAGACGAATTCGCCGCGCTCGATCTCCGCCTCGACGGACTTGAGCCCGGCTTCGATGGCTGCCACATCCTCGGCGGGCAGGATGCCTCGGCTCCCCAGCATCGCGACATGCGCCAGCGATCCGCGGATGTCCTGGGGCGCGAGCCGCCTGTCGAACCCGATGGAGGCGTTGATCTCCTCCATGATCTCGGCCGGGCCGCTGGCGAAGCGGCCGCCCCACATCCGGTTGCTCATGGCTGATCCCACCTTCCGCACGCGAAACGAGGTCCGGCCGTGAAGGCGACCCCGACAATCCTTGCCGCAGGCGGCGCGCTCGCCGCCGTCCTCGTCGGCGGCCTCGCCCTATACGGGACGGGCTCGAACCTCGGCAACCTCGCGGCCTCCGGTCCCTGCGCCGAGGCGGCGCCGGCGGCGGCGCGGCTGGCGCCGCTCGCCCGCGGCGATGTCGCGGCCTTCGACGCCTCCGCCGCGCCGAAGCCGGCCCCGGCCGTCGCCTTCAAGGGGCCGGACGGGGCGCCGACCGATCTCGCCGCCCTGCGCGGAAAGCTGCTGCTGGTGAACCTGTGGGCGACGTGGTGCGCCCCCTGCAAGGCCGAGATGCCGGCCCTCGACCGGCTGCAGGCGGACCTTGGCGGCGACGCCTTTCAGGTGGTGGCGATCAATGTCGAGACGCGCAACCTCGACAAGCCGCCGGCCTGGTTCAGGGCCAACGGCATCGCGCACCTGACCTATTACGGCGATCCCGAGGGCAAGGTGCTGCCGGCGATCCAGGCCGCGGTCGGCTCCACGGGGCTGCCGACGACGATGCTGATCGACGCCAGGGGCTGCACCCTCGGCGTGATGAAGGGGCCGGCCGAATGGTCGAGCGAGGACGGCCAGCGGCTGATCCGCGCCGCCCTCGGTACCGGCGCCTGAGCGTGGCCGGGTTGCCTCGCCGAGGCTGACGAGGCAGTCAGCCCCCCATGAAGCCGGTGACCCGTCCCATTCTGCCGCGCCCGCTCTCGGTGGTGCGCAGCACGCTCGCCCACGAATCGGCGGGCGGCCTCGTGCTGATGGCCGCCGCCGCCGCCGCGCTCGCGGTGGCGAACTCGCCCCTGGCCGAGGCGTATCACCACGGGCTCCACGTCTCCGTCGGGCCGATGAGCCTGCTGCACTGGATCAATGACGGCCTGATGGTCGTGTTCTTCCTGCTGGTCGGGCTCGAGATCAAGCGCGAGGCCCTCGACGGGCAGTTGCGCACTTGGCCGGCGCGGGTGCTGCCGGGCGTGGCCGCGGGCGCGGGCATGGCGGCGCCGGCTCTCGTCTACCTCGCCTTCAATGCAGGCCAAGCGACCGCCCGCGGCTGGGCGATCCCGGCGGCCACCGACATCGCCTTCGCGCTGGGCGTCCTGGCGCTGCTCGGCTCACGCGTGCCGGTCTCGCTCAAGATCTTCCTCTCGGCGGTGGCGATCGTCGACGACCTCGGCGCGGTCGTCATCATCGCCCTGTTCTATACGGGGCAGATCGACGGGGGGATGCTGGGGACCGCCGCCGGCATCCTCGCCGCGCTCTTCGCCCTCAACCGCCTCGGCGTTCGGGCGCTGACGCCCTACCTGCTCCTCGGCCTCGCGCTCTGGTACTTCGTGCTGCGCTCCGGCGTCCACGCCACCGTGGCCGGGGTGCTGCTCGCCCTGTTCGTGCCGATCCACCCGAGCCCCGGCAAGCCCGAGGACACGACCTCGCCGCTGCACCGGCTCGAACACGGCCTGAGTCCCTGGGTGTCGTTCCTGATCGTGCCGATCTTCGGCTTCGCCAATGCCGGGGTGACCCTGCTCGGCCTGCCGGCGCGGGCGCTGGTCGATCCCGTGACCCTCGGCGTGGCCCTCGGCCTGTTCCTCGGCAAGCAGGCCGGCATCTTCCTCAGCGTCCGGCTCGCCGTCGCGGCGGGCCTCGCTTCGCGCCCGGCAGGGGCGACGTGGCCCCAGGTCTACGGCGTGGCGCTCCTGTGCGGGATCGGCTTCACCATGAGCCTGTTCATCGGTGCGCTCGCCTTCACCGACGGCCTGCACGGAACCGAGACGAAGCTCGGGGTGCTCGGCGGCTCGCTGCTGTCGGGCATCGTGGGGGCGGCGCTGCTGGCGCGCTCCGCGCCCAGGGAATCGAAGATCTGAGCGGGGAGCACGGCGAACGGGCCCCGCCGCCGACGGTTGAACTCAGAGTTCTTGCCTGAGGTCCCCCCACGGCCTAGTCACGGCTGGTCAGAGCTGTCGCGGAGGCGGGCCGCTTCCGCGCGAGGGCGAACATGCTGCGAACCGTTTCCCGTTTCCTCGGACTGCCGTTCCTCAGCCGGGCGCTCGGGCTCGTCGTGATGGCGGCGGGTTTCGTGCAGCTCTGCTACGACGGCGCCCGTTCCATCGCCAATAACGGCCTGCGGGTGACGAGCCTCGCGCAGCTGATTCAATCCCTGCCGCAGGAGCGGATCACCGCGCTGGGCGCCTCGATCCGGCAGGCTGCCCCCTGGGCGGAGACCGTGCTGCTCACGCCGCTCGGGCTCGTTCCGGCGGCCCTGTTCGGGCTCGGTCTCGGCGCGGTGCTGGTCTGGCTCGGTCAACCGCCCCGCGAGCCGATCGGATTCCTGACGCGGCCCTGAGGCGTTCCCGCCCCCGATCCGGTCGGTTTCCGTCGGGAAAGCGGTCGGGGATCCCGTCCGAAGTGCCGCGCGGGCACCGCATCAGATCCCCCAATACGGCGCCGCGTTGTAGTAGCGGTGGACGTGCTCCTCCCAGGCGCGCTCGTCCTCGGGATCGCCGCCCTCCGGCGAGCGGGCGGGCGCGTCGCGCAATTGTTCCTCGGTGAGGTCGACGACGTAGGCGTCGAGCCCGGTGTCGTAGCGCAGCACCGCCCAGGGCAGCGTGTAGTACTCCTCGCCCATGCCGAGAAAGCCGCCGAAGCTCATCACGGCGTAGGCGACGCGGCCCGAGCGCTTGTCGAGCATCAGCCGCTCGATGCGGCCGACCTTGGTGCCGTCGGCCCGGCGCACCTCGGTGCCGATGACGCGGTCGCTGGCGATCAGGCTGCGGGCCGCGGGGGCATCATGGGAGGCATTCTCGGAACGAACCGGATCCATGGTGGTCACCCTGCAACGTTGTTACAGCTTGCCATAAAAAACGCCCATGCCGCCGGGCACGTTCCGTGCCGCCCCTGCCCCACCCTGCTACCCCGGATGAGCCCTCGCGCATGCCGCTGCCCCGCCTGATCCTTCCCGCCCTCGCGCTCGCCCTGCCGGCGCTGATGGGCCCGGCCGCGGCGCAGGACCGCGGCAGCGTCAATCCGAAGCCGCTGCCGCCGCTGGCCAACCCCAACGATCCTTCGACGCCGGCCAAAGCCCTGTTCGGCCGCGTCAACGGACCGACCGGCGGCCCGGCCCGGTCCTTCGGCTCCTACGCCAAGGGCTGCTTCGCTGGCGGCGAGGCGCTGCCGCTCGACGGCGCGAACTGGCAGGTGATGCGTCCCTCGCGCAACCGGATGTGGGGGACGCCCCATCTCGTGGAGTTCATCGAGCGGCTCGCCGCTCGCGCGCCGCAGGCCGGCTGGCCGGGTCTGCTCGTCGGCGACATGTCGCAGCCGCGCGGCGGGCCGATGCTCACCGGACACGCCTCGCACCAGCTCGGTCTCGACGTGGACGTCTGGCTCACGCCGATGCCCGACCACCGCATGAGCCGGGCCGAGCGCGAGGAGACCTCGGCCACCAACGTGGTGCGCTCCGACCGGCTCGACATCGATCCAGACGTCTGGACCCGCCAGCACACCGCGCTGATCCGCATGACGGCCAAGCAGCCGGAGGTGGCCCGCATCTTCGTCAACGCGGCGATCAAGAAGGCTCTCTGCCGCGAGGCGGGCGGGGATCGCGGCTGGCTGACCAAGGTGCGCCCGATGTACGGGCACAACTAT
The DNA here is from genome assembly GCF_002355515.1 of Methylorubrum populi. Classification (NCBI taxonomy): domain Bacteria; kingdom Pseudomonadati; phylum Pseudomonadota; class Alphaproteobacteria; order Hyphomicrobiales; family Methylobacteriaceae; genus Methylorubrum; species Methylorubrum populi. The sequence goes on along the minus strand of NZ_AP014809.1, from coordinate 3,855,995 downwards.
CACTACCATATCCGCCTCGCCTGCCCCGGCGGCGAGGCCTCCTGCGACGACCAGGCCCCCCCGCCGCCCGGCGACGGCTGCGGGGCGGAGCTCGATTACTGGTTCAGCCCGGCGGTGCTGAACCCGCCCAAGCCCAAGACGCCGCCGAAGCCCCGCCCGCCGATGACGCTGGCGGGCCTGCCGGATGCCTGCCGCGCCGTGCTGCACGCGCGGTAGCCGCCGCCTACTTCTCGTGGTGTCCGGCCGAGAGCCGGTCGGTCAGCGCCATCAGCAGGCCGGACACCACGAAGACCATGTGGATGCCGACCAGCCAGGAGAGGTCGCGGTCGCTGTAGTTCTTCACGTCGAGGAACGACTTCAGGAGCTGGATCGCCGAGATCGCGACGATGGAGGAGATCAGCTTCAGCTTAAGCCCGCTGAAGTCGATCGTGCCCATCCAGGTGGGCCAGTCCTTGTGGTCGGTGTGATCGAACTTCGAGACGAAGTTCTCGTAGCCCGAGAAGATCACGATGATCAGCAGCGAGGCGGTGAAGGTCAGATCGACCAGGGCCAGCACGCCGAGGATGGTCTGCGACTCGGTCGATTCGAGCGCGTGCGAGACGACGTGGCCCAGCTCCATCAGCAGCCGGACCAGCAGGACGACAAGGGTGACCGTCAGCGCGGCGTAGAACGGCGCCAGCAGCCACCGGCAGGCGAAGAGAAAACGTTCGAAGCCACGTTCCAGCATTGTCTCTCTGTTCCCGGCCATCTGAGGGCGGCCGGGATTTGGCATGGGCGCTCCGGCCCCGCAAGACGGCCAAGCTCGGGCCCGCCCTGCAGGCGCCGGGCGGGCATTACTCCGCCGCCACGCCGACGCCGACCGGGCAGGAGACGCCGGTGCCGCCGAGCCCGCAATAGCCGCCGGGATTCTTGGCGAGGTATTGCTGGTGGTATTCTTCGGCGAAGTAGAAGGTGTCGAGCGGCACGATCTCCGTCGTCACCGGTCCGTAGCCGCGCGCGTCCAGCGCCCGGGCGTAGGCGTCGCGCACCGCCCGCGCGGTCGCGGCCTGAGCCTCGTCCCGCGTGTAGATGCCGGAGCGGTACTGCGTGCCGACATCGTTGCCCTGGCGGTAGCCCTGCGTCGGGTCGTGGCTCTCGAAGAAGGTCTTGAGCACGGCCTCCAGCGGCAGCACGGCGGGATCGTACGCCACGAGCACGACCTCGTTGTGCCCGGTCAGGCCGGAGCAGACCTCCTCGTAGGTCGGGTTCGGCGTGTAGCCGCCGGCATAGCCCACGGCGGTGACGTGGACGCCCTGGGGCAGCTGCCAGAACTTGCGCTCGGCCCCCCAGAAGCAGCCGAGCCCGAGCACGATCGTCTCGATGCCGTCCGGATAGGGGCCCTTCAGCGGATTGCCGTTCACGAAGTGGCGCTCGGCGGTCGGTAGGGGACGCGGCCGGCCGGGAAGCGCTTCGGACGGCGTCGGCATCTCGGGCCGCTTACGGAACAGAAGCATCGCGGATTCCTCCGATCATTGCGGCGCGCGGTCGGCGAACCGACGGCCGGCTCACTCGGTCTTCCTCGAATATGGTCATCGCCGTCGGCTTTGGCGACGGGCAGCCGCGGGCCTTCGATGAGCCGTGACCGGACGAACTCGGACCCGAGTCTTCGGCCGACGATCAGTGCCGGTCGTCCGGGGCCGGCGGCAGGGGCATCACGTCGATGCCCTCGTCGAGGAGCGCCCGCGCATCCTGCGGGCTCGCCTCGCCGTAGATCGCGCGATCCTCCGCGTCGCCGTAATGGATCGCCCGTGCCTCGTCGGCGAAGCGATCGCCGACATGCTCGGCGCTGGCGACGACCTGCTCGCGCATGGCCCGCAGCAGAGCGCGCAACTGGCGCTCCGGCTCGGCCGCGATCATCGGCGACGGGATCTCGGCGGGACTTGCCGGAACGGGACTTGGCGGACTGGGCCTTGCCGGAACGGAACCTGCCGGGGCGTGACGCTGCGGCGCGGGCGCCTCGGGCCGGTCGCGGTCGGTGCGCGCCACCGCCGGTGCCATCGGCGCCTTGGCGACCCGGGCGGAGTCGCAGAACGGACAGGTGACGAGGCCGCGCGCCGACTGCTCGTCGTAGGCCGCGTTGGACGGGAACCAAGTCTCGAACTCGTGGCCCGAGTCGCAGGCGAGGGTGAAGCGGATCATGAGGAAGAGATGGGGAGGGTTCAGGCGCGGCGCACGCCGAAGCTGCGCGCGTGGGACAGAGTGGGAATGCGCGAGCGCGCCTCCGCGACCCGCGCGAGGTCGATCTCGGCGAGGATGATGCCCGGCGCATCGCCCTCGGCCTCGGCGAGGATGCGGCCCCAGGGATCGACGATCAGCGAGTGGCCGAAGGTCTCGCGCCCGTCCTCGTGCCGGCCCCCCTGCGCAGCGGAGATCATGAAGGAGCCGGTCTCGATGGCGCGGGCCCGCTGCAGGATGTGCCAGTGCGCCTCGCCGGTCTGGCGGGTGAAGCAGGCCGGCGCCGTCATCACCGTGGCACCGGCCTCGGCGAGCGCCCGGTACAGGGCGGGAAAGCGGATGTCGTAGCAGATCGTCAGACCCAGGCTGGCGAGCGGCGTCTCGGCCACCACGGCGCAGTCGCCGCCCGAGTAGGTCGCCGATTCGCGCCAACTCTCGCCGTTGGGCAGGTCCACGTCGTAGAGGTGGAGCTTGTCGTAGCAGACGTGGATCTCGCCCGCGGCATCGATCAGGAAGGCCCGGTTGGCGATCTTCTCGCCCTCGCGGATCGCCAGCGAACCGATCTGCAGGACGATCTTTTCCGCCCGCGCGACCTCCCGCAGGGCGGCGAGCGTCGCGTCATGCTCCTGCGGCCCGACCTTCTCGAACAGCGCGGCGCGGTCGCGCTCGATCAGCGAGGTCGTCTCCGGCGTCTGCACATAGGCCGCCCCCCGCCGCGCCGCCTCGCGCACCGCGGCCACGGCGCTCTCGCGGTTGGCGGCTGGGTCGCGTCCGCCGCGCATCTGAACGCAGGCGGCCACGAACGGCCTGGATTCGGAATGGTCCGTCATGCCGCGAGCAGCGGATCGAGGCCGCCGGCCCGCTCCAGCGCGTAGAGGTCGTCGCAGCCGCCGACGTGCCGGTCGCCGACGAAGATCTGCGGCACCGAGGTGCGCCCGCCGGCCCGCTGGACCATGGTCGCGCGGGCGCCCGCCGTCTTCTCGACGTCGATCTCGTTGAAGGACACGCCCTTCTCGCGCAGCAGGCTCTTGGCCGCCGAGCAGTAGGGGCACCAGGCCGTGGTGTAGATCGTGACCGGCTGCATGGGTCCGTCGCGCGCCCGAGTGAGGAAAGCGACGGATATAAGCGAGCTGCCCGAATCTTCCTACTGCGGCCGGGACACAGCGCGGCGGGATCGCCGCTCCGGCTCTCCGCTCACGCGGCCAGCAGCTTCTCGACCTCGTTGACGAGGTCGCGCAGGTGGAAGGGCTTCGAGAGCACCTTCGCATCCTTTGGCGCCTTGGAATCCGGGTTCAGCGCCACCGCGGCGAAGCCGGTGATGAACATCACCTTGATGTCGGGATCGAGTTCGGTGGCGCGGCGCGCCAGCTCGATGCCGTCCATCTCCGGCATGACGATGTCGGTCAGCAGGAGCTCGAAAGGCTCCTCGCGCAGGCGGTTATAGGCGGAGAGGCCGTTGTCGAAGGACAGCACGTCGTAGCCGGCGTTCTGGAGCGCCTTGGCCAGAAACCGGCGCATGTCGTTGTCGTCTTCCGCGAGCAGGATCTTCATCGAACGGCGTCCCGGTGCCCATGCGCCTTGGAGTGTCTCAGGAAACGCCCGGTCGCTACCACGCCCCCTCGGGACGTGACAGCGCTGCCGACGCTTCGCGAGAGACGCTCGGTGGGTGTTCATTTCATAAAGCGTCGGCTTGGTAAACAGAGCATTAAAACGAGGCCGGTGTCGCGCCGGGCCCGACAATCGCCGCGCCCCGTCGTGCCCCGCTCCCGCCTCTGTGCGGCGCATGGTGGACAGGGCCGACGAGGCGCCGCAAAGTGGCGTGATGTTCCTTTCGCGCCACGCTCAGGCCCCCGCGTCTCGATGAGCCCTTCACAGCCCGACGGCCCCGAGGCGTTCGATCCACCCTTCATTGTGGACGAGCCGGCACAGCACGCGATTCCCTTCGTGTTCAACGCGCCTCATTCGGGCGCGCATTATCCCGGCTCCTTCCTCGCCGCTTCCCGGCTCGACGCCCTGGCTCTGCGCCGCTCCGAGGACGCGCATGTCGACCGGCTGTTCGCCTCGGTCGTCGGCCTCGGCGCGCCCCTGATGCGGGCCAACTTCCCCCGCGCCTATCTCGATGTGAACCGGGAGCCCTACGAGCTCGACCCGCGCATGTTCGCGGGCCGCCTGCCCTCCTTCGCCAACACCCGCTCCATGCGGGTGGCCGGGGGGCTGGGCACGGTGCCGCGCATCGTCGCCGACGGACAGGAGATCTACCGCGAGCGGCTGCCGGTCGAGGAGGCGGTGCGGCGCATCGAGACGCTCTACAAGCCCTATCACCGCACCCTGCGCGGCCTGATCCACCGCACGGCACGCACGTTCGGCCGGGCTTTTCTCATCGATTGCCACTCGATGCCCTCGTCGAGCCTCGGACGGGACGAGAGCGCCCAGGCCGACTTCGTACTCGGCGACCGCTTCGGTACGGCCTGCCTGCCGTCCCTGGTGGAGGGCGTCGAGGGCCGCCTGCGGGCGCTGGGCTACAAGGTGGTTCGCAACAAGCCCTATGCCGGTGGCTTCATCACCGAGCATTACGGCGAGCCGGGACTCGGACGGCACGCGCTGCAGATCGAGATCAACCGCGCGCTCTACATGAACGAGCAGTCGCTGGCGCTGACGGCCGGCTTCGCGACGCTCGCGGACAATTTGGCCAGGGTCTTTGCCGAGGTCGCCGCCGAGACGGTCGAGATGTCGTCCCTCCGCATGGCGGCCGAGTAGGGGCCCGGCCCGCCTTGCCGCGGCTGCGGCCAAGAAAAAAGGCCGCCCCGAAGGACGGCCCGAAGTCTAGGGAGGAAACGCCCAAGAAGGGCTGCGGGACCGCGACGCCATCGCGATCTCGCAATGCACAAATCGCATCGCGGCGCACAAATCGCAAGAGAGATGATAACGTTTTCATATGCGGTCAGCGCATGGGTCGCCGGCATTTTCGCATATGTGGATTTTTTGCTCTCATCCCACGTCACCGCGGCCGGTCTACCGGTCGCGGGGACAGAGTATGCAGAGGTTGGACACCCGGCCGGCTCACTTGTCTCCCAGGAGCGCTCGGATCTCAGCTTTTAGAGCGTCCGCCAGTTCCGGCCGCTCCAGGCCGTAGGCGAGGTTGGCGGTCAGAAAGCCGATCTTCGAGCCGGTGTCGTAGGTACGTCCGTCGTAGCGCATCCCGTAGAACTTCTGCTGCTCGGCGAGCCGGATCATCGCATCGGTAAGCTGGATCTCGCCGCCGGCGCCGGTCTCGCCCCGCTCCAGGATCGAGAAGATTTCGGGCTGCAGGATGTAGCGCCCGGAGATGATGAAGTTCGACGGCGCGGTGCCCTGCTTGGGCTTCTCGACCATGCCGGTGATTTCGAAGGTCTGCCCGAAGGTCTCGCCGACCGCGACGATGCCGTACTGGTGCGTCTCCTCGGGCTTCACCTCCTCCACGGCGATGACGTTGCCGCCGTGCTGCTCGTAGGCCGCGAGCATCTGGCCCATGCAGCCGCGGCTCAGCATGTCGGGCAACAGCACGGCGAAGGGCTCGTCGCCGACGATCTCGCGGGCGCACCAGACGGCATGACCGAGGCCGAGCGGCGCCTGCTGGCGGGTGAAGCTGGTCTGACCGGCCTTGGGCAGGTCCTTCTTCAGCTCCTCGTAGGCTGCCGTCTTGCCGCGCTCCTGCAGGGTGTGGTCGAGTTCGAACGCGATGTCGAAATGGTCCTCGATCACCGCCTTGCCGCGGCCGGTGACGAAGATGAAGTGCTCGATGCCGGCTTCCCGAGCCTCGTCGACGACGTGCTGGACCACGGGACGATCGACGACGGTGAGCATCTCCTTCGGCACGGCCTTGGTGGCCGGAAGGAAGCGCGTGCCGAGGCCCGCGACGGGAAGGACGGCCTTGCGAATTCGTTTCATGTGGCGGGACCCGTTTTTGGCGTTGGTCGGGGCGAGCCCTGATCGACGGAGATCAAATAGGACGCGGGCCGCCGCTAACAGCCCCGCTTGGGTGTGATTGGCAGGATTTCGTCATTAAACAGGGCTGGATGTGTCCGCTCAAGGATCGCGGAAGACGGATTGGGGGAGAGGATGGCGGTTCTGGTCACGGGCGGCGCCGGCTATATCGGCAGCCACATGGTGCTCGCGCTTGTCGATGCCGGGCATGAGGAGGTCGTGGTCCTCGACGATCTCTCGACCGGTTACGACTGGGCCTTGCCCCCGGAGGTGCGCCTCGTCGTCGGCGACGTGGCCGACCAAGCGCTCGTCACCGAGACAATCCTGCGCCACCAGGTCGATGTGGTCGCCCATTTCGCGGCCAAGATCGTGGTGCCGGAATCGGTCGCCGACCCGCTCGGCTACTATCTCGCCAACACCGTGAAGACCCGCGCCCTGATCGAGACCGCGGCGCGCACGAACGTGCGGCACTTCATCTTCTCCTCGACGGCCGCCGTCTACGGCGAGCCGGAGATCGTGCCGGTGCCCGAGACACTGGCGACGAATCCGATCAATCCCTACGGCCGCTCGAAGCTGATGAGCGAGTGGATGCTCGCCGACGCCGCGGCCGCGCACGGCTTCACCTACGGCGTTCTGCGCTACTTCAACGTGGCCGGGGCCGATCCCCGCGGGCGCTCGGGACAATCGATGCCGGCGGCCACCCACCTGATCAAGGTCGCGACGCAGGCCGCGCTCGGCCAGCGCACGCATCTCGACGTGTACGGCACCGACTACCCGACCCGGGACGGCTCCTGCCTGCGCGACTACATCCAGGTCTCGGACCTTGCCGCGGCCCATCTCACCGTGCTCGACCACCTGCGCGGCGGCGGCGAGAGCCTGACCGTCAATTGCGGCTACGGCCGCGGCTACTCGGTCCTGGAGGTGGTGGAGGTGGTCAAGCGCGTCTCCGGCCGCGACTTCGAGGTGCGCCTGTCGCCGCGCCGCCCCGGCGATCCGGCCCAGATCATCGCTGGCGCCGACCGCATCCGCAACGAACTCGGCTGGACGCCGAAGTACGACGACCTCGACGCCATCGTCGCCCAGGCGCTCGCTTGGGAGGATGTCCTGGTGAAGCGGAACCGGCGGTGAGAGCGCTCCGCGCCGCCCTGATCCTCGCCCTCGCGCTGCTGGCGGGGCCGGCCCCGGCGCAGGACGGCGATTTTTCCGGCTTCGTCGCCTCGCTGCGCGCCGATGCTGCGGCACGCGGCATCGCGCCGAAGACCTTCGATGCGGCCTTCGCCGACCTTCGCGGGCCGGATCCGGACGTCGTCGCCCGTACCCGACGCCAGGGCGAGTTCAGCCGGCCGGTCTGGGACTACCTCGTCGGCGCCGTGTCGCCGGGCCGCATCGCCCGAGGGCAGGCGCAGGGCAAGCGGCTCGCCGCCACCCTGGCGGCGATCGAGGCGAAGACCGGCGTGCCGCGTTCCGTCGTTCTGGCCGTCTGGGGCGTCGAGTCGGATTTCGGCGCCAGCGCCGGCTCCCTGCCGACGATCCGTGCCCTGGCGAGCCTCGCCTACGCCCGCTATCGCGGCGATCTGTTTCGCGACGAATTGCTGGCCGCCCTCCAGATCCTGGAGAACGGCGACGTCGAACCGGCGCGGATGGTCGGGTCCTGGGCCGGCGCCATGGGGCAGGTGCAGTTCCTCCCCTCGGTCTACCTGAAGGAGGCGGTCGATTTCGACGGCGACGGGCGGCGCGACATCTGGCGCTCGGAGGCGGATGCCCTCGCCTCGATCGCCCATTACCTCCGCTCGCTCGGCTGGAAGCCCGGCCTGTCCTGGGGCTACGAGGTGAGCCTGCCCAAGGATTTCGACCTGACCCGCTATCGCGGCCCGCTCGCCGGTTTCGCCGCCCGCGGCGTGCGGCGTACCGACGGCAGACCCCTGCCGTTGGATGGCGAGGCGAGCCTGTTCCTGCCGGGCGGGCTCGGCAGCCCGGTCTTTCTCATCACCGACAATTTCGAGGTGATCCGCGGCTACAACACCAGCGACTCCTACGCGCTGGCGATCGGCCACCTCGCCGACCGGCTGGCCGGCGGCCCGGCACTCGCCGCGCCCTGGCCCAGCGGCGCCGCCCGCCTCGACGGGCCGGGGCTCAAGAGTCTCCAGGCAGGGCTCGCCGCCCGTGGGCTCTACGCCGGCGAGCAGGATGGACGGGCCGGCCCGAAGCTGCGCGAGGCGGTGCGGCAGTACCAGATCCGCGAGGGTCTGCCCGCCGACGGTTATGCCCGGCCCGCGCTGCTGGAGCGCCTCGAGGGGCGGCCTTAGACGCGCGCCCTGCGAGGCGCTATCCTGGGCGGATGTGAGGTCGGTCCAGCGCCGGCCCCCTTCCTTCGTTCGAGGCTTCGCGCATGCACCGCCGCCCGACCGATCGCACCGCGTTCCCGCGCCGCCCTGCGATCCTCGGCCTTCTCGCTCTCGCCGTCCTCTCGCTCGCCGCAGCGTGGTGCGCGCTGCCGCAGCCGGCCGCGGCGCAGTGGGGCGACAGCTACGACGCGCCCGCCGCCGACCCCTCCTATGCGCCGCCGCCGCGTCGCCGGGCGCGAGGGGCCTACGCCGACGAGTACGGTTACGGCCGGGCGCCCGTCCGCCGTGCTCCGCCGCCGCAGGAGGCACCGCGCCAGTTCTACTGGCCGTGGGAGGACCAGCCGCGCGCCCAACCGGCCCCGCCGCCGCAGCCCGCTCCCGGCTATGCCCGGCCGCAGCGTCCGCGTGCACCCGCCGCCGCCAGCCGCTCGGACGAGGAGCGCGCCGCGCGCCGCCGCCGACCGAGCCCCGCCCCCACGGTGGCGCAACCCAAGGCCAAGGTGCCGAAGGCAACGCCCACGACCCAGATCGCGGTGTTCGGCGATTCCCTCGCCAGCTACCTCGCCAAGGGGATCGACGAGGCGTTCTCCGACAATGCCGAGATCGCGGTGCTCGACCGCGCGAAGGCCGATAGCGGCCTCGTGCGCAAGGATCTGGTCGATTGGGCCAAGAGTGCCGAGGATTTCCTCAAAGCCACGCCCAATGTCTCTTATGCCCTGATGATGGTCGGCGTGAACGACCGGCAGGCGATCCGCGAGGGCGACCAGAGCTACGAGGCGCTCTCGGACAAGTGGCGCGAGATCTACGGTGCCCGCGTCGACGCGGTCGTGAAGGTGTTCGCCGAGCACAAAGTGCCGCTGGTCTGGGTCGGCCTGCCGCCGGTCCGCAGCGAAACCTTGAGCCGCGACTTCGCGGCGATCAACGACCTCGTGCGCGAGCGGGTTCAGCGGGCCGGCCAGTCCTACGCCGAGGTCTGGCAGGGCTTCGTCGACGACCGCAATCGCTTCACCGTCTCGGGACCCGACGTGGACGGACAGGAGGCGCGGCTGCGCACCTCCGACGGCATCCACTTCACCAGCGCCGGATCGCGCAAGGTCGCCCATTTCGCCGATGTGGAGCTGAAACGCCTGATGGGGGCGAAGGGCGGGCTTCCCACCGAGCAGCCCGCCGCAGCGATCGCGGCCACGCCCGGCGAGGGCGGGGCCGGCCTCGGCGTCGACGACACGGCGGCGATCGATCGCAAGATCACCGCGATGCTGCCGAGCCTGCCCGAGCCCCCCGGTATCCCGAGCCTGCCGGTCAAGCCCGCGGCAGGGCCCATCGTGCCGCTCGGCCGCCCCGAGACCTCGCCCGGCGGCACGCTGATCACCGGCCGTCCGCAGGAGGGCGATGCCACCGGCACCCGCGAGCGCAGCCTGCAACGCGGCGCCGCGCCTCTGCCCCAGCCCGGCCGGGCCGACGATTTCCGCTGGCCGCCGGGGTAAGGCGCCTCAGTGCGGCGGGTGGACTGTCGTGCTCCGCTGACGCAGCAGATGGAACAGCGCGAACGACGTCAGCCCGGCCATTCCGGCCAGGAGCACGGCCGGCCGGATACCGGTGCGGATCGCGGCGCGATCCAGCGCCACTTCGAGACTCCCCGCAATATTTGTTGCGAATGGAACCACCTGGGTGTCGAGGAAAAACTTCGGTGCGGAGGGTCCGGACGGCTTCTTCAGCAAGTAATCTCGGCCGATGATCACATTAACCTCCGTTAAGGCGGTGATATTATCACGAACAAATCTCTGAAGCCGTGAGTTTCGGCGAAAACCCTGCCCGACGGCGGGTGTTTCCCAGACCGCCCCGTTTCGGAGTGCCTCCCCTTGGAAAAGCCCGCTTACAAGCCCTACGCCCTCCCCGCCGGAGGCTGGGGCTCCGCCCGCTCGGTCGGCAACATCCTGAGGCGCGAAGGCGTGCTGGGCAGCGTTCCGATCGCGCTGACCCGGCACAACAAGGTGGACGGTTACCAGTGCAACAGCTGCGCCTGGGTCAAGCCGGCGAGCCCGCTGCCGTTCGAGTATTGCGAGAACGGCGTGAAGGCGGTGGCCTGGGAGCTGACCGCCCACCGCTGCACACCCGACTTCTTCGCCGAGCATACGGTGACGGAGCTGCTCGGCTGGGACGATTACCACCTCGAACAGACCGGCCGTCTGACCCACCCGCTGCGCTACGACGCGAAGACCGACAAGTACGTGCCGGTCTCGTGGGGGCACGCCCTGGAAGACATCGCCGCCGAGCTGCGGGCCGTCGAGGATCGGCGCCAGACGGTGTTCTACTCCTCCGGGCGCCTGTCGAACGAGGCGAGCTACCTCTACGGCCTGTTCGCGCGGATGTACGGCAACAACAACCTGCCGGATTCCTCCAACATGTGCCACGAGACCACCTCGGTGGCGCTGCCAGCGAGCATCGGGCAGGCGGTCGGCTCGGTCTCCCTCGACGATTTCGCCAAGTCCGACTGCATCATGTTCTTCGGCCAGAACCCCGGCAGCAACGCGCCGCGGATGCTGCACCCTCTTCAGGAGGCGAGCCGGCGCGGAGTTCCAATCATCACCTACAACCCGCTGCGCGAGCGCGGGCTGGAGCGCTTCCTCAACCCGCAATCGCCGACCGAGATGCTGACGGGCAAGGCGACGCGGATTTCCTCGCAGTACCATCAGGTCAAGGCGGGCGGCGATCTCGCGGCGCTCGCCGGCATCTGCAAGTCGGTGCTGGACCAGCACGATGCGGCAAAGGCGGCGGGTGGCAAGGCGGTGCTCGACGAGCCTTTCATCGCCGGGCATACCCACGGCTTCGAGACCTTCGCCGAGTGGCTGCGGACCCAGGACTGGGACGAGCTGGAGCGCCGCTCCGGGCTGCACCGCGCCGACATGGAGGCGACCGCCCGGGTCTATGCCCGCTCGCACGCGGTGATCGGCGTCTACGGCATGGGGCTGACCCAGCACCAGGCCGGCGTCGAGACCGTGCAGATGCTGGTCAACCTCCTGCTGATGCGCGGCAATCTCGGCCGGTCGGGGGCCGGCATCTGCCCGATCCGCGGCCATTCCAACGTGCAAGGCCAGCGCACGATGGGGATCACCGAGAACCCGGATCTCTTCCCCCTCGACCGGCTCGGCCAGCAATTCGGCTTCGAGCCCCCGCGCGAGGCCGGCACCAACACCGTCGAGGCCTGCGAGGCGGTTCTGCGGGGCGATGTCCGCGCCTTCTTCATGCTGGGCGGCAACTTCGTCCGCGCCATCCCCGAGCACAGCCTGATGGAGCCGGCGTGGCGCAAGCTGCATCTCACCGTCAACGTCATCACCAAGCTCAACCGCAGCGCCCTGCTCCCCGGTGAGATCAGCTACATCCTCCCCGTCATCGGGCGCCTGGAAATCGACGAGACCGCGGCCGGCCAGCAATGCCTGTCGATGGAGGACACCTCCGGCTGCGTCCACGGCAATCGCGGCCTGCGCCGCCCCGCCTCGCCGCACCTGATCGGCGAGATCCGGCTGATCTGCGAACTGGCCGAACGGGTGCTCGACCCCAACCCACGGGTGCGCTGGGCGGATTACCGGACGGACTATGCCGAGATCCGGCGCGAGATCGGCGAGACGCTGCCGGAGACGTTCTGGGACTACGAGCGGCGGATGTGGGAGCCGGGCGGCTTCCAGCGCGACCTCCCGGTCAAGCGGCGCGAGTGGCGCACCAAGACCGGTCGGGCCAATTTCGTGACCCCGACCGGGCTCGACGAGGACGCGGACATGCCCGAGATCGGCCACGACGTGCTGCGCCTGATGACGCTGCGCTCGAACGACCAGTTCAACACCACGGTCTACGGCTACGACGACCGCTTCCGCGGCATCAAGAACACCCGCAAGGTCGTGCTGATGAACCGCTCCGACATCGACCGCCTCGGGCTGAAGGTCGGGCAGGCGGTGACGCTGCGGACCGCCGCCGATGACGGGGTCGACCGGCACCTCTCCGGCATGCTGGTCGTCGCCTACGACATCCCGATCGGTTGCATCGGCGGCTACTATCCCGAATGCAACGTGCTGATGCCGCTCTGGCACTACGCCTACGGCAGCAAGGTCCCGGCGGCGAAGACGATCCCCGTCACCGTGCATCTGGAGGACGAGCGGGTGCTCGAACCGCAATTGGAGCTCGCCGCGGGGTGAGCCGGCGGATCGGGCTCCGGTTGAGGACGGACCGGTTCAGCCCTCGCCGGAGGGCGGACCGGGCGGAGCCGGCAGGAGCCCGGCGCCGACGGCGATCCAGACCAGATGGGCGTCCGTGCGGGCGCCGAGCTTGGCCCGGATCAGCGAGAGGTTGTTCTGGACCGTCTTGAGGCTGAGGCAAAGCGCCTCGGCCACCGCCGGGGCCGTCGCGCCCGCCGCCGTCAGGCCGAGGATCTCGACCTCCCGCGGGCTCAGATCGTCGAGGGCGGTGCGCCCGCCGGAAACCTCGTCCTGCGCGATGGCCAGGGCGATGTCGGGGCTCATGGCACGCTCCCCGCGCAGGATGCCCGCCACTGCCGTCAGCAGATCCCGCGGCGGGCTCGCCTTGCTGACATAGCCGCCGGCACCCGCGGCGAAGGCTTGGCGCGCGACCGCGGCGCCGGTGCGCATGCTGAACACGAGGATGCGGGCTGCGCCGTCCCATTGCCGGATATGCCGGATCGCCTCGATGCCGCTCGGCCCCGGTAGCGAGAGGTCGAGGATGACGAGATCCGGAGTCCGCGCCTTGTAGAGGCGGTAGGCCTCCGTTGCGGTCTCGGCCTCCGCCACGACAGTGAAGCCCGGCAGCCGTTCGAGCAGGCGGCGATAGCCCTCGCGCACGACGGGATGGTCGTCGACGAGGAGGATGCTCGGCATGGCGCGCCTCAGCCGGCGGTCGGAACGGTGGCGCAGGCGCGAAGGCCGCTGCCGTTCCCAGTGAGCGACAGCTCGCCGCCGAGGACCGCGAGGCGCGCCCGGATTCCGGCGAGGCCGCGGCCGGACGCCTCGGCGATTCCCGCGGCATCGCCGCCGCCGTCATCTTCGACGGTCAGCGTGATCGGCCGCCGTCCGGTTTCGCTCCGCTGCAAGCGCAGAAAGATCCGGCTCGGCCGCCCGTGCCGCAGGGCGTTGGTCAGCAGTTCCTGCGCGATCCGGTAGACGCTCGCGGAGGCCTGCGGCGACAGGCCCGCCCAATCACCGGTCACGTCGAGGTGCAGGCTGGGACCCGCCCGCAGCCGCGCCTGCCAATCCGAGACGAGGCGGCGCAGGCCCTCGCCCAGGCCGATGCCGGCGAAATCGGGCAGTTCGAGCTGGGCCAGCGCCCCGCGCAGGCTCTCGCGCATGCAGCCGACCACCGCCTCGATGCCCGCCGCGTCGGCGCGCAGATCCACGCGATCCTTCGGCGCGCCGGCCTCGATGGCGGCGGCGAGCGCGCCGGCCGCGGCGAGACACTGGCCGAACGCGTCATGCAGGTCGCGGGCGAGACTCTGGCGCTCCTCCTCCTGCACCTGAACCAGCCGCTGCATCAGCCCCGCGCGCTCCACCTCGATGCGGGACAGGCGCTCGGCGAGGGCGTTGAAGGCGGTCGCGATCCGGTCGAACTCCGCAGCCTTGAAGTGCGGCAGGGACGAAGGCGTGCGCCCGGCCTCGAAGCCGTCGAGGCCGTGGACGATCCGGGCGGCCGGCGCGACGAGGCGGGCGGCGGCGAGCCAGCCGAGAATCGCCGTGGTTCCGGCAAGCGTCAGGGCGAGGCCGCCGGCGAACCGCACCTGCCGCCATGCCCGGCCCGCCGCGGCCACGGGATCGGGCCAAGCCGAGACGCGGCCGAGGGAACGTCCGCGGTAGAGGATCTCCCGGATCACCGGCCCCGCCCCGGCCTCCGCCGCCAGCATGCCCGCGAGCCAAGCGGGCGCCGTGCCGAGCCCGTCCCAATCGCCGCAGAGCCGACGCGGCGCCTCGGCACCGAGGCGAATCTCGGCGCAGATGCCCGGCAGAATCATCAAAACGGTTGGTTCCGCCTGCGGCTCGGCCATCGGCAGGGCTGCCGGACCGACGCTGCCGAGTCCCGGCTGCCGGGCGAACTGCGCCGCGATCCGCCCCGCCGAGACCGCAGCCTCCTCGCGCAGACCGGTGCGTGCCTCCCACAGGGTCCAGGCGATGGCGCCGGTCAGGCAGAGCAGCGTCACGACCAGAAGGCGCAGGGCGAGATGCGCGGGCAGGCTCATCGGGGCAACCGGGCGTGGGACGTCCGCCGAATTGGCACCCACCCCCGGCCGGGGCGCAAGGGGGGCGGGGCGCCGTCGGGAAAAATGCCCGGATCCCGGCGGGTGCGCTTCCCTGGGCCACGGCGGGCCGGCCCGCCAGGATCGCGGCTTCGATTCCCCGACGCCGGACCCGCCGCGAATGCCCCTGCCCCTCACCCGCCGCTCCGTCGTCGCCGCGGGCGTTGGCCTGCCGCTCCTGCAGATGGTCGAGGCGCGGGCAGCTCCCGCTTCGGCCTATCGCGTCGGCGGCTTCACCGTCACGCCGCTGCGCGACGGCCTGTTCCCGCTCCAGCCGAGCATGATCCCGGCCGCCGACAGCGAGGCCGGACGTGCCCTGCTGGCGCAGGCCGGCCTGCCGCAGGGCGGTCCCTCGCCGGAGCCCGTCAACGCCTTCCTGATCCGGCGCGGGACCCGGCACTGGCTGCTCGATGCCGGCTGCGGAACCGTGTTCGGGCCGGGCTTCGACCGGGTCACGGCGGCGCTCGCGGCGGAAGGGATCGGTCCCGATCAGATCGACACCGTCTGGCTGACCCATCTCCACGCGGACCATGCCGGCGGCCTGCTCACGAACGAGGGCCGCGCCCGCTACGCCAGGGCGGAGCTGGTGGTTCAGGAGCGGGAGGCGGCCTTCTGGTCGGATGAAGGCGCCCGCGCTCGGGCGCCCGCCGCGATGGCCCCCTTCTTCGACACCGCGCAGGCCCTGCTGGCCGCCTATGCCGGCCGGGTACGCCGGGTCTCCGGCGGGGCCGATCTCGCACCCGGCATCGCCTTCCTGCCGCTGCCGGGGCACACACCCGGCCATGCCGGCGTGGTGATCGAGGACGGATCGGAGCGGCTGCTGATCTGGGGCGACATCCTCCATTCCCGCCTGCTGCAGATGCCGCATCCGGACTGGACCGTGATCTGGGATGCCGATCCGGCGGAGGCCATCGCCACCCGCCGCCGCATCCTCGACCGGGCCGCCAGTGAGGGGCTGGACGTCGCCGGGATGCACCTCGCCGGTCGGGGCCGGATCCTCCGGGACGGGGCGGGCTACCTATGGGAAGTCCGCGACCGCGCCGGCTCCGACGGCGCCTACCGCTGAGACCGCGGAGGCCCAACGAAAAGGGCCACCGCCTCTCGGCGATGACCCCCTCTCGTTCGAAGCTGACGCGGTTTACCGCGGCAGGACGGTCGCGCCCATCAGCGCCTCGTCGATGGAGCGGGCGGCCTGGCGGCCCTCGCGGATCGCCCAGACCACCAGGGACTGGCCCCGGCGCATGTCGCCGGCGACGTAGATCTTCGGGTTCGAGGTCAGGTAGTCCTCGTCGTTGGCGATGACGTTGTCGCGCTTGTCCATCGCCACGCCCGACTCCTCCAGCAGACCCTTGCGCACCGAGCCGGCGAAGCCGATCGCCATGAAGACGAGGTCGGCGGGCAGCACGAACTCGCTTCCCTCGATCGGCTGGCGCCGCTCGTCCACGCGGGCGCAGACCACGCCGGTGAGCTGGCCCTTGCGGTTGCCCTCCAGCCGCAGGGTCGCGGCCTGGAACTCGCGCTCGGCGCCCTCCGCCTGGCTCGACGAGGTGCGCATCTTGGTCGGCCAGTAGGGCCACACGGTGAGCTTGTCCTCCCGCTCCGGCGGACGCGGGCGGATGTCGAGCTGGGTCACCGAGAGCGCGCCCTGGCGGAAGGCGGTGCCGACGCAGTCCGAGGCGGTGTCGCCGCCGCCGATGACGACGACGTTCTTGCCGGCGGCGAGGATCGGCAGTTCGCCGTTGCCCGGCATCGGCTCGGCACCGACCCGGCGATTCGACTGCACGAGGTAGGGCATGGCGTAGTGCACGCCGTCGAGATCCTGGCCCGGAAGCTGCGGATTGCGCGGCTCCTCGGCGCCGCCGCAGAACAGCACGGCGTCGAACTGGCTCGTCAGCTCCTCCAGCGGCACGTTCACCCCGACATTGGACTTGTAGTGGAAGACGACGCCCTCGGCCTCCATCTGCTTCACGCGCCGGTCGATGTGGCGCTTCTCCATCTTGAAGTCGGGGATGCCGTAGCGGAGCAGGCCGCCGGCTTTCGGCTCACGCTCGTAGACGTGCACGTCGTGGCCGACGCGGGCGAGCTGCTGCGCCGCGGCCATGCCGGCGGGGCCGGAGCCGATGACCGCCACGCGCTTGCCGGTGCGGGTCGCCGACGGCTCGGGCTTGACCCAGCCCATGTTCCACGCGCGGTCGGCGATCGCCTGCTCGATCGTCTTGATGGCGACCGGCTGGTTCTCGAGGTTCAGGGTGCAGGCCTCCTCGCAGGGCGCGGGGCAGATGCGGCCGGTGAATTCGGGGAAGTTGTTGGTCGAGTGGAGGTTGCGCGAGGCCTCCTCCCAGTCCGACTGGTAGACGAGGTCGTTCCAGTCCGGGATCTGGTTGTGGACCGGGCAGCCGGTCGGGCCGTGGCAGAACGGGATGCCGCAATCCATGCAGCGCGCGGCCTGTTTCGACAGGTCGTGCTCATCGAGCGGCAGCGTGAATTCGCGGAAGTGCCGAACGCGGTCGGCGGCGAGCTGATACTTCTGCTCCTGCCGGTCGTATTCGAGGAACCCTGTGACCTTGCCCATCGATCAACCCTTCGCAGGCGCGGATCCCTCGACCACGCGGCCTTGCCGTCTGTCCGTCATCGCTGTGAGTCGGTCGGCGGCACGGGCCGCCGACCGTATGGCGCGAAAGAACGCAGCCGTGTGACGCGTGACTACTCCGCCGCCACCGGCATGCGCGCCATTTCCATCTCGCGCAGGGCCCGGCGGTACTCGACCGGCATCACCTTGACGAACTTGGTGCGGTAGCCCGCCCAATCGTCGAGGATCTGCTTGGCCTTCGGCGAGCCGGTGTACTTCAGGTGGTTGGTGAGAAGCTGCGACAGCCGCTCCTCGTCGTGGCCCGACATGTCCGCGAGGATGTCGACCCGCCCCTTGGTCTCCAGGTCGCCGTCCTGGTGGAAGCGGCGCATGATGTCGTCCTCTTCCTCCACCGGCTCCAGATCGACCATCGACAGGTTGCAGCGGTCGCGGAACGAGCTGTCCTCGTCGAGCACGTAGGCGATGCCGCCGGACATGCCCGCCGCGAAGTTCCGGCCGGTCACGCCGATGGAAACCACCACGCCGCCGGTCATGTACTCGCAGCCATGGTCGCCCATGCCCTCGACCACGGTGATCGCGCCGGAGTTGCGCACGGCAAAGCGCTCGCCGGCCGCACCGCGGATGTAGCACTCGCCCGCGATCGCCCCGTAGAGCACGGTGTTGCCGGCCATGATCGTGCGGGCGGGAGGCGCCTTCAGCGCGTCGCTCGGACGGATGATCAGCTTGCCGCCCGACAGGCCCTTGCCGACATAGTCGTTGCCGTGCCCGGTCAGGTCGAGGGTGACGCCGGCCGCGAGCCACGCGCCGAAGCTCTGCCCGGCGGTGCCGTTCAGCTTCACCACGATGGTGTCGTCGGGCAGGCCGTCATGGCCGTACTTCTTGGCGACCGCGCCGGAGAGCATGGCGCCCGCGGCGCGATCCGAATTGCGGATCACGTCGGTGAGCACGACCGGCTCGCCGGTCTCGAGGGCGCGCTCGGCACCCGCGATCAGGCGGCGGTCGAGCACCGTGTCGATCGGGTGGTGCTGCGTCTCGACATGGCGGATCGCCACCTCCGGTCCGACGTTGGGCCGGTGGAACAGCTTCGAGAAGTCGAGGCCGCGGGCCTTCCAGTGCTCGATCGCCTCGCGCTTGTCGAGGAGGTCGGAGCGGCCGATCAGGTCCTCCAATTTCGTGAAGCCCATCGCTGCCATCAGTTCCCGCAGCTCTTCGGCCACGAAGAAGAAGTAGTTGATAACGTGCTCCGGCGTGCCCTTGAAGCGCTTGCGCAGCACCGGGTCCTGGGTGGCGACGCCCACCGGGCAGGTGTTGAGGTGGCACTTGCGCATCATGATGCAGCCCGCCGCGATCAGCGGCGCGGTCGAGAAGCCGATCTGGTCGGCGCCGAGCAGCACCGCGATCATCACGTCCTTGCCGGTGCGGATGCCGCCGTCGGCCTGGAGCGCGACGCGGCCGCGCAGGCCGTTCATCACGAGGGTCTGCTGCGTCTCGGCGAGACCCGTCTCCCACGGCCCGCCCGCGTGCTTGATCGAGGTCAGCGGGGCCGCGCCCGTGCCGCCGTCGAAGCCTGAGATCGTGATGTGGTCGGCCCGCGCCTTGGCGACACCCGCCGCGACAGTGCCGACGCCGACCTCGGAGACGAGCTTGACCGAGATGTCGGCCGCCGGGTTCACGTTCTTCAGGTCGAAGATCAGCTGGGCCAGATCCTCGATCGAGTAGATGTCGTGGTGCGGCGGCGGCGAGATCAGGCCGACGCCCGGGGTGGCGTAGCGGACCTTGGCGATCTTGGCATCGACCTTGTGGCCGGGCAGCTGGCCGCCCTCGCCGGGCTTGGCGCCCTGCGCGACCTTGATCTGCACCATGTCGCCGTTGACGAGGTACTCGGTGGTGACGCCGAAGCGGCCCGAGGCGACCTGCTTGATCGCGGAGCGGCGCGAGCGCCCGTCCGGCCCCGGCACGAACCGGCGCGCCTCCTCGCCGCCCTCGCCCGAGTTCGAGCGGCCGCCGAACGAGTTCATCGCGATGGCGAGCGTCTCGTGCGCCTCCTTCGAGATCGACCCGTAGGACATGGCGCCCGTGGCGAAGCGCTTGACGATCTCGGCGGCCGGCTCGACCGCGGAGATGTCCACCGGCTCGCGGCCGAGATCGGCGGCGGTCTTGATCCGGAACAGGCCGCGCAGGGTCTTGAGGTGGTTCTCCTGCTCGTTCACCAGCCGGGCGTATTCGCGGTAGCGCTCGGCCGCGCCGAGGCGCACCGCGTGCTGCAGCGTGGCCACCGTGTCGGGCGTCCAGGTGTGGGTCTCGCCGCGGAGCCGATAGGCGTACTCGCCGCCGACATCCAGCGCGTTGCGATAGATCGGGGCGTCGCCGAACGCATCCTGGTGGCGCAGGGCCGTCTCCTGGGCGACCTCGGCCATGCCGATGCCCTCGACGGTCGTCGCCGTGCCGAAGAAGTCCTTGGCCACGAAGTCCGAGTTCAGGCCGATCGCGTCGAAGATCTGCGCGCCGCAATAGGACTGGTAGGTCGAGATGCCCATCTTGGACATGACCTTGAGCAGGCCCTTATCGATCGACTTGATGTAGCGGTAGATGATTTCGTCGTTGGTGAGATCCGGCGGGAACTCGTCCTTCATCGAGATCAGCGTTTCGAAGGCGAGGTACGGGTTCACCGCTTCCGCGCCGTAGCCCGCGAGGCAGGCGAAGTGATGCACCTCGCGCGGCTCGCCCGATTCGACCACGAGGCCGACCGAGGTGCGAAGCCCCTTGCGGATCAGGTAGTTGTGCACGGCCGCGGTGGCGAGCAGCGCCGGAATCGGGATGCGGTCCGGCCCCACCATCCGGTCGGACAGGATGATGATGTTGTAGCCGCCGCGCACCGCGACCTCGGCCCGGTCGCACAGGCGATCGAGCGCACCCTCCATCGCCGCCGCGCCGGACTCGGCCGCGTAGGTGATGTCGAGCGTCTTGGTGTCGAAGCGGTCCTCGAAATGCGAGATCGACCGGATCTTCTCCAGATCGCCGTTCGTGAGGATCGGCTGACGGACTTCGAGCCGCTTGCGGCGCGAGGCGCCTTCCATGTCGAGCAGGTTCGGGCGCGGGCCGATGAACGAGACGAGGCTCATCACGGCCTCCTCGCGGATCGGGTCGATCGGCGGGTTGGTGACCTGCGCGAAGTTCTGCTTGAAGTAGGTGTAGAGCAGCTTGGGCTTGTCGGAGAGCGCCGAGAGCGGCGTGTCCGAACCCATGGAGCCGACCGCCTCCTGGCCGGTCACGGCCATGGGGGCCATGAGCAGCTTGAGGTCTTCCTGGGTGTAGCCGAAGGCCTGCTGGCGATCGAGCAGGGAGACGTCGGTGCGCGAGGCGCGCGGCTGGATCGGGTGCAGCTCCTCCAGCACGATCTGGGTGTTCTTCACCCAATCGGCATAGGGGTGCGCGGAGGCCAGCTCGCCCTTGATCTCCTCGTCGGAAACGATGCGGCCCTTCTCCAGATCGATCAGCAGCATCCGGCCCGGCTGCAGACGCCAGGACTGGACGATCTTCTCGTCCGGGATCGGCAGCACGCCCATCTCGGAGGCGAGCACGACGAGGCCGTCATCGGTGACGATGTAGCGGGCGGGCCGGAGGCCGTTGCGGTCGAGCGTCGCGCCGATCTGGCGCCCGTCGGTGAAGGCGACGGCGGCGGGGCCGTCCCACGGCTCCATCAGAGCGGCGTGGTACTCGTAGAAGGCGCGCCGCTCCTCGCCCATCAGCGGGTTGCCGGCCCAGGCCTCGGGGATGAGCATCATCATCGCGTGGGCGAGCGAGTAGCCGCCCTGCACGAGGAACTCGAGGGCGTTGTCGAAGCAGGCGGTGTCGGACTGGCCCTCGTAGGAGATCGGCCAGAGCTTCGAGATGTCGTTGCCGAACAGCTCCGAATCGACGCTGGCCTGGCGCGCGGCCATCCAGTTCACGTTGCCGCGCAGCGTGTTGATCTCGCCGTTATGCGCGACCATCCGGTAGGGGTGCGACAGGCGCCAAGTCGGGAAGGTGTTCGTCGCGAAGCGCTGGTGGACGAGCGCCAGGGCCGAGACGTAGCGCGGGTCCTTGAGGTCGAGATAGTAGTGGCCGAGCTGGTGCACGAGCACCATGCCCTTGTAGACGATCGTCCGGCTCGACACCGAGACGGGATAGAAGGTCTTCGCCCGCTCATCCTCCAGGCTGTAGACCTGATTCGAGATCACCTTGCGGGCGATGAAGACGCGCCGCTCGAAGGCATCCTGATCGGTGATGCTCGCGGGACAGCCGATGAAGACCTGACGGTGATGCGGCTCGGTCTCCTTCACCGCCTTGCCGAGATCGGTCGAGTCGACGGGCACGTCGCGCCAGCCGAGCAGCGGCAGACCCTCGTCGGCCAGCGTCTTCTCGACGATCGCCTCGATGGCGGCGCGGGCCTCCGTCTCCTTGGGCAGGAAGAACTGGCCGATGGCGTACTGACCGGCAGGCGGCAGCTCGAAGCCGAGGCGCGAGCATTCCTCGGAGAAGAAGCCGTGCGGGATCTGGGTGAGGATACCGCAGCCGTCGCCCATGGTCGGATCGGCGCCCACCGCGCCGCGGTGGTCGATGTTCTCGAGGATCTTGAGACCCTGCTCGACGATGGTGTGGCTGCGACGGTCGTGCATGTCCGCCACGAAGCCGACGCCGCAGGCATCGCGCTCGTGGGCCGGATCGTAGGCGCCCTGCGCCCGCGGCAGAGCCGGATCGCGCAGGATCAGCGGCGTGGCGCCGGCCCGCGACGGGACGGCGGTCTCGCCGATCACGGCCGGCACCGACAGTTCAGACGGGATTTCACGCATCGTCCGCAGATCTCCGACCCTGCCCGCACGCGAGCATGTTTTATGCCCGAACACCATCGGTGCCCGGGCCGTCGCCATCACTTTCAAGTCGGGTCTGGTGGGGCTTCCTGCCGGAATCGCCCGCCAACCCGCGGGCTGAAGCCCCGGCTCGCTCAGCCGGCGCTCGCCCGGATCGCCTCGACGATCACCGGTTTGTCAGCTCGTTCGGACGTCACGTCGGTCACGTGATGGATCCCCAAAGCTCGCCCGACGGCCAAGCGCGACAAAAGGTAAGCGCGACAAATGGGACAGTCTTACTGTCCTATAGGCGGACGTTGCCAGATTTCATTCATTCCAGCAAGGGGCCGCCGGCCACCGCCGCCGGCCTTTTGAACATGCCTTGAATTCGCGCAGCGCAGCCGAGCTTCGACGGCGCGGCGTGTCCGGCGGCACGTCGGCCTCCCCTCTGCTCCTTGCAGGTTCCGAGCCGGTCCGCAATGTCGCCCCATTCAATCGTTTAGAAAACCTTGCCGGCACGGAAGGAATGCGGGGATCGCGTCTGCCGTGACGCCGGGGGACCTGCGGTCAACAGCGGGCTCCCGGGACCTTCCCTTCTGCTACAGCTTGGTTCGAGAGGTCCTATGGCTTCGAGCCGTCACGCCTTCGGTCGTCTCACGGGAGCGGTGCTGCGTCGCAGCCTCGGATTCGGTCTGACCGCCGCGCTCCTGACCGGCGCCGGTCTGCAGGCCGCCGCCGCCCAGGGGTTCGACCGCGGGATCTACGGCCCGCCGCGGGTGGTGTATTTCGAGGAGGACGGCCTGCTGCCGCCGCGCGAGGTCGTCGAGGACCTGCGCGACCGCGGCTTCACCGAGATCGCCCGCCCCCGCTACGACGGGCGGAACTACCGCGTCGAGGCGACGAGCCCGCGCGGCCAGCGGGTTCGGCTCGTCGTCGATGCCCGCGAGGGCGACGTGATCGGACGCGAGCCGCTCGGCGGCGTCTACTATCCCGCCGACCGCGTCCGGCCGGCGGCGCCGGGCTACGGCTGGACCGAGGATGACATGCGTCCGCGCCGTCCGCTCCGCGAGGCGGAGCGCATCGTGCCGCCGGCCGACATCCCCTCCGTTCCCGGCCTGCGCACGGCGCCCTCCGCCGGCGATCGGGGTACGCCCCGCGAGGTCCAGGTCGAGCGCACGCCGCCGACGGCCCGGCCCGAGGCCAACCCGCTCGGCGTCAATCCCGATGCGGTCGGCCGGTCCGAGACGCCGCGCCGTGCCGCGGCCCGGACCTCGCCGGCACCGAAGCTTCCGTCCCAGGCCCGGATCGCCCCCACTGCTCCGGAGCCCAAGCTCCGTTCCGATCCCGCCGGATCCTCCGCGATGACGCCGGCGGCCAAATCCGAGCCTGCCAAATCCGATCCGGCCAAGTCCGATCCGGCCAAGTCGGATGCGAGGGAGGCCAGGGCGGTCGAGCCGAAGGCGAGCGAGGTGCGGCCGGAGGCGGCCAAGGAGCCCGTCAACGAGCCGACGAAGACCGCCGAATCGAAGCCGGCGCCAGCCGCGGGCAAGGGTTGGCAGGATCCGCCGGACGACGGCGCGCGTAAGAACGTGCGGGTGATCGGCGGGGCGACCGTCGTTCCCGGCGGCACCGGTGAGGCCGGCGGCACGGGCGGTACGGATTGAGGCGAGGCGATCCGGGGGAGCGGCGCCTCAGCCGCCCTCCCCGGCCAGCACCAGCCGTTCGCGACCCGAGAACACGGTGAGCGTGTCGGAACGGGCGATGGCGCAGAGCGTCATGTCGTGGCAGCGCGCCCGCTCGATTGCGAGCGAGGTCGGGGCGGAGATCGCCACCAGAACCGAGGCACCGAGCGTCGCGGCCTTCTCCGCCATCTCGAACGAGCAGCGGCTGGTGATGACGAGAAAGCCCTCGTCCGGCCGCACGCCCCGGCGCAGCAGCGCGCCGATGCACTTATCCAGAGCATTGTGGCGGCCGACATCCTCGCGGACGGCCACGAGCGTCCCGTCGAGACCGGCCCAGCCGGCGGCGTGAACCGCGCGGGTCTCCCGGTTGAGGGTCTGGCGGTCGGAGAGGGCCGTCAGCGCCGTCTGGATCGCCGCCAGCGTCACCTGCGGGCCCTTGCCGGAGCGTGTCTTGGCGGTGGGCAGGGCGGAGAGATCCTCGATGCCGCAGACGCCGCAGCCGGTGCGACCGCTGATCGCGCGCTTGCGGGCGAGATGCTCGCGCAGCCGCCCCGGAGCGAGATCGACCAGGAGCCGCAGGCCGCCCTCGCCGGGCTCCACGGTGACGCCGCGGATCTCCTCGGGCGACTCGATTACGCCCTCGGTCAGGCTGAAGCCGTAGGCGAAGTCTTCGAGATCGGCCGGCGTCAGCATCATCACGGCATAGGGCACGGTGCCGTAGACGACGTTGACCGGCATCTCGACGGCCAGCGCGCGGGAGTCCGGCCGGGCCTCGGCCGCGTCGTAGGCGACGACGAGCGTTCCGACCTTGGTCGACGTCGCAGGGGCCTCCCCGCCGAAGTCGCATTCAGAATTTCGGCTGAAGTCCTGCATCCGTATCCCCAGAGGCAGCCAAATTGCTCGTGACGCAAGCCTGATCCCGCGTCCAAGCGACGCTTGGCAGCGTTGTTGCGGTTGCGGTTTCACGATCAGTATGGTTCTACGTCGCAACCGCCCATCCGGCAGCGACACGGTCACGCCGGAACCGGCAAGGCCCGCGATAAGGTCGGGCAGTCCTCGGATTTGCGACGCTGTTCGGCAAATTCAAGGGCAAACAAACCATAGGCATCAGGGGAGCCAAGCGGGGATATGCGGACGACGCAGGCGCAACATTGGTCATCGTGGGGGCTCGCCGCATTCGGCGCCCTCCTCGGTTCGTCCTCCTCCGCTCTCGCGGCCGGCGTCGGCCAGCCCGAGCCGTGGCAGATGAGCCGTCAGGTCCCGGTCACGGCCGAGGCCGTCGACCTCCTCAACTTCGAGCACGGGCTGCACTGGCTCGCCTTCGGCATCTCGGTCTTCGTTCTCGCCCTCATTCTCTACTGCATCTTCAAGTTCAGCGAGAAGGCGAACCCCACGCCGTCGCGCACCACGCACAACACGATGATCGAGGTGGCCTGGACCATCATCCCGGTCCTGATCCTCGTGGCGGTGGCGATCCCCTCGTTCCGCACCCTGCGCACGCAACTCTCGGACCCGAAGGCCGACGTCGTGGTCAAGGTGGTGGGCCATGCGTGGTACTGGTCCTACGTCTACCCGGCCGAGGGCGACAAGGGCGGCTTCACCTTCGACGCCAACATCGACGAGGAGCAGCAGCCGAAGCTGCTCGCCACCGACAACGACATGGTCGTTCCCGTCGGCAAGATCGTGAAGGTGCAGGTCACCTCCGACGACGTCATCCACTCCTGGGCGATCCCCTCCTTCGGCGGCAAGATCGACGCGATCCCCGGCCGCCTGAACCAGTGGTGGTTCAAGGCCGACCGCGAGGGCACCTATCACGGCCAGTGCTCCGAGCTCTGCGGCGCCCGTCACGCCTACATGCCGATCACCGTGCGCGTGGTCAGCGAGCAGGCCTACGCCGAGTGGCTGACCGAGGCGAAGACCAAGTACGCCGCCGTCGACAACGGCGCGCGCCTCGCGGACGCCCGCTGACGCTTCATCGGGCCGGGGCGCCGCAGTCCCGGCCGATCCTCCATTCGCCAGAGGCGACAGACATCTGATTAAGGCTAGGATCGATGGCCACCGCCACAGCACATGCCGGGCATGACGCCCACCACGACCACAAACCCTCCTTCTTCGCCCGCTGGTTCCTCTCGACGAACCACAAGGACATCGGCACGCTCTACCTGATCTTCGCCTTCATGGCGGGCATCGTCGGCGCGTTCCTGTCCTTCGGCATCCGCATGGAGATGGAGGAGCCCGGGCTCCAGTACTTCTCCAATCCGGCGACCTACAACGTGTTCGTCACCGGCCACGGCCTCATCATGGTGTTCTTCATGGTGATGCCGGCCCTGATCGGCGGCTTCGGCAACTGGTTCGTCCCGCTGATGATCGGCGCGCCGGACATGGCCTTCCCGCGGATGAACAACATCTCGTTCTGGCTGACCGTGTCGGGCTTCGCCTGCCTCGTCTGCTCGCTGTTCGTCGAGGGCTCGCCCGGCGCCAGCGGCGCAGGCACCGGCTGGACCGTCTACCCGCCGCTCTCCTCCTCGGCCGGCCATCCCGGTCCGGCGGTCGATTTCGCGATCTTCTCGCTCCACCTCGCCGGCGCGGGCTCGATCCTCGGCGCGATCAACTTCATCACCACCATCCTCAACATGCGCGCCCCCGGCATGACGCTGCACAAGATGCCGCTGTTCGCCTGGGCCGAGCTGGTCACCGCCTTCCTGCTGCTCCTGTCGCTTCCGGTCCTCGCCGGCGCGATCACGATGCTGCTCACCGACCGTAACTTCGGCACCACCTTCTTCGATCCGGCCGGCGGCGGCGATCCGGTGCTCTACCAGCACCTGTTCTGGTTCTTCGGTCACCCCGAGGTGTACGTGATGATCCTGCCGGCCTTCGGCATCGTCTCGCACATCATCGCCACCTTCTCGCGCAAGCCCGTCTTCGGCTACCTCGCCATGGCCTATGCCATGGTCGCCATCGGCGTCGTCGGCTTCGTCGTGTGGGCCCACCACATGTACACCGTCGGCCTGTCGCTCCAGACGCAGTCCTACTTCGTCTTCGCGACCATGGTGATCGCGGTGCCGACCGGCGTGAAGATCTTCTCCTGGATCGCGACGATGTGGGGCGGTTCGATCCGCTTCACCGCGGCGATGCACTGGGCGGTGGGCTTCATCTTCCTGTTCACGGTCGGCGGCGTCACCGGCGTCGTGCTCGCGAACTCCTCGGTCGATAAGTACCTGCACGACACCTACTACGTGGTCGCGCACTTCCACTACGTGCTCTCGCTCGGCGCCGTGTTCATCATCTTCGCCGGTGTCTACTACTGGTTCCCGAAGATGACCGGCCATGTCATCCCGGAATGGGCAGGCAAGCTGCACTTCTGGCTGGCCTTCATCGGGGCGAACGTCCTGTTCTTCCCGATGCACTTCCTGGGTCTGGCCGGCATGCCGCGCCGCTACGCCGACTATCCGGAGGCCTTCGCCGGCTGGCACAAGGTCGCCACCCTCGGCGGTCACGTCTTCGCCCTCAGCATGGTCGTGTTCGTGATCGGCATCGTCCTGGCTTTCCGCTCCAAGACCCGCGCCGCGGACAATCCGTGGGGCGAGGGTGCCACCACCCTGGAATGGACCCTGTCCTCGCCTCCGCCCTTCCACCAGTTCGAGACGCTCCCCAAGATCGTCGACGAGCCGGCCCACTAAGGCGGCGAGAGCATCGTCCCGAAAGGCGGCCGCCGGCTTTCGGGAAAAAGACGATGCTCCAAGAACAACCAGGATCGCGAGGACCGCCGAGGCGGTCCTCGCTCTTTCCCGGAGGCCTCCCGCGAGACCTCCCGCAAAGGGCGGCGCCACGACCGGCGCGATCCGAACACCTCAGAACAAGCGTCAGATCACGGTTCCCATGACGAGCCTGTCGAACAGCCTCAGCGCCGACGCCGGCCGCGTGTCGCTCTCCTCCGCCGCGGGCGGCGAAGTCTCCGACTTCTTCGCCCTGCTGAAGCCGCGGGTGATGGTGCTCGTGATCTTCACGGCGCTCGTCGGCATGGTCGTGTCCGACGCCACCGTGAACCCGGTGATCGCGGCGATCTCGCTGCTGATGATCGCGGTCGGGGCCGGCGCCTCGGGCTGCCTCAACATGTGGTGGGATGCCGACATCGACGCGCTGATGACCCGCACCGCCAAGCGTCCGATCCCCGACGGGCGCATCCGCCCCGACGAGGCGCTCGCCTTCGGCGTCGTGCTCTCGGTCGGCTCGGTGCTGATCCTCGGCCTCGCCTCGAACTGGCTGGCGGCCGGGCTTCTGGCCTTCACCATCGTCTTCTACGCCGTGATCTACTCGATGTGGCTGAAGCGGGCGACGGCGCAGAACATCGTCATCGGCGGCGCCGCCGGGGCGCTTCCCCCGGTGGTGGGCCAGGCCGCCGTGACCGGCCATGTCGGCATCGAGTCGCTGGTACTGTTCGCCATCATCTTCATCTGGACGCCGCCGCATTTCTGGGCGCTGGCGCTCGTGAAGAGCGGCGAATACGCCCGCGCCGGCATTCCGATGATGCCGAACGTCGCCGGTCCGGACTCTACCCGCCGCCAGATCGTCTGGTACTCCCTGCTGCTCGCCCCGCTCGCCCTCGTTCCGGTCTGGCTCGGCTTCGGCGGCTGGCTCTACGCCGTCGTTGGCGTGCTCGGCGGCCTCGGCATGCTCGCGGGCGCGGTGCAGGTCTACCGGCTGCGCGAGGGCGAGCCCGAGCGCAAGGCGGCGATGGGGCTGTTCGCCTTCTCGATCCTCTACCTGTTCCTGCTCTTCTCGGCGCTGCTCGCCGAGCAGGGGCTCGGTTTGTTCCGCGCGGTCGCAGCGTGAGGCCCGCCATGTCCGATCTGCCGGAAGGCGTGCGTCCCCTGACGCCGGAGGAGGCCAAGACCCGCCGCAAGCGCTCGATCGCCATCGCCCTGACGCTCGGCGCCCTGGTGCTGATCTTCTTCGTGCTGACGATCGCCAAGCTCGGACCCCAGGTCCTGCAGCGGCCGCTCTGAGGGCGTGAACCGATGAAAGATGCGAGGGAGCGGCAGAAGCAGGCGGCGCGCGGCGCGCGCTGGACCGTGATCGCCTGCGCCGGCGTGGTGCTCGGCATGGGCGGCCTCGCGGCCGTCTCCGCGCCGCTCTACTCCATGTTCTGCAAGGCGACCGGCTACGGCGGAACGCCGCTCGTCGGCGCCGCACCGACGGCCGCGCCGGGCGAAGCCCTGGCGCCGGTCTCGGTCCGCTTCGACACCAACGTGTCGAAGGCCCTGTCCTGGCGCTTCCAGCCGGAGCAGTCGCGGGTCGAGGCGGTGCCCGGCCAAACCGCGACCGTGTTCTTCAAGGTGACGAATACCGGCCCGGCGGCCTCGACCGGCATCGCCGTGTTCAACGTGCAGCCGGACCTGATGGGGAGTTACTTCGTCAAGGTTCAGTGCTTCTGCTTCGACGAGCACACGCTGCAGCCGGGCGAGTCGGCGGAATTTCCGCTGGTGTTCTACGTCGATCCGGCCCTGCGCAAGGATCCGGACATCGGCACGCTCTCGGAGATGACGCTGTCCTACACTTACTACCCCTCGAAGAACGGTTCGCCGGTGGCGGAAGCGGCCAAGCCCGCTCCCACGCGCAATTTTTGAGGGATCCTGCGACGGCGCAAGCGTGACAATGGCTTGGCTGCCGAAGTAGAGGGTTTTCAACCGAGGTCCGGTCCCGCCGGACCTCCAAGGCAACAGGGCCCGGCCGTCAGGCGGTGACGGGCAAGGGCTGAGGGAGAACCATCGCGATGGCCGGGGCGCACGCCAAGAACCACGACTACCACATCATCAATCCGAGCCCGTGGCCCTTGCTCGGCGCGTTCTCCGGGTTCCTGATGGCCTTCGGCGCCGTCTTCTGGATGAAGGGTCTCTCCGCCGGCGGCCTCGCCATCGGCCCCTACGTGTTCGGCGCCGGCACGCTCGGCGTGCTCTACACCATGCTGTCCTGGTGGCGCGACGTCACCCACGAGGCCAATTCCGGCGACCATACCCGCGTCGTCCAGCTCCATCACCGCTACGGCATGATCATGTTCATCGCCTCCGAGGTGATGTTCTTCGTGGCGTGGTTCTGGGCCTATTTCGAGGCCGCGCTCTACACCGCCGATCCGATCCAGCCGCAGCGCGTCGAGTTCACCGGCGGCATGTGGCCGCCGAAGGGCATCGAGGCGTTCGATCCCTGGCACCTGCCGCTTCTCAACACGCTGATCCTGCTCACTTCGGGCACCACCGTGACCTGGGCCCACCACGCCCTGCTGCACGGCGACCGCAAGGGCCTGAAGTACGGCCTGTGGCTCACCATCATCCTCGGCGTGCTGTTCACCGCCTGCCAGGCCTACGAGTACGCCCACGCCCATTTCGGCTTCTCGGGCTCGATCTACTCGGCGACCTTCTTCATGGCGACGGGCTTCCACGGCGCCCACGTCATCATCGGCACGATCTTCCTCGCCGTCTGCCTGCTGCGCACCTACCAGGGTGACTTCACCCCGAAGCAGCATCTCGGCTTCGAGTTCGCCGCCTGGTACTGGCACTTCGTCGACGTGGTGTGGCTGTTCCTGTTCGCCGCCATCTACGTGTGGGGTGCCGGCAGCGCCGCTCACTGAGCCGGTCTCCATCGGCCGCCCTGCACGGGCGGCAACCCGGAAGGGCGGCGCGAGCCGCCCTTTTTCGCGTGCGGCGGGCCGCCCGGTGCATCATACCGGCGCTCAGCGAGGATCTTGCCGTGAACCGAGCCGCCACGAACCCGCCTCCCTCCCCGATCGCGACCGGCCTGCGCGGGCGCTGCCCGGCCTGCGGCGAGGGACACCTGTTCCGCGGCTTCCTGGCGTTCGAGCCGGCCTGCGAAGCCTGCGGCCAGGATTTTTCCGCCTTCGATTCCGCCGACGGGCCGGCCTTCTTCGTGATGTCGGTCACCGGCTTCGTCGTCGCGGGCACGGCTCTGTGGATGGAGTTCACCTACGAGCCGCCGGTCTGGGTTCACGCGCTCGTCGCCGGAAGCCTCGCCATCGGCTTGAGCTTGGCCCTGGTGCGCCCGCTCAAGGGGGTTCTGGCGGCAGTGCAATTCGTCAACAAGGCCGAGCAGGGGCGTTTCCGCTAGTGGCTGCACTGTCCGCAATCGAACGCCGAGCGCGTCTGCGCAGCCTGTGGGCACCGGGGCTGGCGGCCCTGGTCTGCCTCGCGATCCTCCTCGGCCTCGGATCCTGGCAACTCGCCCGCAAGGGCGAGAAGGAGGCGCTGATCGCCCGCATCATCGAGCGCTCGCACGCCGAGCCGCCGGCCGCCCCTCCCCCCTTCGACGCCTGGGACGCCAAGGCCGACGAGTTCAGCAGGGTGCGGGTGCGGGGCACCTTCCTCCACGACCGGGAGACCCTCGTACACGGGCTGGCGCCGGGCGAGCCCGGCCGGGCGCTCCAGGGCTTCTACGTGCTGACTCCGCTCAAGCGCGACGACGGCTCGACGGTCCTGATCAACCGCGGCTTCATCCCGACCGAGCTGAAGCGCCCCGAGGACCGGGCCGCCGGCCAAGTCACCGGCGAGGCGACGGTCACCGGCATGCTGCGGGCGAGCGAGGCCCGCGGGCTGTTCGTGCCGGAATCCGACCCGAAGCGCGGTGAGTGGTTCACCCGCGACGTTCCCGGCATCGGTGCCGCCCGCGGTCTGACGAACGTCGCCCCCTATCTGATCGAGGCGGACGCGACGCCCAATCCCGGCGGCTGGCCCCGCGGCGGGCAATTGCGGGTCGATCTGCCCAACAACCACCTGCAATACGCCTTCACGTGGTTCGGCATCGCCGCTTGCCTGATCGGCGTCTTTTCCGTTTTCGCGTGGCGGCGATTGCACGATCCGGCGGAGCCGAAAGCCGGGTGACGGCGTTGGCACGCGTGATGCCAGGATCCTGGCGTCACGCGCGGGAAAGGATTCCCGCGGCAGGATCCGCGGAGTGCCTCCCGATGCGCACCGTTGCCAGCCTCCTCATCCTCGTTCTGACAGGTCTCGCGGTCCAAGCCGACGACGCGACCCGCGACACCACCCTCAAGGCCGCCCGCGCCACCATCGAGCGGCAGATCGACGCCTTCCGCCGCAACGACGCCGCGGCGGCCTATGCCGAGGCCGCGCCGCAGGTTCGCAACCTGTTTCCCTCGGCCGAGACCTTCATCGCCATGGTGGCGAAGGGCTACTCGCCGGTCCTGCGTCCGCGCAGCTACCGCTTCGAGACGGCCCGGGAGACCGCCGAGGACGAGATCGCCCAGGGCATGAGCCTTCAGGACGAGGCTGGCCTCGATTGGGTCGCGCTCTACACGCTCCAGCGCCAGGCCGACGGGCAGTGGCGCATCACCGGATGTCAGTTGAAGAAGGCGCCCGGCGAACGGGTCTAACGTCACGGGACCAGAAACCGGTCCGGCTCCGCTTCGACATGGCGAAATCGATCGTGTAGAGGGGGCGCCTTCCCGGAGGCATCCTTGCTGCACGTCTCGACCCGCGGCGCCGCCGCGCCCTTGAGCTTTTCCGATGCGCTGCTCGCCGGCCTCGCCCGCGACGGCGGTCTCTACGTGCCCGAGAGCTGGCCGCAGCTCAGCCGTGACGAGATCGCGGGCTTTGCCGGCCTGCGCTACGCGGAAGTCGCCAAGCGCGTGCTGCGCCCGCTCATCGACGGCGAGATTCCGGATGAGGCCCTCGATCGCATGATCGAGGACGCCTATTCGACTTTCCGCCATCCGGCGATCTGCCCGCTGACGCAGATCGACGACAACCTGTTCCTGATGGAGCTGTTTCACGGGCCGACGCTCGCGTTCAAGGACGTGGCGATGCAGCTCCTCGGGCGGCTGATGGATTACGTGCTGCGCCAGAAGGGTGCGCGCGCCACCATCGTCGGCGCCACCTCGGGCGACACCGGCAGCGCGGCGGTCGAGGCCTTCAAGGGGCTCGATCAGGTCGACGTGTTCATTCTCTTTCCGCACGGCCGCGTGTCGGAGGTGCAGCGTCGGCAGATGACGACGGTCAATGCGTCCAACGTCCACGCGCTCGCCGTCGACGGCAATTTCGACGATTGCCAGAACCTCGTGAAGGCGATGTTCCAGCACGGCGACTTCGCCGATGCGGTCAAGCTCTCCGGCGTCAACTCGATCAACTGGGCCCGCGTCGCGGCGCAGACCGTCTACTACTTCACCAGCGCGGTGGCGCTGGGCGCCCCGCATCGCAAGGTCTCGTTCTCGGTGCCGACCGGCAACTTCGGCGACATCCTCGCCGGCTGGGTCGCCAAGCGCATGGGTCTGCCGATCGAGCGGCTGATGATCGGCACCAACGCCAACGACATCCTGGCCCGCACCCTGGAGCACGGCGCCTACGAGCCCCGCGGCGTGCAGCCCACCACCTCGCCCTCGATGGACATCCAGATCTCGTCGAACTTCGAGCGGCTGCTGTTCGAGGCGCTCGATCGGGACGCCTCGGCGCTCGGACGCCTGATGGCGGGCCTGAAGCAGTCCGGCGGCTTCAGCCTCAGCCCCGAGGTGCTGGCCAGCGTGCGCGAGGAGTTCGACGCGGTCGCCGTGCGCGAGCCGGACGTGGTGGATGAGATCGCCGGCACCTACCGCAAGACCGGCATGGTGCTCGACCCTCACAGCGCCATCGGCGTGCGCGCCGGCCGAAAGCTCCTCGAGACGGATCCGGCGACGCCGGTGGTGGCGCTCGCCACGGCCCATCCGGCCAAGTTCCCGGACGCGGTCTCGCAGGCGACCGGCGGCGGGCGCCCGGTGCTGCCGCCCCACCTCGCCGACCTGATGACCCGGCCGGAGACCGTGGCGAATCTGGCCAATGATCAGGCCGCGATCGAGCGCTACATCACGGAGCATGCCCGCATCACGCGCGGCGCCTGAGGTGAAATGAACCAGCACTTCTCGACCTTCGGCGCCTCGCCGGGCCTCACCGTCAGCCGCCTCGACAACGGCCTGACCGTCGCCACCGAGACCATTCCCGGCGTCGCCACCGCAACGCTCGGCGTCTGGGTCGGGGCGGGCTCGCGGCACGAGCGGGCGGACGAGCACGGGCTCAGCCACCTGATCGAGCACATGGCCTTCAAGGGCACGGCGACGCGCTCGGCGCGAAAAATTGCCGAGGACATCGAGAATGTCGGCGGCGAGATCAACGCTGCCACCAGCACCGAGAGCACGAGCTACACCGCCCGCGTGCTGGGCGAGGATGCGGGCGTGGCGCTCGACGTGCTCGGCGACATCCTGACCCGCTCGGTGTTCGATGCCGGCGAACTCGCCCGCGAGAAGGGCGTGATCCTCCAGGAATACGCCGCGGTCGAGGACACGCCCGACGACGTGGTCTACGACGCCTTCATCGAGACCGCCTTTCCCGACCAGCCGATCGGCCGACCGATCCTCGGACGACCCGAGACGATCCAGAGCTTCGACCGCGCGGCGATCGAAGCCTACATCGCCCGCGAATACGTGCCCGAGCGCATGGTGCTCGCCGCCGCCGGCGCGGTGGAGCATGCCGAGATCGTCGCGGCGGCCGAACGCCATTTCGGCGGCCTGAAAGCCGTCGAGGCGCCTCCGGTCGTGGCCGGGATCTACGGCGGCGGCGAGCGGCGGATGCAGAAGCGGCTCGAACAGGCCAACCTCGTGCTCGGCTTGCCGGGCCTCTCCTTTCGCGACGACGGCTACTACGCGCTGCACCTGTTCTCCCAGGTGCTCGGCGGCGGCTTGACCTCGCGGCTCTGGCACGAAGTGCGCGAGACCCGCGGCCTCGCCTACGACATCCAGGCCTTCCACTGGCCCTTCACCGATTGCGGTCTGTTCGGCATCGGCGCCGGCACCTCGGGCGCGGATCTCGCCGAACTCGTCGATGTCACCATCGCCACCACCCGCGAGGCGGCGGATCGGCTCGACACGACGGAGCTCGCCCGCGCCAAGGCGCAGCTCAAGCTCTCGCTGCTCTCGGCCCTGGAGACGCCGGGCGGGCGGATCGAGCGCAACGCCCGCCAGCTTCTCGCCTGGGGCCGGGTGATCCCGCCGCAGGAGCTGATCGCCAAGGTCGACGCGGTCGAGGTTGAGCACGTGCGCGCGGCCGGCCGGACCCTGCTGCAGGGGGCGCCGACCCTCGCCGCCATCGGCCCGATCAAGGGGCTGCCGCCGCTCTCGCGCGTCACGACGGCCCTTCAGGCGGCCTGACGGCGCTCTATCTCAAGCCTTGAAGCCCGACGCCTGGAGAGGCGTCGGCAGCTCGATCGTCAACAAAAAATCCCGCCATGAATCCTGTCGCCGTCGCGACCATGCTCGGCATCGCCCTCGGCTTCTTCGGCCTGCTCGCCTACGCGCTGACAGTGGGCGAGGCGTGGCTGCTCGCCGTCCTCGCGATCGTCGCCATCGGGGTTTTCGTGCGCTGGGGGGAGTGACGGGCGCTCCGGCTACTTTCCATCCTCCAGCGCCGGCCCGCGCGTCGCGTCCGGCCCCTGCCCCGTTCCGGCGAGCGGGCCGACCGTGACCGGCTGGCCGGAGCGGGCGGCGGCGTAGATCGCCTCCATCAGGATCATGTCCTGAAGACCCTCCTCGCCAGGGGTGCGGGGACGGCGGTCTTTGAGGACGCACTCGGCCATGTGGTCGAGTTCGAGCGCGAACTGGTTCTTGTGCGTCAGCACCGGCTCGTCGCGCTGGACGTGGCTGCCCTCGCGGTGGGCGATGCTGAGGCGCTGGCCGCGATAGGCGAAGGCGTTGTGCAGATCGAGCGAGCCGCCGGTCGTGTGGACCCGCAACTCACGGCTCTCGTGGACGCCGTAGCTGGTGCCGCATTGCGCGATCACGCCGGAGGGGAAGCGCATCGTGAAGGCGACGCTCTCTTCCACCTCCTTGAAGCGCGGATCGTTCTCGGGCGTGACGATCTGCGCCTGGATCGAGACCGGCTCCTCGCCGAGCAGGGCCCGCACGCCGTTGAGGCAGTAGAGGCCGATATCGGGAAGCGCTCCGCCGCCCGCGAGCGCCTTGCGCAGGCGCCACTGCTCGGGCAGCGCCGTGGTCTGGCCGTTGAAGGCCTCGACCATCTTTACCCGCCCGAATTCGCCGGAGCGGGCGAGCCGCACCACCTCGCGGTTGAACGGCTCGTACTGGCAGCGATAGGCGATCATCAGCTTGACGCCGGCCTTCATGCAGGCCTCGACCATCTCCTGCGCCTCGGCGGAGGTGTTTGCCATCGGCTTCTCGCACAGCACGTGCTTGCCGGCATTTGCCGCCGCAAGCACGTTGTCCCGATGCACCCCGTTCGGCGTGACGATGTAGACCGCCTTGACCGCGGGATTGGCCTTGAGCCGGTCCCACTGATCGTAGGCGTAGATCGCGTCCTCCGGAATGCCGTACTGCGCCGCGGTGAGACGCGCCTTCTCCGGCGAGCCCGACATCAGCGCGACGACCTTCGCCTTCTTCGCCTCGCCGAAGGCCGGCAGAATCTCCTCCAGGCTCAGGCGCCCCAGCCCGACGACGGCGAAGCCGACCCGCTCGGAAGGCGGCATCGGCGCGGGCGGCGGCGGGGGCGGCGCATCGCCGGAATCACGCCAGTTCGGAAACACGATCCGGCCGTCCTGCAGGGTGCCGGTATCGGCCGGCACCGATGGAGCCGGCGGGCCGGACGCGGCCCGCGCGCCGCCGCCGAGGCCGAGGGCCGCGCCGGTCAGGCCGGCGCCCCCCGCGAGGAGGACGCGCCGGGACAGTCGGAGATCATCGCTCATGAAACGGGTCCGGCCTTGCTGAGGACGTGGGCTGAGGACGTGCCTTGCGGATCACGAGGCCGGAACGCGTCAGCCCTGCGCGGCGGTTCCTTTGATCTGGCCGGGGCCGGTCGACGCGGGCGTCGGATCGGGGTCCTCCACCTCGCCCCGGCGTTGGAGCTGGAGGGCAACGAACCAGCACAGGGCCGCCCAGGCGGCGCCGACGCACCAGCCGGCCAGCACGTCGCTCGGCCAGTGCACGCCGAGATAGACCCGGCTGATCCCGACCAGGACCGTCATGGCGATGCCGAGCGCCAGCAGCAGCGCCTTGACGCTGCGCCGCCGCTCGACGCGGGCGAGCAGCGTGGCGAGCGTCAGGTAGGCGATGGCCGACATCATCGCGTGACCGGAGGGGAAGCTCGCCGTGAACACCTCCATGCCGTGCGGCACGAGGTCGGGCCGCGGGCGGTGGTAGAACAGCTTGAGCACCGTCGAGACCGCCTCGCCGCCCCCGACCGCGGCGAGCACGAAGACCGCGACCCGCTGCCGGCCCGCGAGGGCGAGGTAGATCACCGCCGCCGCCGTGAGGAACACGATGGTGACGACGCTGCCCCAGCCGGTGATGTCGCGCATCGCCTCCTCCAGCCAGGCGGGGCCGAGCGGGTCGGACAGATCGGCGGGGTTGCGCAGGGAGAGCAAAATCTTGCGGTCGAGCGCCGCGGTCGAGCCCTCGCCGACCTCGCGGGCGAGGGCGAAGAAGCCGTAGCCGAGAGTGCTGACGAGGAGCAGGGAGACCAGCGGCCCGACCTCGTTGAGGTGGAGCCGCAGCCATACGGCGGACGAGCCGCGCCAGAGGGCGCCGCCGCCGCTGCGCGCGATACCGGGCAGTCTCATGCTGCGTCCCCGAATGCGATGGTCGCGACCCGCTCCCACGGGCCGCCGAGGTAACGCCATAGCAGCACGCCCGGTGCGCGGAAGTGCGAAGGCCGGAAGTCCTGTGCGAGCGCGGCGTGAAGGGCCCGGGCCGTCTCAGGAGCCACCTTGTTCTGCACGGTGACGTGCGGGCGCCAGCCCTGCCGGTCCTGGGCCGTGAGACTATCGCGGAACGCCGCCGCGACCCGGCCGCGGAAAGCGGACAAGGCCTCCGAGTCCAGCGCGTAGGCGACGCCGCGCCCGGTGAAGCGCACCCCCGTCACCGCGACATCCGGTGCGCTCTGCGTGCGAGCGAGCGCCGTCAGCGTTTCGGTCACACCCGCCGCATCGTCGCCCGGCAGGTGGTGGAACAGCGTGGCGTGGGCGGGGATATGGTTCAGCGCCTCGGGGAAGTGCCGCCGCCTCAACCCGTCGAAGGTGGCGAAGGCCGCCTCGTCCATCTGCAGCGTCAGGATCAGCGGGGCGGGTTCAGGCAACGCTTCGCACTCTCGGGCTTGGGCCGGTCGCCCGGCGCAATCCGAGCAAGATGGTGCGGCGGGGTCGGGTATCCAGCGGGCGGACTGTGATGTGGCTGCGCTGTTCAGCCGGCCCTGCGGCGTCTAGGACACGGGGATGGCCCGCAGGAACAGAGAGATCATCCACCGGGGACGCGACGGGTGGCTGTTCCTGATCGGGGGCACCAACGGGGTGCTTCTGCAATACCGGCGTTCGCTCGCCGGCTGGTGGCACCTGCGCCGCTGGGCCCGGCTGATCGAGGCGCGCGCCGCCCGGGCGCAGGCGCTCGGCATCCGCTACGTCCACACCATCGTGCCGGAAAAGCTCTCGATCTACGACGACCGCACCCTCGACCTCGATTTCGATCCGCGCCTGTCGCCGGCCCGCCGCCTCGCACGGCGCCTCGACCGGATGAGCGGCTTCGTCGATCTCGTCGCGCCCCTGCGCGCGGCCCGGGACGACGGGGAGCCGCTCTACCGCCGCACCGACTCGCACTGGACCTACGAGGGCTGCCTGATCGGCTACCGCGCCCTGCTGCGCGCCTGCGGCGCGGTGGCTCCACCCGACATCGCCGAGCGCCCGCGCTTCCCCCATGACGGTCTGTGGGATCTCGGCGACAAGCTGCCCGAGCGGCCGCGGGAGACGGTGGTGAACTGGGCGGTGCATCGCGACGCGTCGCGCGCCTATGCCAGCCCGCTGGTCGAGTCCTACGAGGCGGCGGGAAAGGCGGGCGACCTGCATGTCGGCGCCCACGTCATCTACCGGAACCCCTCCCCCCAGGCCGACCCGCGCACCCTGGTGCTGTTCGGGGATTCCTACGCGCATTTCGCGCCGATCATGCTGACGAGCTTCCTCGCCGAGACGTTTCGCGAGATGCACTTCGTCTGGTCGTCGAGCATCGACTGGGACTACGTCGAGCGGGTACGCCCCGACATCCTGATGTTCGAGATGGCCGAGCGCTTCCTCGTGCGCATTCCGAGCGACGATTTCGACGTCGCGGCCTACGAGAAGTCGGGAATGGAGAAACCCGTGCGCCAGGCGGAGATGGCGCCGCTGGTCTGACGCCGCGGTCCGACGCGTTGCGGCGCCCCTTGAGGAAGGGGCGCCGGACTGATCTTCACCGGATCCGGGACTTAGCGCATCGGGCTGGATATCGGATCCAGCACGATGCGCTCGGCTTTTGTTTTTGCATCATCTTTTTTCGAAAGCCGGAAACCACCTTTCGGGATGATGCTCTAGCGGGAGCAGACCCGCTGGCGGGCCGGGCCGCCGCCGGTGGCCTGGTAGCTCTTCGCGTGGCCGATCGAACCGGTCATGTCCTGGGTCGGATTGCCGCCGCCGCGCTTCACCACGATGTCGCAGTAGCCCGAGGATCCGCCCACCGCGAGCGGAAGCGCGCCGAAGCCGCCATTGGCGACGCGCGGCGGCGCGGGCGGTACGACCTGCGATGGCAGCGCGGTCCAGGTCCCCTTCTTGGAGCGAGCCGACTGCGCGGAGACCGGCGTGATCGTGGTCGCGCAAGCCATCAGTAGGGCCGTGGCGACGGATGCGAAGCGCAGCATGTTGTGCTCCTCTCTTGCTCAAGTGCCGCTTAATTTGAAAGCAAGAGCACACGTAACATGCAGTTACGGCAATAAAAGTGTGATTAAACACAATCGTGTGATAAATTTTAATCCGCACAAATATTTATAAAATGGAGCGGATTAGATTTGCGGCACGAACGTATATGATGAATGCGGTGCGTTTGTACTTCGGGCCGAGCCGGGAGTCTGTGGCATCGTGAGCGGGCGGTCGGATGTTGAAACGCCCCGATCGCGATGCGCTGCCATGGTTCATCGACGGTCCATCGAGGATCCGCACCCGCGATGCGGACGCGGAAACGCAGACAGGCCGCGCCCCTGTCCGGAGTGCGGCCTGTTCGATCTCGCGGTGTCGTGGTACCGGATGGGGCCGGCCCCGCTGCATCGAGGCGGTTCTAAACCCCGACGCGCTTCTGAGCCGACGATTGGAACGCGCTGTTCGGCATGCCCGGTGACGGCGCGCCCATCAGGGACATCGGTGCGGCCGCGGTGGCCTTCGGCGACGGCGCCTCGTTCGCGGCCGGATCGGCGGTCTTCGCCCGGAAGCCCGCAGCCAGCGCCTTGGCCTCGCCGAGATCCTTCGGCGAGAGCTTCGTGGCGACCTCGTCCCGCTTGCGGCCCGCTTCCTGATCCCCCTGCCCTGCGGCGGCGGAGAACCAGAGATAGGACTGGACGAGATCCTGCCCGACACCGAGCCCGCGGGCGTAGAGCACGGCCAGATTGTACTGGCTGTCGCGTACGCCGTGCTCCGCCGCCCGGCGGAAAGCATTCGCCGCGTTCGTGAAATCGGGCTTGCCGTTGGCGGCCGGATTCTCGGCATGGAGGACGGCCAGATTGTGCATCGCCCGAACATTGCCCTGATCGGCGGCCCGGCCGTACCAGAGCTTCGCCTTCTCGACATCGCGAGTGAGGCCGGAGCCCTTCTCGTAGGCGTTTCCGACCTTGAACTGGGCCGGCGCGTAGCCGGCCAGAGCGAGCTTTTCGTAGAACTTGGCCGCGACCGCGAGATCGCGCGTCACGCCGCGGCCCTCCGCTTGGCGTGAGGCGATCTCCCACACGGCGGCGCCGTCGCCGTCGAGCGCATCCTGCTTGAGCTTGGCGAGGGCCGGCGGAAGGCCGGCAAGGTCGGTTCCGAGCGCGGCCATGCCGGCGACCGGCGGCAGTCCGCGCTTGGCCGCCCTCGGCTCGGCGAGGGATTGCGTCGTTGCCGGATCGGCCACGCTCGCCGGGGCTCCGGACGGGGCCGTCGCATCGGCGGGAGCCGGAGCGGCGGATGCCTGAGCGGGAGCGGGAGCGGGAGCGGCCGGGCTCGGCTCGGCCTTGTTCTCGGCCCTCGACTCGGCATTGCGGGTCGCCGGAGCGTCCGAGGGCGCAGCGGTTCCGGCCGCCGGACGGGCATCGAGGGCGTTCGTGTCGTCGCTCGGCGCGCTCTTGCCGGCCAGAAAGGCTTGGTAGGCGCCGAGTGCCAGGACGACGGCGGCGAGGCCGAGAAGCAGCGTTCGGCGGCGACCGTCGAGGGCAGTGCGAAGTCGCGACAGGGGTGCGGTCTCGGTGCCGGGCGCACGGGCCGCCGGGGTGACCTTGTCGCGCAGCCGCGCCGCCAGCGGGGCCTCCGCCGCGGCCTCCACCTGGGCCGCCTGCGCGGCGCGGCGCGCGGCGGCGATGAAACTCGTCTTGATGTCGGTGCTGCCGACCGTCGGGCCGGCCTCCGGCATGGCCGGGCGGCCGGGCGCGGGCCGGCCGGCGCCGGGCTCCAGCAACTCGTCGGACAGGCGGCTCGCCTCCATCCCGCCGGCCTCCTCGGACGGCGCCGCCGGGCGCGGGCGGGCCGGCGCCGCGGCAGCCGCCTTCGGAGCGGCGGGACGCTCCTGGGAGAGCTTCTCCTGAGCGGGGCGCTCGCTGGGGGACGGCCCACGGAGCGCGCGCTCCTGCGGAGCGCCGACGGTAAGCGCCGCGGAGGAGGTCATGGTCCGGTCGAGCTGCTCGCTCAGCCGCGTCAACACCGTCTGGACGCCTTCCATCGTCGATTGGAGACGCTGGTCGGAGCCCTTCTGGCTGGCCCGCAGCTCTGCGAGATCGGCGCGCAGCAGCGCGACTTCGCCGCCGGCCGCCGCGGGCGGGGTCGCCGAGCCCGCCACGGCTTCCCGCACCGCGCGCTCGACCGCGGATTCCACGTCGGCGCCGCTGCGCAGGGCCGCGACCTGAGAGAGGAGGTCGCCCATGGCGCGTTCGAGGCGCGCCACGGCCGGGTCGGTGTCGCGCGGCGCGTCGAGCCGGCTTGCCAGGGCGACGACGTGGCGCTCCAGCGCGTCGAGCCCGCTGCCGCCCGCGCTGACGCGATCGACCTTCTCGGCCACCGCCTCGAGCCGCTCGATCAGCTCGCCGACGGGGCCGCCCTCGGCGTGGCCGAGCCGCTCGGCCAGCGCTTCGAACCGTCCGAGCAGCTCGTGCGGCAGCGCGCGGGCGGGATCGGACGTCCTGAGCTCGCCGCGAATCTCTTCGAGCAGCGGCTTGATGGCGGCGATCCCCGCATCCTCGTCCCGCTGGAGCTGCGCGATCTGGGCGCTGAGCGCCTGCACGCCTTGGGCGAGGCTCTGGATCCGCTCCGGACCCGCCAGTGCCGCCACGAGGCGGCGGATCTCGTCGAGTTCGCGGAACACGCCGTCGAGGGCATTCTGGTCCGCCGGACCCGGCAGGGTGCCGGAGAGGACGTCATCGACCTTCGCGGACACGCGTTCCACATCGCCCGCGATGCGGGCATGGACGTTGTCGGCCACGTCCCCGGCCAGCCGGTCCACCTGCACACGCATCAGCTCGATCGGTGCGGCGATGGCGGCGATTTCCTGCGGATCGCGGGCCCGCCGGAGATCCCCGGCGACGGCCTGCATGGTCTGCTCCAGCTCGCCCACGTCGCGGCCGGTGGCGAGCCCGCCGAGCACGTCGCGCAGACGGCTCGTCTCGCGCTGCAGCTCGGCGATGGCCAGCGACGGCTCCTCACCGTGCCCCGTATCCGCTTGCAGACCGGCGGCCAGCACGCCCATCTCGGATATCTCCGGCCCGCGGCGCTGCGATCCGGCCGCGCCGGCGGCGTTCCACTCGGCGATGCCCTCTTCCAGCTCGCGCTGGCGCCGGCGCACCTCGGCGACGGCGTCGCGGACCTCGGTGGCGAGCGGGCGCCCGCGCCGGCCGAGCGGCCGGGGAGCGCTGAGCTGTCCGGCGAGCTCTCCCACCTTGCGCTCGACGTCGCCGATCATCCGGGCCGCGTCGGCCTTCGAGGCTTCGCGCTCCTCGCTGATCGACCGGTCGAGGGCGTCGAGCCGCCGCATCATCGCGCCGATCGAGGCCTCGAGCGAGGCGGTCGGCGACGGCGCGGCGGGATCCTCAGATGCCGGACCGGCGACAGATGCGTCGCGGCGCTTGTGCTGCAAAGCCTCCTTCCGGGGGGCGGCCGCCTTGTCCGCCGCCCGTCCTCCGACCTGCCGCGCCTGATCCGTGCCGGCCTCCTTGGCCGGCGACGACGCGTCCGCGCGTCGACGCCTCGGTCCCGGCTTCGACGTTTCGGGCGCCGCCACCGAGGCGATCCAGCTCTCGAGCGGCACCCCCGCCCGCCGGGCGACCTCGCGGGCAGCCGCGAGCACCTCCGGGTCGAAGCTGTCGAGGCTGATCGGGGCAGACTGTTTCATCTCGCGGACATCCGAAGTCGGCGGTTTCCGGCATCCGCCGGGCTACCGATTCGCGCGGGGGCGTGAGGCGGCGGATCGCGGATCGGACAGGACCGACCTTTTCCAATCTTGGTAAATGCTCAGTTAAGACGGCCGCCCCTCGGCCGCGCTTTTTCGGGACCTGCACGGCGGCGGGGCCCGTGGTGGCCCAAAGGGCGCAGGGAGCGGTGCCTCGGGGGCTTGGCGGGCCGCCGCCGGCATTCGGGCCGGTACCCTGGGAGGTGATTTCTGCCGATACAACCGAAATGGGTCTTGCGGATCGCCGACGAGATAGTTTACATATGAACTATCTTGGATCCGAGCCGGACGAGCCGGTCGGGTTACCTGAAAAAGATGCGGGAGGCTGACGCGATGCCGAGCTACCGGGCTCCGGTTGAGGACACCCTTTTCCTCCTCAACGACGTTCTCGCGTTTCACCGCTACGACAATCTGCCCGGCTTCTCCGAGGCGCCGCCGGACGTGGTCGAGGCGGTGCTCAACGAAGGCGGCAAGCTCGCCTCCGAGATCTTCGCGCCGCTGAACCTGTCCGGCGACCAGGAGGGATGCAGCCGCCGCGAGGATGGCAGCGTCGCCACGCCCAAGGGCTTCAAGGCGGCCTACGAGGCCTACGCGGCCGGCGGCTGGATGGGCCTCTCGGTGCCGGAGGAGTTCGGCGGACAGGGCCTGCCGCACGTGCTCAACACGGCGATGCAGGAGTTCGTCTCGGGCGCCAACCTCGCCCTCGGCATGTATCCCGGCCTCACCCAGGGCGCGGTCGCGGCGCTGCTCGTCCATGGCTCGCAGGAGCAGAAGCAGACCTACCTGCCCAAGATGGTCGAGGGGGCCTGGACCGGCACGATGAACCTCACCGAGCCGCATTGCGGCACGGATCTCGGGCTCCTCAAGACCAAAGCGGTCCCGAACGGCGACGGCTCCTACAGCCTCACCGGCACCAAGATCTTCATCTCGGCGGGCGAACACGACCTGTCGGAGAACATCGTCCACCTCGTCATCGCCCGGATCGAGGGCGCGCCCGCGGGCACCAAGGGCATCTCGCTCTTCGTGGTGCCGAAGTTCCTCGTGAACGCCGACGGCTCGCTGGGCGCGCGCAACGCGGTGTCCTGCGGCTCGCTCGAGCACAAGATGGGCATCCACGGCAACGCCACCTGCGTGATGAACTACGACGGCGCCAGGGGCTGGCTCGTGGGCGAAGAGAATCGCGGGCTGGCCGCGA
The DNA here is from genome assembly GCF_002355515.1 of Methylorubrum populi. Lineage (NCBI taxonomy): Bacteria > Pseudomonadati > Pseudomonadota > Alphaproteobacteria > Hyphomicrobiales > Methylobacteriaceae > Methylorubrum > Methylorubrum populi. The sequence continues at coordinate 3,811,417 of NZ_AP014809.1, read as the reverse complement.
TGTTCGTGATGATGAACGAGGCGCGGCTGGCCGTCGGCGTGCAGGGGCTCGGCCAATCCGAGGTCGCCTACCAGAACGCGGTGACTTACGCCCGCGAGCGGCTCCAGGGCCGGGCGCTGACCGGTGCCAAGGCGCCCGAGAAGGCCGCCGATCCGATCATCGTCCACCCGGACGTGCGCCGCACCCTGATGCAGATCCGCGCCTTCAACGAGGCGGGACGCGCGCTGATCCTCTGGACGGCGCTCAATTCCGACATCGCCCACCGCTCGCAGGACGCCGCCCAGCGGCAGGCGGCCGAGGACATGCTCGGCCTGATGACCCCGGTGGTGAAGGGTGTGCTGACCGACCGGGGCTTCGCCAACGCGGTCGAGGCCCAGCAGATGTTCGGCGGCCACGGCTATGTCGAGGAATGGGGCATGTCGCAGTTCGTGCGCGATGCCCGCATCGCCATGATCTACGAGGGCGCCAACGGCATCCAGGCGATGGACCTGATCGGACGCAAGCTGCCCAAGGACGGCGGCCGGGCGATGATGGCCTTCCTCACCGAGGTGCAGACCTTCATCAAGGACCACGGCGAGGACGAGGCGATGAAGCCCTTCACCGCCCCGCTCCAGCCGGCGCTGAACGACCTCCAGGCCGCGGTGATGTGGCTGATGCAGAACGCCTTCTCGAAGCCCGACAATGCGGGTGCCGGGGCCACCGACCTGATGCACCTGCTGGGCAACGTCGTGCTCGGCTACATGTGGGGCAGGATCGCCAAGGCCGCGCTGGCGCGGAAGGCGGAGGGCTCCGACGTCGAGCGGATGGACGCCAAGCTCGTCCTCGGCCGCTTCTTCATGGAGCGGATGCTGCCGGAGACGGGCCTTCGCCTCGCGCGGATCAAGGCCGGCGCCGAGACCACCATGGCGCTGCCGGCCGAGGCGTTCTAAGCAATCGCGACACCTGAACCCTCTCCGCTCCGCGGGAGAGGGTGGCCCCCGAAGGGGGGCGGGTGAGGGGAGCGCCGTTTCCGGACAAACCTGAGCCGGCCCCTCTCCCGCCCGCTGAAGCGGGCACCCTCCCCCGCAGAGAAGGGAGGGTTGACCCGGCGGCGATGAAGGACACGAGGAAGCGCTGAGATGCCCGAGGCCTACATCTACGATCACGTCCGCACGCCCCGCGGCCGCGGCAAGCCCGACGGTTCGCTGCACGAGGTGACGGCGCTCCGCCTGGCCGAGACGGCGCTGCGCGCCCTCAAGGACCGCAACGAGCTCGACACCCGTCAGGTCGACGACGTGGTGCTCGGCTGCGTCGATCCGGTCGGCGAGGCCGGCGGCGACATCGCCCGCGCCGCCGCGCTCGTGGCCGATTACGGCAACCACGTGCCCGGCGTGCAGATCAACCGCTTCTGCGCCTCGGGGTTGGACGCCATCAACTTCGCCGCCGCGCAGGTCATGGCCGGCCAGCACGACCTCACCGTCGGTGGCGGCGTCGAATCGATGAGCCGCGTCGGCCTCGGCGCCTCCGGCGGCGCCTGGCCGGTCGATCCGGCGATCGCGGTCAAATCCTACTTCATGCCGCAGGGCGTCTCGGCCGACCTCATCGCCACCAAATACGGCTTCAGCCGCGACGATTGCGACGCCTACGCCGTCGAGTCGCAGAAGCGCTCGGCCAAGTCGTGGGACGAGGGCCTGTTCCGGAACTCGGTCGTGCCGGTCAAGGACATCAACGGCATCACCCTGCTCGACCGCGACGAACACATGCGGCCGTCGACCGACATGCAGTCTCTGGCGAGCCTCAAGCCCTCCTTCGTGCAGATGGGCCAGATGGGCGGCTTCGACGCCGTCGCCGTCGATGCCCATCCGGATGTCGAGGCGGTGGATCACGTCCACCACGCCGGAAATTCCTCGGGCATCGTGGACGGCGCGGCCGCCGTGCTGATCGGTTCGCGCGAGGCGGGTGATCGGGCCGGCCTGCGGCCGCGGGCCCGCATCCGGGCCTTCGCCAATATCGGCTCCGATCCGGCGCTGATGCTGACCGGCCCCGTCGACGTGACCCGGAAGGTGCTGGCGCGGGCCGGGATGAACCTGTCCGACATCGACCTGTTCGAGATCAACGAGGCCTTCGCCTCGGTGGTCCTGCGTTTCCACCAGGCGTTCGACCTCGATCCGGCGCAGGTGAACGTCAACGGCGGCGCCATCGCCATGGGCCATCCGCTCGGCGCCACCGGGGCGATGATCCTCGGGACCGTGCTCGACGAACTGGAGCGCACCGGCAAGGAGCGGGCGCTCGTCACGCTGTGCATCGGCGCCGGCATGGGCACCGCGACGATCATCGAGCGGGTGTGATCGAGCCGGGCGGCGCAGGCCGCCGCCCTGCCCTGCCATCCGCCGTCAAACGCTGCTAAGGGCCTCCCACGCCGTGCCCTTTTGACCGGGTGCGGTCCCAGAACACCAATGGGAGAGACGCCACGATGAAGATGACGAAAGCCGCCCTGTGCCTCGCTGCCGTGCTGGCCCTGCCGCTCGCGGCGCGGGCCGACGACAACGCGGACAAGCTCGCCGTCGCCACCAAGCTCACCGAGAAGACGGTGCTCAAGAACCTCGATACCGGCTTCGGCGGCGCGCTCGAGAAGACCGTCTCGACGATGCCCGACGACAAGGCCGAGAAGGTGCGCAAGGAGGCTCGGGCCGAGTTCGACAAGCAGCGCAAGGAGCTGCTCGAAGGCCTGTCGAAGCAGTACTCCGAGAAATTCAGCCTCGACGAGCTGAAGGAACTCGACAAGATCTACGACGACAAGACCTATCAGAAGTTCCAGGCCGTGAATGCCGACCCGAAGTCTGAGGTGAATCTGCTCTCGCAGGCGGTGGTGACGCGTCTCCTGAACATGCTGACCCTCGCCGCTGCCAACGACCAGACGGGCGGCGCCCCGGGCGGTCTGCCCGGCGGCATGCCGACGCCCGCCAAGTAAGCGCCACTCAACGAGCGGAGGGGAAGGATGAGCGGTGCGATGGGCAGCTTCGGGGGGAGAGCGTCACGCGACGCGCTTCACCGGTGCGCCGTCGGCCGCGAATCCCGCGACCGGCGGCAGGGCTTCCAGGGCCGGACGGGCGAAGTGGTAGCCCTGCATCAGGTCGATGCCGAGTCCGTGCAGCGCCTCGGCCTCAGCCGCGGTCTCGATGCCCTCGGCGATCACCGCGACGCCGAGCGTCCGCGCGATCTGGTTGATGCCGCCCACGATGGTGCGGCGCCCGGCATCCGCCTCGATCCCGCGCACGAGGTCCATGTCGATCTTGATGAGGTCCGGGCGGAAATTGGCCAGCAGGCCGAGGCCGGCATAGCCCGCGCCGAAATCATCGAGCGCCGTGAGAAAGCCCTGTCGCCGGTATTCCTCCACGATGCGCCGGACATGGGCGGTGTCGTCGAAGCGCTCGTTCTCGGTGAATTCGAAGTTGAGGCGCCCGTTGTCGAAGCCGACGCGGCGGGCAGCCTCCAGCGACGCGCGGATGCAGGCCGCCGGCTCGTAGACCGCGTTGGGCATGAAGTTGATCGACAGCTTGGTGTCGCCCTCCCGCGGGAACAGCCGGCCGGCGAGTTCGATCGCCTTGACCCGCGCTGCCTGATCGAAGCGGTAGAGGGTCTCCTCGGTGACCCGCGACAGGATCGAGCCGGCGGACTCACCCTCAGGGCCCCGCACCAGCGCCTCGTAGCCCCAGACGCGCGCGGTGGCGACGTCGACGATGGGCTGGAAGGCCATCGTGAAGGCGAAATCGAGCTCCGCCCCGTCGCGGCAGGCTCGGCAGGCGTGTCGCGCTCGGGCGTCCGTCTTCATGATCTGTCCGGAGGCGGTTTTGGAGGGACGGGCCGGTTCGCGCGCCCGTTGCATCCGCCATGACGAGCGCTTCCCCTTAAGATTCCGATACGGCCAGGCTCTTTTCCTTCGAGGTTCCGCGATGACCGCCACCGAGAATTTCCGCTTCGAGATCGATGCCGACGGCATTGCGCTCGCGACCTGGGACATGCCGGGCCGCTCGATGAACGTCATCACCATGGAGGTGATGGCGGAGCTCGAGCGGATCGTCGACGCGGTCGTCGCCGACGAGGGCGTCAAGGGCTGCGTGATCGTCTCCGGCAAGAGCAACTTCTCCGGTGGCGCCGACCTCACCATGCTCCAGGGCCTCGGGGTCGAGTACGAGCGGCTCAAGGCCGCCGAGGGCGAGGAGGTGGCCATGCGCCACTTCTTCGAGGAGTCGCGGCGCCTGAGCCTCGTGTTCCGCAAGCTTGAGACCTGCGGCAAGCCCTTCGCCGCCGCGGTGCACGGCCTCTGCCTCGGCGGCGCGTTCGAGCTGGCGCTGGCCTGCCACCACCGCGTGCTCGCCGACGACGACAAGACCCGCGTCGGCCTGCCCGAGATCAAGGTCGGCCTGTTCCCCGGAGGCGGCGGCACCCAGCGGGTGGCGCGGCTGATGCAGACCGGCGACGCGCTGCAGATGCTGTTCAAGGGCGAGCAGATCCGCCCGCTGATGGCCAAGAACATGGGCCTGGCCCACGCGGTGGCGCCGGCGGCCGAGATCGTCGAGCGGGCCAAGGCCTGGATCCGCGAGGGCGGCTCGGCGGTCGCCCCCTGGGACGTGCCGAAGTTCAAGGCGCCGTCCGGAAAGGTCTACTCGCCCGCCGGCATGATGATCTGGCCGCCGGCCAACGCGATCTACCGCCGCGAGACCCACGACAACTATCCCGCCGCCAAGGCGATCCTGGCCTCGGTCTACGAGGGCCTGCAACTGCCGATGGATCTCGGCCTGAAGGTCGAGAGCCGCTACTTCGCCCACATCCTGCGCACGCGGGAAGCGCAGGCGATGATCCGCACGCTGTTCATCTCCATGGGCGAGATCAACAAGGGCGCCCGCCGGCCGAAAGACGTCGAGCCGACGAAGGTGGCGAAGGTCGGCGTGATCGGCGCCGGCTTCATGGGAGCGGGCATCGCCTACGTCACGGCGCAGGCCGGGATGGAGGTCGTGCTGATCGACCGCGACCAGGAGGCGGCCGACGCCGGCAAGGCGCATTGCCACAAGCTCATCACCGGGCAGATCAACCGCGGCAAGGCCAAGACCGCCGACCGCGACGCCCTGCTCGCCCGCATCACCGCGACGCCCGACTATGCTGCGCTCTCGGATTGCGACCTCGTGATCGAGGCGGTGTTCGAGGATCCGAAGGTCAAGGCCGAGGTGATCGGTCGGGTCGAGGCGGCGCTGCCGGAGCACGCGATCTTCGCCTCCAACACCTCGACCCTGCCGATCTCGGGGCTGGCCCAGACCTCGAAGCGGCCCGAGCAGTTCGTCGGCATCCACTTCTTCTCGCCGGTGGAGAAGATGCTTCTCGTGGAGATCATCCGCGGCAACCAGACCGGCGACCGCGCCGTCGCCACGGCCCTCGACTACGTGCGGGCGATCAAGAAGACCGGCATCGTCGTCAACGATGCCCGCGGCTTCTTCGCCAACCGCTGCGTGCTCGCCTACATCCGGGAGGGCCACAAGATGCTCGCCGAGGGCGTACCCCCGGCGATGATCGAGAACGTGGCGCGGATGGCCGGCATGCCGGTCGGCCCGCTCTCGCTCAACGACGAGGTGGCGCTCGATCTCGGCCTCAAGATCATGCGGGCGACCGAGGCGCAACTCGGCGAGGGCGCCGTCGATCCCGACCAGAAGCAGCTCCTCGTCGCGATGGTCGAGACCCACGGCCGCCTCGGGCGCAAGAACAAGCGCGGCTTCTACGACTATCCCGAGGGCGGCCAGAAGAAGCTCTGGCCGGGGCTCGCCGAGATCCAGCCGAACCGGCTCGATCCCGACAGCATCGACGTGGAGGAACTGAAGCACCGCTTCCTCGTGGCGCAGGCGCTGGAAGCCGCCCGCACGGTACAGGAGGGCGTCGTCACCGATCCCCGCGAGGCGGATGTCGGCTCGATCCTCGGCTTCGGATTCGCCCCGTTCACCGGGGGTGCGCTATCCTACATCGACTTCATGGGGGCCGGTGCCTTCGTGGCGCTGGCCCGCGCGCTCGAAGCCAAGCACGGCCCCCGCTTCAGCCCGCCGGACAACCTCCTGGCGATGGCCGAATCCGGCGGGCGCTTCTACGACGCGCTGAAGCAGGCAGCCTGACCGACCGATGGGCGGCCGCCCTCCGGGAAGGCCGCCCGGCACGGAACCCAACCGCTCCGCTTTCGTTCACCGCCCGACCGCAGTGAGCGAACCGGAGTTCCCCTTGTCGACCCTCATCAAGATCCTGATCGCGTTCTTCCTGCCGCCGATCTCGGTGCTGATGACGAACGGGATCGGGATCCAGTTCCTGTTCAACATCCTGCTCTGCCTGCTGTTCTACCTGCCGGGCTCGATCCACGCGCTCTACCTGCTGCTGCGCGACCGCTGAGCAGACCTACGGCTCATCCCTCAGGACGTCCCGCTGCGCCCTGAGGTGATCCATCAGCCGCTCGGCGATCCGCCCCGGCGGACGGCCCGCCGGGTGGATCATCACGGTCTCGATGGGCAGGCGCGGCCGGAAGGGCCGCAGCACGATCGGCAGGCCGGCGAGGTTCCGCGCCGGCAGCGGATCGACGATGGCGATCCCGAGACCTTCGGCCACGAGACCGCAACGCGCGGCGGTGTACTGCGCCGTGAAGGCGATGCGCGGCGTGACGCCCGCTTCCGCGAAGGCCGCCTCGACCCGGTGCTGAAAAAGGCCCGGCGCGCCCGCGATCAGCGGCGCATCGGCGAGATCGGCAGGGGTGATCGTCGTCTGGGCCGTCAGCACATGCAAGCGGGGCAGCGCGCAGACGGCATCCATCGCCAGGAAGGGCTCGCTGACGACCCCCTCATGGCTTGGTTGTGGCCGTACGAGACCGATGTCGCACTGCCCCGACGCCGTCCAGGACCAGATCGTCTCCGGGCTCGGCACATGCACCGCGACATGGATGCCGGGACTGTCTTCGCTCAACGCGCGGATGGCGCGGGGCAGCAGGCCGGTGGCGAGCGAGGGCTGGCAGGCCACGCGCAGCGGGCCGGTGCCGAGGTCGCGGATCCGGCGTCCCGCCTCGCGCAGGCGCTCGAGTCCGGCATCGCTGCGCTCGACCTCGCGGGCAAAGGCCTCGCCCTCCCGCGTCGGCAGGGCAGCGCCGTGGCCGCGCACGAACAGCGCGAATCCGAGCTCGGCTTCGAGCCCGGCGATGGCGCGGCTGACATGCGGCTGGCCGATGCCCAGCGCCCCCGCCGCTCGCGTCATGCCGCCGTAGCGAAGCACCGCCCGGAACAGGTCGAGATGAGCCGGGTTCATCATGCCTCATCTGCATGGAAGCCACTGTGAGAGGCATTTGACGGCATGGCCCTTCGATGGTGTCAATGCCGCGGCCGCAGCCCACCGGCGGTTCGACCACCGATCGATGATACCGAGGGCCGATGCTCCGCCTCCTGCTTCCCTCTCTTCTCGCTGTCGCGGCGGGTGTCAGCATCGTCGTCCAGCAGGTGCTGAACACGCGCCTGCGCACGGATCTCGGCTCGGCGGCCTGGGCCGGCTTCGCGAGCTACGCCGTGGGCCTCGCCTGCATGGCACTGCTCGTCCTGGCGCTGCGCGATCCCCTGCCCTCCGCGAGCGTGGCGGCGCGGCTGCCGTGGTGGGCCTGGAGCGGCGGCGTCTTCGGCGCGCTCTTCATCGGGCTCGCCATCGTCCTCGTGCCGCAACTCGGCGCGGCGGCCTTCATCGCCCTGCTCGTGGCCGGGCAGATGCTGGCCTCGGTCGCCTTCGACCATTTCGGCTGGATGGGCCTCGCCCAGCGCCCGCTCGACGGCCCGCGGCTCGTCGGCGTCGCGCTGCTGGTCGGCGGCGTGATCCTGATCCGGCGCTGAAGCGGGTCAGGCGCCGACGGCGTGCAGCACGATCTCCCGCCGATGCCCCCGGTCGCGGTGCTCGATCAGGTAGATCCCCTGCCACGTGCCGAGTGCGAGGCGGCCACCCTGCACCGGCACGGCGAGGCCCGAGGCGGTCAGCATCGTACGGATATGCGCGGGCATGTCGTCCGGCCCCTCCATGCCGTGGACGTACTGTCCGTGGCGGGGCGCGAAGCCGTCGAGCGCGGTCATCAGATCGACGCGCACGTCCGGGTCGGCATTCTCCTGGATCGTCAGCGAAGCCGAGGTGTGCCGGCAGAACACGCTGACGAGGCCGGTGCGGATGCCGCTCTCGGCGACGAAGGCCGCCACCGCCTCGGTGATGTCGGTGAAGCCGGGGCCGGGGGTGGCCACCGTCACCCGCGCGCTCGCCTGCTGGGTCACGTCACCGGCCGAAAACCCTTCGAGCGGCCCGATCTTCCCGGTGCTTCTGCCCGCCTGCCTCATTCCGATGCCTCCATCGCCGCCGCCGGCGCGACCTCGCGCTCGCCGCGGGCCAGAATCCGTTCCAGCACCTCGACCCGGTCGGCCTCCGCCGGAGGCTTGTCCCAGCGGATGCGGCTGACGCGGGGGAAGCGCATCGCCACGCCCGATTTGTGCCGGGTCGAGCGCTGCACGCCCTCGAACGCGATCTCCAGCACGAGGCCGGCGTCGCGGCCGTAGGCGACCTCGCGCACCGGGCCGAAGCGCTTCGTCGTGTGGTTGCGGACGTAGCGGTCGAGCTTTTGCAGCTCGGCATCGGTGAAGCCGTGATAGGCCTTGCCCACCGGCACCAGCTCCTCGCCCTCCGCCCCCTCGCGCCAGCAGCCGAAGGTGTAGTCCGAGTAGAAGGACGAGCGCTTCCCGTGGCCGCGCTGGGCGTACATCATCACCGCATCGACTACGTAGGGCTCGCGCTTCCACTTCCACCACGGGCCCTTGGGGCGGCCGGGCAGATAGGCGCTGTTGAGCCGCTTGAGCATCACGCCCTCGATGGCGTCCGCATCGGCCCCCGCCCCGGCGGAGGCCGGGTCGGCGCGCGCCGCGGCCACGTCGTCCCAGGTCGCGAACGGCACCAGGGGCGAGAGGTCGATGCGGGCATGGTCGAGCCGCCGCACCAGGGCCTCCAGCCGGGGCCGGCGCTCGGCGAAGGGGAGACCCCGCAGATCCTCGCCCTCGGCCGACAGCACGTCGTAGGCGCGGACATGGGCGGGGAACTCGTCCAAGAGTTTGCCCGTCACCGCCTTCCGGTTGAGGCGCTGCTGCAGCACGTTGAAGCTCTGCACCCGGCCCTCGCGCAGGATCAGCAGCTCGCCGTCGATGGCGCCCTCGAAGGTGATCGCCTCGGCGAGGTCGGGGAAGGCGTCGGAAATATCCTCGCCGGTGCGCGAGTAGATTTTTTGGACTTGGCGTCCCTGATTGTCGCGCCCGCCGGCGAGCTGGACGCGGATGCCGTCCCACTTCCACTCGGCGGAGAAGGCCTCGGGATCGAGCTTGTCGAGATCCTCGAATTCTTCGACCGGGTGCGACAGCATCGGCGGCCGGAACGGGGCCGGGTTGCGGCTCTCGGGCCGCTCGCCCCGCCCCTCCACCCAGGCGAACAGCTCGGTGTAGGGCGGTTTCAGCCCGTGCCAGACCTCCTCCACCGCATCCGCCTCGTGGCCGCCGAGCGCGCCGATTGCGGTCTTGGCGAGCCGGGCCGAGACGCCGACGCGCAGGTTGCCGGTGACGAGCTTCAGGAGCGCCCAGCGCCCGGTCTCGTCGAGGGCATCGAGCCATCGGGCGAGATGCTGCGGCAGGGCACGCTTCGGCGTGGTGGCCAGCGTCTCGACGACCTCGGCGAGGGTCGGGACGGACGGGGGCGGGTTGTTGTGGCCGATGCCAGGGTCATCCCCTCTCTCCGTGTGCGGTGAGAGGGCTTCGGCGACCGCGTCGTCGCGACCCTCTCCCCGCACGCGGGGAGAGGGGGAGTTGCCCAGCATTTCCTCCGGCCCCGGCCAGATCAGCGCCGTCGTCTCGGCGAGATCGCCGACGTAGTTGTGGGAGAGCGAAAACAGCACCGGATCGACCCGCTCCTCCACCAGGGCGCGGATCAGGGCCGGCTTGGCCTCGCGAAACGTCAGCCCGCCGGTCATGGCGGCGAGCGCCCAGCCGCGCTCCGGGTCGGGCGTGCCGGCGAAGAAATCCTGGAGCAGGCGCAGCTTGGCGTTGCGGCGCGGCTCGTAGGCGAGGCGGTCGAGGAGGTGGGCGAAGTCGTTCACGCCGAGGCCTCCTCCATCTTCGGATCGTGCCCGGGATCGGGCTCGGCCTCGCCGTCGTCGCCATACCCTAAGAGGTGCAGCGGCTTGGCGCGGATCCCCTGCGTCCCGCACCAGTGGACCAGCGCATCCTCCTGGCCGTGCGTCACCCAGACCTCCTCGGCGCCGGTGTCGCGGATCGTGCGGCACAGGTCCGGCCAGTCGGAATGGTCGGAGATGACGAGCGGCAGCTCGACGCCCTTCTGGCGGGCGCGGGCGCGCACCCGCATCCAGCCCGAGGCGAAGGCGGTGACCGGATCGGGGAATTTGCGCGACCAGAGATCCTGGATCGACGAGGGCGGGCAGAGCACGATGGCGCCGTGCAGGTCCTTTCGGTCCGCGGCCACGACCTTCGGCGTCTCGCCGAGCGGCACGCCCTCGAGTTTGTACAGCTCGGTCAGCTTCTCCATCGCTCCGTGCAGGTGGATCGGCCGGTCCCAGCCCTCCTCCCGCAGCAGCGCCATCACCCGCTGCGCCTTGCCGAGCGCGTAGGCGCCGACGATGTGGGCGCGCTCGGGAAACAGCGTGACCGATTCGATCAGCTTGCGCACCTCGCCCCGCGTATCGGGATGGCGGAAGACCGGCAGGCCGAAGGTGGCCTCGGTGATGAACACGTCGCAGGGCACGACCTCGAACGGCAGGCAGGTCGGGTCGGGGGCGCGCTTGTAGTCGCCCGAGACGACGATCCGCTGGCCCTCCCGCTCGATCGCGATCTGCGCCGAGCCCAGCACGTGGCCGGCGGGGGCGAAGAACACGCTGACGTCGCCGACGCGCATCCGTTCACCGAGTTGCGCCTCCTGGCGGGAGCGGCAGAACTCCTCGCCGTAGCGCACGGCCATGATCCGCAGCGTCTCCGGCGTGGCCAGCACGGTGTCGTGTCCGGCGCGGGCGTGGTCGGCATGGCCGTGGGTGATCAGCGCCCGCTCGACGGGCCGCGTCGGATCGACGTGGAAGCGCCCGAGCGGGCAGTAGAGGCCCTCGCGGGTCAGGGTGAGGAGATCGGAGGCGCGCTGCGACATCGGTCGGGATATAGGGCGGATCAGCCCGCAACACCGACAACCCGCCTCCTGCCGCGATGTCACGCCAGCGCTCCTCCGGTGACCTCCTCGCCGACCGCCGCTACGCCTATGCCGAGGCCTGCCTCGCCGACGGCGATCCCGGGGCGGCCGCGGAGATGGCGGGCCAGGCGCTCGATCTCGCGCCCGGCTACGCGCCGGCCTGGTTCCTGCTCGGCCGCGCCCGCGAGATCCTCTTCGAGCGGAGCCGCGACGAGGCCGACCAGCGGGCAGCCCTCGCGGCTTTCGAGCGGGCCCTCGGCCTCGACCCGGCGGATGCATTGGGCAGCCGCCTGCACCTTGCGGCACTGGGCGGCGGCGACGCGCTCGCGGCGATGTCGCCGGCCTATATCCGCGCGCTGTTCGACGGCTACGCTCCGCGCTTCGAGCAGCATCTCGTCGACGAGCTCGGCTATTGCGGGCCTTCGCTGCTCGTCGCGGCGCTCGACGCGCTGACGGGGGCGGACCTGTCTTGTGCGCCGCAACACTTTCCGAGCGTGCTCGATCTCGGCTGCGGAACCGGGCTGATGGGGCGGGCGCTCGCGGGCCGTGTCGGACGTCTGGCGGGCTGCGACCTTTCTCCCGCGATGCTGGCTCTGGCCGGCCGAACCGGGCTCTACGAGCGCCTCGTCGAGGCCGATCTCGTCACCTTCCTCGCCGGCGAACCCGACGCCTCGGCCGACCTGATCGTGGCGGCGGACGTCTTTATCTATCTGGGGCAGCTCGCATCCGCCCTCGGGGGAATGGCCCGCGCGCTGCGGCCCGGCGGGTTTGCCGTGTTCACCGTCCAATCGCCGCGGGAGGGGGAGACGGGTGTCGTTCTCGGCGCCGACGGCCGCTACGCCCATGCCGACGCCTACCTGCGAGCCGAGGTAGAGCGAGCCGGATTCGGCATCGCCGAGATGCGTGCGGCCGCGATCCGGCGCCAGAAGAGGATAGACGTTCCGGGGCGGATCTTAATCCTGCACAAACACTTGATCGGAACTCATGAAATGGATGCAACCGAAAAGCCGTAATACCGTTGTGCTGCGGAGCAAAACCAGGGGAACCAATGGCTGACGACTCGAATAAGGCTTTTCCAGCAAGTCCGGTGACACGGGTACCGTTCGCACTGATGCTGGCCGGCACGGCGGGCGCAGCCGACTCGATCGGCTTCCTCGAATTCTCCCAGCTCTTCATGTCGTTCATGAGCGGCAACACCACGCGCTTCGGCGTGGCCGTGTCCGGCTTCGATTGGGACGGAACCACCCGCTTCGCCAGCGTGATCGCCCTGTTCTGCTTCGGCGCCTTCCTCGGCACGCTGATCGCCGCCTGGGCCGGGCGCTTCCGCCTGTCGGTCCTGCTCATCATCCAGGCGGTTCTGTTCGCCGTCGGCCTGCTGGTGCCCTTCGGCACGACGGCCTTCCCGCTCCATGCCTACCCGATCGTGCTGGCGCTCGGCATCCAGAACGCAACGCTTCAGGACGAGGCGGGCCGCAGCCTCGCCATCACCTACGTCACGGGAACGGTGGTGCGCTTCGGTGCGGGCGTCGCCAACCTGATCCTTCACAAGCCCGCCCCGTCCTTCTGGCTGCAGGCGCCGCTCTGGGGTGCGCTGAGCGTCGGCGCCGTGGTCGGCGGATTCCTCCACGGATGGTACGGCGAACGGGCCTTCCTGTTCCCGGCCGGCTTTGCCGCGCTGCTGGCGGTGGTCGCGCTGGTGCTGACGGTCTGGCTCAAGGACACGCCCTACGTCTCGGGCGTCGCCGCCCCGCAGCCCGACGCCCATCCCGAGGCGAAGCCGACGGCGACCGTTCCGGCCGCCGGCTGATCTCTCATCCGTCGTCACCCGGGCCGCCGCGCAGCCGCTTGACGCTGCTGCGGCGGCTCTTTTCGTCGAGGCGCCGCTTCTTCGAGGCCAGGGTCGGCCGGGTGGCGCGGCGCGGCGTCGGCGGCACCGCCGCTTCCGCGACCATCGCCGCGAGCCGCTCGCGGGCATCCGCCCGGTTGCGCTCCTGCGTGCGAAAGCGCTGGGCGGTGATGACGAGCACACCCTCCCCCGTCAGGCGTCGGCCGGCGAGCCGCATCAGCCGCACCGCCACCGCATCCGGCAGGCTGCGCGAGCGGCGCACGTCGAAGCGCAGCTGCACGGCGGTCGAGAGCTTGTTGACGTTCTGTCCGCCCGGGCCCGAGGCGCGCACGAAGCTCTCCTCGATCTCGGCCTCGTCGATCTCGATCTGCGGCGTGCAGCGGAGCGCCACGGCGGTCGACCTTTCCGTCCGGCGTTCCGCCTCAACCCGCCTCGCCCGGCGTGCGGGCCCGCACCGCCAGGGCGTGCAGCCCGCGCTTAAAAGCATCGTCGAGGAGTCCGTTGACGAGCCTGTGGCGCTCGACCCGGCTCTTCCCCTCGAATGCCGACGAGACGACATCGAGCCGGAAATGGGTCTCACCCTCCGGCCGGGCACCGGCATGGCCGGCGTGCAGGTGCGACTCGTCGATCACCTCCAGCGCGGTCGGCGCCAGCTCGGCCTCGAGCCGCCCGGCGATCGAGTCCTTCAGGGTCCCGGTCATCGTTTCCTCGCTGTTTCCCCGCCGCGCGAAGCGGCGCTTCGGACGTGTCGCGGACCTGCCGGACCGGCCCGATCCGGACATAAAAGCGTCAACCCCGGATCGATGCATGCGGCATCAGGCCCGACGGCCTTGTGTCGGCGCGTCCGCCCCTCATAATCGGCCCGTCATGGATCTCAACTCGCCGCTGTTCGACCGCATCCGCATCAAGCCGACCTGTGACGATCCCAAGCAGGGAGCGAAGGCGGGAACGCGGGCCGGTGCGCGGACGGATGCCAGCGCCGGCGCGGCCACGACCGAGGCCGCCTGCGAGGCCGTGGGCTGCACCCATCCCGGCCTCTACCGCGCCCCCAAGGGCCGCAAGCAGGAGGGGCAATACTGGCGCTTCTGCATCGATCACGTGCGCGCCTACAACGCGTCCTACAACTACTTCGACGGCATGAACGACGCCGCGGTCGAGGCCTACCAGAAGGACGCGATGATCGGCCACCGGCCGACCTGGTCGATGGGCGTGAACCCGGCGGCCGGCGGCGAGGGCAAGGGCGACAAGGGCGGCGCCAAGGGTACGAAGCCCGAGGCCGAGCGCGACTGGGCCTATGCCGACCCGCTCGGCATCCTGCGGGCCAACGGCCTCGGCGGCGGTGCGAACCGGCGGCAGGCGGCGCCCGAGCCGCAGCGGCCGCGCCACTCGGCGGCGGTGCGCAAGGCGCTCGACGTGATGGGGCTCGACGAGAACGCCGATACGGCGGCGATCAAGGCGCAGTACAAGACGCTGGTGAAGCGCTTCCACCCGGATGCCAACGGAGGCGATCGCTCGTTCGAGGACCGCCTGCGCGACATCATCCGCGCCCACGACGTGCTGCGCGCCGCCGGGATGTGCTGAGCAGGGGCTGAGCGCGGCGCGACCGCTCCGGCCGCTCGCGACGGGGGATCTCCGCGAGGAAAATCCCGGCCAACATCCCGGGCAACGGGCATCCCGGCTGGCCGGACCGCCGCTGCCGGTGATGTTGGCACAGGGGATGCAGACCCGCGATGCGCCCGAAATGCACCGAGTGCCGGCCTGTCAGGCGGTGCCCGGGGCAGCAAATGTCCGTGCGTGCCCTATATTGTTGGAATACCGCTTCCACGCGAAGCGGGAATCCCGGATGAACCGTCCATCGGTCCGATCCCTCTTTCTGGCTGAGCCCCCTTGGCGATGCCGAGGGGCGGCGATTAAGGAAGGCATCCGCCCGCTTCCGGTCGGGCTGCCCGGCAGGTGAGTTGACGACGAAGATGCGCGGTCGCGCGGGCTCAGGCACGCTTCCGGCCGCCCCGATGAGGTTCCGTATGCTGTCTGACGATACGCCCGCTTCCCTGCCCGACCGCCAGATTTCCGTCCGCGAGGTCTTCGGCATCGACCTTGATCTCAAGGTGCCGGCCTTCTCCGAGACCGACGAGCACGTGCCGGATCTCGACCCGGACTACATCTTCGACCGCGAGACGACGCTCTCGATCCTGGCCGGCTTCGCCCGCAACCGCCGCGTCATGGTCACCGGCTATCACGGCACCGGCAAGTCGACGCATATCGAGCAGGTAGCGGCGCGGCTGAACTGGCCCTGCATCCGGATCAACCTCGACAGCCACGTCTCGCGCATCGATCTCGTCGGCAAGGACGCCATCGTCCTGCAGGACGGCAAGCAGATTACCGCCTTCCAGGACGGCATCCTGCCCTGGGCGCTGCAGAACAACGTCGCCCTCGTCTTCGACGAGTACGATGCCGGCCGCCCCGACGTGATGTTCGTGATCCAGCGCGTTCTGGAGGTCTCCGGCCGCCTGACGCTGCTCGATCAGAAGCGCGTCATCCGACCGCATCCGGCCTTCCGCCTGTTCGCAACCGCCAACACGGTCGGACTCGGCGACACCTCCGGCCTCTATCACGGCACCCAGCAGATCAACCAGGGCCAGATGGACCGCTGGTCGATCGTGACCACGCTGAACTACCTGCCGCACGACCGCGAGGTCGACATCGTGCTCTCGAAGGCGCCGCACTACCAGAGCGAGAGCGGGCGCGACACGGTCAACCGGATGGTGCGGGTGGCCGACCTCACCCGCAATGCCTTCATGAACGGCGACCTCTCGACCGTGATGAGCCCGCGCACCGTCATCACCTGGGCCGAGAACTCCGACATCTTCCGCGATATCGGCTTCGCCTTCCGGGTGACCTTCCTCAACAAGTGCGACGAGCTGGAGCGGCCCCTGGTGGCCGAGTTCTACCAGCGCGCCTTCGGCAAGGAGCTGCCCGAGAGCGCGCTCAACGTCGCGCTGAGCTGATCGGACGTCCGTCCCCGCGCTGCGCTCGCGGCGGGGACGGCGCCCGCACCTCCGGGATCGAGGCGATGCGCCGGCCGAGCCCTTGAACTCGATCCGGTCGCGTCCGCGAAGACATGGCCGCGAAGACATGGCGAAGAGATGGCTCTGACCAACCGCCCCAAGACCGGTGATCGCAAGGAACCCGGTGCCGAGCCTCTGAAGCGCTCGGTGGCCGGCTGCCTGCGCGCCATCGCCAAGCGGCCGGATATCGAGGTCACCTATGCCAGCGACCGGCCGGCGCTGATCGGCGACAAGGCGCGGCTGCCGGAGCCGACGCGGCGGCTCACCGCCGAGGACGCGGCGATCCTGCGCGGGCACTCCGACTCGATGGCGCTGCGCCTCGGCTGTCACGACACCAGCGTCCACCGTCGGCTCGCCCCCGACAATTCCGCGGCCCGTGCGGTCTACGATGCGGTCGAGCAGGCCCGCGTCGAGGCGATCGGCTCGCGCCGGCTGGAGGGCGTCGCCGCCAACATCACCGCGATGCTTGAGGACCGCTACCACCGCGGCGGCAAGTACGAGAACATCACCGACCGCGCCGACGCGCCGATGGAGGATGCCGTCGCGCTGATGGTGCGCGAGCGCCTGACCGGTCAGAAGCCGCCGCCCGCCGCCGCCCGGATCGTCGATCTGTGGCGCGAGCACATCGAGGCGCGCGCCGGCAAGAACCTCGACGGCCTGCTCGGCTCGATCGAGAACCAGCGCAGCTTCGCCCGCTCGGTGCGCGACCTGCTCTCCTCCCTCGACATGGCCGACGAGTCGCCCCTCGATCAGGACGACGAGAGCGACGAGGACGAGAACCAGGCCCAGGACGACGAGCAGCAGCCGAGCGAGGGCGAGGCCGAGGAGCAGTCGCAGGGCGACCGCGCCGAGATCGAGGTGACCGACGAGGCCACCGATGAACTCGACGAGGGGGCCACCGAATCCGCCGACGCGCCCTCCGGCGAATTGCCGGAGGAGGCCGAGGACGCGGAATCGGAGGAGGCCTCCGAATCCTGGCGCCCGCCGAGCCAGCGCGGCAACGAGCGCACGGGGCCCGACTATAAGGTCTACAACCCGCGCTTCGACGAGATCGTCGAGGCCGAGGAGCTGTGCGACGCCGAGGAGCTGACGCGCCTGCGCAGCTATCTCGACAAGCAGCTCGCCCATCTCCAGGGCGTCGTCGGCCGCCTTGCCAACCGCCTGCAGCGCCGGCTGCTGGCGCAGCAGAGCCGTGCCTGGGACTTCGACCTCGAGGAGGGCCAGCTCGATCCGGCTCGGCTGGTGCGCGTCGTCACCGATCCGTTTCAGCCGCTCTCCTTCAAGCAGGAGAAGGACACCAATTTCCGCGACACGGTGGTGACGCTGCTGCTCGACAATTCCGGGTCGATGCGCGGACGCCCGATCACGGTCGCGGCGACCTGCGCCGACATCCTCGCGCGCACGCTGGAGCGTTGCGGCGTGAAGGTCGAGATCCTCGGCTTCACCACCCGTGCCTGGAAGGGCGGCCAGTCCCGCGAGGCGTGGCTCGCCAGCGGCAAGCCGCCCAATCCGGGCCGCCTGAACGACCTGCGCCACATCATCTACAAGAGCGCCGACGCGCCCTGGCGGCGGGCGCGTAAAAATCTCGGGCTGATGATGCGCGAGGGGCTCCTGAAGGAGAACATCGACGGCGAGGCGCTCGATTGGGCCCACAAGCGCCTGCTGGCGCGGCCCGAACAGCGGCGCATCCTGATGGTGATCTCCGACGGCGCGCCGGTCGACGACTCGACGCTCTCGGTCAATCCCGGCAACTATCTGGAGCGCCACCTGCGCTACATGATCGAGGAGATCGAGACCCGCTCGCCGGTCGAGCTGCTCGCTATCGGCATCGGCCACGACGTGACGCGCTATTACCGCCGCGCCGTGACGATCATCGACGCCGAGGAACTCGGCGGCGCGATGACGGAAAAGCTCGCCGAGCTGTTCGAGGAGGATGCCGGCCTGTCCCGCGGAGGTGGCGGGATGCGGCGGGTGGCCGGACGGCGCTGAGGGATAGCGGTTGAGGTCGGGCACGATCGGCAGGCGTCCCGTGCCGTCCGATGATCCCGCGGGGTCGGTTCCGTCGAGCGAGGATCGTGCGATGTCGGGTGGTGACGTGCGCGGAGCGCCGCGCTTGCTCCTGAGGATCGAGGGGGCGGCCTTACTGGTCTGCGCCCTCGCCGGCTATTCGTGGCTGGGGCAATCCTGGTGGCTGTTGGCAGCCCTTATCCTACTGCCCGATATCAGCATGATCGCTTACCTCGCTGGCCCTCGGATCGGTGCGGCGAGCTACAACGCAGCCCATACGAGCGTGGCACCGTTCCTGTTGCTGGCCGCCTCTATGGCGATCGGAAGTCACGCGGTCGCCGGTCTGGCTCTCATCTGGCTGGCCCATATCGGCCTCGACCGCGCCCTGGGGTATGGGCTGAAATACGCCAGCGGCTTCGGCAATACCCATCTCGGTCCGCTCGGGAGAGCGGGCGAAAAGTCCGGGGGGCGGGTCTGCCGGGTTTGACCTGCGCGGCGGGAGGCCAGCGCGTGTCGAGGCGAGACCGCTATTTCTTGTGATCCGACGCTTCCGCCTCGATGCGCGCCAGAATCATTCGCCCCTCGTAGCCGTCGTAGCCGCCGCTATAGGTGAAGCGGTTGAGCGCGAGTTGCTGCCGTCTCTCCGAGGTCAACTCGCTTCCCTGATGGGACCGGTGTGCGCTCCTGACCTGCCGCCGCCCCTTCACGGGGGTTGTGCTGTACGGCTTCGGCATTCAGGCGCTCCTTTCGATCCTGCGTTCGAGCCCGGTTTCGGTTCTCAGATCTAGGGCATTGGAACCGCTTCGCGACATTAGCCCTGATAAGGTTCGCCTCAGAACGGACTGACCGGAAAAAACCGTAGATAAAGCTCGGCGTATTTCCCGTCGTCCCAGACCCGCTGCAACGCGTCGTCGAGGGCGCGGGCCAGCGCCGCGTCCTCGGTGCGGGTGACGAAGCCGATGCCCTCACCGAAATAGCGGTTTTCCAGGTAGTCGCCGCCGGAATAGGCGCAGCACCCCTCCGCCTCCTGGCCGTTGAGCCAGAGCGCGAGGCTCAGTCCGTCGGCGAACAGGTATTCGACCTCGCCGCGCTTGAGGGCGCTCTCGGCCGCCGACAGGTCGGTGAACGTCTTGCGGGTGGCCTTGGGAAAGAAGGCTTTGAGATAGGCCTCGTGGGCACTGCCCTCCACGACGCCGACGCTCCGCCCGGCGAGCGCGGCCGCTGAGGGGGCGGGCGCGTTGCGGTCCGTGGGGGTGATGAAGCGGGCGGGCCAGCGGAAATAGGGCCGCGTCGCCAGGAAGCGCGCGCGCAGGCCCGCATTCACGGGAATGGCGGCGGCCACCACATCGCCCTGCTTGTCGGCGAGCGCGTCGAGCAGGGTGTCGAAGCGGCGCGCCTGCACCGTGCAGGTGATCGTCAGCCGCTCGCAGACTGCGCGGGCGAGCTCCACGGCAAAGCCCGTCGGCGTGCCGTCCGGCCCCGCGAAATGCAGCGGCGGGAACTCGTCGTCGGTCATGAAGCGCACCGCCCGACCGGTTTGCGGTGCCTCGACGCGCTCGCCGCGCGCACGCGGGTTCCAGAAGTTCGGGATGGTGACCGAAGGAGCAGGATTCGAGACCGATGCTTGTTGTGCCTGTGCAACACCGATTAACAAAAGGTAAACGAGCAGGCCGGCAGCGCACCACAACCGGTGATGGCGGATTGACGCCATGGTTGCGCGAGCGGAGCAATACACGCCGACGGAGAGGTTCTGGCCCATGCCTCTCCCTAGCACGGCGCGGGCTTGCAGGGAGCCGTTCCCCTGTCCGACCTCGCCCGCCGTTGGAGCAGCCGGGCCGCTGCGCTCCCCCCGGAAATCGGCTTCCTCGCCGCGGAAGGCGTGCCCCTCGACACCCTGAGCCGGGCCGCCGTCATCGCCCGCCGCTGCGGAGCCGACGCGGCGACCACCCTCCTCAACGAGGGATTCGTCTCCGAGGAGGTGTTCTATCGCGCGCTCGCCCGCCGGCTCGGAGCGCCTTTTCTTCAGGGATCCCTGGCGCTGGCGGAGGACGTCTCCCGGTCGCGCTGCTTCGCGGCCGGTGCGGCGCCGCTCGCGTGCGGCGAGGGGACCGGAGGCGTCGTGGCTGCACCGCGCGGGGCTGCGGTCGCCCGCCTGATCGCCGCGTCGGACCGGATGGCGCAGCCACCGGCCATCACGACACCCAACGCCCTGAGGCAGGCCCTGTTCGCCCGCCACGGAGCGGCCATCGCCGACGACGCCTCCGAGACCCTGCGACGCCTGCATCCCGAATGGTCCTGCCGGCCGGGTCCGCAGGCGCTGGATCTCGCGCTGATCGGAACGATCCTCGCCCTCGTCGTCCTGGTGGCGCGACTGCCGACGCTGTCGGGCTTCCTGCTGCTGCTCCTCGTCCAGGGTCTGATGCTCGCCCTTCTGACCTTCCGGCTCGCGGCGGCGGCGATGGGCGCCGCCGACATGGTGAGCCGCCGAGCGTCCGCGCCGCCGCCCGTGCTCCTGACCGACGATGCACTTCCGACCTACACGATCCTCGTCGCGCTCTACCGGGAGGCCGCGGTGGTGCCGCGGTTGCTCGGGACCCTGCGCCGGCTCGACTACCCGGCCGCCAAGCTCGACATCAAGTTTCTCCTGGAAGCCGACGACCGCGAGACCGCGGCGGCCCTCCAGGCTGTTCCGCTTCCCGCCCGTTTCGAGATCCTGATCGTGCCGGCGGGGATGCCGCGCACCAAGCCGCGGGCGCTGAACGCGGCTCTGCCGCTCGCCCGCGGCGAGCACCTCGTGGTCTACGATGCGGAGGACGTGATCGCCTCCGAACAGCTGCGCCTCGCGGCGACCCTGTTTGCCCGCGCGCCGGCCTCGACCGCCTGCCTCCAGGGCCGCCTCGTCATCGACAATCACGGCGACGGCTGGCTGCCGCGCCTGTTCGCCATCGAGTATGCGGCGCTGTTCGACGTGCTCGGTCCTGCTCTGTCCGCGTGGCGGATGCCGACGCCGCTCGGCGGCACATCGACCCATTTCCGCACGCGCGTCCTGCGGGCGCTGCACGGTTGGGATGCATGGAACGTCACCGAGGATGCCGATCTCGGCCTGCGCATGGCACGGGCGGGCTACCATGTCGGCGACCTGCCGAGCGCGACCTTCGAGGAGGCGCTGGCCGATCCGCGCAAGTGGCTGCGGCAGCGCACCCGCTGGATGAAGGGCTTTCTGCAGACGAGCTTCACCCACGGGCGGCGTCCGCTCGACCTGTACCGACACCTCGGCGCGGCGGAGAGCCTGTGCGTGCTAGCGCTTCTGCCCGGGACCGTCGTCTCGGCGCTGTTCTACCCGTTCATGCTGCTCGGCGGCATCGCCGACCTCCTCCCGGTGCCCGATACCGAGACCGAGGACCCGCTGGCCGTCTTCAAGCGCGCGGCCTCCGTGACGGTGTTCCTCGGCGGACTCGCAGCGATGTGCCTGCCCGGCCTTGTCGGCTGTCTGCGCCGCGGCTGGTTCGACCTCGTCCCGCTGGTTGCGCTCCTGCCGCTCTATTTCCTGCTCGGTAGCCTCGCGGCTTGGCTCGCTGTGTTCGAACTCGCCCGGCATCCGCACCGCTGGAACAAGACCGAACACGGGCTGGCCCGCACCTCCCGCACCGGGGCGCTCGGGCGGCGTCCATCGGGTCAAGCCGCGGTCAGATCCGCTTCGCCAGCTCCGCTGCCGTCTCCGTCGCCGGCCGGTTGAGGTTGACCGCGCCGACGAAGCCGTTGCGCGCGTCCATCAGGTAGACGAGCGCGGTGTGCTCCATCGTGTAGTCGCCGCCTTGGCTCGGCACCTTCTTGGCATAGGCGCGGAAGGTCTTGATCGCCGCCGCGACCTGTTCCGGGCTGCCGGTGAGGCCGGTGATGCGCGGATCGAAGCTCGACAGGTAGGTCTTGAGCGAGTCGGGCGTGTCGCGCTCGGGATCGACGCTGACGAAGGCGACCCTCAGCGTGTCGGCCTTGGGCCCGAGCGCTGCCAGCACGTCGCTGATCTGCTGCAGCGTGGTCGGGCAGACGTCGGGGCAGTGCGTGAAGCCGAAGAACATCAGGTAGGGCTTGCCCGCGAAGTCGCGCTCGCTGAGCGTCGTCCCGTTCTGGTTCACCAGGGTGAAGGGCCCGCCGACACCGCTCGGACCGCTCTGCGGATGCTGCGGCACCAGCGTCATCACGAGCGCGATGGAGATCGCCACGAGACCCGCGACGAAGGCGGCGAGCGGCAGGAGGACGCTGCGGGACGGACGACGCATGGGGCTCTCGAAGGCGTAACGGTCGAAGCGGCCCAGGGGGCGACAGCCTGAAGTATCGGGGCGCAGCCTCTCACATCACAGAGGGTGGGCGCGGTGCAACCCCGCGAGACGCCGCAAGCGCTTGGCCTTGCGGGCGGGATGCGGAGCCTGGTTAACGGGATAGCCGTCCCGGATGCGGCGCGGCTTCCGGGACCGGGCGATCGCTCTTCGCAAGCACCGATCGGCGAGCCCGGACGCCCCGTACGAACGCGACCATGCGCCGGACCACGCCTGGCGGAGAGGTTCCGGGTTCCGTTGCGCGGTCCCGGAAGGCGGTCGGAGGCTCAGGAGGCCTCTGCCCGGACCGCCTCGGCCACGTCGGCGCCGCGGGCATTGTGCCGGCGCAGAGCCTCGCCGATCATCAGCAGCGCGGGCCCTTCGAGGGCCGAGGCCTCGATCCGCCCGGCGAGGTCGGCGGCGGTGCCGGCGATCGTGGCCTGCTTCGCGCGCGTCGCGTTGAACACGACGAGGGCCGGCGTCTCGGGCGCGAGGCCTTCCGCGACCGCCCGATCCAGCAGCGCGCGCAGCGTGCGCTTGGGCATGTAGACAACGGTCGTGACGCTCCGGTCGGCGAGCGCGCCCCAGTTCAGATCCTCGGGCAGCGCCCCGCGGCGGTCGTGGCCGGTGACGAATTGCAGGCGCCGGGCCGCGTCGCGGTGGGTCAGGGAGACCCCGAGCGCCGCTGCCGCACCCTGCGCCGCGCTGACGCCGGGGACGATGGTGCAGGGAATGCCCGCCGCCTCGCAGGCCTCGATCTCCTCGCCCGCCCGGCCGAAGACCAGCGGGTCGCCGGATTTGAGGCGCACCACCTGCTTGCCGGACTTCGCCAGCGAGACCATCAGCGCGTTGATGTCGTCCTGGCGGCAGGAGGGGCCGTGGCCGGTCTTGCCCACCAGCATGGTGCGGGCTTCGCGGCGGGCGTAGTCGAGGATCTCAGGGGCGACGAGGTCGTCGTAGAGGATGACGTCGGCATTGCGCAGGGCCCGAAGCGCCTTCAGCGTCAGCAGCTCCGCGTCGCCCGGCCCGGCGCCGACCAGGGTGACGGCGCCGCCCATGGGCAGCGCCTCGGCCTGACCCATCAGGTCGGCGAGGTCGGCCTCCGTTGGCGTGCGGTCGGGCTCGGCGAAGGCGCGGTCGGTGAAGCGCTCCCAGAAGCCGCGCCGCTCGGAGAAGCCGTGGAAGCGGGCCGAGACCGCCTCGCGCCAGTCGCGGGCGGCGGCGACCCAGTGCTTGAAGCCGCGGGGCAGCATCGCCTCGATGCGCGCCCGCACGGTCTGGCCGAAGACCGGGGCGGCGCCCTCGGTCGAGATGCCGACGACGAGCGGCGAGCGGTTGACGATGGCGCCGAACTTCACGTCGCACAGGTGCGGTCGGTCGACGGCGTTGACGATGGCGCCCGCCGCGCGCGCCGCCGCGACGAAGGCGACGCAATCCGCCTCGTCCTCCATGGCGCCGATGGCGAAGGCGGCACCCTGGAGATCCTCCGGGGTCCAGCCTCGCGCGTGCAGCGTGACCGATCCGGCGGCGATCTCGGCGGGCACGCCGCGCAACTCCTCGCTCGGATCCTGCGCATAGACATCGACCCGGGCGCCGGCGGCGGCGAGCAGCTTCACCTTCCAGGGCGCGCCGCCATTGGAGCCGGCGAGCACGGCCCGCTTGTCCTGGAGCGGCACGAACACGGGCAGCACCGCCAGCGGCTCGAGGCCGGCGCGGGTTTCGCGGGGTTGGCGGGGCGTGCTCATGGTGTTTTTTCGTGCGACTCGACGCGTGGTTCCACCCCGCCTCTCCTCATCCTGAGGTGCCGGAGCGTAGCGGAAGCCTCGAGGGAGGGCTTCAGATGCCGCTCCGCTCTCTGGAACCCTCCTTCGAGGCTGCCTTGCAGCACCTCAGGATGAGGGCGAGAGTGGGACGGAGAAAGAGAAAAGTGCCCCTACGCGGCGCTGCGCGCAAGCGCCGGCGACAGAAGCTTGCGGATCTCGGGGATGCACGAGCCGCAATTCGTTCCCGCCTTGCAGGCCGCGCCCACCGCCTCGACCGAGCCGGCCCCGGCGGAGATCGCCGCGTTGATGACATCGAGCCCGACGCCGTGGCAGGCACAGACCACCGGACCGGCCGAGGCCGTCGCCGCCCGGCCCGAGAGCAGGGCACGCCGGTCGATGGCCTCGATGTCGGGGCTGGCGAAGACCCCCTTGGCGATCTCCCAGTCCGGCCGCCGGTCGCCCGGCGCGACGCTGAGCGCGGCGATGAGGCGATCCCCGCGATAGACGGCGCAGCGGTACAGCCCGCGGGCGTGATCGACGTACTCGGCCAGTTCGTGGCCGGGGAACAGGCCGCGCACGGACAGCGCCATCTCCCGCGAGCCCTCCTGGGTCGCGAAGAGCAGCCCCGAACCGCCCTGCACGGTTGCCCGCGCCCACCACCAGCCGGCAGGAGCCGCCTGGGCGTCCCGCGTCAGCAGATAGCCGCGGGAGCGGTAGGCCACCGCCTCGATGGAAGCCGGTGTCGCCTTCAATTCGGGCTGGCCCGAGACCGGATCGGTGATGCCGCGGGCAAGCGCCGCCGCGCGCCCGTCCGAGGCGGTCATGTCGCTCCAGTGCATCGGCGCGAAGATCGAGCCCGGCAGAACGCCGTCGGTCACCATGACTTCGAGGATCGTGCTGCCGAGATCGGTCGCGACGCGGGCGAAGCCCCCGTCGCTCAAGTGATAGCGGGCCGCGTCGTCGGGATGGACCTCGACGAAGGGCACGGCGCGGTGGGCGGAGAGGCGCTGGCTTTTGCCCGTGCGGGTCATGGTGTGCCAGTGGTCGCGAATGCGGCCGGTGTTGAGCACGAGCGGGCGCTCGGCGGTCACGGGCTGCGCCAGGGCCGGCGGCTGCACCGCGACGAAGCGGGCGCGCCGGTCGAAGGTGTAGAAGCGCCCGTCGGCGAAGAGCCGGGCGCGGCCCTTCTTCGCGTCCGGTCCGCGCTTCGGCACCGGCCACTGCATCGGCAGATGGGCGTCGTAGGCGCGCTCGCTCATCTCGGCGAGGCCGCCGAGGTCGAAGTCGCGGGTGCCCTCGTTCTCGAAAGCCGAGAGCGCGGCGTGCTCGCGGAAGATCTCGGCGGCCGAACCGTAGGCGAAGGCCTCGCCGTGGCCGAGGCGGCGGGCGACGTCGCACAGGATCGCCCAATCGGCCCGCGCCTGCCCCGGCGCCTTCAGGAAGGCGCGCTGGCGCGAGATGCGGCGCTCGGAATTGGTCACGGTGCCGTCCTTCTCGCCCCAGGCGAGCGCCGGCAGCAGCACGGTCTTCTTGCCCGTGGCGCGGGCGCTGTCGCTGGTCGCGACCGCTTCCGAGACGACGTAGAGGTCGAGGCCCTTGATCGCCTCGCGGATGCGGTCGGCCCGCGGCATTGAGACGAGCGGGTTGGTGCCGATCACCCAGAGCGCCTTGATCTTCCCCCGCTCGATCGCCTCGAACAGCGCGACCGCCTTCATCCCTTCGCCGGTGATGATGTTGGGCGCCTTCCAGAAGCGGCGCACCCGGTCCACCTCCTCGGGGGCGAAGTGCATGTGGGCGGCGAGCATGTTGGCCAAGCCCCCGACCTCGCGCCCGCCCATGGCGTTGGGCTGGCCGGTAAGCGAGAGCGGACCCATGCCGGGCTGGCCGATCCGCCCAGTGGCGAGATGGCAGTTGATGATGGCGTTGCCCTTGTCGGTGCCCTGGGCCGATTGGTTCGCCCCCTGGCTGAAGGCGGTGACGACCCGCTTCGTGCGGGCGAACAGCTCGAAGAAGGCCTGCACGTCGGCCTCCGCGAGGCCCGTGGCGCGGGCGGTGGCGGCGATGTCCGGCGCGATCTGCCGGGCGCGCTCCAGGGCGCCCTCGAAGCCGGCGGTGTGCTCCTCGATGAAGCGCCCGTCGAGCTTGGTTTGACCGGCCAGATACGAGAGCAGGCCGGAGAACAGGGCCGTGTCGGTGCCGGGCTGGAGGCCGAGGTGGAGGTCGGCCTCCTCGCCGGTCTGGGTGCGGCGGGGATCGACGGTGACGATCCGCGTGCCGCGGGTCTTGCGGGCATCGGCCATGCGGCGGAACAGGATCGGATGGCACCAGGCGGCATTGGAGCCGACCAGCACAATCAGGTCGGCCTCGTCGAGATCCTCGTAGCAGCCGGGCACCGTGTCAGAGCCGAAGGCGCGGCGGTGGGCGGCGACCGCCGAGGACATGCAAAGCCGCGAGTTGGTGTCGACGTGCGGCGTGCCCAGAAAGCCCTTCGCCAGCTTGTTGGCGACGTAATAGTCCTCCGTCAGGATCTGGCCCGAGAGGTAGAAGGCGATCGCGTCCGGCCCGTGTTGCTCGGCGATCCGCCTCAGGCCGCCGGCCACGGCGCCCAGCGCGCTTTCCCAGCTCGCGGCCTGCCCGTCCACGGTCGGGTCGAGCAGCCGGTCGCCGAGATCGACCGTCTCGCCGAGCGCCGAGCCCTTCGAGCAGAGGCGGCCGAAATTCGCCGGGTGGTCGGGATCGCCCGCGATCGCGACGCCGCCCTGCCCGTCCGGCGTCGCGAGCACGCCGCAGCCGACGCCGCAATAGGGGCAGGTCGTCTTCACTGCAGGCGCAGCGAGATCGGAGGCGGGCTGAGACATTACGAATCCTCGACGGATTTTTTTCGTCACGGGGACGTTTCGTCAGGGGTCGCAAAAGTCGGGCCGGCCGTTTTTGCACCACCTCAGGGTGGCCAAAAGGCCGAGCCGTTTCAGGCGGTTCGGCCGGGCTCGGTCTGCTATCCTCCGGTTAGCCTCGGAGGCGCTTTGGCCGCGTGGACATCCGCCGGTCCAGCCTCAGATAACCGAACGAGACCGTCCAGGGAGGAACGTCATGAGCGAGACCGCGAGCACCGTCGCCGAGCAAGTCGAGCCCGTCACCGCCGAGCAGGCGGACAATGCCGGCACGCCGCTGCGGGTGACCGCGACACCTGCGGCGCTGGAACTGATCGAGGAGCTCAAGGCGGAGCACGGCCCGGTGATGTTCCACCAGTCCGGCGGCTGCTGCGACGGTTCCTCGCCGATGTGCTACCCCGTGGGCGATTTCATCGTCAGCGACGGCGACGTGCATCTGGGCCGGGTCGGCGGCGCGGATTTCTTCATCTCGCGCTCGCAGTTCGAGGTCTGGAAGCACACCCACATCATGCTCGACGTGGTGCCCGGCCGAGGCGGCATGTTCTCCCTGGAGAACGGCCGCGAGAAGCGCTTCCACATCCGCTCGCGGCTGTTCACCAGCGCCGAGAACGAGGCGCTGGCGGGGGCCTGCCGATTATAGGCGTCCGCCTTCGGCACACCCGACTTCCGCGGGGCGTGCCGGATCCCGGCCCGACCGTTCGGGAAGGGGCGGCAGGGTCATTCCGAGCGGCGCAGGGCGTGGACCGAGAACAGTCCGTTCGCATCGGTCCAGGCCTCCACCGACACCCAGCCGGCGCGGGCCGCGAGCGCTCTGAATCCGTCGAGCGTGTACTTGTAGCTGTTCTCGGTGTGGATCGATTCGCCCTCCGCGAACGCGAAGCTGCGCCCGGCCACGCGCACGGTCTGCGCCCGGCGGCTGACGAGATGCATCTCGATCCGCGAGGCCGCCTCGTTGAAGAAGGCCCGATGCGCGAAGGCTTCGAGGCCGATCTCGCCGTCGAGTTCGCGGTTGATGCGGGCCAGCAGGTTCAGGTTGAACGCCGCCGTGACCCCGGCCGCGTCGTCGTAGGCCGCTTCCAACACCGACCGGTCCTTCACGAGGTCGACGCCGAGTACCAGCGTCGCGCCCGCGCCGAGGATGCGGCCGAACACCTCGAGGAGGCGCGCGGCCTCGCCGGGCTCGAAATTGCCGATGGTCGAGCCGGGAAAGAAGCCGGCGAGCGCCCGGCCCTCGAAGTCCTTCGGCAGCGTGAACGGCCGGGTGAAATCGGCGACCACCGGCTCGACGGCGAGGTCGGGGAAGTCGCCGCGCAGCGCCTCCGCCTGCCCGCGCAGGAATTCGCCCGAGACGTCGACCGGGAGATAGGCCGAAAGCCCCGGCAGGTGCCGCAGCAGACGCCGCAGCTTGGCGGTCGAGCCGCTGCCGAATTCGACGAGGGCGGCCCCCTCCGGCAGCAGCGCGGCGATCTCGGGACCGCGCGCGTCGAGAATGCCGAGTTCCGTCCGGGTCGGGTAGTATTCCGGCAGGACGGTGATCTGCTCGAACAGGGCGGAGCCGGCCGCATCGTAGAAATACTTGGCCGGCAGCGCCTTCGGCTTCGCGCCGAGCCCGCTCCAGACATCGGCCAGGAACAGGCCGTTCTCCGTGATCGGCTCGGCGGGACTGGTTTCCTTCAGGCGGGGATCGATCGTCAAAGGCGTTCTCCGAGGCGGCGGATTGATCGAAGCGGGACGGGCGATCAGGGGCGCGCGTCGGCGAGGCGCAGGCCGGTGAACTGCCAGCGCTGGTGCGGGTAGAAGAAGTTGCGGTAGCCGGGCCGCGCGTGTCCGTCCGGCGTCGCCACAGAGGAGCCGCGCAGCACGTACTGGCTCGACATGAACTTGCCGTTGTACTCGCCGAGCGCCCCCGCCACCGGCCGGTAGCCCGGATAGGGTCCGTAGGCGCTGCGGGTCCATTGCCAGACGAGGCCGAAGGCGTCCTCGATCAGCCCGTCTCGGGCGGCGACCTCCCACTCCGCCTCCGTCGGCAGGTCGCGGCCGGCCCAGCGGGCATAGGCGTCGGCCTCGAAGTAGCTGACATGCGTCACGGGCTCCGACGGATCGACGGGTTTCCGGCCGGCGAGCGACATCATCGACCAATGGTCGGCGTCCCGGCGCCAGTAGCCCGGCGCCTCCCAGCCCTCGCGCTGGACGCAGAGCCAGCCCTCGTTGAGCCACAGCTCGGGCCGCGCGTAGCCGCCGTCCTCCATGAAGGCGAGCCAGTCGCGGTTCGTCACGAGGCCGCGATCAATGGCGCCGCCGAGCATCAGCACGTCGTGGCGCGGGCTCTCGTTGTCGAAGGCAAAGCCCTGGCCGGCATGGCCGATCTGAGTGATGCCTCTTTCGAGGGCAGCCTTGCCGGAGGCTGCCTGCGCCTTGGGCATCGTCCAGCCCGCCTCGTAGACCGGATCGAGCGGGTTCTGCGCGAAGGCGTGCAGGATGTCGGTGAACATCAACTCCTGATGCTGCTGCTCGTGGTAGAGCCCGATCTCCAGGATCGGCAGCACCCGCTCCAGCGCCTCGTCCGAGGTCTCGCGCAGCCATACCGTCACCGCGCGGTCGACATGGGCGCGGTAGGCGGCGGTCTCCGCCGCGGTCGGCCGGGTGATCATCCCGCGCAGGAAGCGCGGCTGCCGCGGCCCGGCCTGCACGTAGTAGGAATTGAAAAGGTAGTGCAGGCGCTCGTCGTAGATGGCGTAGCCCGGCAGGTGCTCGCGCAGCAGGAACTGCTCGAAGAACCACGTCGTATGCGCCCGGTGCCACTTGGTCGGGCTCGCATCCTCCATCGACTGGATCTGCTGGTCCTCCGGCGAGAGCGGGGCGGCGCGCCGCTCGGTCTCGTCGCGGACGGTTCGGAAGGCCGCGATCCAGGCGTCGCGGTCGATCGGGCGGGCCTCGAGCGGGGGCGGCGGGAAGGCCGCGCCGCTCTCAGGATGGGTGAGACGTGCTGCGCCGGCTGCCATTGCTGGAATCTCTTCCTCGGTTTCGTGCCGGAAATAGACGCCAAGTGTCGTATGACAACGCCGCGGCCCGTTAAGCTGTTCGTCGCACCCCTTGTCGCACCCGTCCCGAAGCGCGGCCTTTTTGCAGCCGCAGTGAGGTGTCCTTAACCGTCCGCGCCGGACACTCGCGCCCCGATTTTCGAGGATGCGCGAGCCCAGGGCGGCGGTCATGCGGATCGATCTGATGGCAGGGGCGACCCTTTCGGCGGCGGTGCCGGCGCAGAATGCGCAGCCGGTCATTCTCGTCTTCGATTCCGGCCTCGGCGGCCTGACGGTGCTGGAGCAGGTGCGCCGCGCCCGGCCGGACGCGGCCTACGTCTACGCGGCGGACGACGCGGCCTTTCCCTACGGCGCCCTCACCGAGGAGCGGCTGGTGGCGCGGGTGATCGCGGTGATGGAGCGTCTGCTGGCGTGCCACGCCCCCGACCTCGTGGTGATCGCCTGCAACACCGCCTCGACCCTGGTTCTGCCGGCCCTGCGCCAGCGCTTCGTCACGCCCTTCGTCGGGGTGGTGCCGCCGATCAAGCCGGCCGCGGCGCTGACCCGCACCCGCCTCGTCTCCCTGCTCGCAACCCCCGGCACGGTGGCGCGGGCCTATACCCACGACCTCGTCCGGAATTTCGCGGCACACTGCACCGTGACCCTGGTGGGCTCGAAGAACCTCGCGGGCTACGCCGAGGCCGAGATGGCCGGCGACCCGGTGTCGGACGCCGCGCTCCTGGCCGAGATCGCGCCCTGCTTCGTGGAGCAGGCGGACGGCCGGCGCACCGATGTGGTCTGCCTCTCCTGCACCCACTACCCGCTGCTGCTGCCCCGCTTCGAGCGCCTCGCCCCCTGGCCGGTCACCTGGATCGATCCGGCCCCGGCCATCGCACGCCGGGTGATCCAGCTTCTCGGCGAGATGCCGGAGCAGGCCTCCGAGGCGCCGCCCGCCCAGGCCGTGTTCACCGGCGGGGCCGGGCTCACGCCGGCGCTCGGCCGCTCGTTGGAGCGGCGGGGTCTCTTCGAGACGGTCGTCGAGTCGATGCCGCTTGCGGCGAACTGAGACGAACCGTCAGCGTTGCGCCCGCGGCGCGAGTTCCTCCGGCACCAGCGTCGCCGTATCCTGCCGGGCAATCGCCTCGCCGATCGTCACCGGCGAGAAATCCCAGGCATCGACGCCGACATCGCAGGAGCGGGTGGTGTCGGGCAGCGTGGCGTGGGTGTGGCCGTAGAGGTGCCGGGTCTCGCGCCACAACCCCGGCCAGGCACGGTGGGCGTAGTGGGCCAGGAACAACCGCCACGTCCGGCCCCCCTCATCCGTCATCGAAATCCGGGCGCTCTCCACCGGCGGCTCGGCCCAGGGCAGGTCGAGCACGCGGTTGCTGTCGTGGTTGCCGCGCACCAGCCGCTTGATGCCGTTCAGCTGCGCGAACACGGCGAGGCAGTGCTCGCGGCTCGCATGGGCCGCGAAGTCGCCGAGATGCCAGACCTCGTCCTCGGCTCCGACGCGCGCGTTCCAGCGGGCGATCAGCGCCGCGTCATGCGCCTCCACCGAGGCGAAGCCGCGTCGTCGACGCTCGACGAGATAGGCGTCGCCGAAATGCGTGTCGGCGATGAAGAAGGTAGCCATGCGTTCTTCACGAAGGTGTGAGACATGCCGGAGACCGGAGCGGGCGGATCGTCCGACCACTCGCCCGGTCTCGCCGCAGCCTCAACGCAGAGCACGCGGCCGTGATGCCTGCGGCGGGTCGTAACAGAAGGTATAATGATGCCGATTGACCGACCGTCCGTGTGCCACCGGATCGGCAATCGCGGCGGATGGTTCGGACGTTGCATCATTTTTCCGAGGACTCGTGGCCAAGTGTCACCCGGGTCGCTCGGTGCCTCTGCCCAAACGTGGTAGCGCGGCTGCCATGCCGGTCTGGACGAAAATCCTCATTGTCGTCGCCATTGCCGTGATCCTGACGGCTTGGGGGTGGATGCTGGACGTGAGTCTGTCCACCGCCCATGCTTGGCTCCTCGAAAGGATCGGTCATACGGGGATGCGGCTTCTGATCGGAGCCATGGTGTTCGCAGGGGCCTGGGCCCTTTGGAAAGAGACGGAGGATCGATGAGCCGCCTTCTCGCCGTCGCGCTTCTGGCGCTCGCTCTCTATCTCGGCGTGCTGGACTGCCTGATGAAGCTCAGTCTGTCGGCGGTGCATGCCTGGTTGGTCGACGCGATCGGTCGGACCGGCCTGTGGATCGTCATCGCCGCCACGCTGTTCGGCGGCAGCTGGGTCGTGTGGAGCGAGCAGGAAGACCGCTGAGCGCCGCTCGGCAGGATCATCCGGACATTCATCACGGCGCCTCGGTTCAGAAGCGGTCGATCACCGCCGCGCCCCAGACCAGGGCGGCGATGACCTGGGTCATGAACGCGCCCGCCGAGGCGAGGTCCTTCACGATCCCGATCCGGTCGTGCCGGCCGGGGTGGAGGTGGTCGCACAGCTTCTCGATGGCGGTGTTGAGGAGTTCCGCGCCGAGCATCAGGAGCAGGCTGGCGATGAGCGCCACCCGAACCCACAGGCCGCCGCCGAGAACGAGCGCCACGGGCAAGCCGAGCACCAGCAGGGCGAGTTCGAGCCGCACCGCCCGCTCTGTGCGCCCGCCGTGGACGAGGCCGCGCCAGGAATTCAGGAAGGCGAGGTAGAGCGCGATCACGGAGCCTCTCCCGGAGCCTCTTCCGGGACCGCGCGGGCGATCCATCTGGCGAGGATCGGACCGGTCGCCAGCACCACGAACAGGCGCAGGGTCTGCACCGCGAGCACGAAGGAGACGTCGGCCTTCGAGCCCACGGCGATGATCGCCACCGAATCGAGCCCGCCGGGACTGGTGGCCAGGAAGGCGGTCAGGAAATCGATCGGCAGCCAGTAGGTCAGCGCCCAGGCCCATATCCCGCAGAGCAGGATGATCGCGCTCGTCGCAGCCAGCACGCCCGGCAGCGCGTGGAGCGTCTCGTCCAGGGTGCGCCGGTTGAAGCGCAGTCCGACATACCAGCCGATCGCCGCATAGGCGGCGTCGAGAACCGGGCCGGGCAAGGCGATGTCGAGGATTCCGGCAGCGTGCAGGCTGGCCCCGAGCAGCATCGGACCGACCAGGGGCGCGGAAGGCAGCCGCAGCAGGCTCGCGAGGCCGAACCCGACCGCTGCGACCGCGGAAGTGGCCGCGAGACCGGACCAGCTCCACGATTCCGCGGCGGGAGCGACGCCGGCCGGGCCCGACATGTCGGCGAGGAGGCGCGCGGCGAGCGAGGCCGAGAGCACCACGGCGGCGACGCGCACATACTGCATGAACGCCACGAGCCGCGGATCGGCACCGTAATCCTCGGCCATCGCCACCATGGCGGCGGCCCCGCCCGGCGAGGAGCCCCAGGCCGCGGTCGTGCCGGGCAGGACCCGCAGCCGCGTCAGGGCCAGCCCGGTCAGCGCACCGGCCACCACCGTCACGCCGACGACGGCGAGGATGATGAGGCCGTCCTCGCGCAGGGTCGCGGCGATCTCGGTGGTCGCGGACCGGGCGACGAGGCAGCCGATCACCGCCTGGGCGGCCAGGAAGAGCGGGCGCGGCAGCGACAGCCCGGCACCGCGCACGCCGAAGATGATCGCGGCCAGCATCGGCCCGAGCAGAAGGGCGGCGGGGAAATGCGCGCGGCTCAGGCCGTAGGCGAGAGCGGCCGAGACGGCGAGGAGCGCCGTCCAGCGCAGGAGAGTGCGGGTCTCGGGCACGGGCGTCGATGCAGGAAGCTGCGCGACACGATCCGCGCGGGGCCCGCGCTACACGCTCTCGCCCGACCTGTCACGACGAGGCCGCGACGCAGCCGTTGCCATCGCCCCTCCGGCGCTCAGGCGCGATACCCCTCGTCTTCCCGGCAAGCGGCGGTGCCGGCCGGGGCGTGCGCCCGGAAGAAGGCCGCGAGATGCGCGAGGCCGGCGGCCCGCGGATCGCTGGAGCGCCAGACGAGCGCGACGGTGCGGCCGGGGCCCTCCCCCTCGAAATGGCGCATCACGGTCAGGCCGCTGGGATCGGGACCGGACGGGACGGCCAGGGCCGGAATGAGGGTGTAGCCGGCGCCCGCCGCCACCATCGAGCGCAGGGTCTCCAGACTCGTCGCGTGCCGGCCGGCGCCCCGCAGCGTGCCGCAGGCGGCGATCGTCTGGTCGCGCAGGCAATTGCCCTCATCGAGCAGCAACAGGTCCGGCCCGCTCAGGTTTTCCGCCCGCGGGGCGGCCCCCTGGGCGAAGATGTGGTCTGCCGGGCAGGCGAGCCTGAACGGCTCCACGAAGAGCGGCGAGACCGTGAGGCCCGACGCCGCCACCGGCAGGGAGACGAGGGCCGCGTCGATGCGCCCGTCGCGCAGCCCGTCGAGGATCTCGGCGGTGCGCGCCTCGCTGAGCGCCAGCGTCAGCAGCGGAAATTCCTGGCGCAGCAGGCGCAGCACGAGAGGGAAGTAGTAGGGGCCGAGCGTCTGGATCGCGGCCAGAACCAGCCGGCCGGTGAGCGGCGAGCCGCGCCCCTCGACGGCGAGCGCCAGCAGGCGCTGCGCCTCGGCCAGCACCACCCGGGCCTGCCGCACGATCCCCTGCCCCGCCACCGTCAGCAGCACGCGACGGTTGGAACGCTCGAACAAGGTTAGTCCGAGCGCGTTCTCCAATTTGCGGACCTGCACGGAAAGCGTCGGCTGGCTCACGTTGCAGCGTTCCGCGGCCCGGCCGAAATGCCCCTCGTCGGCGACAGCCACGACATATTCGAGATCACGCAGGGACAAACCGGAAAGATTCATAGGCTGCATCTATCACAGTGTTTGTGACGATGCATTTGCCAATGGGTCATGCCTGGGTCATACCGTCGAAACAGAATGGTTCCAGGCTGTGCGAACGTGCCGAGCGATCCCACCTGAAGCCCCTGCCTTCCAAGGAGAGAGTGACGCATGAGCGAGAACCGCCCGATTCTGACGACCCGACAGGGCCATCCGGTCCGTGACAACCAGAGCACGCGCACGGTCGGCGAGCGGGGGCCCGCGACGCTCGAGAACTACCAGTTCATCGAGAAGATCACCCACTTCGACCGTGAGCGCATTCCGGAGCGCGTGGTGCATGCCCGCGGCGCCGGCGCCCACGGCTGGTTCGAGGCCTACGGCAAGATCGGCGACGAGCCGGCCTCCAAGTACACCCGCGCCCGTGTCCTCAACGAGACCGGCGTGAAGACGCCGATGTTCGTGCGCTTCTCCACCGTGGCCGGCGCCAAGGAGAGCCCGGAGACCGAGCGCGACCCGCGCGGCTTCGCCGTCAAGTTCAAGACCGTCGAGGGCAACTGGGACCTGGTTGGCAACAACCTCAAAGTCTTCTTCATCCGCGACGCGATCAAGTTCCCCGACATGATCCACGCGTTCAAGCCGGACCCGGTGACGAACCGCCAGGAGGCGTGGCGCTTCTTCGACTTCGTGGCGCAGCACCCCGAAGCCATCCACATGGTGACGTGGCTGAAGTCGCCCTGGGGCATCCCGGCCAATTACCGCGAGATGGAAGGCTCGGGCGTCAACACCTACAAGCTCGTCAACGACAAGGGCGAGGCGGTGCTCTGCAAGTTCCACTGGCAGCCCAAGCAGGGCGTGCGGAACCTGACCTCGGCGCAGGCCTCCGAGATCCAGGCCAAGGATGTCGGCCACGCCACGCGCGACCTCTACGACAACATCCAGGCCGGCAACTTCCCCGAGTGGGAGTTCTGCGTGCAGATCATGCCCGACGGCCCGAACGACCACCTCTCGTTCGATCCGCTGGACGACACGAAGCGCTGGCCCGAGGACCAGTTCCCGCTGCTGCCGGTCGGCCGCATGGTGCTCGACCGCGTGCCGGACAACTTCTTCGCGGAAGTCGAGCAGTCCGCCTTCGGCACGGGCGTGCTCGTCGACGGCATCGACTTCTCGGACGACAAGATGCTCCAGGGGCGCACGCTGTCCTACTCGGACACGCAGCGCTACCGCGTTGGCGCCAACTATCTGCAGCTGCCGATCAACGCGCCGCAGCCCGGCGTGAAGGTCTACTCGAACCAGCGCGACGGCCAGATGACCTACGGCGTCGACGGCACGGGTGCCAACAAGCACATCAACTACGAGCCCTCGACGCTCGGCGAGGGTCTCGCCGAGGCGCCGAAGAAGACCGAATACCACCAGCCGGTGGAGGGACGTCTCGGCCGCTATCAGACCTCGCGCACCGAGGATGATTACGCCCAGGCGGGTCACCGCTACCGGACCTTCGAGGACTGGGAGCGCGAGGACCTGATCGCCAACCTCGTGGCCGACATGAAGCAGTGCCCTGAGCCGATCCAGCTGCGGATGGTCTGGCACTTCTGGCACGCCGACGAGGATTACGGCCGCCGCGTCGCCGAGGGCGCCGGGATCGATCTGGAGAAGGCCAAGGCCCTGCCGCCGCTGCCGGGCCGCGCCGCCCCGCACAAGCGCCTCCAGGCCGAGACCTACACCGAGGGCGGCAACGCCCCGCAGAAGGTCGCCGCGGAGTAACATCCGCGCACCCGGCGGAGGCCCGCCATCGCGCGGGCCATCCTCCGATATGAAAAGCCCCGCCCGACCATCAGGTCGGGCGGGGCTTTTCCGTTTGGGCGAAGACGGGAGCAC
This sequence comes from Methylorubrum populi, assembly GCF_002355515.1. Classification (NCBI taxonomy): domain Bacteria; kingdom Pseudomonadati; phylum Pseudomonadota; class Alphaproteobacteria; order Hyphomicrobiales; family Methylobacteriaceae; genus Methylorubrum; species Methylorubrum populi. The sequence continues at coordinate 3,774,587 of NZ_AP014809.1, read as the reverse complement.
CGATCAGTGCTCCCGCCGAGGGAGACCTTACGGGCAGGAGCGGCGCACGCCGCGCTTGGCGATGTAGGTCTGGGTCTGCGGATCGTAGGTCTTGAAGCGGCGGGCGCACTCAGCCACCAGATCGTCGTCACCGCCGGACGCGACGCCCGTGGTGACCGTCTCGGTGCCGTAATAGCCGGCCGGCGCGTAGTAGCCGTCGTCGTAGCCGTACCCGTAACCGTAGCCCGGATAGCCGTAGGCGCCGTAGAGGCCGCCGGCGGCGAGGCCGAGCCCGGCTCCGAGCCCTAAGCCGAGCCCGAGACCGCCGTAACCGTAGCCCCGGCGATGCCAGCCGGCGTTGCGCCAGCCGCGGTTGCCGTACCAGCCGCGATTGCCGCCGAAGCCGGGCCGCACGCCCGCGACGCCGTTGCCGAAGCCCGGACGACCGGGTCCGAAACCAGGACGGCCGGCGCCGAAGCCCGGCCGCACACCCGCGACACCGGCGCCGAAGCCCGGGCGGCCAGCACCGAAACCGGGACGGCCGGCGAAGCCGCCCGCACCCAGACCAGCGCCGCCACCGCGGAAGCCGCCGCCGGCGAACCCGCCGCCACGGCCGAAGCCGGTGACACCGCCGGCGCCGAGGGCGCTGCGGAAATTGCCGCCGCCGAGACCGCCGGAGCCGCCGACGCCGATCGGGCGCGCATCCGCGCTCGCCGGAAGATAGGCCAGCGCGCCGATCAGCGCGGCCGAGGCCAGGAACATGCGGTTCATCGTGGTTTCCTTGTCGATCGAGAGGGAAGCCTGGACCGAAAATCGAACGGCAGGATCAGGCGTTATGTTTGAAACTCTCGATGACGGCACTCGATCCTACGGCCAAGATTGTTCGAATGTCGCGGGACGGCCGCGCCTCTTCTGCGGAACATTGAGCGGCCCGCCACAAAGCGGTGCGGCAACGCGCCGACGAACTTCGGCCGACGTTCTGAGATGGGGCGATGACGCAGGCGGTGCCGGAAGACGGCGCCTCGGCTCCGCGTCCCGGGACGGTCAGGCCCGGCGGTGCGCGGCCAGCGCGATCAGGAGGCAGGCGACGAGGCCGATCCCGAAGGACAGGTCGCCGAAGCTGGCATAGAGGGTGCGGCCGGGCAGCCGGGCCGGCAGGCTCGCATCGAGCACGCCCTCGACGCCCAGCGGCAGGCTCGCCACGACGCGGCCATGGGCATCGACCACCGCCGAGATGCCGGAATTGGCGTCGCGCACCAGCGGAAGCCCCTCTTCCACCGCCCGCAACCGGGCCTGCGCGAAGTGCTGGCGCGGGCCTGGCGTGTCGCCGAACCACGCATCGTTGGTGAGGTTGAGGATCAGCCCCGGCACCGCGGGGGCACCCTCGGCCGGATCGGGCGGCAGGATCGCGCCGGGGAAGATCGCCTCGTAGCAGATCGTCGCCGCGACCGGCGGCAGGCCCGGCACGTTGAGGATGCGCTGGCCGGCCCGGTCGCCCGCGGTGAAGCCGCCGGGGACGGACACGAACTGGCGCAGGCCCAAGGCCCGCAGGAGCGCGTCGAGCGGTCCCGGCAGGTACTCGCCGAAGGGCACGAGATGGACCTTGTTGTAGGTGTCGCCGAACTGCCCGCCGGCGCCGATCGTCAGGATGGAATTGAAGAAGACCGCGTTCTCGCGGGTCAGCCGCTCGCCCTCGGGCAACTCGCGCACCCGCGCGGCGCCGGTGATGAGCTGCGTACCTGCCGGCAGGGCTGCGCCGATCCGGCCGAGTGCCTCCGGATCGCGCTGGACCAGGAAGGGAAAGGCCGATTCCGGCCAGATCAGATGGGTGACGTCGGCGATGCCGGTCCGGTCGGGTGAGAGCGCCCGGTCGCTGAGTTCGAGATACTTGCCGACGATGCGCTCGCGGTTGGCGGAGCCGAACTTGTCGTCCTGCGGGATGTTGGGCTGGATCAGCCGCAGGCGCACGCCGGCCACGGTCGGATCGGGGGCGGAAGGCACGCGCCCGGCGCCGTAGGCCGCGAGCCCCGCGAGCACGACGAGGGCCGCGAGCGCCGGTCCGAACCGGCCGCGGGGCGTGGCGCCGGTGGCCAGCGTCGCGGGAGCGGCGGCGATCAGGACCGCGAGCAGGGTCAGGCCGTAGAGGCCGACGAGCGAGGCCGCCTGCATGGTCCAGAGGTTGCCCCCGAGCGCCATCCCGAGGGTGTTCCAGGGAAAGCCCGTGAGCACGTGCCCGCGCAGCCACTCGGCAGCGGCGAGGCCGAAGGCGAGCGCGGCGATGCGGCTCGCTCCCCGCGACCAGACAAGGCGGGCGGCGGCGAAGCCCGCGGCGAAGAACAGGGCGAGCACGGCGGGCAGGCCGACGACGCCCAGCGGCAGGGCCCAGGCGAACTGATCCGCCTCCACGAGGAAGGCGGCGCCGAGCCACCACAGGCCGGCGGTGAAGAAGCCGAACCCCCAGGCCCAGCCGATCCCGGCGCAGACCCACACCGTGCGCCGGCCCGCGCCGCCGATCGCCGCGCCGTCGATCAGCCAGACCGCGACGCAGAGCGAGACGACGAGCGCCGGGAACAGCCCGAAGGGCGGCATGGCCAGCGCGCCGCAGGCGCCGGCCGCGACGGCGATCGCCGCCCGCACCCAGCCCTGACTCAGGATGATCCGGTGCGCGACGGCCTCGAGGAGGCCGGTCCGCGCCGCGGCCGGGCCTAGTCCGGCGCCGGACGCGCGGCCGAGCGGAGCGGTCATGCCTTGTCGCTTCGTTCCGTTGTGACGTTACCGGCCGGCTTCGGCAGTCTGTGCCGTCTCCGGATCCGTCGAGGCGTTCGGCATCGGGCGCGGCGGCGGCAGGGCGAGCGGCACCACGGTGCCGATCTTGGCCGGCGCGCGCTGGAGCTTGATCCGTTTCACCCGCCGGGGGTCGGCGTCGAGCACCTCGAACTCGATGTCCTCGGGCCCGGCGATCCGCTCGCCACGCTCGGGCACCCGCCCGGCCAGGGTGACGATCAGGCCGCCGATCGTATCGATCTCCTCGGCCACCTCGCCGAAGGCGGCGGCGAGATCGAGGCCGGTGGCCTCCGACACCTCCGCGAGCCCGGCGCGGGCGTCGGCGATGTAGGCTTCCGTCTCGCCTTCCATGCGGTTGACGAGCCGGCCCTCGGCCACGTCGTGCTCGTCCTCGATGTCGCCGACCACCATCTCGATCAGATCCTCGATCGAGATCAGCCCGTCGGTGCCGCCATACTCGTCGATGACGAGCGCCATGTGGGTGCGCGTGGCCTGCATCCGCACCAGCAGGTCGATGGCCGGCATGGAGGGCGGCACGAACAGAACCGGGCGCTGGATGCGGGTGGAGGCGAGCGTCGCGGTGAGATCGACCTTGCCGAGGTCGAGGCTGCGGAGCGCCCCGCGGGCGGAGGCCGTGCGACGCGGACGCGGCGTGGGCTTGGCCTCGCCGTCGGTCACGGCTTGCGGTGCCGGGCGGCGCGGCGCGGTCTCGGCCTGCGTCGCGAGATACTCCACGAAATCGCGGATGTGGACCATGCCGCGGGGATCGTCGAGGGTCTCGCCGTAGACCGGCAGGCGCGAATGGCCGGCGGTGCGGAACAGCCTCAGGAGGTCGCCGAGGCTGGTGTCGCTGGCCACCGCCACGATGTCGGCGCGGGGCAGCATCACGTCGTCGACCCGCACCTTGTGCAGGCCGAGCACGTTCTTGAGCATGGCCCGTTCGAGGGGGGAGAAGGCGTCCTCGCCCGTATCGGGCTCGGCCAGGGCCTCCTCGATGTCGGTGCGAAGGGAGTCGCGCGGACGCAGGTTGAAGACGTTCAGCAGACGATCGTACCACGCCTCGCGTGGGGGCGGTTCGGCGTCCGCGGCTGGCGCGGCCAGGGCCGCGCCGCGACTTCGGTCGTTGGTCATGGGTCTCTGGATTGGATGCGGCGGGAGTGCCGGGTGTCAGTCGTCGTAGGGATTCGGGATGCCGAGAGTCCGGAGCGCGGCGACCTCGAGCGCCTCCATGGCGTCGGCCTCTGCCTCGCCGGTCTCATGGTCCTGTCCGAGAAGGTGAAGGGTGCCATGGACGAGGAGGTGGGCGAAATGGTGCTCGAACGGCTTCGACTGCTCCGCACTCTCGCGCACGAGCGTGTCATACGCAAGAACGACGTCGCCGAGCGGCCGCGCCATGCCCGGCTGGAGCGGCCCGCCTGCTGCCGGAAATGACAACACGTTGGTGGGCTTATCCTTGTTTCGCCAGGTTCGGTTCAGGCTCTGGACGGTGGCATCGTCGGCCAGGAGGATGCTCACCTCGACGGGTCCCGAGGCCGAATCGGGCAGAATCGCCAACCCGGCCTCGACCGCCCGGAGCGTGAACGCCTCCAGGTCGGGGACGGCCTGTTCCCAGCGCGCATCCTCGACGGCGATGTCGATCTCGTTGTCGCTCATGTGTGAGTCTGGTCCAGCGCCGTCAACGTCCGTGCGGTGCCGTGAAATCCGCGATTCGGTCCGTCAGAGCCATTACGCCAGCGGCCGGCGCCGCGGGTTCGGGTTGCGGTCGGTCTCCGCCTCGCCGTGGGAGGCGGCCTCGTAGGCGGTGACGATGCGGCGCACGAGGTCGTGGCGCACCACGTCCACATCGCGGAAGCGCACGCGGCCGATGCCCTCGACGCCGTCGAGCACGTTCACCGCCTCAACGAGACCGGATTTCTGGCCCGGCGGCAGGTCAATCTGGCTCGGATCGCCGGTGATGATCATGCGCGAGTTCTCGCCGAGCCGCGTCAGGAACATCTTCATCTGCATCGAGGTGGTGTTCTGCGCCTCATCCAGCAGCACCACGGCGTTGGTCAGCGTGCGCCCGCGCATGAAGGCGAGCGGCGCGATCTCGATGATGCCGGTCTGCAGGCCGCGGTCGACGTGGCGCGCCTCCATGAAGTCGTAGAGCGCGTCGTAGATCGGGCGGAGGTACGGATCGACCTTCTCACGCATGTCGCCCGGCAGGAAGCCGAGCCGCTCGCCGGCCTCGACCGCGGGCCGCGACAGGATCAGCCGCTCGGCATGGCCCTGCTCCAAGAGCGAGACTGCGTGGCCGACGGCGAGCCAGGTCTTTCCGGTGCCGGCGGGGCCTTCGGCGAAGACGAGTTCATTGGCGCGCAGGAGCTTGATGTAGTCGCTCTGCGCCGCATTGCGGGCGCGCACGCCGCCGCGCTTGCGGGTGGCGATCTGCTCGAATTGCTCGCGGCCGTTATCCGTCGCGATTTCGGCGGAGGGGAACAGGTTGCCCTGGACGGTGACCTCCTGGATCACCCCGTCCACGTCGCCGAGGGTGAGGGTCGTGCCCCCCTTCTGCACCCGGGCGTAGAGCCGCTCGAACACGCGCCGCGCCTTCTCGGCCGCCTCGGGCGTACCCTTGACGACGAGGTGGTTGCCGAGCGCGGTGCCGGTGATGCCGAGACGCCGCTCGATATGGGCGACGTTCTGGTCGTACTGGCCGAAGACGAGGCTGGCGAGCCGGTTGTCATCGAAGGTCAGCGAGACCTCGACGGCCTCGGAGAGCCCGGGGCGCGCCGGCGAGGGGCGGTTGTTGCGGCCGGCGGGGCCACGGGCGGACGCAACGTCAATCGGCACGCGAGAGATCCGAAATGGTAATGTGCCTCATATAGGTCACGCGGCCGCCGCCGCACCCTCCAGCACCTCGCCGAACAGGCTGTTCGAGCCCGCGCGCGTGATCCGCACCGGGACCAGCGTACCGATGGTAGAGGCTGGCGCGTCGAACTGCACCGCCTGAAGATGCGGCGTCTTGCCCGCGACCTGCCCCGGATGCCGGCCGGTCTTCTCGACCAGGATCTCGGCGACGGTGCCGACCGCCGCCGCGTTGAAGGCGTGGCGCTGCGCGTCGAGAAGCTGCTGCAGGGCGGCGAGCCGCTCCGTCTTCACCGCCTCCGGCACCGCGTCCTCGCGCTCCGCCGCCGGAGTGCCGGCCCGCGGGCTGTACTTGAACGAGAAGGCCGCCGCGAAGCCGATATCGGCGACGAGCCGCATCGTGTCGGCGAAGTCGGCATCCGACTCGCCGGGGAAGCCGACGATGAAGTCCGAGGACAGGGCGATGTCGGGCCGCGCGTTCCGGATGCGCTCGATCAGCCGGCGATAGGCGTCGCCGGTATGGCGGCGGTTCATGGCGTGGAGGATGCGGTCCGAGCCCGACTGCACCGGCAGGTGCAGGTAGGGCATCACCAGCGGGTTTTTCGCGTGGGCGGCAATGAGATCGTCGGCGAAGTCGTTGGGATGGCTCGTGGTGTAGCGCAGGCGAACCAGGCCCGGCACCGCACTGAGCGCGTCCATAAGGAAACCGAGCGTCGCCGGAGCGCCGTCCGGTCCGTCGCCGTGATAGGCGTTGACGTTCTGGCCGATCAGCGTGATCTCGCGCACCCCGCCCTCGACGAGGCGGCGCGCCTCCTCGACCACCGCCGCCACCGAGCGCGAGACCTCCGCGCCGCGGGTATAGGGCACGACGCAGAAGGCGCAGAACTTGTCGCAGCCCTCCTGCACCGTGAGGAAGCCGGTGACGCCGCGGTTGCGCCGGGCGGGCAGGTGATCGAATTTGTCCTCGACCGGGAATTCGGTGTCGACGACGCGGCTCTCGCGCGACTGGCGCAGCAGGTCCGGCAGGCGGTGGTAGCTCTGCGGGCCGACCACCACGTCCACCGCCGGCGCGCGGGACAGAATCTCGCGGCCCTCGGCCTGGGCGACGCAGCCCGCCACGACGATGCGGGTGTCCTGCCCGCTCTCGGCGCGCTCGCCCTTGAGCACGCGCAGCCGCCCCAGCTCCGAATAGACCTTCTCGGCGGCCTTCTCGCGGATGTGGCAGGTGTTGAGGACGACGACATCGGCCTCCTCGACCGACTCCGTCGCGCTGTAGCCCTCGGCCGCCAGCACGTCGGCCATGCGGCCGGCGTCGTAGGCGTTCATCTGGCAGCCGTAGGACTTGACGTAGGCTTTCTTCAAGATCGCAAACCCTGCCGCGGCAGGCGGCGCTTTTTGGGGACTTTCCGTTGGTTCGGCCCTTTATCACGGTTCGAACGCCGACACGATTCTCTTGAACACGCCCGAAAAGGCTCGCCCGTGAGACCCGCCGACGACCCCGCCTTCTTCGCCCTGCTGGCCGGCAGCTTCCTGCGCCTCGTCGGCCGCCCGCTCCTCCCCGAGCCGGGGCTCGGGCCGGATTGGCTCTACGCATCGGCGCCCTTCGCGGTGCTGGCGCACGACACGAGCGCCGATCCGCTCTTCGTCTACGCCAACCGCGCGGCCCAGCGGGCCTTCGGTTACACTTGGGAGGAATTCGTCGGCATGCCCTCGCGCCTCTCGGCGGAGGCGCCGGAACGGGCCGAGCGGCAGCGCCTGCTCGATGCGGTCGCCCGCGACGGCTTCGTCTCGGGCTATGCCGGCATCCGGGTCGCCAAGGACGGGCGGCGCTTCCCCGTCACCGAAGGCATCGTCTGGCAGCTCGTCGATGAGGGCGGGATCGTCCGCGGGCAGGCGGCGACCTTTCCGCTGCCGGCCTGATCGGTCAGACCGCGGCGATGCCGGGCGCCGAGACGTCGGCGCCCTCTCCCGCCGGGCTCGGCAGGACGGGGGCGGGCCGCCCCACGGATCCGCCGAGGCGGATCTCGCGCAAGCCCTGCCGCACGGCGGCCTCGGCCTGGGCGGTCGCGACTTTGCGGTCGGTGGCGGCGTCGAAGGCGATCGGTGCGCCCCAGTTCACGTGAACGTCGATGGGGCCGCGATTGGCGAACAGGGCGAGATGCGGCGCGAGTTCCATGTCGCCGTACCACGCGATCTCCGGCCGCTCGGCGCGGGTCACGGGCAGGCCGTTGCGGCGCGGATAGGCCAGGGCCAGGGGCTGGAGCCGGATGCGGGCCAGTCCGCCGGCCTCGGCCGAGAGGGCCGCGCGGGCCGCGCCCACCAGGGAAGAGCGGAACGGCAGCAGCCGCAGCCCGTCGCCGGTGGTGCCTTCCGCGAACAGCACGATCAGGTCGCCGCTCACGAGCCGCTCACCCACCGTCGCGTTGACGCTGGCAGTCGCCGCGCGCTTGGCGCGCTCGATGAAGACGGTGCGCTGGAGCTTGGCCAGGGAGCCGATCAGCGGCCAGCCCTCGATCTCGGACTTTGCCACGAAGGAGAGCGGGCGCAGCGAGCCGAGCGCGACGATGTCGAGCCAGGAGACGTGGTTGGCCAGCACCAGGGCCGGCTCGCCCGGCTGCGGCGGCGTACCCGTCTGCGTCACGCGGACCGAGAACAGGCGCAGGAACAGACGGTGGAACAGCACTGGGATGTGCGCGGCGAGCCGCCCCCGCCCGAAGCGCAGGCTGAGCCAGTGCGGCCCGATCACGATGAGGAAGGCCAGGGCCTGGATGAACAGGCGCAGGCCGATGCCGGCACGCGTCATCGGCCGGCCGTGCTCGCGCTCTCCATCACGACAACGACGCGCTCATGGTGAGCGCGGTCGCCCGGCTGCCGTCGGGCAGCGGGTAGTATCCCTTGCGCTCACCGACCTTGAGGAAGCCGTGGCGCGCGTAGAGCTTCAGGGCGGGCGTGTTGCCCTCGTCCACCTCGAGATGGACGGTGCGAATGCCGGCGAAGGCCAGGGAAGTCAGGTGCTCGCTCAAGAGCCGACGGCTGTGCCCGCCGCCGCGAGCGGAGGGCGCCAGCACGATGGTGAGGATCTCGGCCTCGTCCATCGCCTTGCGCGACAGCACGAAACCCAGCAGCGCGTTGCCCCGGCGCAGGGCGTGCGCCTCGGTGGAGCGCTCGCACAGCATGCGCTCGAATTCGTGCGCCGCCCAGGGGCGGGCGAAGGCGGTGGCGTGCAGCTTTTCCAGGTCGGCCGCCTGGCCCGCGTCCCGCAGGGGCGCGACGTAGGGCACGGAGCCCCAGGCGTCCCACCACGCGGACCACCAATCGAGCGGCCAGAACGGGGAGACGGTGCGCGTCATGCCCTTGCGAGCCTCGCATGGTCCTGCGGCTGGGCGTCCGGCCCGCGCAGGTAGAGGGGGCGCGGCAGCGCCTGCTCCGGATCGGCCACGAGCCCGAGTGAGGCGACCCAGGCGATCTGCGGCGCGCCGGTCTCGGCGACCTCGACGGTGAGGCCCGCCGCGCCGGCCGCGGCAGCGAGGGCGGGAGCCCCGGAGCCGGTGAGGATTGCGCGCCTGCCGCCGAGCAGGCCGACCGCCTCCTTCAGACTGACGTGGCGGGGCGGGATCACCGTGCCCTCGGCCACGCTCATGGCCTGGAGGTAGACCGCGCCGTGGCGCGCATCGATGGCGGCGACGACTGCGTCATCGCCGTTGAGCGCGAGCTGGGGAGCCAGCAGGGCGGACAGGGTCGTGACGCCGACAATGGGGATGCCGGTGGCGAGCCCGATGGCGCGGGCGGCGGAGAGGCCGACGCGCAGGCCGGTATAGCTGCCTGGCCCGACCGTGACCGCGACCCGGTCAAGGCCGCCGAAGCCGCCCTCGACCCGGGCCATGACCCGCTCGATCAGCGGCAGAAGCGCCTCGGCGTGGCCGCGCACGAGCGGCATCGACTCTTCGGCGAGCAGGTCGTCGCTGTCGTCGGTGGCCACGCAAGCCGCGCAGGCTTCGAGCGCCGTATCGATGGCAAGGATCCGCAAACGTCGATTCCATCCGGCGGCGGGCCACAGGCGCCCGCCATCGGATCCAGTTTAGGACGAAATGTTTCCGCGCGTCAGCGCATCCGCGGCCGGGCTCCCCAGGAAGCGGGGCGGTGTTGCACCGGCGCCAGCGGAGCCGGCGCCCGATTCAGATCGCTTGAATCAAATGGCCTGCACTTCCCGCACGGAGGGCAGGAAATGGCGGAACAGGTTCTGCACGCCCTGGCGCAGGGTCGCGGTGGAGGACGGGCAGCCCGAGCAGGCGCCCTTCATCTCAAGATAGACGATGCCGTCGCGATAGCCGCGGAAGGTGATGTCGCCGCCATCGCCCGCCACCGCCGGGCGAACCCGCGTCTCGAGCAGGTCCTTGATGGTGGCGACGGTGTCGTGATCGGCCTCGTCGTAGAATTCCTCGGTGTCGTCCTCGGCCAGCGCCGTGCCCTCGGCGAGCACCGGACGGCCGGACTGGAAGTGGTCCATGATCGCGCCGAGAACCGCCGGCTTCACCTGCGGCCACTCGTTCACGCCGTCGGCCTTGGTCACCGAGATGAAGTCGTGCCCGAAATAGACGCCGGAGACGCCGGGCACCGCGAACAGGGCGGTGGCGAGGGGCGAGCGCTCTGCGCCGGCCGCGTCGCGGGCCTCGAAGGTGCCCTCGGGCAGGACCACGCGGCCGGGCAGGAACTTGAGCGTGGCGGGGTTCGGCGTAGCTTCGGTCTGGATGAACATCGAAAAATCCTCGGGTCCGCTGGCGCCGGTTCAAGGCCGGCCGGGAGTGGTGCCGGGATCGACCGGCGCCGCTTTCCATGTGGACCGGGAGGGAGGGATTCTCAACCTGTCCCGCGACTTGTTGCGCGGCGGCATCCGGTGTAGGAAGCCCGTTCATCACGCATATCGTTCGTATCCGCGCCTGAGGAAGGAGCCGCCTCGCATGGCTCGCGTCACCGTCGAAGACTGCATCGAGAAGGTCGAGAACCGCTTCGAGCTGGTCCTGCTCGCCAGCCACCGCGCCCGCCTGCTCGCCGCCGGCGCCCCTCTGACCGTCGAGCGCGACCGCGACAAGAACCCGGTCGTGGCCCTGCGCGAGATCGGCGACGAGACGATCACGGCCGAGGATCTCAAGGAGCAGCTCATCCACTCGATGCAGAAATACGTCGAGGTGGACGAGCCGGAGGCCGAGACCGTGCCGCTGCTGTCGAGCTCGCCCGCCGCCGCGGCGGTGGCGCCCCAATCGTCGTCCGACGACAAGGACGTGCAGTTCGATCGCATGAGCGAGGAAGATCTCCTGCGCGGCCTGGAGAACCTGGCCCCGCCGACCGAGACCGACGACGAGGGCGAGTAAGCGCCCCTCCTGTTCCGCATTTCGCGCCCGCCCTCGGTCTCCGAGCGGCGGGCGTTCTCGTTTCAGCTGGCCCGGCCTGCAGCCGGTGCAGGGCACGGGAAACAGTTACGCTCCGTCTGCGACGCCTTGGGTCTGGCGCAAAAGGCGCCGATGCGGGAAGCTGTTGCGCGACGACCGTGGCCGGTCCCGGCCGGGCTTCCGACACATTGAGAGCAGGATCCTTCGGCGGATGATGCGCCAGTACGAACTCGTGGAGCGGGTCAAACGCTACAACCCGGCCGCGAACGAAGCGCTTCTGAACCGCGCCTACGTTTACGCCATGCGCGCGCACGGCACGCAGAAGCGCGCCTCGGGCGATCCCTTCTTCGCCCATCCCCTCGAAGTCGCCGCGATCCTCACCGACCTGCGCCTGGACGACGCGACCATCGTCGCCGCCGTGCTGCACGACACGGTGGAGGACACCGCCGCCACCCTCGACGAGATCCGCGAGATCTTCGGGCCGGAGATCGGCGCGCTGGTCGACGGGCTGACCAAGCTCAAGCGCCTCGACCTCGTCTCGAAACGGGCCGTGCAGGGCGAGAATTTCCGGAAACTGCTCCTCGCGGTGGCCGAGGACGTGCGGGTGCTGCTGGTCAAGCTCGCCGACCGCCTGCACAACATGCGCACCCTCCACTTCATGCGCGACGACAAGCGGGCGCGGATCGCCGAGGAGACGCTGGACATCTACGCGCCGCTGGCCGGCCGCATGGGTATGCAGGAGCTGCGCGACGAGCTGGAAGACCTCTCCTTCCGCACCCTCAAGCCCGAGATCTACGCCACCATCACCAAGCGGCTCGAAGACCTCTCGGCGAAGTCCGGCAGCGTCATCGAGAGCATTGAGCATGATCTCACCGCCCGGCTCGCGGCGCGCGGCATCACCGCCCAGGTGAAGGGACGGCTGAAGAAGCCGTTCTCGATCTGGTCGAAGATGGAGCGCAAGTCGGTCGCCTTCGAGCAGCTCTCCGATATCGTCGGCTTCCGCGTGATCGTCGGGACGGTGGCGGATTGCTACGCCGCGCTCGGCGTGGTCCACACCAGCTGGCCGATGGTGCCGGGCCGCTACAAGGACTACGTCTCGACGCCCAAGCAGAACGATTACCGCTCGATCCATACCACGGTGATCGGGCCGAAGCGCCAGCGCGTCGAGCTTCAGATCCGCACCGCCGAGATGGACGAGATCGCCGAGTACGGCATCGCCGCCCACGCCCACTACAAGGAGGCCGGTAAGGAAGGCGCGGAAGGCGAGGTCCACCCCCGGCTCGCCACCGAGAGCGGGGCCTACCAGTGGCTGCGCCGGACCATCGAACTCCTGGCCGAGGGCGACTCGCCGGAGGAGTTCCTGGAGCACACCAAGCTGGAGCTGTTTCAGGATCAGGTGTTCTGCTTCACCCCGAAGGGGCGCCTGATCGCCCTTCCGCGCGGCGCCACGCCGATCGATTTCGCCTATGCCGTCCACACCGATGTCGGCAACACCGCCGTCGGCGCCAAGATCAACGGGCGCCTCGCCCCCCTGCTGCACGAACTCGCCAACGGCGACGAGGTCGAGATCGCCCGCTCCGACGGCGCCTCGCCGCCGGCCGCCTGGGAATCGCTCGTCGTCACCGGCAAGGCCCGCGCCGCGATCCGCCGGGCGACTCGCGCCGCGGTGCGGCGGCAATATGCCGGGCTGGGCCGCCAGATCCTCGACCGCGCCTTCGAGCGGGCCGGCAAGAGCTTCTCGGAGGAGAAGCTGCGCGGCGCCCTGCCCCGGCTCGCCCGCGCCTCGACCGAAGACGTCTTCGCCGCCGTCGGGCGCGGCGAGATGTTTTCCGGGGACGTGGTCAAGGCGGTCTATCCCGACTTCAAGGACGAGCGCCGCGCCGGCGCGAGCGGCGGTCCGGCGGCCAGCGGGGCCGCGGGGCGGCTCACCCGTTCCAAGGATCAGACCATGCGGCTGACCTTCTCGGGGGAGCCGGATGGGGCGGCAAGTCCGGGCAGTATCCCGATCCGCGGCCTGGCCGGCGATCTGCCGGTGAGCTTTGCTCCGAACGGCGGCGCCCTGCCGGGGGACCGCATCGTCGGCATCCTCACTCCCGGCGTCGGCGTAACGATCTATCCGATCCAGTCGGCGGCGCTGGCCGCCTTCGACAACGAGCCCGAGCGCTGGCTCGACGTGCGCTGGGACGTCGAGGGCTCGCAGGAACGCTTTCCCGCCAAGCTCGCGCTCGAATCGATCAACGAGCCGGGCACGCTGGCCCAGATCGCCCAGGTCATCGCCGAGCACGACGGCAACATCGACAACGTTTCGATGAAGCGGCGCACGCAGGACTTCACCGATATCGCAATCGATCTCTCGGTTCCTGACCTGAAACACCTCACCGCCATCGTCGCGGATCTGCGCGGCAAGCGTTCGGTCAGCCGCGTCGAGCGCGTGAACGGTTAGAGCTTCGAGCCCGGCCGTTCGCGCTCGGCTTGCGCCCCGCGCGCGTCGCTGCAACAAGCGGCGGAAGACGGGTTGGCGAGCGGATAGTCATGACACCGGAAGACGTTCTCGAAGAGTTCCGTTCCGCGGGGGCGCTGCTGCAGGGACACTTCATCCTCAGCTCCGGGCTGCGCTCGCCGACCTTCCTGCAGAAGATGACGATCTTTTCCGATCCCGCGCGCACCGAGCGGCTGTGCCGGGCGCTGGCGGAGGTGATCACGAAGCAGTTCGGTCGGATCGACATCGTGGTCTCGCCGGCCATCGGCGGCATCATCCCCGGTTACGAGACCGCTCGCCATCTCGGCGCCAAGGCGATCTTCGTCGAGCGCGACCCGGGCGGCCCCTTCACCTTGCGCCGCGGTTTCTCGATCCCCGCGGGCGCCCGCGCCGTGATCGTCGAGGACATCGTGACGACCGGCCTCTCGGCCCGCGAATGCCTCGCCTCCCTGAAGGACGAGGCCGGAGAGGTGGTCGGCGCGGCCTGCCTGATCGATCGTTCCGGCGGCCGCGGCGAGATCGGCCTGCCGCTCGTCTCCCTCGTTACCCTCGATATCCCGACCTATGCCCCCGACGCCCTTCCGCCGGAACTCGCCGCCCTCCCCGCGGTCAAGCCGGGCAGCCGAGCGATATCGATGCCCTGACGCAAGGTCATTCGCCGCACGGCCGACGTTCCTACTCTGCAACGGGAGTCGCCGAAGGTTCCGCTAAGTTGAGCCGTACGGATTTGCGTGCGGCGTCAACTTCAGGTGTGTACTTCTTCCATATGGTCCGTCGCGCACGGCGTCTTGCAATTGTTGGTATGGAACTGAATTTTTCAGCTCTCTCTTGGTTGTGGGGCGACATCTTCGCCGGCGGTGCCGAAGAGTCGCGTTAACTCCTTCTGGCGCTTGACAGAGCTTGCACCCTAGGTCACCACGTGGTGTCTCGGTTCGGTGCCGTCCGTGCCGTCGCGAGCGCTGCAATTCTCCGACATCACGATTCGCCGGCCCACGCGACGACCTGTTCGAGCCGCGGCCTCCATCGGAACTCGGAAGCGATTACCCATCGGAAACGCAAGGTGCCGGGCTTCACCTGCGCATCGGACTCGCGTTTGTCTGTACTGCGTTCATGCCTGAATTTTCAGTCAAATGACTTTCAGCTCCAGCACACGGATCGATCAATGAGTGATAAGCAACGTACCGCGATTTTCATCGACGGCGCAAATTTGTATGCGACTACGAAGGCGCTCGGTTTCGACATCGATTACAAGCGTCTGCTCAAGGATTTTCAGAGCCGTGATAATCTCATTCGAGCTTTCTACTACACGGCGATGATCGAGGATCAGGAATACTCCTCGATCCGTCCCCTGATCGACTGGCTTGATTACAACGGATACCGCGTCGTCACCAAGCCGGTGAAGGAGTTCACCGACTCGGCCGGCCGCCGCAAGATCAAGGGCAACATGGACATCGAGCTCGCGATCGACGCGCTCGAACTCGCTCCGTACATCGACCACATGGTGCTGTTCTCCGGCGACGGCGATTTCCGCTCGCTGGTGGAGGCGATCCAGCGCCGCGGCGTCCGCGTCTCCGTGGTCTCGACGATCCAGACCCAGCCGGCGATGATTGCCGACGACCTGCGCCGTCAGGCGGACGAGTTCGTCGATCTGGCCCATCTCGCGAATCGGATCGGCCGTGACCCGAGCGAGCGCCCTGCCCGCGCCGCCGGCGACAGCCCGCGCCGCGATTTCACCGAGCGCGCGCCCCGCGCCAATCCGGGTCTGGAGAGCCGTTACGGCATCCGTCCCGGTCCGTCCGACGAAGAATCGGAAGGCTGAGCGCAGTACCGCTCTTCGAACCGCGATGACGGGAGAGTGACCCTCACCGTCATCGCGAGGCAGGGCCGTGGCAATCCAGGACGCCACTCCATTCGGAAGGGGCGCACCCCTGGAGCGCTTCGCATGCGTTCGCGGTGACGGTGGGCCCGGCTCGAGCCTCCGACCGAACCCGAGACCGCTCAGCCCTTGTCGCGCATCAGACGGGCTTTGTCCCGCTGCCAGTCGCGCTGTTTGACGCTCTCGCGCTTGTCGTGGAGCTGCTTGCCCTTGCCGAGCCCGAGTTCGACCTTCGCCCGCCCCTTGTCGTTGAAGTAGATCTTCAGCGGAATGACCGTGTAGCCCTGGCGCTGGGTGGCGCCGATCAGCTTGTTGATCTGGCGGCGGTGCAGCAGCAGGCGGCGGGGCCGCTTGGTGTCGTGGTTGAAGCGGTTCGCTTCCAGGTATTCCGGAATATAGGCGTTGAACAGCATCAGGTCCGACCCGGAAGGGCCGGCATAGGATTCGCCGATCGTCGCCTTTCCTCCGCGCAGCGACTTCACCTCGGTGCCGGTCAGCGCGATGCCGGCCTCGAACGTGTCCTCGATCGCGTAGTGGAAGCGGGCGGAGCGGTTGTCGGCGACGACGCGCCGGCCGGGTTCGGATTTCGGTGCCATCTCTTCTGGTTAAGCTTCTTGCGCGCCGGGCGGAGGACGGCTCCGGGATATGGGGAAACGAGGGGACTTCGACGACCCCTCGCCCGTCGGCTCGGACGGCCGCGCCTCAGATCAGGCCGGCATGGGCCAGCGCGGCATCGACCGCCCGTCGGCAGCCCTCCGTCGCCGGCACCAGCGGCAGGCGCACCTCCTCCGACATCAGCCCGAGGCGCGACAGCGCGTATTTCGCCGGCACCGGGTTCGATTCGTAGAACATCTGCACATGCAGCGGCATCAGCCGGTCCTGGATCTTCAGCGCCTTCGCGTAATCGCCCGCGAGCGTCGCCTCCTGCAGGTCGGCGCAGAGTCGGGGCGCGACATTCGAGACCACGGAGATGCAGCCCCGGCCGCCATGGGCATTGAAGCCGAGCGCCGTCGCATCTTCGCCAGAAAGCTGGATGAAATCTTCTCCCAAAGCCTGCCGCTGGAGGCTGACGCGGTCGATCTTGGCCGTGGCGTCCTTCACGCCGGCAATGTTCTTCAACTCGAACAGCCGCTTCATGGTGTCGACGCTCATGTCGACCACGGACCGGCCGGGGATGTTGTAGATGATGATCGGGATGCCGACGGCGTCGTTCACCGCCTTGAAGTGGGCGTACATCCCCTCCTGGGTCGGCTTGTTGTAGTAGGGCGTGACGGTGAGCACCGCATCCGCGCCGACGCTTTCCGCATGACGGGCCCGCGCCACCGCCTCGCGCGTCGAGTTCGAGCCGGCGCCGGCGATCACCGGTACCCGGCCGGCGGCCTCGGCGACGCAGACCTCGACCACGCGGTCGTGCTCGGCATGGCTCAGCGTCGGGCTCTCGCCGGTGGTGCCGGTCGGCACCAGGGCGTGCGTGCCCTGCTCGATCTGCCAGTTCACGAATTTCCGGAAGGCCGCCTCGTCGAACTCGCCGTCGCGGAAGGGGGTCGCGAGCGCGGTCATCGAGCCGCGAAGGCGGGCATGGGTATCGGTCATCCTGGCGTTCCCGGCCGTTCTTCTTGCCTGTCTGGCATACCCCGGCGGCTCCGGCCGCGCACGGGTCGCGCGAGACATAGGCCCTCCCCAGTCCGCGCGCAAACGCTTCGCTTGCGCAGTTAATGCCATCTTAACGGACCGGAGCCCAGCTTAAGGCTTGGCCTCCGTGTCGGGGTGTCTGATGACCTTGGCGTTCCCCGCCCGCTCCCTGCCCCTGCTGCTCGGGCTCGTCCTGTCCGGCACCGCCCTGCTGCCGCAAAGCGGCACGGCGATCGAGGTTCGTAACCCGCAGCCGGCCTCGGCGCCCGCCGCGCCGTCGAGCGATGCCACCGCGCCTGCCAGCCAAGTCAGCGACGGCCAGGGCCCCGCCGCCGATCCCGTCGCGGCCGACGCCCTGCGGCTCGATCCGAGCGCCGGCGAGGCCGCCTCCGACAAGCCGCTGCCCGCCGCGGCCTCGGCTTACGCCTCGACCGAAGCGGACGGCCCCGTCGCCTTCCCCCTGCCCGACGCGGCGGTCTCGCCGGCCGCCCCCGCCCCCGAAGTGCCCGACCCGGCTCGGCCGATCGCCTCGGGCGAGACCGACCTCGGCCAACTGCGCGAGGCGATCGACCTCTACCGCAAGGGTAAGGTCACCGATGGTGACCGGCTCGCGGCCGGTTTCACCGATCCGGCGGCGCGGGCGCTGCTCGAATGGGTGGCGATTCGGGCCGGCGCCGGCGTCAGCTTCGAGCGCGTCGTCGCCTTCACCCGCGCCAATCCCGATTGGCCGGCCGGTCCGCTGCTGCGCCGCCGGGCCGAGGAGCGCCTGCTGACCGAGAAGAAGAGCCCGGCCGTGGTGCGCGCCTACTTCGCCACCGCCCGGCCGACCAGCGCACCGGGCAAGTTCGCCCTGGCCCTGGCCCTGCGCGCCGACGGGCTCGACGCGGATGCCGCCGACCTCGTGCACGACCTGTGGCGCGAGGAGAGTTTTGGGCGCAGCCTCGAGGCCAAGGTCACCGATGCCTTCCCCGGCGTGCTCACGGTGATCGACCACCGCTACCGGATGGAGCGCGCCCTTCTGAAGGAGGATTGGACGACGGCCGCCCGCGCGGCGGATTATGCCGGCGGCTCCTATGCCAGCCTCGTGCGCGCCCGCCGGGCGGTGCAGGGCAAGGCCGGGGCGGCGGCCGCGCTCGCCGCCGTGCCGCCGTCGCTGCGCAACGATTCGTCCTACCTGCTCTCGCGCGCCCAGTATTTCCGCCGCGCCGACAAGGCCGCGGAAGCGGCCAAGGTGCTCCTGTCCGCTCCGACCAACCCGGAGGTCATCGCCGACGGCGACACGTGGTGGATCGAGCGCCGGATCGTCGCGCGCAAGCTGATGGATGCAGGCGATTCCAAGACCGCCTACGCGGTGGCCGCCGCGCATTCCGCCCGCACCTCCGAGAAGCGGATCGAGGCGGAGTTCCATGCCGGCTGGATCGCGCTGCGCTTCATGAACGATCCTACCGCGGCCGAGCGGCACTTCGCGCAGGCCGCGAGCGTGGCCGAGACGCCGATCTCGCTGGCGCGCGCCGCCTACTGGCAGGGCCGTGCGGCGGAGGCCGCGGGCCGGACCGCCGAGGCCAAGCGATTCTACGAACGCGCCGCGCTCCAGCCGATCGCCTATTACGGGCAGCTCGCCCGTGCCCGCCTCGGCCAGCACAGCCTGCCCCTACGCCGGGCCGCCGAGCTGAGCCCGACGGCGCGGGCCGCCTTCGACGATCGTCTGTTCTTGCGGGGCCTGAAGCTGCTCGCCGCCGCCCAGATGAAGGAACTGGCGCTGCCGCTCTATATCGACGCCGCCCGCTCGCTCACCGAGGAAGCGCAGGTCAACGCGCTGGGTGAGGCCGCGGTGCAGGCGCGCGACGCCCGTGCGCTGGTCGCCATCGGCAAGCTTGCTACGCAGCGGGGCCTGGCGCTGGACACCCACGCCTACCCGACCATCGGCATTCCCGATTACGAGACCTTCACCGCGGTGCCGCAGGTCGAGCGGGCCATGGTCTTCGCCATCGCCCGGCAGGAGAGCCAGTTCGATCCCCGCGCCCAGTCCGGCGTCGGCGCCCGCGGCCTGATGCAGATGATGCCGGCCACCGCCCAGCGCACGGCCAAGCGCGTCTCGACGTCCTACGAGACCGACCGCCTCACCAGCGACCCCGCCTACAACGCCCGGCTGGGGCAGGCCCATCTCGGCGAGCTGATGGAGGACTGGAAGGGCTCCTACATCCTCGCCTTCGCCTCCTACAATGCGGGCGGCGGCAATGTGAAGAAATGGGTCGACGCCTACGGCGATCCGCGCCGGCCCGACGTCGATCCGATCGACTGGGTCGAGCGCATCCCCTTCAGCGAGACGCGCAACTACGTGCAGCGGGTGATGGAGAACCTGCAGGTCTACCGCAACCGCCTCGACGGCAAGAGTGCGCTGCTGATCGAGCGCGATCTCGCCCGCGGCGCCCGCACCGCCGTGAGCGCCGAGGCGCAGCCGGTCACGCCGTAGCGCCGACGCCCTCGTAGTGGCGGCGCACCAGTGCCTCCACGAAGGGCCAGAGGCCGGGGATGCCGCGCTCGACCACCGGCCGGTAGCGCGCCATCACCTGCGCCTCGGTGAGGCCGTTCTCCGCCCAGGTGCCGCCCTCGGTCAGCGTGTTGAGCAGCAGCGGCTGAAGCCGGTCGAGCGCCTTGGCGAAGCGGGCCTCCGCCGTCTCCACCGCCTCGAATTCCCGCCACAGCGCCAGGAAGCGGTCCCGCTGCGGCTCGGGCAGGAGCCCGAAAATCCGCTCGGCCGCCGCCTGCTCGACCAGGGCCAGAGCGGCGGCGTCGTAGGCGCCGTGGATCGGCACGTCGCCAACATCGACCTCGACGATGTCGTGCACGAGCAGCATCGCGACGACGCGACCCATATCGAGGCCTGGGGCGTGATCACCGAGGACGAGGGCGAACATCGCCAGATGCCAGGAATGCTCGGCCGAGTTCTCGCGCCGGCGCTCGCCGATCGTCCGGTTCTGGCGCAGCACGGCCTTGAGGCCATCGATCTCGGCCAGGAATGCGAACCGGCGCGCGAGGGTGGAGGCGTGATCGTTCCCGTCGTTCATGTCGGTGTTCCCGGAATCCTGCGGCACGGTTGAAGGGTTCGGCCCGTCCGAGCAAGGCGGCCGAGCGATCGATTTCCCACAGGCAGAGCCTTCCGAGGCTTTTGGATCGCGGCGCGAGCATCGATAGAGTTGATCGGCCATGCCCATCACGGATCCGATCTTCGACTCTGCCGTCCGCGGCATCGAAGCCCGCCTCATCGCGCGGGCAGCTGAGTCGGATGACGGGGAAGCCATCATCACGGAATTCTGCGAGGCGCTGGTCGCCGCCGGGCTCCCGCTCTGGCGCCTCAGCCTCGCGGTGCCGGTCATCGATCCCGTCTTCCGTGGGGTGAGCCTCGCGTGGCGGCGCGGACAGGGCATGGCGTTCTTCCCTACCGTGCACGGGCCGGAGGGCGAGGACACGTTCTTCCGCAGCCCCGTGGGCTGGCTGCGGGCGAACGACCTGGCCTACATCCGCTGGCGGCTCGATCGTTCGGGCGGGTGGCCCGACCTTCCGCTCCTGGGCGAGCTGAAGCAGGCGGGGGCTACCGATTACCTGCTCCACGCCGCCGCCTTCGCCCCCGGCAGTGCCATGGAGGGCGTCGCCATCTCGTTTGCCACGGACCGTCCCGGCGGTTTCACCGAGGCGGAGCAGGCGGTGATTGCCGGGCTCGTTCCGGTGATCGCCCTGGTCACGGCGAAGCTGAGCTTGTCGCACACCATGCGCGAGATGCTCGGAACCTATCTCGGGCCGGCGACCGGCGCGCGGGTGCTCGCGGGCGAGATGCGGCGCGGGCAGAGCACGGTCGTTCACGCCGCGATTCTCCTCGCGGATCTGCGCGGCTTCACGGCGGTGGCGGATCGCGACGATCCCCTGAAAGTCGTGGGCTGGCTCGACGAGCATTTCGATGCCCTCGGCGAGCCGGTGCAGCGCCATGGCGGGGAGATTTCGAAGTTCCTCGGTGACGGCTTCCTCGCCGTCTTTCCCGTGGCCGAGCCGGACGCCCTCGCCTGCCCGGCCTGCGCCGGCGCGCTCGACGCGGCACGGGAGGCGCTGGCGCGCAACGCCGGTCTGAACGCGTCCCGTCACCGCGACGGCCTGCCGCCCCTGGAGGCCGACATCGTGCTTCATTACGGGCGCGTGGTGTCCGGCAATGTCGGTACCGACCGGCGCCTCGATTTCACGGTGATCGGACGCGCGGTCAACGAGGCGAGCCGGATCGAACGGCTCTGCGACGAACTCGAGCGCCCGCTGCTCCTCTCGGATGCCTTTGCTCGGCGCTGCTCCGCCGCCCTGGTTCCGGTCGGAGAATTCGCCCTACGCGGTGTCGGGCGCAAGCAGCGGATCTGGGGGCTGGCGGCGGAGGCCGCTGGCTCCTCAGAGCGGACGGCCGGACAGGGCGCGGCCGAGCCCGCCCAGGGCGCAGCCCGCGAGGTAGGCTCCTAGCACCAGCGCGGCCGTTTCGACCCACAGCCCGGGTTCGCCGGGCGCCGTTCGCAGCGCCGCCAGACCGGTCAGGACGGCGAAACCGGCGAGGAGAAGACCGGCCGCCGCCAGGGCGAGCCCGCGTCGCGGAAGACCGGTCAGGGCGCCGACGACGAGACCGAGCACCAGCGCCGCCGCCAAGGCCGGCCAGAGCGAGGAGACGAGCAGGGTCACGAGCGCAGGCTGAGGCCGATTCCCTGCCGGTCGGAGAGGGGCGCGACGCCCGTCGGCGCGGCGGCGCGCTCCAGCGGCACGCCGGCCTTCTGCAGGTACTCCACCACCGCGAGCGCCCGCGCCCGCGCGAGGTCGGCGCCCGCATCCGCCCGCTCGCCCTCGGTCTTCTCCGCCTTCGGTTCGGGCTTCGATTCGGGCTTGGCCGCCTCCTTCGGCTCCGCCTTGCCCTTGCTGGCCTTGGCGGATTTCGCGTCCTTCTTCGGCTCCGCCTTCGCATTGGCCTTGGCCGGCTTGGGCGCCGTCTCCTTCGCGGCCTCGTCGGCCACCGGATCGGCCGGCGTCTCGGGCTTCGCTCCGGCCGGGTCGAGATGGCCCACGACCTCGATCCGCTCGCCCGGGCAGGCACGGGCCAGGGCCGCCACCGCGTCGAGGACCGGATAGAACTCGGGCGCGAGCGCCGTGCTGCCCGGAGCGAAGCGCAGGGGATGGCCGGCGGTGCGCTCCGACAGGCGCTGTCCGCAGGCGCTCGAATCGGCGGTCACGGCCGGCGCCTCGTCGGATGCGATCGCGACCGTCGCGCTCCAACCGGCCGGCAGCGCCTGCGGCAGCGCCCGGCCGAGGCGACCGGCGCTTTCGGGATAGAGGCTGGTGCCGGTCAGGCGGAGTTCGGTGCCGGTGATCGTCAGCTCGCCGCTCGCCAGCGTCGAGAGCGGATCGACGGCCGCCGCGAGCGCTGCGGCCAGACCGGCCGGAGCGCCGTCGGCCAGACGGGTTCGGTCGTGGATCGATTCGCGGAAGAAGCGCGGGTTGAGCCGGGCCAGCAGCGCCTCGCGGGTCGCCTGATCCGGCAGGTGGCCGCTGACCGTGACGCTGTCGGCGCCGCGGCGGATGCGCAGGACATAAGGGACGATGGGACGGGCGGTGAGCGCCACGCGGCCCGCGGCGATAGCGGCCGGACGGGCCTCGCGCATCAGCGTCTCCGCCTCGGCGATTGCTCCCGCATCCAGGGCATTGCCCTCGACCGAGACGGCCGCGCCCTCGAAGCTGACGCGTCCCTCGTGCAGCAATCCCGCGAGCTTGAGGACGAAGCGGACGAGGGCCGGCCCGTCGACGCCCTGCGGCAGACCGCGGGCGTCGCGCAGCCGGTCATCGATCGCCGCCCCTTCGGCCGCGTCCGCGGCGGCGGCACGGATCTCTTCGCGGGCACTCTCCGAGGCGACGTGGCCGTTCAGTTCGAGGCTGCCGTCCGGCCGGCGGGTGACGCCGAAGCGGAAATCCGCGACGACCGGCGGCGTGATCTCGACCGTGCCGAGGGTGTAGCCCTGCGGCGGTGTGGCCAGTGCGGTGCGCAGGGCGTCATAGGCGGCAAGGCTCGCCGCCTCACCGCGAATCGAGATGACGGTGTCGTTGAGCGTGGCGACGGCGCCGGTGGTGAGATCCTGAAGCCGCTCCACGGCGAAGGCCGCCGCGTCGGGAAAGTCGCGCGGCGCGCCCCGTGCGGCGCGGGCGCGGTCGCTCAGGGTGGCGTCGCGCGGCAGCGCAGGCTTCAGGCGCTGCGCCAGCTCGAAGGCGCCGACCTCGGCCGGGCGGCTGCCCTTGGCCTCGATCCGGCCGGCGGCCGGACGCTCCACCGACCAGACGAAGGGGGAGACCTCCTCGATCACGCCCGTCCGATCGGTGAGGCGGCGGACGCCCTCGAGCGCGGCGAGCCGACCGAGGGCCGCCTCGCGCTGCGAGGCCTCCGGCGCCTCGCCGGACGCGGTCAGGTCGCGTCCCGACACCGAGACCCGCAGCCAGGGCTCGGGCTGCCCCTCCCCGGTCGCAGCGGCGATCTCGGACGCCTGCCGCTCCAGCTCCGCCGTGATACGCGACAGGCCGAGATAGGCGGCCGCTGCGGCGACCAGCAGGAGAATCGGAAGGCCGGCGAACCAGCCGGCGCGGACCCAGCGCGACCGCGACGGCACGCTGTGCGACTGGGGTGACGGCGGGAGCGAAGGCGCGGACATGGGCTCGACCTCCTCGGCGGCCGGCGATGGCGGTCAGAAGACACGGTCATCGGGGCGCTTTGAAGGCCACGGGCTCCCAATCGCCTCGGCGGCCTCCCGGTCCTTATGTCGGTCCCGGCTCGTCGCAGGGCATGAAAAAACCCCGGCCGCGAAGCCGGGGTCTGGAGGTTTTTCCCGTGCGGCCCCCCAACCTGGAAGGCCGACCTTTTCAGGCGGCAGGCCCTCGGGGCCTGCCGCAGGTTCGACTTTAGAAGTCGCGCTGCACGCGGAAGCGGGCCTGGAACACGTCTTCGCTGCTGACGGTGCGGGTCGGGACTTGGGCGTTACCGCTGCCAATGAAGCCGCCCTTGTCCTGATCGGCGACGCGACCGCTCTTGACGCCCGTCCGGATGTACTGGCCCTCGATACCGATATCGAGATCCTTGACCGGCGACCAGATCAGGCTCGCGCCGGTGACGATCTGGTAGGTGTCGCGCAGCGATTGGCTGGTGGCGTAACCGACCGGGTTGGTGAGGTAGGAGCCCGGAGCGACGGTGTTGCCGCTGTTGACCAGAGCGTTCGCCTGGCTGGTGGCCTGACGGGCACCCGTCGGGAACCAGATCTCGCCGTAGCTGGCGTAGAAGGCCGAGCGCCACTCCGGCGACCAGTAGTGGAGGTACGAGGCCACCGCCGTGAAGCTGCTGGACAGCTCGATGCGGCCCGACAGCGGGTTCACGACCGCGTCGGCGAGGTACTGGTTGAACGGGTTGCCGGCATAGACCGAGGCGTTGGCGAGGTAACCGGCGGTGAAGCGGTTGATGCCGGTGTAGAACGAGGTGCCCTCACCGTACGAACCCTGGAGGTAGAGGCCATCGCCCGGAGCGATGAAGGGCAGGTTGAACTTCACGCCGCCCTGAACCGCCCAGCCGTACTCGGTCTTCACGCCGTCGCCGAGGCCACGGGCCGCCAGGAGAGATTGGGCGGCGGCAGCGCTGCCGCCGGGGACGCCGACGGATGCGAGGAAGCCGCCCACGTTGATCTCGCGCACGGCGGCGGAGAGCTGGGCCGAGCCCCACGGAGCGTCGTAGCGCAGCGAGCCGACGAAGTCGGGCAGGCGCGAGCGCTGCACGGCGTCGATGAAGGCGACCGAGGTGGCGTTGCCCAGGGCATCGGTGCCGAGGATGATCGGCGTCGGCGCGGTGGTGAGCACCGTCGAGAGAGCACCCGTGCCAGCGGCGGCGCCAGCGGCAGGAACCGCGTTCGTGAAGAGCGGGTTCTTACGGTAGTTCGGGTCTTCCATCGAGATCGTGGCGGTCCAGCCGTCGCCGAACTTCTGCGTGTAGGCGAGCAGGTTGGTCGACGGCATGTTGGAGCCGAGCGACGAGCCGATGATCTCGTAATCGGCGGCGTAGAAGTCGTAGAACGAGGAGGCGCGACCGGCGGTCAGGCCCGCGAACTGGATGAACGCCTTATCGACGTTGATGAAGTTCTGGATGCGGCCGAAGGCGTCCTGGCCGGTGCCGGAGAAGGCGTAGCCGCCGCGCAGGTTCGTGCCCGAGGAGAGCTTGGTGTGGCCGGTGCGGCTCGCCGCGTCGAGACGCAGGAAGGCGCGCAGGGTGCCGTAGCTGGTCTGGGTGCGGGCGTCGAGGTTGAAGCGGGCAAGGCCGGTGAAGCCCGAGAGATCGCCACCACCGGTGACCCGGCGGCTGTCGCTGCCGATATAGCCGTACTCGGCGCGGGCGCGGCCGGAGACACGCAGGCAGGTATCGGTGCCGGGGATGTAGAAGAAGCCGGCGCCGTAGGCGGAGCAGACCCGGACGTACTCGATCGGAACGGCCTTCTTCACCGGCAGGTCGGCGGCCTGAGCCCCACCCACGATGGTCAGCCCCGCTGCCGATCCAAGGAGAAGGCTCTTGACGAGCTTCATGGTAAACCCTCCAGAAGTTTCGAGACCCATGGGATCGGACTTCTGTTTTGGCCGGGTGCCCCACACCGAAGTCGAGCTGGCCAGTCCTTGTTTCCCTTGGAGCTTGGGCCTTCCCAATCGGGTGTTGGCCAAGCCGCAGCGGGGTTATCCCGTCCGCAGCGGCACCATGGTCGAGCGTTGCCGTACGGGCAACAGGCTTAGCTGTCTTGGAGGTGTCACAAAGAGGCTTCGCTGCCGTCTGTTGCAGCATCGCAACTTAATCCCTGCCCGGCCATCAACTTTTCCCCGCTTTCAAGGTGAGGGCGACGGATGATCTGAGGCACGGCGCGGCGGGACTGATGAGGGGGGGGGAGCGGCGGCGGTCAGCCGCCCTGCGACTCGCGCTGCATCTCCAGGGTGAGCCAGCGCTCCTCGGCGGCGGCGAGTTCGGTCTCCGCGGCACCGAGCATCGCGGTCGCCTTCTGGAAGCGTCCGGGATCACGGCCGTACAGGCCCGGATCCGACAGAATCTCGCGCAGCTTGGCGATTCCCGCTTCCAGCTCGGCCATGCGAGTCGGAAGCGTCTTCAACTCGTGCTGCTCCTTGAAGCCGAGCTTGGTCCGTGCCGGCCCCGCCTCGGCGCGCGGCGCCTTCTCCCGCGGCTCGGAACGCTCGCGGCCGGCCTTGTCCGAACCGTCGCCGCGGGCCTCCGTCCGGGCCTCCACGCCGCGCCCACGCTGGCTGAGCATGTCGGTGTAGCCGCCGGCATACTCGACCCAGCGCCCCTCCCCCTCGCTGACCAGGACGGTGCCCGCCACCCGGTCGAGGAAGTCGCGGTCGTGGCTCACCAGAATCAGCGTGCCGGCATATTCGCCGAGCATCTCCTGCAAGAGGTCGAGGGTTTCGAGGTCGAGGTCGTTGGTGGGCTCGTCGAGGACGAGCAGATTCGAGGGCTGGGCCAGGGCGCGGGCGATCAGCAGCCGGTTGCGCTCGCCGCCGGAGAGCACGCTCACCGGCGTGCGCGCCTGCTCGGGCGCGAACAGGAAGTCCTTGAGATAGCCGATCACGTGGCGGCTGCGCCCTCCCACCGTAACGGTGTCGCCGCGCCCGCCGGTCAGAACCTCCGTGACCGTGGCGCTCGGTTCGAGGACGGCGCGGGCCTGGTCGAGATGCACCATGTTGAGGCCGGTGCCGAGGCGCATCTCGCCCGAATCGGGGGCAAGCGCGCCGGTCAGCAGGTTGATCAGCGTGGTCTTGCCCGCCCCGTTGGGGCCGACGATGCCGAGCCGGTCGCCGCGCAGCACGCGCAGGGTCAGGTCGTGGACGATCCGGCGCTCGCCGTAGGACTTGGAGACGTGTTTGGCTTCGGCGATCAGGGTGCCCGAGGCCGCGCCCTCGCTCGCCGTCAGCACCGCCTGCCCCACCGGACGGCGGTGCTCGCGGCTCTGCTTGCGCAGGTTCTGCAGGTCGGCGAGGCGGCGCACGTTGCGCTTGCGCCGGGCGGTGACGCCGTAGCGCAGCCAATGCTCCTCGTCGGCGATCTTGCGGTCGAGCTTGTGTTTGTCCCGCTCCTCCTCCTCGAAGAAGGCGTCGCGCCACGCCTCGAAGCTCGAGAAGCCCTGCTCGATCCGCCGGGTCACGCCGCGGTCGAGCCAGACGGTCGCCCGCGACAGGGCGGAGAGGAAGCGGCGGTCGTGGCTGATGAGGACGAGGGCCGAGCGGGTGCGCTTCAGCTCGGATTCCAGCCACTCGATGGCCGGCAGGTCGAGGTGGTTGGTGGGCTCGTCGAGGAGCAGGATGTCGGGCTCGGGCGCCAGTGCCTGGGCGAGCGCCGTCCGGCGCGCCTCGCCGCCCGACAGCCGGCGCGGATCCTCGCTGCCGTTCAGGCCGAGGCTTTCGAGCAGGTAGCGGGCGCGGTGCGGGTCGTCACCCGGCGCGAGGCCGGCCTCCGCGAAGGCCTGCGTAGTCTCGAAGCCGGAAAAGTCCGGCTCCTGCGCGAGGTAGCGGATCGTGGTTCCGGGCTGGACGAAGCGCACGGCACGGTCCGGTTCCACCAGACCCGCGGCGATCCGCATCAGGGTCGACTTGCCCGAGCCGTTGCGGCCGACGAGACAGGTGCGCTCGCCGGGCGCGATCGTCAGCTCGGCCCGCTCGATCAGCGGCGTGCCGCCGAAGGTGAGCGCGACGTCCTGAAGGGTGAGAAGTGGGGGAGCGGCCATGCCGGGCTTATGGCAGCAGCCGCAGCCCGGAACAACGGAAGCGAGAGGCCTCAGGCGGTCGGGTTGGCCGGGCCGGTGGGCGTCGAGTCGGGGATGCCGGGGCTCTCGACCGGAATTTCGGTCGGCATCGTGCCCGGCGCCTCCGCGGGCGTTCCGCCGGGGATCTCCGGGCCGGGGCCCGGCTCGGGGATCTGCGGCGCGTCGGGCGTGGCGGGGCCCGGCGTCTCCGGTCCGGGATTGCTCGGGATCTCGGGACCGGGCGTGGGGGTATCCGGGATCGATCCGGGATTGGCCATTCGTGCGCACCTCGCTGACGGCGCGTGCGTCGCGCCGTCGTCCGGGCCAACGGCAGGCGGGCGGGCGGGTTCCCGCTACTTCTTGGGCAGGAGGAGCTTGTTGCCCTCCTTGCCGACGATCTTCTGGATCTTCTGTGCGAACATCGAGAGCAGCAGCGGCATGCGCACCTCGACGCGCACCACGTCCTGGCCGACATCGATCTGGCCGTCGACGGTCTGGGCCAGGGCCGTGACCGAATAGTCGAGGCGGTCGCCGGTCCAGTTCAGGGTGTTGATGGCGATCCCGCTCTTGCCGAGCGCCTCGCGCACGCGGGTGGTGCCTTCGTCGATGCGCCGCCGGGCCTCGTCGCGGCCGAGCTCATGCGGAATCTCGACCACCATCGGCTTCGCCATCTCGATCCCTCTCCTCGCCTCAAAGCGCGGGCCCGGATCGATGATCCGGGCCGCACGTCATCTCATGAGACAATTATGGGAACGGGTGGGTTCCCCGGCAACGCTCGGTGGAGGAGCGTAGAACGAGCGCCGGGTCAGGGGCTTCGCCGGGCCTGGCCTCAGCGCACCACGTTGAGCGAGACGTAGCTGGTGCCCGACATGCCGATGGCGCGGGCGGAGCCGCGGGCCAGATCGATCACCCGGCCGCCGACGAACGGGCCGCGGTCGTTGATCCGCACCACGACGGAGCGGCCATTGGCGCGGTTCGTGACGCGAACACGGGTGCCGAAGGGCAGGCTGCGGTGGGCGGCGGTGTATCCGTTGGGGTTGAAACGCTCGCCGTTCGCTGTCTTCCGGCCGCTTCCGTACCAAGAGGCCTGGCCGCTCTGGGCCTGGGCGGGCAGCGTCGCGAGGGCGCCGATGACGGTAGCGAGGCAGGCGGCAGCGGTCCGGTTGGAAACCTTCATCGAAGATCGCATTCCCTTGTTTTTTGCGATGTGCGTTGGACGCCGCGGAAAATGAGCGCGATCTCGGCCAAAATAAGACAGGGATTTTGCGCTCGGTGTTAGGCTGCTGTTAAGAATATCCGCCGCTGCCTTCGCCCGCTATGTCGCAGCAAGCATTGATTACTTGGTGCGCGGCGCGTCGGTCTTGCCTCGAAGACATCAAAACTTGCGCGACAAGCATTCGGCGGCGGGCCTAAGCGCGCTACGAAACCCTGCGGATCGCTTCCTGCCGTCTGCCCTCGGGGCGGTCGACCCTTGCATTTGTTGCATGGAGGAAGGCGGCAAAAACTGCCGCCCCATATCGAGACGCAACCGTACGGCGACGGCAAACCCGACCTTTACCGTGATCGCGGCATGGTCCCGGTGTCAGTTGCGTAACCGGTGTTTGCCATGGCTTCCCCGCGTACCGCGGTCGTCGGCGCCACCGCCCGGAATCAAGTCTCGCGTACCGGGCGGATCGCGTCGGCGCCGCGGATGGGTCTCGCACCCTCCGTTCAGCGTCTCCCCAACACCCTTCCCCTCGACGAGATCCTGATCGGCGACTGCATCGCCGCCATGGACCGTCTGCCGGCTTCGAGCGTCGACTGCGTCTTCGCCGACCCGCCCTACAACCTCCAGCTCGGCGAGGCGGGCCTGACCCGTCCCAATCAGAGCGTGGTCGATGCGGTCGACGACGACTGGGACAAGTTCACCAGTTTTTCCGCCTACGACGACTTTACCCGTGCCTGGCTCAAGGCCGCGCGACGGGTGATGAAGCCGAACGCAACCCTGTGGGTCATCGGCTCGTATCACAACATCTTCCGGGTCGGCAGCGCGTTGCAGGATCTCGGTTACTGGATCCTGAACGATATCGTCTGGCGCAAGGCCAATCCGATGCCGAATTTCCGCGGCAAGCGCTTCACCAACGCGCATGAAACCCTGATCTGGGCCTCGCGCGCGCCGGAGTCGAAGTACACCTTCCACTACGACGCCCTGAAGGCCGGCAACGAAGACCTTCAGATGCGCTCCGACTGGTTCATTCCGCTCTGCACGGGCGAGGAGCGGCTGAAGGACGAGGCCGGCCGCAAGGTCCACCCGACCCAGAAGCCGGAAGCCCTGCTCGCCCGCACCCTGCTGGCGGCGACCAATCCCGGCGACGTGGTGCTCGACCCGTTCTTCGGCACCGGCACGACCGGCGCGGTGGCCAAGCGCCTTGGGCGGCACTTCATCGGCTGCGAGCGCGATCCGACCTACGCCGCCGCGGCGCGAGCCCGAATCGAGGGCATCGAGACCCTGTCCGCGGCCTCGCTGGCGCTCGCCACGCCGAAGCGGGCCGAGCCGCGCATCCCGTTCCTCAGCGTGGTCGAGGCGGGCCACATCCGCGCCGGCGAGACCCTGACCGACGAGCGCCGCCGCTTCCGCGCGACGGTGCGGCCGGACGGCCAGCTCAGCGTCGGGCCGGCGATGGGCTCGATCCACAAGGTCGGCGCCCTGGTCCAGGGACTTCCCGCCTGCAACGGCTGGACCTTCTGGCACGCCGAGCGCCAGGGGCGCCTCGTCTGCATCGACGATTTCCGGGCGACGATGCGGGGCCAGGCTGGCGCCTAGCGCCGGTCGAGGTTTCGAAAGGACAAGTCCTTTCGCGGGTGCAGGGCAGAGCCCTGCCTCCTCCGCTACCGGGTCCGCACCGGCTTGGGCGTCTTCTTGACGATCCGCGCCAGATCCGAGGGCCGCGACGAGGCGGGCTTCGGAATCGGCCCGCGCCGCAGCGGCGGCTCGGGGTCGGGCAGCGTGGCGAGATCGGGCTCGGGCGGCGGCTTCGCCACAGGCGCGGCGAGCGGCACCGGCCCGGCGAGCGCGTGGGCGAGCACCTTCTTCATCGCGCCGGGCAGCGGCTCGGTGTCGAGCGCCGCGCGGGGTGTGAAGCGCATCCCCTCGGGCGGCTTCGTCTCCGCGGCGACGCGGGCCAGGAACACCGTCAGCTCCAGGGGGAAGTGGGTGAAGCCGTGCTTCACCACGCCGGGCAGGCGCTTCCAGCGGGCATCGAGCGGCGCGTCGAGCAGGCCCTTGGCCGGATCGTAATCGGGCACCCATTCGCTCGTCGGCGGCTCGGCCATGGCGCCGAGCAGCCCTTCGGCCGGTCGCGTGCGCAGCAGGACCGCCTCGTCGCCGGCCCGCAGGGCGACGAAGGCCGCGCCTTTTCGCAGAATGCCCTTCTCCTTCTTGATCTTCCTCGGAAAGGTTTCCTGCAGCCCTTCGGCGCGGGCGCGGCAGGGTCGCATCCAGGGGCAGAGCGCGCAGGCGGGGCGCTTGGGCGTACACAAAGTCGCGCCGAGATCCATCAGCGCCTGCGCGAAGTCGCCCGGCCGCCGGTCCGGCACCAGGGCCTGGGTGAAGAGGCGGATCTGCGCGCGGGCGGCGGGGAGCGGCGTCTCGATCGCATGGAGGCGGCTCATCACCCGCTCGACATTGCCGTCCACGGCCGCCGCCGGCCGGTCGAAGGCGATCGCGGCGATGGCGCCCGCCGTGTAGGCGCCGATGCCGGGCAGCTTGCGCAGGCCCTCCTCGGTATCGGGAAAGCCCCCCGCGGCGGCGACCGCCTTGGCGCAGGCGTGCAGGTTGCGCGCACGGGAATAGTAGCCGAGCCCGGCCCAGGCCGACATCACCGCCTCTTCCGGTGCCGCGGCGAGCGCCATCACGCTGGGAAACAGCGTCAGAAACTTCTGGAAGTAGGGTTTGACCGCCGTCACGGTCGTCTGCTGCAGCATCACTTCGGAGAGCCAGACCCGGTAGGGGTCGGGCTGCTCGCCCGGCAGCGCTCGCCAGGGCAGCGCCCGGCGGTGACGGTCGTACCAGGCGAGGAGGTCGGCGGCCGAGGCGGCGGGCATGGCCCGTCCATAGCGGGAGCGCGGGGACGGAAAAAGCGTCTTCGCGCCGTTGGCCGCAAACGGGCGCGATGAAAATCGATACGCCCCCCGGCCCGCTTCCGACTCCCGCGCGCGCCGCTTTTCGGGTAGGTTCGCGGGCGGGGCGCGCCCGCCGTGCGGCCCTTGTGTTCCGGGGTATCGATGGCGCGCGCCAAACCGCTCAGCGAACTGATCGAGGGCTGCATCGGCCCGGCCTTCGCCGCGCAGGGCTTCGCCTCCTCCGACATCCTCGCCGCATGGCCGGATATCGTCGGCGCGCGGCTCGCCGGTGCCTGCCAGCCGGTCAAGCTCGAATGGCCCCGCCGCGCCCGGCGCGACGCCGAGGGCCGGCCGGAGCCCGGCACCCTGGTGGTGCGGGTGGAGGGCGCCTTCGCCCTCGAACTCCAGCACCTCGCGCCGGTGGTGATCCAGCGCGTCAACGCCCATTACGGCTGGGCCTGCATCGGCAAGATCGTGCTGCGGCAAGATCGCCTGCACCGGACCGCCCGTCGCGCGCCGCCGAAGGTTCTCGATCCGGCCCGGCGCGGCGAGGTGGCGCTCGCCGTGGCGCGGATCGAGGAGGACCGCCTGCGCGACGCCCTCGACCGGCTCGGCATCGCCGTGGTGGCGCGGCGGTAGCGCCCCCCGCTACGCCAGGGACCAACCGAAGGACGTGCGGGCGGCCGCGCAGCGTGATAAGCGGCTCGCGAAAGGCCGTGCGGCGACGCGTCCCTCGGCCGGACGGAGCCGTTCCGTCTAATCCTGCGCGGTATCGGGCCGGATGCGGCCCGCGAACGGAGCCCGCCCTGCCATGATCACCCGGCGCGATGCCCTGAAACTGACCGGCCTTGCCCTCGGCACCGCCGCCCTGCTTCCGTCCCTGTCCCTCGAAGCGCTGGCGCAGTCGGCCGACACGGCCGCCCTGATGCAGCCCGGCCCCCTCGGCGATGTCTGGCTCGGGCCGGCCGACGCCAAGGTGACGATCATCGAGTACGCCTCGATGACCTGCTCGCACTGCGCCCACTTCCACGCCACGACCTGGCCGGTGCTGAAGGAGCGCTACATCGACACCGGCAAGGTGCGCTTCACCCTGCGCGAGTTCCCGCTCGATCCGCTCGCCACCGCCGCCTTCATGCTGGCGCGCTGCGACGGCGGCGCGAAGTACTACCCCATCACCGACCTGCTGTTCGATCAGCAGCAGAACTGGGCCTTCGTGCACAAGCCGCAATCGCCGGTCGATGCCATGGAGCAGCTGCTGCGTCAGGCCGGCTTCTCGAAGGAGAAGTTCGAGGCTTGCCTGAAGGACCAGAAGACCTACGCCGCCATCAACGCGGTCAAGACCCGCGGTCTCGACACCCTCAAGGTCGAGTCGACGCCGACCTTCTTCATCAACGGCGAGAAGCGCGCCGGCGCCCTCTCGATCGAGGATATGGAGAAGATCATCAAGCCGATCCTGGGGGCGTGAGCCGGCCCCCGGAAGGCCGTGGAAAAGCAAAGATTATGTTGATTTATCAACAGCTTAATGGACCCTTTGGTCGCCTTGACACTCAAGGTTGGCGAAACTATGGTGCGCCGCGCCGAGGGGACAGGCCGTTTCCTTCCGCTCCCGACGACGTATGGGGTCGCCCGTGAGCGGTGATCCTTCAGGCGAGGGGAGCGGGCCGGAAAAGGCTCCCGCCGACGGCGATCTCTCCGCGAGGCTCAAACGTCTCGAGACGCAGCTCGAGGGGAAGCGGCCGAAAGTCGCTTCTTCCGAGCGTGCGCGCAACAGCGCGTCTGGCGGCTCGGCTCAGCTCGGTCAGGCCATGCGGCTCTCGACCGAGTTCATCGCGGGCGTGATCGCCGGGGGAATCCTCGGGTACATCTTCGATCATCTCTTCGGCACGAAGCCGTGGGGGATGATCGTGCTGCTGATGCTGGGCTTCGTGACGGGGATCTACAACGTCATGCGGGTCAGCGGCTTCAGCGGCAAGAAAAACTGAGAAAGATCGCCGGTAAGGGTCTCCCAGGCGCCTCAGGGGTCTTGAGACTCGCCCGGCATCGTGTAAGGGCGACGCGCGACGGATGGGAGCCGCTGAGGTTCCCCCGCGCGACACACAAAGGGGCGGAAGCGGGCACATGGCGGTCAGTATCGACCCGATCCACCAGTTCGAGCTGCAGCCGCTCGTCTCGCTGGGTCACATCGGCAACCAGCAGCTCGCGTTCACGCAATCGGCTCTCTACATGTTTGCCGCGGTGGGCATCATCGCGCTGCTGACCATCGTGGCCACATCCGGACGCGCCGTCGTCCCGGGCCGTCTCCAGGCGCTGGCCGAGACGCTCTACGAATTCATCGCCGACACGGTGCACCAGGCGACCGGCGCGGACGGCAAGCGCTTCCTGCCGCTCGTCTTCTCGCTGTTCATGTTCGTGCTCATCCTGAACCTGCTCGGGATGATCCCCTACGCCTTCGCGGTGACCAGCCACCTCATCGTCACCTTCGGCCTCGCCCTCGTGGTGATCCTGACCGTGGTGATCTACGGCGTGGCCAAGCACGGCACCCACTTCCTCGGCGTGTTCGTGCCGTCGGGCGTGCCGAAGCCGCTGCTGCTCATCATGGTGCCGATCGAGATCGTGTCGTTCCTCTCGCGTCCGATCAGCCTCTCGGTCCGTCTCTTCGCCAACATCCTTGCCGGCCACATCGCCCTGAAGATCTTCGCCTTCTTCGTGGTGCAGCTTTTGGTCGCCGGTGCCTGGGGCGTGCTCTCGCCCCTGCCGCTCGCGCTCACCATCGCGCTGACGGCTCTCGAGTTCCTCGTCGCGGCCCTTCAGGCTTACGTCTTCGCGACGCTGACGGCGGTCTACCTCGCCGACGCCCTCCACCCCGGCCACTGATCCTTCCGGCCGGACCCTTCCGCCCACAACGAACCCCGTTCGAACTTCAGGAGTGTTTCATGGATCCCGTCGCTGCGAAGTACATCGGTGCCGGCCTCGCCTGCCTCGGCATGGCGGGCGCCAGCATCGGCCTCGGCAACCTCTTCGGCCAGTTCTACTCGGGCGCCCTGCGCAACCCGTCGGCCGCCGACAGCCAGCGCACCAACCTCCTCCTGGGCTTTGCGCTCACCGAGGCGCTCGGCATCTTCTCGCTGCTCGTCGCGCTGCTGCTGCTCTTCGCCGTCTGACGTGCCTTTCGAGGGCGTGCGAGCCGGCCAAGCGCCCGTCCCGCACGCCCTCGCTCGTTGATCCGGCCGCTCCGCCCGCGGAGCCGGCCTTCCGACGTCACCGGACAGGGCCATGGCCGAGCAGAAGAATCCCCTCACGACCCCCTCCCCGAACGCGGACACGACGATCGTCCCGCCCGGGAGCCCCCATACCCATACCGAGCAGCCCTCCGGCGGCCACGGCGGTGCCTTCCCGCCCTTCGAGAGCCACACCTTCCTCTCGCAGCTGATCTGGCTCGCGCTGGCGTTCGGCCTGCTCTACTACCTGATGTCCAAGGTTGCGCTGCCGCGCATCGAGGCGATCCTCGGCGAACGCGCCGGCCGGCTCTCGTCCGATCTGACCGAGGCCCAGCGCATGAAGTCCGAGGCCGACGCCGCCGGCGCCGCCTACGAGCAGTCGCTGCGCGAGGCCCAGGCGAAGGCGCAGGCCATCGCTCAGGAGACCCGCAACAGCCTCTCGGCCGAGGCCGATGCCAAGCGCAAGACGCTCGAGGCCGAGCTGAACCAGCGGCTTGCCGCCTCCGAGGCGACCATCCGGGCCCGCACCACGGAAGCCATGGGCAACGTCCGCACCATCGCCGGCGAGACCGCCTCGGCCATCGTCGAGCGGCTGACCGGCCAGGCGCCCGACCAAGCGAGCCTGAACCGCGCCCTCGACGCGACGCCCGCCGTCCACTGACCTGAGGGCCGGCCCCGTGCCGGCCCCTCCCCCATCCGAACCGACCCCGCACCGGCTTGGCCGGGCGGAAGGCCGACCAAGGGTTTGAGACCGACATGCTGTTGACCGCGGAATTCTGGGTCGCCGTCGCCTTCGTGGCGTTCCTGGTCATCGTCTGGCGGGTCGGCGGCTTCTCGATGATGACCAACGGGCTCGACAGCCGCGCCAAGCGCGTGCGCCACGAGCTCGACGAGGCGCGTCGCCTGCGTGAAGAGGCCGCGGCCGTTCTCGCCGACTACAAGCGCCGCCGCACCGAGGCCGAGCGCGAGGCCGAGGCGATCGTCGCCGGCGCCCGCGAGGATGCCGAGCGCATCGCCGCCGAGGGCCATGCCCGCCTCAACGACTTCGTCGCCCGCCGCACCAAGGCCGCCGAGGCGAAGATCGCCCAGGCCGAGGCGCAGGCCTCCGCCCAGGTCCGCGCCGCCGCCGCCGACGCGGCGGTCAAGGTCTCCGAGACGCTGCTGCGCGAGCGGCTTCAGGGCGTCGCGGCCCAGGATCTCGTCCGCGCCAGCCTCGGCGACGTGAAGAGCCGGCTGCAGGCGTAAGGCTGGTGTCGATGACCGACGGGGTCTCTGCCGGGATTCGGTCAGGACACGGCGCAAATCGGCAAGTTGCGCCGCCCCGAGCCGCTATGCTCCGTCGGTGCGCTTGCGGGATCGGCCTTTCACCGACTTGATCGGTCCTGCGACACCCGGCCCTGCCGGGTGTTTTCGCGTCGGGGGCCGGTCGGATGCGCTGCGGTGCCGCGGAGCGGAGCCGGTCCCGTGAAAAATTTTGAAGACAGGCGAAAAATCACCTGTGCTTGGCCTGTCGTTCCGTGACGTGTACGAATAGTGGCTGAAAAACACCCCCGTGAACGCCGACGGGAAACGGGTGGGTTTGCCCGTAAACAAGGAAAAGAGGCTACGCTCATGAGCGCCGGAACTGTGTCCGACAACACCGCCCTCGATACCTTCTTTTCGGCTCATCTTGCCGAGACCGATCCCGAGATCGCGAAGGCCATCTCGCAGGAGCTCGGTCGCCAGCAGCACGAGATCGAGCTGATCGCCTCCGAGAACATCGTCTCGCGCGCCGTGCTCGAAGCGCAGGGCTCCGTGCTGACCAACAAGTACGCCGAGGGCTATCCGGGCCGGCGCTACTACGGCGGCTGCCAGTTCGTGGACATCGCCGAGGAGCTGGCGATCGACCGCGCCAAGCGCCTGTTCGGCTGCGGCTTCGCCAACGTTCAGCCGAATTCCGGCTCCCAGGCGAACCAGGGCGTGTTCATGGCCCTGATGCAGCCCGGCGACACCTTCCTCGGCCTCGACCTCGCCGCCGGCGGCCACCTCACCCACGGCGCCCCCCCGAACGTCTCGGGCAAGTGGTTCAAGCCGGTCTCCTACACCGTGCGCCGCGAGGACCAGCGCATCGACATGGAGCAGGTCGAGCGCCTCGCCCAGGAGCACAAGCCGAAGGTGATCATCGCCGGCGGCTCGGGCTATCCGCGCCACTGGGACTTCGCGAAGTTCCGTGAGATCGCCGATTCGGTCGGCGCCTACTTCTTCGTCGACATGGCCCACTTCGCCGGCCTCGTCGCCGCGGGCCTGCACCCGTCGCCGTTCCCGCACGCCCACGTGGCCACCACGACGACCCACAAGACCCTGCGCGGCCCGCGCGGCGGCATGATCCTGACGAACGACGAGGCGCTGGCCAAGAAGTTCAACTCGGCGATCTTCCCCGGCCTCCAGGGCGGCCCGCTGATGCACGTCATCGCCGCCAAGGCGGTGGCCTTCGGCGAGGCGCTGAAGCCCGAGTTCAAGATCTACGCCAAGCAGGTCATCGACAACGCCAAGGCGCTGGCCGACACCATCATCTCGGGCGGCTACGACATCACCTCGGGCGGCACCGACAACCACCTGATGCTGGTGGACCTTCAGCGGAAGGGCCTGACCGGCAAGGCGGCCGAGGCGGCGCTCTCGCGGGCCGACATCACCTGCAACAAGAACGGCGTGCCGTTCGACCCGCAGAAGCCGACCATCACCTCCGGCATCCGCCTCGGCACCCCCGCCAGCACGACCCGCGGCTTTGGCGTTGCCGAGTTCAAGCAGGTCGGCTCGCTGATCGTCGAGGTTCTCGACGGTGTCGCCGAGAAGGGCGAGGGTGGCGACGCTTCGGTCGAGGCGGCGGTCAAGGAGAAGGTCCACGCCCTGACCGATCGGTTCCCGATCTACAACTAAGATCGAACACGCTCCTTCGGCCCGCCCGAACGGCGGGCCCGTGCGGCCGCGGATCCCCTGGATTCGCGGCCGCTGACGTTTCAAGGCCGCCTCAAAGTTAATCCATGCAAGGTTTTTCAGTTCAAGGAGTGTACAGGTCATTCCATCCTTGGAATGATGTGCGCTGGAACGGCCTTCGTCTGAAGGTTGTGCGGCGCCGCTCGGGAGGGGGCTCCTGCATCTCTCGTTACACACGGATTACGGTCTTCGTCTCCTGATGCGTCTGACGCTGGCCGAGCCGGGAGCCTGGATCGCGACCCCGATCGTCGCGCAGCGCTTCGGCATCTCCGTGCACCACCTCCAGAAGATCGCTCAGGCTCTGGTCCGGGCCGGCGTCATCGAGGCGCGGCAGGGCCGCTCCGGCGGCGTGCGTCTCGCGCGGGATCCGCAGGAAATCCGGCTCGGACGGCTCGTGGCGGAGCTGGAGGGGATCGGCACGGTGGTCGATTGCCGGCGCGATCCCTGCCCGCTGATCAGCCGGTGCCGCCTCAAATGGGCTTTCGACGCGGCCGAGCAGGCGTTCTTCCTCGAACTCGACCGCCTCACCCTCGCCGACGTCGCGTCCGGCACGACGGCGGCGGCGCTCCGCAGCCTCTTCCGCGCCGAACCCGGAGACGGTGGCGCGCCGCCCGCTGCGCCGGTTCCGAGCGATCCGACTCCTGGCAATTGAGTGACGAGTGGGGCAGAGAGAGGCAGCTTTTGAGAGCGTCCGGGACGAGGTGGTGAGCGCGCGATGCGGTGTCCGTTCTGCGGAGGTCCCGACACGCAGGTGAAGGATTCGCGGCCGAGCGAGGATTCCTCGGCGATCCGCCGCCGCCGCGTCTGCCCGGATTGCGGCGGACGCTTCACGACCTTCGAGCGGGTGCAGCTGCGCGAACTCGTCGTGCTCAAGCGCTCGGGCAAGCGCGTGCCGTTCGACCGCGACAAGCTCCAGCGCTCGATCGATGTCGCCCTGCGCAAGCGCACGGTCGATCCCGAGCGGGTGGAGCGCCTCGTCAGCGGCATCACCCGGCGCCTGGAGAGCGGCGGAGAGGGCGAGGTCACCAGCGAGGCCATCGGCGAGGCGGTGATGGAGGGCCTGAAGGGCCTCGACGACGTCGCCTATGTCCGCTTCGCCTCGGTCTACAAGAATTTCCGCGAAGCGCAGGACTTCCAGGATCTGCTCGGCACCCTCGGCGGCCGGCTGGAGGGCGACGTTCCGCTTCCCGATGACGAGCAGGCCGCGCCCGCGCAGCCGGACGAGGAGGCCGTCCCGCGCCGCCGCCGGCCCGCTCGGAAGTCGATGTGACGGGGCGAGCCGTGGACGCGTCCCAGCAGGCAGCCCTCGATCGGCGCGCCATGCGTCTCGCCCTGGCCCTGGGTCGGCGCAATCTCGGCCGAACCTGGCCCAATCCGAGCGTCGGCGCGGTCGTGGTCGCCCAGGGCCGCATCGTCGGGCAGGCGGTGACGGCCGTCGGTGGGCGTCCGCACGCGGAGCCCCTGGCGCTCGCCATGGCCGGCGAGGCCGCCCGCGGCGCCACGCTCTACGTCACCCTGGAGCCCTGCTCGCATCACGGCCGTACGCCGCCCTGCACCGACGCGACGATCGCCGCCGGGATCGCCCGCGTCGTCACCGCGATCGAGGACCCCGATCCGCGGGTTGCCGGGCGCGGCCATGCGGGGTTGCGTGCGGCCGGGATCACGGTCGAGACCGGATTGCTGCGCGAGGAGGCTGCCCGCGACCATCGCGGCCATTTCAGCCGGGTCACGAAGGGGCGCCCGAGCCTCCACCTCAAGCTCGCCCGCACCCGCGACGGCTTCGCAGCCCCCTCGACCGGCGAGCGGCTGAAGATCACCGGTGCCATCGCCGACGGGGCGGTGCATCTATGGCGGGCGCATGCCGACGCGATCATGGTCGGCATCGGCACGGCCCGGGCCGACGACCCGTCGCTGACCGTGCGGCTGCCGGGGCTCGCCGAGCGCTCGCCGCTGCGGATCGTTCTCGACTCGACGCTTCGCCTCAATCCCGCGAGCCATCTCGTGCGCGGGGCCCGCGATCTGCCGACACTGGTGCTGACCGGTCGGGGCGCTCCGGCCCATGCAAGGCGGATGCTCGCTTCCTTCGGCGTCGAACTCGCCTTCGTTCCCACCGACGCGCAGGGCCGCATCGATCTGTCCGCCGCCCTGAGGGCCCTGGCCGAACGCGGCCTGACGCGGATCTGCAGCGAGGGCGGTCCGGCGCTTGCCGACGCGCTCGCCGCGCACGATCTCATCGATGCCTGCACGCTCATCACAGGCCCCGTCACGCTGGGCGAGGCCGGCGGCCTGCCTGCCCTCGGGCCCAACCTCGCCCGCCGCCTCGCCGACGGCTCCCTGAACGCGGTCGAGAGCCGCGACTTCGGCCCCGACACGGCGGTCACCTACGAGAGGATCTGACATGTTCACCGGGCTCGTCAGCGATGTCGGCCGAGTCGTCTCGGTGGAGGGCTCGGAGCGCCTACGCCGGATCGTCATCGAGAGTGCCTACGATCCCGCCGGCATCGCGCTGGGCGCCTCGATCGCCTGCTCCGGCCCCTGCCTCACCGCCGTCGCCGTGGAGCCGCACGGGACGGGCTGCCGCTTCGCGGTCGATGCCGCCGCCGAGACCCTGGCCCGCACCACGGTCGGAGCCTGGCGCGAGGGTACGCGGGTCAACCTCGAACGCTCGCTCAAGCTCGGCGACGAACTCGGCGGCCACCTCGTCACCGGCCATGTCGACGGCATCGCCGAGATCCTCGCCCGCGAGACCGTCACGGCCGGGGACAATCCGTGGGGCGCGAGCGAGCGCTTCACCCTGCGGGCGCCGACGGCGCTCGCCGGCTTCATCGCCGAGAAGGGCTCGATCTGCCTCGACGGCACCTCGCTCACCGTAAACGCGGTCTCGGGTGCCGACTTCTCGGTGCTGCTGATCCCGCACAGCCTCTCGGTCACGACCTGGGAGGAGCGCCGCGCAGGGGACCGGATCAATCTCGAAGTCGATCTCCTGGCTCGCTATGCCGCGCGGCTCGCCGAGACGCGCGGCTTGCTCCAGGCGAAAACCTGAGGGTCATCCCGCTCACGGGCCGGCATAGGCGGCGGCGAGGCTGTTGAGGATCGTCTGGACCTCGCCGTCATGCGCCTTGTCGCCCGCGGGCGAGGCCCAGTAGCTCACCAGCAGATAGCGATCGCCCTCGGTCTTCGGCACGACCGAGAGGTAACGCAGCACCGTCGGTTTACCCTCGTAGGTCGCCGGATACTCGGTGACCTTGAGCAGGTCGGTTGGGAAATCGACCTGCTTGTCGGTCTCCGTGCCGATGACCTCGACGCCCTGATCCTTGAAGTCGGCGTTGTGCTCGTCGAGCAGCGTCTGGAACTGGGCCGGCCGGTAGCTCTCGAACCGTGGTGTCGAACCTCGCCGTGGTGACGCTGCTCTCGGTCTACAGGCTCTGACTACAGGCTCTGGGACGCGGGCCGGGCGCCCGCGGCGAAGGTGAGGAGCCGGTGGCCGAGATAGTTCGCCACGGCGCCCACCGCGATGCCGAGGCCGTGGGCGAGCGCCTGGGCGACCGGCAGCTTCAGATTCGGCAGCAGGACGGTCAGGCCCGCGAGTGCCACCGTGCTCACCACGAGCACGACGGACGCGCCGACGGCGTTCACCGCTAGGAACAGCCAGACCTGCCCCCGCAGCGATCCCCGCGACGCCGCCCGGAAGACGAAGGCCCGATAGAGCCAGAACGACGCGGCCATGCTGAGGCCGTAGGCGGCCAGCAGCGCCGCCTCGAAGGGCAGTACGAGGGAGAGCGGGATCCGCGTGAGCCAGTTGATCGCCGTCGCCGAGCCGCCGGCGATGAGGAAGCGGACGACCTCGCTGCCGATCACGGGACGAGGCCCGGCGGCAGGCCGAAGGCGGCCGCGGCGAAGGCGATCCCGGCCATGCCCGCGAGCGCGAGGCTCGGGCGGTCTTTGATCGCGAAGGCGACCGGATCGTCGTGGAGCGCATCCCGCCCCGCCAGCAGCCAGACCCGGCCCAGGAACAGGACGAGGATCAGCGGGAAGCTCCACAGGGTCAGCGGCGCGGCGAGCGCGGCGTGGTGGAACGCCTCATTGGCCAGATAGAGAATGAAGATGACGACGCTGGAGAGGCCGGCGGCGACGCCGAAGGCGAGCACCACCGCCTCGTCGGCCGGCTGGTAACCGCGCCCGGCGATGGTGCCGGCCTGGCCGCGCCGCACGGCGCCGCGCAGTTCCGTGTGGCGCTTGGCGAAGCACAGCG
Organism: Methylorubrum populi; assembly: GCF_002355515.1. Lineage (NCBI taxonomy): Bacteria > Pseudomonadati > Pseudomonadota > Alphaproteobacteria > Hyphomicrobiales > Methylobacteriaceae > Methylorubrum > Methylorubrum populi. Next base: position 3,732,224 of record NZ_AP014809.1, on the reverse strand, counting down.
AGGTGAACAGGAACATCGAGAAGGTGAGAAGCCAGGGCGACCACGCCACCGCGACCGCCGCGACGCCGACGGCGATGCGCAGGGTGAACAGGCTCCCGAGCGTCAACGCGTCGAGCATCGGCACCCGCTTGAGCCACGCGGAATAGGTCAGCGTCAGAGCGAGATAGGCGAGCACGCCGGTGAGCACCGCCGTCCCTGCACAGGCCGCGACCGCGAGCCCGCCGATGAAGCCGACGACGAGCGCCACCAGGCCGGTGGCGATCGGAAGCCGGCCGCTCGCCAGGGGACGCACGCGCTTCGACCAGTGGGCCCGATCGTGGGAGAGATCGAGCAGGTCGTTCAACAGGTAGCTCGCCGAGGCGACGAGCCCGAGCGCGAGGAAGGCCAGGAAGGCGCTTGCCCAGGCCTGCGCCTCCCCGGCCCGGCCGCCGAGCACGAGCGGCAGGAAGACCAGGGCATTCTTGGCCCACTGGTGCGGGCGCAGGGCCCTGAGCAGCGCACGGGCGCGCGAGGCCGCGGGAAACTCCTCGACCGGTTTGCCGAGCCGCCGGGCCGCCCGCAGCACGCCGGGGGACGCCCCCACCACGATCACCCGGCGCGCGGCGGCCCAGACCGGCAGGTCGGCGGCGGCATCGCCCGCGTAGTCGAAGCCCTGCGGGTAGAGCGCCCGGAGCTGGGCCGCCTTGGCCTCCCCCTTCAGGTTCCGAACCCCGTCGCTCGCCACCACCCGATCGAAGACGGGAAAGCGCCGCAGCGCCCGCAGTGCCATCAGCTCGTCGGCGGCGGTGGCGAGCACGATCTCCTGACCCGCGGCCTTCCGCGCCTCGATATGGGCAAGCAGCGCCTCGTTGGCCGGCAGGGCCGCGATGTCGAGTCCGGCGCCCTCCGCGATGCGGCGCTTGAAGAAGGCCCGGCCCCGCGGCAGCCACAGCAGCATCGCCAGCAGCATCAGCGGATTGCGCCGCAGCAGCGCGATGATCCCTTCGAGGAGCAGATCCGTGCGCAGCAGCGTGCCGTCGAGATCGATCACCAGCGGCGGCGCCAGGGGAGACGCGGCTGCCGCCGCGATCGGGATCGGTGCCGTCTCGGACCTTCGCACCCGCTGGGCCGCCATGCCGGATAACCCCCGTCTCCCGTGCGGGACCGCCATTCGAGGGCCCACAACTCGCGTCGGGGAATCTATCGCCGGTAACGACTTCGGACGGGTTAACCGCGCTCATCGCAGGTTGTGACGGCGGCGCTTCTCCTCGATGTGATGGGCCAAACCTCTCCGGTTCAATCAAAATGCGAGGGATCTCCGGGCCGGGACCGGTGTGGCGCGCGGCGGTACTGCGCCGCGGGCGCGCGCGGCCTGCGTCCCGCGGCGCTTGTGGAGCGCGCGGCACTTGGGCTAACCCTCCGGCCCGCCCCGAACTTTCGCGAACGCAGCCCGGAACGTCACACGCATGGTCTCCCAACGCCGGGACGCGGACGCGCCCAAAAGCATTCTTGAGAGCTTGGCCGGCACCCGTGTGCTGGTGGTTGAGGCGCGCTACTACGACGACGTCGCCGACGAGCTGCTGGCAGGGGCCCGGGCGGCCATCGAGGCGGTCGGCGCCGAGGCGCGGGTCTTTACGGTCCCGGGTGCCCTCGAAATTCCGGCCGCCATCGCGATCCTGATGGAGGCGGGCCGCAAGGCCGGCGGCCCCTACGACGCGGCGGTGGCGCTCGGCTGCGTCATCCGCGGCGAGACGGGGCACTACGACATCGTCGCGGGCGAGAGCGCCCGCGCGCTGATGGACCTCTCCGTGTCCGAGCACCTGCCGCTCGGCAACGGCATCCTCACCGTGGAGACCATGGAGCAGGCGCTCGCCCGTGCCCGGGTCTCCGACATGAACAAGGGCGGCGGTGCGGCGGAGGCGGCGCTGAGCCTCCTCGCCATCAAGCGCGCCGCCAATCTGGAACCCGCCCGATGACCGAACCCGCCGCGCCGCCGGCCCAGACGCCGGCCTCGTCGAAACCGAACACCCGTACCGGCGCCCGCCTCGCCGTGGTGCAGGCGCTCTACGAGATGGAGATCTCGGACAAGGGCGTGATCGACGCGCTCGCCGAGTTCGAGGCCTTCTGGATCGGCCAGGAGATCGACGGCGTCGTCCATCCCCCGGCCGAGACCGCGTTCTTCCGCGACGTGCTGCGCGGCGCCGTGGAGGAGCAGCGCGCGATCGACCCGAAGCTCGACGCGGCGCTCGCCAAGGGCTGGCCGCTGCGCCGGCTCGAAGTCGTGCTGCGCGCGATCCTACGCGCCGGCGCCTACGAGCTGATGTTCCGCCGCGACGTGCCGGCCCGGGCCGCGATCTCGCAATATGTCGATGTCGCCCACAGCTTCTACGGCGGCGACGAGCCGGGCATGGTCAATGCCGTGCTGGACCGGGTCGGCCGCGAGGTGCGCTCCACCGAATTCGGCATCCCCGCCGCCCCCGGCCCGACGACGGCGAAGAAGGGCTGACCGGAATGGAGCGGGCCGGCGAGGAGGCGTTGATCGCGCGCTACTTCGCGCCGCTCAGCGGCCCCGGTGCCGAGGGCCTGCGCGACGACGCCGCCAGTCTGACGCCGACGCCGGGGCACGACCTCGTGGTCACGGCCGACGCCGTCGTGGCCGGCGTTCATTACTTCCCCGACGACCCGCCCGGCTCGATCGCCGTGAAGGCGCTCGGCGTGAATCTCTCGGACTTGGCTGCCAAGGGGGCCAGCCCGCGCGGCTTCCTGCTGACCCTTGCGCTGCCGGACGATTGGACGGAGGCGTGGCTCGCGGCCTTCGCCGCGGGTCTCGGTGAGGCGAGCCGTGCCCATGGCTGTCCGCTGCTGGGCGGCGACACCGTGCGGTCCGGTGGACCGGCTCTGATCGGCGTCACCGCCTTCGGCGAGGTGCCGGCGGGCGCGATGCTGCGCCGGCAGGCGGCGCGGGCCGGCGACCGGCTCTGCGTCAGCGGCCCCATCGGCGATGCGGCGCTCGGCCTCGCCCTGCGGCTCGCGCCCGATCCCGCGCTGGACGCGTCCCACCGCGACGCCCTGCTCGACCGCTACCTTCACCCGCGCCCGCGTCTCGCCCTCGTCCCGGCACTGCGCCGCCACGCCCGCGCGGCGATGGACGTGTCCGACGGGCTCGCGGGCGACCTGCGAAAGATGCTTGCCGGAACGGGGCTGACCGCGCGGATCGATGTGCCGTCGGTGCCGCTCTCGCCCGCCGCCGAGGCGGCCATCGCCGGTGATCCGAGCCGGCTCGCCACCGCGCTCACCGGCGGCGACGACTACGAAATCCTCTGCGCCGTGCCGCCGGACGATCTGTCCGCCTTTCTGGCCGAGGCGCGGATGGCGGGCGTTCCGGCCGCGGCCATCGGCACCGTCGCGGCGGGTGATGGAGCGCCGCTCTTCCTCGACACGGAGGGCCGGGCCATGGATTTCGCCCGCACCTCGTTCAGTCATTTCTGAGATGGCGAACCGGACGGGCTTGCGCCGTCACGCTGCGGAGCTCGACGCCTCGATCCCGACCTGCCGCCGGCTGAGCGCCCACACCCGCTCCTGCAGCGCCTCGTCCCGGCTGCGTGCGGACGAGGCCGTCTCGCGGCTCTTGGCGAAGTAGCGCCCGTTCACGCCGTCGAGTTCGGGCGCGGTGGCGACGTGGAGCGAGGTCCTGGCACCCGCCTCGGTCGAGATCAGGAACGGGCGGATCAGGCCCCAGGCGAAGCCGAGAACGCCGTGGGTGTTCTTGGCGAAATCGCTGGCCACCACGCCCGGATGCACCGCGTTGACGGTGACGGGGCTGCCGGCCAGCCGGCGGGCCAGCGCGTAGGTGAACAGCACGTTGCCGAGCTTGGCCTGGGCATAGGCCTTCATCGCGGAATAGCGGTGCTCCCCGCCGAGATCGTCGAAGTCGATCCGCCCGCGGGTATGGGCGGCGGAGGCGAGATTGACGATGCGGGCGCGCGGCGCGGCTTCGAGCGACGCGCGCAGCTCGTGGGTCAGCAGCACGTAGGCGAGATGGTCGAGCGCCCAGGTCCGCTCGATCCCGTCGGCGGTGACGTGGCGCTCGGAGTAGATCGCGCCGGCATTGTTCACGAGGATGTCGAGGGCGGGATAGCGCGCCCTCACCTCGCCCGCGAGGCGGCGGATCTCGGACTGGCTCGACAAATCGGCGAGGAAGACGTCCGCCGCGCCGCCGGTTTCCCGGCGCAGATGCGCGGCGGCGCGTTCGGTGCGCTCGCGGTCGCGCCCGACGAGGCCGACCCTTGCCCCGAGACGGGCGAGTCCGAGGGCCGTCTCGGCGCCGATCCCGGAGGAGGCGCCGGTGACGAGGGCGGTGCGGCCGTCGAGGCGCACGGTCTGAGCCGGGGGGTCAGAACACCGCCTGACCGATCGCCAGCGCGATCACCACGATGACGATGGCGAGCACGAGGAACAGGCCGAACAGGATGCGGGCGATCGAACTCGCGCCGGACGCGATGCCGGTGAAGCCGAGAGCGCCCGCGACGAGCGAGATGACGAAGGCGATGGCGGCCCACTTGAGAAGCGTCATGGCAGTCCACTCCGATACGAAAGCGGAGCAGTAACTTCCAACGGGCCGGCGGCGTTCCGCCGCGGTTCGCTCTTTAGATGCCTCGTTCCCTGGCTGCCCGCTGCACCAGCAACTCCGCCAGCGTGTGGTAGAGCCCGCCCCGGCAGACCGCCTTCGACATCGCGTCGGCGATCAGCGCCGCGAGCATCAGCGGAATCATCATCGCGTGGTTCTGGGTCATCTCCGTGACGATCACGAAGGAGGTGATCGGTGCCTGCAGCACGCCGGTCAGGTAGGCGGTCATGCCGATCAGCACGAGCGCGCCCACGGGGACGTCCGTGAGGACGAGGCTCGCGTGGGCGCCGAGCCCGGCGCCGACGGCGAGCGAGGGGGCGAACAGGCCGCCGGGGATGCCGCTGATCGAGGACAGCACGGTCGCCAGGAACTTCAGCGGCGCGAACGCCCAGCGCGGATCGCTCTCGCCGTGGAGGATCCCGCGGGCCTCCTCATAGCCGGTGCCGTAGACGGCTCCGCCGGAGGCCAGTCCGCACAGGGCAACGCCGAGGCCGCAGAGCGTCGCGAACAGAATGGGACGGCGCCCGATCCAGGCGCCGGTCCGGCCCGGAAGGCCGCGGGCGAACCCGATCACGACGCGGCTGAACAGCCCGCCGGCGAGTCCGCCGGCCACGCCGAGCACGGGCACCGCGAGCCATCCGGCGGTCAGGGAGAGCTGCGCGTCGGAAGTGCCGAAATACGTGTAGTCGCCGAGGATCGCCAGCGAGGTCAGGCCCGCGGCAACGATGGCGGCGACGATGAGGGCGCTGCCGCGCCGGTCATAGGCCCGGCCGAGCTCCTCGATGCCGAACACGATGCCGGCGAGCGGCGTGTTGAAGGCGGCCGCGACACCGGCCGCGCCACCCGCGAGGAGCAGGCCGCGCATCCGCTCCGGGCTCAGCCGGCCGAGGGTCGCCATGATCGCTGCGCCGACCTGCACCGTCGGGCCCTCGCGGCCGATGGAGGCGCCGCACAGGAGGCCGAGACACATCACGACGATCTTGCCCGCCGCGACCCTGAGCGAGATCAGGGCATGGCGGGCCTGCGGATCGTCGAGGGCGCGGGCGGCGATCACCTGCGGGATGCCGGAGCCCTGCGAGTTCGGGAACACCGTCCGGGCCAGCCACGCCGCCAGGGCGAAGCCGGCCGGGCAGAGGAGCAGCGCCAGGGCCGGCGAGAGGTGGAGGGTCTGGCGGAACGCCGCCTGCGCCGCGTCGGCCGCCTTCGCCATCAGCACCGCCGCCAAGCCGACACAGACACCGCCGGCCAGGAACAGGATCCGCCTGCGCCAGATCGTCCAGGCATCCCCGGAGGAGCCGCGCAGCCGGCGCAGGGCTATGCTCAGGTCGGTCGGGTGCAGCGGCATCGCGGCACAGTACGCGGTTCGGGCACGGCGGGGCCATGCCCGCGCCGACGCTTTCCAGCACCCATTGCCGTCCGCGGTGCGAGAAGCGGACCACGCGCTGCAACAAATGGTCCCGGTTGCGGGATGGGAGCGGATCTGCGCGTTTGGAATTCCTCGTTGAAGCCCGGATTAAGGCCGCCCGATCACGGGTCGCCGGCCGCGGGTGTCTCGACGAGCCAGCCTCGATCCGGCGCGGATCGGAGCCAGAGCAAGCAGCCGAGGAGACGGCATGGGGCGGCTGAACACGGTTCCCGCGAGCGCGGTCCTTCTCGGCATCGCGGGGCTGATTCCATTCGTGGGCTTCGCCGCCCTGTCGGTGAGCGGCACGGATGTCGGACTCGGCACGATCGGCCTGTCGCCGCGCGTCATCCTTTCCGCCTACGGGGCGGTGATCGCCTCGTTCCTCGGCGGGATCCGCTGGGGCGTGGCGGCGGCGCGGGGCGCCGGCTGGCGCGATTACGGTCTCGCCATCGTGCCCTCGCTGCTGGCTTGGGCAGCGCTCGCCGCCCCGGCCCCGTGGGACCTGCGCATCCTCGGCGCCCTGGTGCTGCTGTGGGGGCTGGTCGATCAGGATCTCGCCCGCCGCGGCATGGTGCCGAACTGGATGGGCCGGCTGCGGCTGGCGCTGTCGGTGGTCGCCGGGGCGGCGCTGCTGGTCGCGGCGTGAGGCGGCTTCAGTCCCGCCCGAGCATGGTCCGGCCGATGGCGAAGACGCGCCCGTCGCCGAGCAGGTAGGCCGTGAACCCCTTGGGGAAGAGCGGCTCGAAGGCGGCGTCGCGCACGTTGAGGCCGCCGGTATAGGCGCCGAAGGCCGGCATCACGAGGCGGTGCCCGTCGGCGACGAAGCAGCGGCGGCGCACGGAGCGGCCGCGCATCGTCACCTTGCCGCAGGGGTGGAGATGACCGGCGATCTCGCCCGCCCCCGCACCCACCAGCGGCTCGTGCCGCAGCGTCAGGCCGCCGAGGCAAACCGTCTCGCAGTAGCGCCCGCCGACACCGTCGCTCACCGCCGCGTCGTGGTTGCCGGCGATCCAGACCCAGTCCCGGCCCTCCTGAAGCGCGGCGATCATCGCCCGGTCGCCGGGCTCCATCCGCTCGGGCCCGCGGGCATCGTGGAAGGAATCGCCCAGCGCCACAACGCAGGCCGGGTCGAGCCGCTGGATCACCTCGTGCAGGCAGGCCAGGGTCTCGCGGGTGTCGTAGGGCGGCAGGAACTGGCCCGAACGGGCGGCGAAGGAGGAGCCCTTTTCCAGGTGCAGGTCCGATACCACCAGGGTGCGGTGTTCGGGCAGCCACAGGGCGCCGGTGCGGTCGAGGCTGAGGGCCTCTCCGGCAAGCGCAAGGTCGGTGCCCTTCACGGTCTTCTCGAGTCTCTGGCCGAGTGCCAAGGTTTCATCCTCAACGATGCGGAGGAGGCGGCACGCCGCGTCAGCCGAGCGCCTCCTGCAGCAGCTCGGCTTCGGCCTCGGCCAGGATCTCGTCGGCCCCCTCCCCGTAGACCCGCTCACGCCCGATTTCGAGCATGACGGACACGGAGAGCGGCGAGACCCGGTCGAGCGCCCTGTGGGTGATTCGCCCCCGGATGCGCCTCAGCATCATGCCGAGGCGGGTCACGTCGAGGAGTCCGGTTGCCGCATCCTGCCGCGCGGCGCGCAGGAGCAGGTGGTCGGGCTGGTGGCGGCGCAGCACGTCGTAGATCAGGTCGGTCGAGATCGTGACCTGCCGCCCGGTCTTCTTCTGGCCCGGAAAGCGGCGCTCGATCAGCCCGGCGATCACCGCGCATTGCCGGAAAGTACGCTTCATCATCGCGGATTCGTCGAGCCACGCCTCGAGGTCGTCGCCGAGCATGTCCTCGTCGAACAGGGCCTCCATGAAGCCGGGCGAGAGCGCGGCGCGCTCGCTCACGTCCTTCGTGCACCAGATGGCGATGCCGTAATCGTTGGCGGCAAATCCGAGCGGGCGCAGCCGGGCCCGCTCCAGGCGCCGGGTCAGCAGCATCCCGAGAGTCTGGTGGGCGAGCCGCCCCTCGAACGGAAACGCCGTGAGATAGTGGCGCCCCGCGCGTGCGAAGGTCTCGACCAGGAGGTCGCGCTCCCCCGGCAGGGCCGAGTGCCGGCGCTGCTGCGCGAGGTAGTCGGAGAGCTGGCGCGGCAGCCGGTCCCATTCGAACGGGTCGGCGATGATCGCTCGCACCCGCGCGGCGAGGAAGGTCGAGAGCGGGAATTTCGCGCCGGCATAGGAGGGGATCGCCGGGTCGGTGCCGGGACCGGCCCGGGTCACGAGGCACTCGTCTTCCGACAGGCCCTCGAAGCGCAGCACCTCGCCCGCGAAGAGGAAGGTGTCGCCGACGGTGAGCGTCTCAGCAAAGTCCTCCTCGATCTCGCCGAGCACCCGCCCGCCGCGCGGGATCGCCGTCCCCGGTTTCGAGCGCAGCATCCGGGTCAGCCGCACCTTGATGTGGGTCGCCTCGATGATGGTGCCGATGTTCATGCGGTATTGCTGCGCCACCCGCGCGTCGCGCACCCTCCATCGCCCGTCGGCCCCGCGAAGAATCTTGGCGAAGCGCTCGTAGGCGCGCAGGGCGTAGCCGCCGGTGGCGACGTAATCGACCACCGCCTCGAAATCCTCCCAGGACAGGCTCGCATAGGGCGCGGCCGAGATGATCTCCTCGTAGAGTCCGAGGGGGTCGAAGGCGTCGGCGCAGGCCATGCCGAGCACGTGCTGGGCGAGCACGTCGGGGGCGCCGAGGCGGGCGTCGGGGGTGTCCTGCGCCGCTTCCTCCACCGCGTCGAGGGCGGCGCGGCATTCCAGCATCTCGAAGCGGTTTCCGGGCACGAGATAGGCTTTCGAGGGCTCGTCCATGCGGTGGTTGGCCCGGCCGATCCGCTGCATGATCCGGCTCGCGCCCTTTGGCGCGCCGACATTGATCACGAGATCGACGTCGCCCCAATCGATGCCGAGATCGAGCGTGGCGGTGCAGACGATGGCGCGTAGCTGTCCCGCCGCCATCGCCGCCTCGACCCGGCGGCGCTGCGAGGCGTCGAGCGAGCCGTGATGCAGGGCGATCGGCAGCGTGTCCTCGTTGAGCCGCCACAGCTCCTGGAAGGTATATTCGGCCTGCAGGCGCGTATTGACGAAGACGAGCACCATGCGGTGCCCGCGGATCAGGTCGTAGATCGCCGGCATGGCGTGCCGGGCGGTGTGGCCGGAGAGCGGCAGCGTGCGGCCGATATCCAGCATGTGCAGGTCGGGCTTGGCGCCGCCCTTCACCACGACGAGGTCGGCCATGGGCGGTGCCGAAATCCCTCCGCTCTTGGCGGAGGCGGACGGGTTTTGCGAGACCAGATACTTCCTCAGCTCGTCCGGCTGGCGCACCGTGGCCGAGAGGCCGATGGTGCGGGCCTCCGGTGCCAGCCGCCGCACCCGGGCGAGCGCGAGGGAGAGAAGATCGCCGCGCTTCGATGTGACGAGGGCGTGCAATTCGTCGAGCACGACGGTGCGCAGCCCGGCGAAGAACCCCTCCGCCTCGCGGTGGGCGAGCAGCAGCGAGAGCTGTTCGGGAGTCGTGAGCAGGATGTCGGGCGGGCGTTGGATCTGCCGGGCGCGCTTGTGCGCCGGGGTGTCGCCGGTCCGGGTCTCGACCGTGACGGCGAGATCCATGCCGGCGATCGGCGCATCGAGGTTGCGGGCGATGTCGACGGCGAGCGCCTTGAGCGGCGAGATGTAGAGGGTGTGGAGCCCTTTCTCCTTCGTCGTCCGCTCGCTCAGCTCGACCAGGCTCGGCAGGAAGCCGGCCAGCGTCTTGCCCGCGCCGGTCGGCGCGACGAGCAACGCGGAGCGCCCGGCCCGCACGGTCGCGAGCAGTTCGAGCTGATGCGGGCGGGGCGACCAGCCGCGCGAGGCGAACCATGCGGAGAAACGTGGAGGGAGGGACGAGGCGGTCACGGCGTTCCGGCACGGCACGTCGGCAGAGTGCCGCTTTTGTTCATCGCCGCCGCTTATGGCCCGATTTCGGCCGCTGACGGAAGCGGTCGATCCGTCGCTCCCCGCATGAGTGGTGACCGGCCGCGCCGCTCGATCGCTCCCGAGCGCGGTCCGGTTCGGTGATCACAGCGTGTAGCTGATCGCCGCGTAGTATTTTCGGGCGTAGCTGGCGACCAACTCGGCTCTTTCGACGCCGTTAATGATCCTTCGCGCGTTGACCCAGTCTTCCTTGGTCTGGTTGAAATAATCACCCAGCTTTTTACCGGTGAACGAGCCGGCGATCATGCCCTCGATGAGGATCTTGGTCGCGACGGGGATCTTCATCGCGTTTTCAGGATGACTGACCAAGTCTTCGCCCGTCAGATTCGACATTTTTTGGTAATTGGTCTTGTGTGTCAATTGAACGAAGCCGCGACCGAGCCAAGACTTCCCGTCCGCATCGCGTGACCAGTAATCTCTCTCGACCCATGGAAGCTTGCCGGCCTTCCAAGCCTTCGACAGGATCGCGATGGCCTTGTCGTCGGTCGAGGCGAAGGTTTCCCGTACGGGCTGCATCGTGCGTCCGGTCTCGTGATGAGTCGTCCCGAGCATGTAAGCGAGCCAGCGGTCGTCAGATCTGGCCGTTCGGGATTCCCAAGCGTCGAGAATACCGTTGAGCGATGAGACCTGCGACGGCCTCATCGAACCGTCGAAGAGGCGCAGCTTCACTTCCTCGAAGAAGAACTTCCGATTGATCGACATGCCGCGCCTTCCTTATCTCGATGTGAGAGGATTCCTTGTTTCCATGCCTTCGATCGGGCCGCCGACCAGCTTTGCGGTCACGCTTGGCCGGCGGCGCCGGCCTTTCGCTCATCGTACTGACGATCGACCGACGCCTCGTCCGGGCTTTTCTCCTTCGGCTTCACGGTCGAGCGCACGACCATGAACCGGTTCATGACGTCGAACCAGAACGGCGCCCCGAGCATGATGGCGAGTGCTGTGATGAGCCAGCCACAGATGGCGGTGATCAAAGACCAGCCGATCGCGCAAGTTTGCCTGGGCTGCTGTGTGGACGCATCGATCCCTGCCACGACGCAACTCTGCGGACCGGGATACAGTCCGTCCTCCTGCAAAACCCAGCCGATGGGAAAGCCGATCTCGACGAGCCGAGACTTGAGTTCGGCGAATGTCAGGCTTTTGTCCTGCTGGCCGTCACCGCCATTTAGTCCGGATTTTCCGGTCTTTTCCGCCTGGGCTACGACAGCCTCGCGCAAGGACTTGTCGCGGATCAAGCTCTGGGCAACGGTGATCGCATCGACGTTGAAAAAGACGGCGGTCGCGAGGCCCAGGGCACCGAGGATGCGGGCCGTGCGCCGGGTGTACCAGCCGGAGACCCGATCCATCGTACCGTCGTACCATTCCTCGATCGTCTTCCTGACCTTGTCGAGGTCGTTCGCCCCGCTTGAGAGCGCGGTCAGGACGACCCGCTGCACCGGATTCGGCTCGGAAACCCCCGCAAGACCTTTTTTGAGCGAATCGAGCGAGAGGGGCGAATCAATCTCGGTCGCTTTCGCCGCGATGTCGAGAACGGCGAGGGAAAAGCTCTGTCGTGGAATGTAGGACGGAAGCTTTCGCGACCCCGCTTTATAATCTCCATCGTAGAGCGAGGCGATCATGGGGTGCGTATAGAAATTTTCCAAGGCCCCTGCGAATTTACGTTCCTGTAGAAGCTCGGATATGCCTCGCTCGAGATCGTGCGATCGGCTTTTGGCGAAATTTTCGATCAGCTCTCGCAGCGCTGTCGCGATCAGGCTCATGAAGAGGAACAGAAGCGCCATGCCGATCCCGACTTCGAGCACTTCAGATCCGAACATCGCTTTCGCTCCGATGGTCGGTTAAGTTGTATCCCATCGGAATTTCAAAGGTCAATCGCCGTTAGCGTTGACTTAGAGGCCACGCGAGGCAGCCGGCCCCGTGGTCCGAAGACCGGCACGATCGGAGGGGCGGGGCACGCCTCCGGCCCCCGGGACGCGCGTCACGGGGCGCCGGATCGTCCGCCGGAGCCGGCAGCGGGAACGTCGGCGTCAGGCCAGCGCCATCAGGAAGCGGTCGATCAGCTCCAGGGCCCGCTCGGTCAGCGCGCCGGGATAGCGCACGAAGATGTGGCAGCCGCCGGCATAGACCGCTGTGTGGCCGCCATTGTTGGCCGCGGCCCAGCGGGCCGACATGTAGAGCGTGTCGTCCAAGAGCGGGTCGGCGGTGCCGACCGTAAACAGCGCCGGCGGCAGGCCCTTCAGGTCGGCGTAGAGCGGCGACACGTCGGGCCGGCGCCGGTCGATGCCCTCGCGCACGTATCCGTCGGCGAAGCGCTTGAGGTCGGTGGTGTTGATGACGAGGCGCTCGTCGCCCCACAGCCGCACGCTTGGGGTCAGGCCGAGATCGTAGAAGCCGGCATTGAGGTTGGCGCCGCGGAAGGCGCGGGGCAGGCCGTGCCGATCGCGCAGACGCAGGAGCGTCATCACCGCGAGATGCGCGCCGACGGATTCGCCGCCGATGGTCAGCGCGTGGATGCCGAGCTCCGCCTTGCCGGGGCCGGCGAGCCAGAGGGCCGCCGCCTCGCAATCCTCCAGGGCCGCCGGATAGGGGTGCTCCGGCGCCAGCCGGTACTCCACCGAGAGGCAGACGAAGCCGCAGGTGTCGGCGATGCGCTCGAGCCAGGGATCCTGCTCGTCGGCCGCGCCCCAGACCCAGCCGCCGCGATGGATGTGGAGGTAGGCACCGCGCGCCTTGCCTTGCGGGCGGATGACGCGGAGGTCGAGCGGGCCGCCCGGCCCCTCGATGGTCAGGATTTCGGCGCGCGGGCTGCGCGGCATGGCGGGGGAGGCCTGCGTTCCCGCGCGCCGCCGCGCTCGCACCTCCTCGATCGGCAGCGACCACGGATCGGCCTGCGCGGCGTGAGCGGCCACGATCTCGGCGTTGAGCGCCTTCGTCTCGGCATCGATGGTCGCCGGGTCGAACAGAGCGTGGTCGATCATGGCCTTCGTCAAGTCGCGCGGGGTGGAAGCATCGGAGCCGGCAGGGCGGATTCAGCCTGCCATCTTGAGCGGAACGTTCGAGGATGCCATCTGGCTGCTACCCCGAATGCGTCGAATGGAACGATCGACCCGCGGTTTGGCATGAGTGTGGCGGCGAGGCAACGCCGTTGCGGGGCTGCCACGAAGTCTTGAGCAGATGGCGAGGATACTGACGGAATGACCGGCGATCACGAGACGCGGCGGCGCCCGCTCGAGCCCGGCGCCTACCCGGCCGATCCGCGTTACGGCCAGCCGCGCCGCCGCTCCGGGCTCAACCGCTTTCTCGGCGGCTCGCCGGCGGCTGTGTTCGTGAAGCTGCTGTTCCTGTCCGTGCTCGTCGGCGCCGTGATGGCGATGTTCGGCCTGACGCCGGGCCTGCTGTTCTGGCAGATCTACGATCTGACGCGCTCGCTGATCGACCTCGGGCTCGACACCTTCCACGATTTCGGCCGCTGGATCCTCGCCGGTGCGGCGGTGGTGGTGCCGATCTGGCTCATCGCCCGCCTGCTGACGGTGTCGCGCGAGCGCTGAAGCGTCGCTGGCGTCACGTCATCGGGGCCGCCGTCCCGGGACATGCGACACAGCAACAGCTTGGAACCGTTCCGATTGCCTCGCCGTCGCGAACGGTTCTAAGAGACGTGAAGAGAAGCAAGAAACCGCATCGAGGCGCGTCGTGCAGACCAATTTCGCTCCCGAGCAGCTCGCCGACCCCGCCATGGCGGCCTCGGAGAAGATCCTGCGAACCTGTGTCCATTGCGGGTTCTGCACCGCGACTTGCCCGACCTATCTTCTGCTCGGCGATGAGCTCGATTCACCGCGCGGGCGCATCTATCTGATCAAGGACATGCTGGAGGGCGGCAAGCCGGCCAGCCGCGAGGTGGTCAAGCACGTCGACCGCTGTCTCTCCTGCCTCTCCTGCATGACGACCTGCCCGTCGGGGGTGCATTACATGCACCTCGTCGATCACGCCCGCACCCATATCGAGAAGACCTACAGGCGCCCGTTCTCCGACCGTGCCCTGCGGGCTCTGCTGGCCCTGGTCCTGCCCTACCCGAACCGCTTCCGGCTGGCGCTGCTCGCGGCCAAGGTCGGAGCGCCGTTCCGGCCTCTCGTCGCCCGGCTGCCGCGGGTCGGCAACCGGCTCGCGGCGATGCTCGACCTTGCTCCCGCGCAGCTGCCGAACCGCAACCGCACCGACCGGCCCGGCACCTTCCCCGCCGATACCTCGGCGCAGGAGATCAGCACGCTTTTCCAGACCGGCGAGGACAAGGCGCCGGCGCCCCGTCGCGGCCGGGTCGCGCTGCTGCGCGGCTGCGCCCAGAGCGTGCTGCGGCCGGACTTCAACGAGGCGGCGATCCGCCTGCTCAACCGCCACGGCGTCGAGGTGGTCCTGCCCAAGGGCGAGGGCTGCTGCGGCGCGCTGACCCACCATATGGGCCGCGAGGACTCCGCCCACGGCCACGCCAAGCGCACCATCGACGCCTGGATCGCCGAGATGGACGGGCCCGGCCTCGACGCCATCGTCGTCACGGCGTCGGGCTGCGGCACGACGATCAAGGATTACGGCTTCATGTTCCGCGACGACCCGGCCTATGCCGAGAAGGCGGCGCGCGTGTCGGCGATCGCCAAGGACGTCACCGAGTACATGGCCGAGATCGGGCTGCTGCCGCCGGTCGAGGATACCGACCTCGTCGTCGCCTACCATTCCGCCTGCTCGATGCAGCACGGGCAGGCGATCCGGACCGAGCCGAAGAACCTCCTCAAGAAGGCGGGCTTCACCGTGAAGGACGTGCCGGAAGGGCATATCTGCTGCGGCTCGGCCGGCACCTACAACATCCTCCAGCCAGAGATCGCCGCGCGCCTGCGCGACCGCAAGGTCGCCAATATCGAGCGCGTGAAGCCGGACCTGATCGCCACCGGCAATATCGGTTGCGCCACCCAGATTGGGAAAGGCACCGACATCCCGATCCTGCACACCGTCGAACTGCTCGACTGGGCGACCGGCGGCCCGCGTCCGGAGGCGCTGGCGCATCTGCCGGACCGCCCGGCGGCCGCCCGAGCGTACGCGTAAGGTCAAGATTGATTTTCCCGCCCTGCACAATTGCGGGTCGTCTCTTCCTTGACCTCGCTGCAGGTGCGAATTAGGCCCGCAACCAGTGTCGGCCTGAGATCGTTTGCAGCCTTATGACAGAGAACCCGCCAGAGTTGCCCGTCGTCCTCCTCGTCGAAGATGACGGCCTGCTCCTGATGGAGGCCTCCGACACGCTGGCGGAGGCCGGGTTCAACGTCCTCGAAGCGCACCACGCCGACAAGGCCCTCGACGTGCTTCAGGACCGGCCCGACGTCGAGGTCCTGATGACCGACGTCGATATGCCGATGGGCTCGATGGACGGCTTCGCCCTGGCCCGCGTCGTCGCCCATCGCTGGCCGGACATCCCGGTGCTGATCGTCTCCGGCATGGGGACGCCCGGTCCCGGCGACATGCCGGAAGGGGCCCGCTTCATCCCGAAGCCCTACGCACCGACCATGCTGGTGCGGACCCTCAAGGCCTGCCTCAAGCGCGCCGCCTGAGGGCCGCGCCCAGACGTTTCGTGCATGGCCGATCCGCGCCGGGACCGATCGCGGGTTTCGCCGCGGACCGTTTCGCGGCAGAAGGCACGTCAGAGATGTGCGCCGCTCCTGTGCGCCGACAGACCGATCAGTTCAGGTCCCGCCATGACCGCCGAGCCAAAGACCCTCCGCCTCGCCACCCAGGCGGTCCATGCGGGCGCCGCGCCCGATCCCGCCACCGGCGCGCGGGCGCAGCCGATCTACTTCACCAACGGCTTCGTCTTCGACTCCACCGAGCAGGCGGCCGACATCTTCGCGATGCGCCGGACCGGCTTCTCGTACTCGCGCGGCTCGAACCCGACGGTCGCCGCGCTGGAGCGCCGGATCGCCGCGCTGGAAGGCGCCAAGGCGGCGGTGGCGGTCTCCTCCGGGCAGTCGGCGGTGCTGCTCGTGATGATGACACTGATGCAGACCGGTGATGCCTACGTCGCCTCGCCGCGCCTGTTCGGCGGTTCGCTCGGCCTGATGCGCCGGCTCGAGGGGCGCTACGATCTCACGCCGCAATTCGCCGCCGACCTGACGCCGGAGGCGTTCGAGGCGGCGATCACGCCGCAGACCAAGGCGATCATCTGCGAGTCGATCGTCAACCCTTGTGCCACCGTGATGGACCTCGAGGGCATCAGTGCGGTCGCCAAGCGGCACGGCCTGCCGCTCGTGATCGACAACACCCTGGCCTCGCCGGCCCTGATCCGCCCGATCGAGCACGGCGCCGACATCGTCGTCCACTCGACCTCGAAGTTTCTCGGCGGCTCGGGTCAGGTGATCGGCGGCATGATCTGCGATGCCGGCACCTTCGACTGGAAGGCGCAGGGCTCGCGCTACAACCTCATCAACGATCCCTGGCCGGACTATGACGGCCTGATCGTCAGCGAGCGCTTCCCCGAGATCAGCTTCGCGGTCGCCTGCCGCCTGTTCGGCCTGCGCGACCTCGGCCCCGGCCTCTCGCCGATGAACGCCTTCCTCACGCTCACCGGCATCGAGACCCTGCCGCTGCGGATGGAGCGCCACTGCGCCAACGCCAAGGCGGTCGCCGCCTACCTCAAGGACCATCCGGCGGTCGCGTGGGTGAGCTACCCGGCCCTGCCGGGGCAGAAGGGCGAGGCGCTCGCCAACCGCTACGTGCCGCAGGGACCGGGCTCGATCTTCACCTTCGCGCTCAAGGGCGGCGAGCCGGCCGCGCTCCAGTTCATCGCCGGTCTGGAGCTGATCTCGCACCTCGTGAACATCGGCGAGATCAAGTCGCTGGCGATCCACCCGGCGACCACCACCCATCGCCAGCTTCGCCCCGAGGAGCGTGCCGCGGCCTGCGTCGGCCCCGAGACCGTGCGCCTGTCGATCGGCCTGGAGGATCCGGAGGATCTGATCGCCGATATCGAGCAGGCCCTGGCCAAGATCGGCTGAGGCCGCCGTGGCAAGGCGGGGGCGCATCGCAGCGGTGATCGCCGGCCTCGCCGTCCTTGGCGCGGTTGCCCTCGTCCTCGCGGACTACCTCCAGCTCGGCCGCACCGAACCGCCGCTCGCGGCCGAGCCGGAGCGCGCCGACCGCGTGCTGGTGGAGAAGGCCGCGCGCCGGCTGACGCTGCTGCGCCAGGGCCGGGTGCTCGCGACCTACCCCGTGTCCCTCGGCTTCGCGCCGGAAGGGCACAAGACCCGCGAAGGCGACGGGCGCACCCCCGAGGGCGTCTACACCATCGCCTTCCGCAACCCGCGCAGCGTCGCCCACCTTTCCCTCAAGGTCTCCTACCCCTCGCCGGCCGACGAGGCGGCGGCGCGGGCCGGCGGATACGCGCCCGGCGGCGACATCATGATCCATGGGCTGATGAACGGCTTCTCCTGGCTCGGCGGCCTGCATCGATGGATGGACTGGACCCAGGGCTGCGTCGGCGTCACCAATGCCGAGATGCGCGCGATCTACGCCCGCGTCGATGTCGGCACGCCGATCGAGATCAAGCCGTAGCGGCACGGGACGACCCTGTTGGTCGCGTGCGGTGCGAGGCAGCCACCCCGAGCCAGCCCCCCAATGACGCGATCGGACGACCGTCTCCCTGCGCGGGAAACCCTGCGAGGTGAGATTCATCCCTATAGCGTGGTCGCGTCAGCCGCCGCGCTTCGGCTGACAGACTTCCCACTCGCTCCTACGCGCGATTGAGCGGCGTCGCGATGCCGTTTCCGGTTCGGGGTTGTACCGTCTCGAAGGGATCTTGAATCCGTTCGATGCACCGGCGGCATCATCAAGCCGTCGAGCCCGATTTAGTGCATTTGTTAATACGCGTGCGCTAACACACTTGTGTCACCAGACCCGGTCGATCCGTGCGCGGCGGATGCCCCGGCACTTTACGCGCCTCTCCGCTCGATGCGACTCACGCTCAAGGCCACTCTGGTCGCCCTATTCGGCGGCGTTGCCCTCATCACGGCGATCCAAGGCGCGATTTCGCTACGCGACCTGTCTTCGATCCGAAATCGCGTCAACGAAGTTGCGGTGAACTGGCTTCCCTCAGTCGTCACGGTCAACGAGATGAATGCCGCCGCAAACCGGATCCGTCTGCGGCAGTATCGGTTGATCACGGCCTCCAGCGACCCGGAGTCGTTGGCCGGCAACCGCGAACTCTACGACAGGGGCGTCGCTGAGATGAGGGATGCACGGCGCCGGTACGAATCCCTCATCTCATCGTCCGAGGAGCGTGCCCTCTACGATCAGTTCACGGCGATCTGGAGCCGCTACGAGCAGGCGAGCGAAAGCCTGATCAGGTCCATCAATGAGGGGCGGCATCAGGAGGCTCTCGCAGAACTCGCCGGTCCCGGTGTCTTCAAGCTCTTCTCCGATTCCAGCGTATTGCTCGTGCAGGCGGTCGCACTGAACCAGCGGGGAGCCCGCAGGGATGCCGATGCCGCCGTCGGCGCGGCCGACGATGCTTCGGTCACGGCCGTCGTGTCGGTCGCACTGACGGTCGTCCTCGCATTCGGCGCCATGGTATTCGGCTTCCTGCGGATCTCCCGGCCGATCACCGGCATGACCGGCATGATGGGAGCGCTCGCGGCCGGCGACGTCGAGACCCCGGTGCCCTACCGGCAGCGTCGGGACGAGATCGGCGCGATGGCGGGCGCAGTCCAGGTGTTCAAGGACAACCTGATCCGCACCCGCGCTCTGGAGGCCGAGACGGCGCTCGCGCGCGCATCGGCCGAGGAACAGCGGAAGGCCGCCATGCGGGCGATGGCCGACAGCTTCGAGGCGGCCATCGGCGGGATCATCGGCACCGTGACCTCGGCAGCGACGCAACTGCAGGCCACGGCTCAGAGCATGTCGGGAACCGCCACCGAGACGGCCTCGCAATCCGTCACCGTCGCGTCCGCGGCCGAGGAGGCGGCGGCGAACGTCGAGACCGTCGCGGCGGCCGCCGAGGAGCTCGGCACCTCCGTCCACGAGATCGGCCGGCAGGTGGCCAGCTCGTCCGAACTCGCCCAGATGGCGGTCGGCGAGGCCAACCAGACCGCCGGGCTGGTTCAGAACCTGTCGAGTGCGGCGGCGAAGATCGGCGACGTGGTGTCGATGATCTCGACGATTGCCGGCCAGACCAATCTGCTGGCGCTCAACGCCACGATCGAGGCGGCCCGCGCCGGCGAGGCCGGGCGCGGCTTCGCCGTGGTCGCGGCCGAGGTCAAGGAGCTCGCCAACCAGACCGCCCGCGCCACCAGCGAGATCGCGCAGCAGATCGGCACGATCCAGGGGGCCACGGATCACGCCGTCTCGGCCATCGACGGCATCTCCGGCCGCATCCGCGAGATCAACAACGTGGCGTCCGGCATCGCGGCCGCGGTCGAGCAGCAGGGCGCGGCGACGCAGGAGATCGTGCGCAACGTCGCCCAGGCCGCGACCGGCACGGGCGAGGTGACCACCAACATCGCCGGCGTCGCCCGTGCGTCCGAGGAAACAGGCGCAGCGGCCAACCAAGTGCTCGGTGCGGCGTCCGAGCTGTCGCGCCAGTCCGAGTGCCTGTCGGCGGAAGTGAGCCGCTTCCTCGCGACGGTGCGCGCTGCCTGACGAGCCGATGCTGGAGAGGTCCGCACAACTCGGGTTGCCACGCCCTCTCAAGATGACGTAGTGTCGCATTCCGATCAAAAATGAGGTGATCGCAAAGTCCAGGAACGCATCGCCAGGTCCATGGTTGTCAGATCAGCGGTCACGATCGATCGTCGGATAAGTCAAAGGACAACCTCATGACTCAGCCGAACCAGCATACGAAGGGAAACAACTCCCGCAATGCTGATCAAGATGGATCGAAAAACTCTGGAACTCCGCATAGGGGCGCGGTTCAACATTCGGATGACGGTCGCCTGAAGGAAAACCGTGACCAGGGCGTCCATCGCGGCGACAAGGAGTAGCCCCGCGCGGGCAAGCCTAAAGCCGTCGACGGGATGAGGAGAAGAGGTCGCCTTCGGGCGGCCTCTTCCCATATGGGCAACCGTCGATCCGGGAACCGGGACCTACGGGAGAACGCCATGCGTGCCTACGAAATGTCCGCCGCCGCAGGCCTCGACAGTTGGAAGAGCGTCGATCGTCCGACGCCCGAGCCGGGCCGCGGACAGGTTCTGGTGCGGATGCGCGCGGCCTCCCTCAACTACCGCGACCTGCTGATTTGTCAGGGCCGCTATCCCTTCGCGATCAACCTCGATCGGCTGATCCCGGTCTCGGACGGGGCGGGCGAGATCGTGGCCCTCGGCGAGGGCGTGCGCCGCTTCCAGGGGGGTGAACGGGTCGCCGGCATCTTCTCGCAGAGCTGGCTCGGCGGCGCTCAGGTGGCCGATACGTGGCAGACCGCGCTCGGCGGCGCCATCGACGGCGTCCTCACCGAATACCAGGTGTTCGACGAGGACGGGCTCGTCGTGCTGCCCGACCATCTGAGCTTCGAGGAGGGCGCGACGCTGCCCTGCGCGGCGGTCACCGCCTGGAACGCGCTCTACGGGCTCAAGCCGCTGCGGGCCGGCGAGACGGTGCTGACGCTCGGCACCGGGGGCGTCTCGGTCTTCGCGATCCAGCTCGCGCACGCGGCCGGTGCGCGCGTGATCGCCACCTCGTCGAGCGATGCCAAGCTGGAGAAGGCGCGCGTGCTCGGTGCGAACGAGACGATCAACTATCGCACCCATCCGGATTGGGAGCATGAGGTGCGCCGGCTGACCGGCGGCACGGGCGTCGATCACGTGGTCGAGGTTGGCGGCACCGGGACCCTGCCGCGCTCCATCGCCTCGACCCGGCCCGGCGGACATGTCGGCCTGATCGGCCTACTCGCTCAGGGCGAGGCGATCGATCCGCTGGCGATCCTCGGCGCGAGCTGCATCGTGCGCGGCGTTGCCGTCGGTCCGCGGGAGATGTTCGAGGACATGAACCGCTCGATTGCCCTGCACGGCATCAAGCCGGTGATCGATCGCGTCTTCGGCTTCGAGGAGGCACCCGCCGCCCTGGCGGCCTTGGCCGAGGCCTCGCATGTCGGCAAGATCGTAATCCGAATCGGCTGACGGTTCGGCGCCTGAGGAGCGGATGATGCGCGCGGCGGTGGGATGGGGGCTGCTCCCGGCGCTGTTATCGGCGGCGGCGAGCGCGCAGGACGTCACGACGGTGCGAACCGAGTCCTTTCCCCGGCCTCCCTATTCCGGGGCGACCTATTACATCTACGAACGGGCGGGCCGGACGATCTGCACCAAGCTCGCGGTCTGCAACAAGTTCGACGATTGCGAGACGCGCTACGTTCAAGGCGACTTCCGGGCGCCCGAGGACGCGGCGACCGGCGAGCCCTACGGGACGACGCCGGCCACGCCAATCGCCCCCGCCTCGCTCGCCAAACATGTCTGCCTGACGCGCTTCGGTCTGGTGCGGCGGTAAGGCCTTAAGCCTCGTCGTCCTTCGGCTTGGCGCGGTTGAGCGCCCGCAGCGCGCCGCGGAAGGTGCGCACATCCTGCTCGGTCATCGCCATGCGATGGAGCATGTCGCGCATGTTGCGGGCGATGATCTCCTGCTTCTCCGGCGGGTAGAAGCCGGCGCCCGCCAGGGTCTCCTCCAGGCTCGCGAACAACGAGAGCAGCGCCTCGCGGGTGGCCGGCGGCGAGAGCATCTCGCCGGAGAAGCGTAGCGTGGCGAGACCGGCGGCGCGGCGCCACTCGTAGCCCATCAGCAGCACGGCCTGGGCGAGATTGAGCGAGGGAAACGCGTCCGTCACCGGGAAGGTAACGATGGCGTCGGCCAGCGACACCTCGTCGTTGGTGAGGCCCACCCGCTCGCGCCCGAACATCAGCCCGACCCGCTCGCCGCGCCCGATCCGCTCGGCGACCGCCGTCATCGCCTCCTCGGGGGCGAAGACCCGCTTCATCTGCCCGCGTTCCCGGGCGGTGGTGGCGAGGACGTGGTGCAGGTCGCTGACGGCTTCCGGCAGGGTGTCGTAGACCTTGGCCCCGTCGAGCACGTGGGTTGCGCCGGAGGCCGCCTCACGCACGCCCTTTTTCGGCCAGCCGTTCTTCGGCGCGACGAGGCGCAGCTCGGACAGGCCGAAATTCGCCATGGCGCGGGCGGTCATGCCGATGTTCTCGGCGAGTTGCGGCTCGACCAGGATGACGACGGGGGCGCTCATGGCCGCCCTCTCGCACGCTTCGGTCGCCGTCTCAATCGGCCCGGCGTCGCCGATGATCGATCGGGCCCGCGCCACCGGCGAAACCGGCGGCGCGAACCCTCCAAAACCTCAAATCTTACCGTCGAGGCCCATCTGGTAGTATTTGTGGACGATCTTGTCCTGGTTCTCGAGGAGCCAGTCGATCGAGGGCTCGTTGGTCATGGCCTTGCGGATCGCCTCGGTCATGCCCTTGCGCTGGATCTCGAACAAAGCCTTGTGATCGACGCTCTCGGCCTGGATCACGCCGGGGCTGAGCCAGACCGAGCAGATGATGCCGAGATCGTTGGCCTTCTCCTTGGGGATGTAGCCGGCGCGCACCGCGTCGAGCACGCCGTTGGCGATGGCGTACTGCACCGTGCCCATCAGGATCGAGGTGTACTTGTTCTCGGTCACGCTCACTTTGGAGACGCACAAGGTCACCGGGCGGACCATGATGTCGGTGTTCAGGAGCGCGAAGACGCGGCTGTGGCCGACGACCTGATCGCCGGTGAGTGTTGCGAGGGCGGTGCCGACGGGGCCGTCGAGTTCGCCGATGATGACCTCGGGCTCGCTCGCCGTATTGGGCGGACCGCCCGCGACGAGGGCCTCGCCGGCGCGCAGGATGATGCGATCGCTCATGGTGTGTCCTTCCTCGTGATCGGCCGTTTTTCTTGACGCGCGGGTCGTTGCAGCGCTGGCCGGGTTTGTCCAGGCCGCTTAGCGCGGCCGTGGCGTGCGCTCTTGTGCGGGAGCGACATGCGCTTCGGTGATGCGCACCTGCGTGAGGTGCCGTTCGGGACGGCGAGGACCGTGGGCGTCGCACCGGCCCGTCCCTTCCGGCCGAGCCCGCCTCCGGTCAGCAACCGGCGGATGGTCGATTTCGATCTGGCTCGGATTTCGCCTGCAGAGCC
The DNA here is from genome assembly GCF_002355515.1 of Methylorubrum populi. NCBI lineage: Bacteria > Pseudomonadati > Pseudomonadota > Alphaproteobacteria > Hyphomicrobiales > Methylobacteriaceae > Methylorubrum > Methylorubrum populi. The sequence goes on along the minus strand of NZ_AP014809.1, from coordinate 3,709,041 downwards.
TGTTGCCGTTCCGAAGGGGGCAGTAACAGTTTCACTCATCCGAAACCGGCGCTTCGAGCCCGGCTTTGTCGCCTTGCTGCGCTGCGTTATAGGGGCGGCGACAGGGTTCCGGAGAGGACGTGCGACGGGCAATCGGCCGGGCGCGCGGCACCGGGCAACTGAGGGACCGACATGGCGAAGATCAAGGTGGCCAATCCGGTCGTCGAGCTCGACGGCGACGAGATGACCCGGATCATCTGGGCGGAGATCAAGAACAAGCTCATCCACCCCTACCTGGATCTCGACCTCGACTATTACGACCTCGGCGTCGAGCACCGCGACGCCACCAACGATCAGGTGACGATCGATGCGGCCGAGGCGATCAAGCGCCACGGCGTCGGCGTGAAATGCGCCACCATCACGCCGGACGAGGCTCGCGTCGAGGAGTTCAAGCTCAAGGAGATGTGGCGCTCGCCCAACGGCACGATCCGCAACATCCTCGGCGGCGTGATCTTTCGCGAGCCGATCATCTGCTCGAACGTGCCGCGCCTCGTGCCGGGCTGGACCCAGCCCTTCGTGATCGGCCGCCACGCCTACGGCGACCAGTACCGCGCCACCGACTTCAAGGTGCCCGGCAAGGGCCGCCTCACCATCAAGTTCGAGGGTGACGACGGCACGGTCATCGAGAAGGAGGTGTTCAAGTTCCCGGACGCCGGCGTCGCGATGTCGATGTACAACCTCGACCAGTCGATCATCGATTTTGCCCGGGCCTCGTTCAACTACGGCCTCGCCCGCAAGTACCCGGTCTATCTCTCGACCAAGAACACCATCCTCAAGACCTATGACGGGCGGTTCAAGGATCTGTTCCAGAAGGTGTTCGACGAGGAGTTCAAGTCGAAGTTCCAGTCGCTTGGCCTCACCTACGAGCATCGCCTGATCGACGACATGGTCGCCTCGTGCCTGAAATGGTCGGGCGGCTATGTCTGGGCCTGCAAGAACTACGACGGCGACGTGCAGTCGGACACCGCTGCGCAGGGCTTCGGCTCGCTCGGCCTGATGACCTCCGTGCTGATGACCCCGGACGGCCAGACCGTCGAGGCCGAGGCTGCCCACGGCACCGTGACGCGCCACTACCGCGAGCACCAGAAGGGCAAGGCGACCTCGACCAACTCGATCGCCTCGATCTTCGCCTGGACCCGCGGCCTCGCCCACCGGGCCAAGCTCGACGACAACGCGGATCTCGCGAAGTTCGCCTCGACGCTGGAGAAGGTTTGCGTCGATACCGTCGAGTCCGGACACATGACGAAGGACCTCGCCCTCCTCGTCGGCCCCGACCAGAAGTGGCTCACCACCGACAGCTTCCTCGACAAGGTCGATGAGAACCTGAAGACGGCGATGGCTGTCTGAGGCAGCCGCCCTGCAACCCCTCCCCCCTCCGCGGGGGAGGGTCATGTGTCTTCGATCAACCCGCCTTCTTCGCGGCGTTCCGCTTGCGCGTCTCGGCCGCCTTCTTCGCGGAAGCCGAGCGCTGTTCCTTGGTTCGTGAGGCCGACGCCGTGCCGCCGCTGCGACCGCCCTTGTGCGCGGCGGGATGGCCGGTGGTGCGACCGCGACCCGAGCCGCCGGGCTTCTTGCCGCCGCCGTCATCCTTGTTGACGGTCGCCCAGGCGCGGGATTCCGCTTCCTTCTCGGACACGCCGCGGGCCTCGTAGGATTCGGCGATATGCTCCGCCTTGCGGATCTGCTTGTCGGTGTATTTCGACTTGTCGCCCTGAGCCATGCTGCTCTCCCGGTCTGCCGCGCCGGTCAGGTTCGGATCGGCGCGTCGAGAGCCGCCCTCACCCGCCGGATCAACTCGGCGCGGCGGTACGGCTTGTTCAGGATATCGAACTCCGGACGCTCGATACCGGTTCGCTCGAGGCTGGCCTCGGCGTAGCCGGTGGTGAGCAGGATCCTGACAGCGGGGTGGCGGCGGCGCGCCTCCCGGGCGAGCGCGAGGCCGTCCATGCCGCCGGGCATGATCAGGTCGGAGAAGAGCAGGTCGATCTCCGGATGGTCGCCCAGGATCTCCAGGGCCTCGCGGCCGTGGCGGGCCATCAGGGTACCGTAGCCGTAATCGCGCAGGATCGCCCGGGCGAGTTCGGCGACGTCGGCGCGGTCGTCCACGATCAGGATCGTCTCCGTGCCCGGCCGCTCCTCGCTCGAGGGCACTTCCTGGCTCGGCGCGTCCCTCTCCTCGGTGGCCGGAAAGGCGAGACGCACGGTCGTCCCCTCCCCCACCACCGACTCGATCTGCGCGAAGCCGCCCGACTGCTTGGCGAAGCCGTAGACCATCGACAGCCCAAGCCCCGTGCCCTTGCCCTCCTCCTTCGTGGTGAAGAACGGATCCATCACCCGCGCGAGCATATCCGAGGGGATGCCGGAGCCGGTATCGGTCACTGCGACGCTGACGAGGCGGCCCGTGCCGTCGGGGCGGCCGGTGTCCTCGTTGCGGGTCGTGATCGTCACGCGTCCGCCGTCCGGCATCGCGTCGCGGGCATTGATGAGCACGTTGAGCAGGGCGACTTCGGCCTGGGTCCGATCGATCCGGCAGGCGCGGAGATCAGGGGCGAGATCGGTCTCGATCGTCACCGCGTCGCCCAGCGTGCGCGCCGCAAGCTCCTTCATCTCGGAGACGAGGTCGTTGAGGTTGAGGGTTCGCCCGACGAGACGCTGCTTGCGGGCAAAGGCGAGCAATTGCTGCGTCAGCGTCGAAGCCCGCTCCGCCGCCTCGCGGATGTTGCCGACGGCGCGCCCCATGCGACCCGGGTCGGCATCCGGCCGCTCGAGATTGGTCGCGAGCGAGTCGGCGTAGCCCAGGATGACCTGGAGCAGGTTGTTGAAGTCGTGGGCGATGCCGCCGGTCAGTTGCCCGATCGCCTCCATCTTCTGCGCCTGACGCAGCGAGTCCTCGGCGATCCGGCGGCGGGTGATGTCGAGCTGCGAGCCGAAGAAGTACACGAGGTCGCCGGCCGCGTTGTAGACCGGGCTCACGAACAGCGCGTTCCAGAAGGCCGAGCCGTCCTTGCGGTAGTTCAGGATCTCGGTGGCGATGTCGCGCCGGGCGGCGACCGCCTCGCGCACCTGCGCCCGCGTCGCCGGATCGGTCTCGGGGCCCTGGAGGAAGCGGCAATTGCGGCCGATCACCTCCTCCCTTGCGTAGCCCGTCATCTCCAGGAAGGCTTGGTTCACGAAAACGATCGGGTGGTCGTCCTTGTTGGGGTCGACCACCACCATCGGCATACGGGTCATGGAGACGGCCGCGAAGAAGATGCCGCTGCCGGGGTCGAACTCGTGCCCGGCCGCACCGGCCTCGACGTTCGGATGGTCGCCGTGGGGCCTTTTCTCGGGGATGTCGATCATGCGGACCCGCGGCGTGGCGTGATGGTCGAGGCCACCGGCGTCGCCGCCGCCTCCTCACTGCTGCAGAGTAGAGCGTCGAGCCGAACGATGAGCCTGAGCCTCGGCAGAAAGACGATGCAAAGTCTAGCCCGTCTTATTCATCGGGCATCGGCGTACGCTGCGTTTTGGGCTGATGGCGCGCGCGATCGCTCGTCTGTTCTGACGCGTGTGGATCGGGATTGTTCGGTCGGCGATGGAGGGACGGGAGCGGGTTCGTTGGGGCGTCGCAGCCCCGTCGTTCAGGCCGGTGCCGGGGCGAGCGCAGTCGCAAGGTGGCGGATCAGGTCGGCTTCTGGACAGGCGGCGGCGAAGGCGAGGCGGACGCGGGCAGCGGTCTCGCGGATACGGGTTCCGAGCTTGAGCAGCCGGAGGCGGATTGTTGCAAACTCGGCCCTGGCGAGGCGGTGCGCGGTCGGGACGGCCTCGCGCACGGTGAGCATCAGCCAATAGGCAGCGGTGTGCAGGACGAGCCGCATCTGGTTGGCGGCGGGGTTCCGGCACGAGGTACGGTCGGAGGCGAGCTGGCCCTTGTGGAGCTTGATCAAGTTCTCGGCCTGTCCGCGGGCGCAGTACAGCTCGGCGTAGAGCCATTCGGGCGTGCCGGTGGCGATGTTCGTGACCACGTAGCGGATATCGAGACCAAGGCGGGTCGCCTCGATGCGGGCGGCGACGCGGCGTTGCTGCCGCCAGGACTTGGCCGCGTGCGTGGTCTCGGCAAAGCCGCGCACCGCATCCTTGTCGCCGATGGCCCGCACCACCCGGATGGTATCGGCGATATCCTCGACCTTGGCGGCCAGCGCCTTCGTGCCGGTCAGGCCGAAGACGTAAGCGACGCCGTTGTCTTCGCACCAGTTCATGGCCTCGGGCCGCCCGTAATGGCCGTCGCCCCGGATGGTGATCGCGGTCTTGGGCCAGTGATGGCGGATCGCTCGGACGAGGCGGCGCAGATGGCCTCGGACCTCGCGGCCAGAGGGCGTCTTACCTGGACGCAGGATCATCGCCACCGGGCGTGAGGTGGCAGTGTCGTAGACGTGGATGGGGAGAAAGCAGCGCGCATCGTGGTGGGCGTTGAACAGCGAGAGTTGCTGCTGGCCATGGACCACGTCGCAGGTGTCGTCGATATCCAGCGTGACGGCCTCGGGCGGCGTGGCATAGCTGGCGCAGTACAGGTCGACCAGCACCCGCCCGAGCCGGATCAGGTCGCGCAGGCCGGGGGTGTTCTCCAGCCGCGAGACAGTGGGCTGGCTCATCAGGTCGACGCCGCTCTCGGGCAGCCGCCCACAGGCGAGCTTGAACGCAGGATCGGCGCGCAGGTGGTCGAGGTCGTCGGCGTCCTCGTAACCGCAGGCGATGGCCAGGATGCGCGCCAGAAGGATCTCGGGAAGCGGATGCACGATCCGGCTCGGATCGCGCCGGTCCGGGATCACCGCAGCGAGCTTCTCGGCGATGCCCAACCGTCGGGCGGCCTGGGCCAGCAGCAGGACACCGCCGTCCGAGGACAGGCGTCCGCCATCGAAGGCAGCTGTGAGCTTCTTGGCTCTCACGGATGGAAACGCGAACGGGAGCACCGTAGGATCGGACATGGCGGGCATGGCGGGCTCGATCAGGTGAAAAAGGTTGGTGTCAGCACCCAATCCCTAAGCCCTATCAATGCCTTACGCTACGCTCGCCACCACAGATCCACTGCCCTCGTGAATAAGACAGGCTAGGGTGGGAGAGACCGCCCGCACAGGGTGGCCGCTCCCCCGGCGTCAGACCTCCTCGTCGATGCCGAAGCTTACGCTCTCGACGTTCGCCCGCTCGAAGGCCTGCATCACATACTGGTAGGAGCGCTCCATGTCGCTGTGCTCCTCGCTCTCGCTCTCGATCGGCTTGAGAACGAACATCAGCATCGAGCGGCCCGTGACCGAGTAGCTCTCGCCCACGGCGAAGCTCTCGATCTCCTGGCTATCCGGCAGGTTGGTGTCGAGCAGCCGCGTCCAGGCGGTGCCGCCGGGCGCCTCGGGTAGGGTGAAGTCGACCACATCGTGATAGGCGTTGTAGAACAGGAGCAGCGTCGCATCGCCGCCGCGCTTGTGGATGCCGCTCGCCTGGGCGCGCCCGTCGAGCAGGACGGCGAGCGTGCGCGAATTGCCGTCGTTCCAGTTCTCCGGGCTCATCTCGGTGCCGGCGGGCGTAAGCCACGTCACGTCCTTGACGCCGAACTCCTCGTCGTAGGCGCCCGTCACGAAGCGCCCGCGCGAGAGCATCGGCAGGGCGTTGCGCAGCAGGATCAGGCGCTGTGTGAACTCGGCGAGATCGCGTTCCTCCTCGCCGATGGCGCCCCAATCGACCCAGGAGACCTCGTTGTCCTGGCAGTACGCGTTGTTGTTGCCCTGCTGAGTCCGGGCGAACTCGTCGCCGGCCAGCAGCATCGGCGTGCCCTTCGACAGGAACAGGGTGGCCAGCATGTTGCGCATCTGGCGCAGGCGCACCGAGCGGATCTCGGGATCGTCGGTCGGGCCCTCGACGCCATAATTGTAGGACAAGTTGTGGCCGTGCCCGTCGCGGTTGCCCTCGCCGTTGGCCTCGTTGTGCTTCTCGTTGTACGAGACCGTGTCGTTGAGCGTGAACCCGTCATGCGCCGTGATGAAGTTCACCGAGGCCCAGGGCCGGCGTCCGCGCTTGTTGAACTTGTCGGCCGAGGCGGTGATGCGCGAGGCGAGCCCCGGCAGAAGTCCGGCATCGCCCTTCCAGTAGCCGCGCACGTCGTCGCGGAACCGGTCGTTCCACTCGGCCCAGCCCGGCGGGAAGCCGCCGACCTGATAACCGCCGGGGCCGCAATCCCACGGCTCAGCAATCAGCTTCACGTCGTTGAGCACTGGGTCCTGGCGGCAGGTGTCGAGGAAGCCGCCGCCCTCGTCGAAGCCGTAGGGCTCGCGGCCGAGGATGGTGGCGAGGTCGAAGCGGAAGCCGTCGACCCGCATCTCGTTGGCCCAGTAGCGCAGGCTGTCCGTGACGAGCTGCAGCACGCGGGGATGCGAGAGGTTGAAGGTGTTCCCCGTGCCGGTGTCGTTGATGTAGTAGCGCGGCTGGTTCGGCAGCAGCCGGTAGTAGGAGGCGTTGTCGACGCCCTTGAACGAGAGCGTCGGACCCTTCTCGTTGCCCTCCGCCGTGTGGTTGTAGACCACGTCGAGGATGACTTCGAGACCGGCGCCGTGCATGCGCGCCACCATCTCCTTGAATTCGGAGAAGGCGAAGTCCGGCACCGCGGCGTAGCGCCGGGCGGGCGTGAAGAACGAGATGGTATTGTAGCCCCAGTAATTGATCAGCCCCTTCTGCTGCAGGTAATCGTCCTGCACGAAGGAGTGGACCGGCAGCAACTCGACCGAGGTGATGCCGAGGCTCTTGATGTAGTCGAGCACCGCCGGGTGCCCCATGCCGGCATAAGTGCCGCGCAGCTTCTCCGGCACCGCCGGATGCAGTTTGGTGAAACCTTTGACGTGGGTTTCGTAGACGATGGTGCGCTCCCACGGCACGCGCGGCTTGGCATCGCGGCCCCAGGTGAAGGCCGGGTCGATCACGCGGGAGCGGCGGGTGTAGGGAGCGGAGTCGCGCTCGTCGAAGGTGAGGTCGTCGCCGGTCTCCATCTGGTAGCCGAACAGCGCCGGATTCCACTCGATGGTGCCGACGAGGCCCTTGGCGTAGGGGTCGATCAGCAGCTTGTTGGGGTTGAAGCGGTGGCCGGCCTCCGGCTCGTAGGGGCCGTGAACGCGGTAGCCGTAGATCGTGCCGGGGCGCGCATCCGGCAGATAGCCGTGCCAGACCTCGTCGGTATATTCCGGCAACTCGATGCGCTCGATCTCGTTCTTGCCCTCGTCGTCGAACAGGCACAGCTCGACCTTGGTGGCGTGGGCCGAGAACAGCGCGAAGTTCACGCCGCGGCCGTCCCAGGTCGCACCGCGGGGATGCGGCGAGCCTTCGCGGATTCGCGTGCGCGACGTGCGCGGCTTCGGCATCCCATTCCGGTCGGTATCGGCCATCGTCGTCCCATTCTCGCTTGTGGCGGCCCCCGCGGGTCCGGCCGGACTCTGAACGTTCACGGAACCGCGAAGCTCCGTGCCGGCTGACGCGGTGCAGCAAATTTTTCCGCTCCGCTGCGCGCCGCCGCGGATGTGGTCGGCCGATATGGTAGCCTTGGACGAAACTCGCGGTGGAGGCTCGCGTTGCAACGCTCTCCATCGATCGGAATGGACAGGTCCGTGAGGGACAATCGGCGATGATCGAAGACTCCGAACAACGGCCCGCCGGCCTCGAGCCCCTGGCCGAGCGGCACGGCGTGAGCCTCGACGCGGTGCGCCACCTGCTGCGGGCTCTTCAGGCGGGCCAGGGCAACATGGCCCAGTTCGACCATCCCGATCTCGGCGGCTTCGGTCAGTGGTCGCGGGGCGGCATGGTGATGGTCGGCTCGATGAACGACCACGCGCTCAAGGCGCGGGTCGATGCCCTCTGCACCGAACTCGCCGCGGCCCTGCCGCTCTCCGGCTTCCGCGAAGAGGCGGCCTCGGGCAATTGGTGGCCTGGCAGCCTCGGCCTTCCGTCGAGCGCGGGCGCGCAGAACGGCACGCGCTACGCCTTCTTTCCCGAGAAGCGGCGGCTCGCCGTGGAGACGGACGGGCGGCTCGCCCTCTACGACACGGCCGAGCGGATCATTACCGGCGCGAGTCAGCAGCAGGGCGGCTCGTCGTCGCTGCGCTTCAGCGGCCCGCAGGGGAGTTTTTCGCTGGAGGATCTGAGGCCGGTCGAGCCCGAGGCGGCAGCGAAGTCGCCGGCACCGGCGGCCGTGGCGTCGTCCGCGTCGTCGTCCGCCTTCGCGATCCATCCGCCCGCGCCTGGGCCCGCCTCCCATCGGCCGGCTCCGGCCGCATCGAACGCAGGCTCCGCCGACGTGCTCTCGGTGCTCGAACGGCTGGCCGAGCTGCACAAGAAGGGCGTGCTGACCGACGCGGAATTTTCAAGCAAGAAGGCGGAGCTGCTGGCGCGGCTCTGAAGCCCCCGCGTCATGGCGCGGCGCGGCCGTCCGGGGCTCGGCCGATGGTGAGAGCGTGCGCCGCTGAATCGTCCCGTATCCGCTCGCGATGACGGGATCCGACTTCACGGCTGCCGGTCCCCGCGGCTCGGGCCTGTCGCCGCAGGCCCCGACGGATCGCGGGAGTTGCCCTAGATCCGGGCCATGGCTCCGCGCGACCTCATCGACATCGATCGCATCTTCCACGAACCCGCGGTCGCCGACTTCCCGCGCGGCCGTGAGATTCTGGCCCGCTACCCGAATGCGGAGCGGATCGAGGTCCCTTCGCACTGGAACATCCCGGAGCTGCACGGCAACGAAGGCTCGGTCGAGGATTGGGTGCGCATCAAGCGCTCGACCCTGGTGCTCGGGGTGAAGAAGGGGCTCGCCATGCGCCCCAACGGCCGCTCCGCCCACTTCATCGCGCCCTCCACCTCGAACGGCTGCGCGATGGCCTGCGCCTATTGCTACGTGCCGCGCCGCAAGGGCTTCTCGAACCCGATCTCGCTGTTCGTGAATGTCGACGCGGTCTGCGCGGCGATCGCGCGCCACGCGGGCAAGCAGGGTCCGCTGCCCGAGTCCGACCAGATCGACGGGCAGGCCTGGGTCTACGATCTCGGCGAGAACGGCGATCTCTCGGTCGATGCGATGATCTGTGACAACGTCCGCGATCTCGTCGCGCTGTTTCGCGGGCTGCCCAACGCCAAGGGGTCGTTCGCGACCAAGGCCGTGAATCGGGATCTCCTCGCCTACGACCCGCAGGGGCGCACCCGCATCCGCTTCTCCCTGATGCCGGCGCGGATCGCCCGCATCGTCGATGTCCGGACCGCGCCGATCCTTGAGCGGATCGCCGCGATCGACGACTTCCTGCGGGCCGGCTACGAGGTCCACGTCAATTTCTCGCCCGTCATTCTCTACGAGGGCTGGGAGGCGGATTGGGCCGCCCTGTTCGACGCGATCGACGGCACGATCTCGGAGGCGGCCAAAGCCCAGCTCGCCTGCGAGATCATCATGCTGACCCACAATGACGGGCTGCACGCGGTCAATCTCGGCTGGCACCCCAAAGCCGAGGACCTGCTCTGGCGGCCGGACATCCAAGAGACCAAGCGCTCGGAGGGCGGCGGCGAGAACCTGCGCTACCGCACCGGCTGGAAGGGGAGATGGCTCGCCCGGTTCAAGGCCCTGCTCGCCGAGCGGATGCCCTATTGCCGGGTGCGCTACGCGTTCTGACGGGAGGAGACGGAATGCCGGATCACGAAGATTATCTGCGCGAGGCGACCGACATCGCCCTCGCCAATGTCGCCGAGGGCGGCCGGCCCTACGGCGCGGTGATCGTGCGGGATGGGGAGGTCGTCGCGCGGGCGGCCAACCGCATCCATGCGACCAACGATCCGAGCGACCACGCCGAAATGGTGGCGATCCGCGCGGCGAGTCAGCGGCTCGGCCGGCCCAAGCTCGACGACTGCATCGTCTACGCCAGCGGGCGGCCCTGCCCGATGTGCCACGCGGCGATGCGGCTCGCCGGCGTGAAGGAGGGCTACTTCGCCTTCACCGCGGAGGACGCGGAGGCCGAGGGCCTGCTCAGCGCCGGGATCTACGCCGAGCTGTGCCGGCCGCTCGAGGAGCAGCCGATGCGGGTGCGCCACCAACCGCTTCCCGACGAGCCGAATCCCTACCGCGCCTGGACGGAGCGGAAGGGGCGCTGAGATCGAGCCTCAGTGGGTCCAGGGGGCGGTGCGGTTGAACTTGAAATTGTCGGAGTAGGACAGGCCCTTGCGGGCGATCGGCGGCGGCGTCTCCTCGACCCGGTAGGCGATGCCTGCCGCCTTGGCGTAGGCCACCGCCTCCTCGGAGGTATCGAATTCGAGCCGCACCTGCTGCAGCATGTCGGAGGAGCCGGTCCAGCCCATCAGCGGGTCGGTCTCGCGCGGCTCGGTCTGGTCGAACTCCAGCACCCATTGCTTGGTGCGGGCGAGCCCGGACTGCGTGGGGTCCTTGGCGGGGCGGTAGATGCGGGCGCTCGGCATCGGACGGCTGACGTCTCCGGGGAAGGTATGGTCGGGGCGATAGGATTCGAACCTACGACCCTCTGCTCCCAAAGCAGATGCGCTACCAGACTGCGCTACACCCCGACGCTGTGACGGAGATACCTTCTCGTCTCCCGGCCGGCAAGGCGCCGTCCGCCGTGAGGGACGTCAGACGAGGATGTCGAGGACGCGCTTCTCGGATTCGATCGAGGATTTCAGAACCGCCGTGTTCACGGAAACGCCGAACGAGGCCGAGGCCAGATCGGTGACGGCCGTAACCGGCTCGGCGGCGGATTGGGGCGAGGCGACCCGGGCAGCCGCCCCGTCGAACCTCTGCAGGGCGGCGCTCAGGCCCGCCGAACTCGTGGAGACTGCCGACACCATGAACCGTCCTCCGTGCGTCGCGGCAGCAGAGCACGGGAAAGGTAAAGGACGTCCTCAGCGGCGGGACGCATAGCCTTGCGTCGATCGCGGCTTGATCGGATCGCTCGACGATCCCACTTCGCCGCAGGTCGGAGGGCCCGCCCTCGCGGGTTCGGAGACGAGGCGCAGCAATGATCGATCTGTACTACTGGCCAACCCCGAACGGCCACAAGGTGACGATGTTCCTGGAGGAGGCCGGCCTCCCCTACACCATCCACCCGGTGGACATCGGCAAGGGCGCCCAGTTCGAGGCCTCCTTCCTGAAGATCGCACCGAACAACCGCATGCCGGCCATCGTCGATCAGGCCCCTTCCGACGGCGGAGAGCCGGTCTCGCTGTTCGAGTCGGGCGCGATCCTGCTCTACCTCGCGGAGAAGACCGGGCGCTTCCTTCCCGCCGACCTGCGCGGCCGGGCCGAAACCCTGCAATGGCTGTTCTGGCAGATGGGCGGCCTCGGGCCGATGCTCGGCCAGAACCACCATTTCTCGCAATACGCGCCGGAGAAGATCCCCTACGCCATCGACCGGTACGTGAAGGAGACGAACCGGCTCTACGGCGTGCTCGACCGGCGGCTCGCCGACCGCGCCTTCGTTGCGGGCGCCGACTACACCATCGCCGACATGGCCGCCTATCCCTGGATCGTGCCGTGGGAGAAGCAGGGCCAGCGGCTCGACGATCATCCGAACCTGAAGCGCTGGTTCGAGGCGATCGCGGATCGCCCCGCCACCAGGGCGGCCTACGCGCGCGCGGCCGAGGTCAACCCGAACCACGGCCATCCGATGAGCGAGGACGCCAAGCGGGTGATGTTCGGCCAGACCGCGTCGAACACCAATCGCTGAGACCTACCGCCCGCTGCGCCGGGCGGCCACCGTGGCAAGACCGGCAAAATCCTTGTCGCCGTCGCCGTGGGCGATGGCGTCGAGGAGGTTGTCGCGCAGCACGCTGGCGAAGGGCATCGGCACGTTGACCGCTTCACCCGCCGCCAGCGCGAGGCGGACATCCTTGAGGCCGAGTCGGATGGTGAAGCCCGGCGGCTCGTAGCGGCCCGCCATGATCATCGCGCCGTAGTTCTTGTAGACCGGCGAGGCGAACAGGGTGCTGGTGAGCATCTCCAGCACGTCGGCGCCCGCGATGCCGTGCCCCTCGGCGAAGGCGGCTGCCTCCCCCATCGCCTCGATGGCCGAGACCAGCATGAAGTTGCCCGCGAGCTTCACGGCGTTGGCCCGCTCAGGCTCCGCGCCGAAGCGCCAGGTCTTGCTGCCCATGGCGTCGAACAGCGGCTGCACCTGCGCGATCGCCGCATCGTCACCCGCGGCGATGATGTTGAGCGCGCCGTTCGAAGCCGCGTCCGGCCGGCCGAAGACCGGGGCGGAGACGTAGGGCACGCCCGCGCGTCCGTGGACCGCCGCCAGTTCCTTGGCGAGCGCCACCGAGATCGTGGACATGCCGACATGCACACCCGGCCGCTGGCCGGAATCGAGCAGCCCGCCCTCAATGGTCACGGCGCGCAGGGCCGCGTCGTCGGCGAGCATGGTGATCGCGGCATCCCCGGAAAACGCCTCGGCGGCGCTCGCCACGGGCTCTGCGCCCTCGACTGCCCGCGCCGCCTCCGGTGAGCGGTTCCAGACCCGCACCCGGTGCCCCGCCGCGACGAGCTGCGCCGCCATGGCCCGGCCCATGCGGCCGAGCCCAATGAAACCGACATCCATCGCTCTCTCCCGATCTCGACCCAGCGCGGCCCACTCAATGCGTGTTGAGGAATTCGAGCGTCAGCGCGTTGAACATCTCGGTCGCCTCCATGTGAACGAGGTGGCCGACATTGTTGATCACCTCGGCCTTGCCGTTCGGCATCCGGCCGGCGAGGGCGCGGGCGTGCCCCGTATTGTCGCCCATGCCGGAGCGCATCTCGGCCGGGGCGAAGCCCTTGCCGGGGGCGTTGTGGTCGTTGGCGCCCATGATGAACAGGGTCGGCGCCTTCACCAGCGGGATCTCGTGGACCACCGGCTGGCCCCAGATCATTTGGTAGGAGTTCACGAAGGATTTGAGCCAGCGCGGATACTCGCCCGAGCCCTTCACCCGCTCGCGGATCGACACGAACGGCTCGATCGCCGAGGCGGGGATCGAGAGCGCGTAGCTCGTCATCAACTGCTTGCGGTAGGCGTCGGCGCTGAGATCGCCCTCGCGGGCGAGCAGCGTCTCGTCGGGGACCGGAGGCACGGTGAAGCGGTAATCCTCGAGCCCGATCGGCGCCTCCAACACGAGGCTGTTGACCCGCTGCGGATAGCTTCGCGCGAGCCGGACCGCGAGCATGCCGCCCATCGAATGGGCCACCACGTCGAAGCGGGAGATCTTGAGGCTGTCGGCGAGCGCGATCGTGTCGGCAGCCATCCGGTCGAAGGTGAACGCGCCCACCGGCTTCGACGACTTGCCGAAGCCGAGCTGGTCGGGGACCACCACGCGGTAGCCCGCGTTCGAGAGGGCGCGGATCACCGGCTCCCAGTAGCTCGAAGGAAAGTTGCGCCCGTGCAGCAGCAGCACCGTGCGGCCGTTGGCGTTCTCGGCGGCCGGAACATCCATGTAGGCGAGGCGCTGCGCTTCGCCGTCGCGCGTCAGCGGCACGAATCGCACCGGAAAGGGATAGGCGAAGCCTTCGAGGCCGATGCCGAGCGGCGTCTGTTCCTGAGCACGGGCGGCGACCGGCGTCAGCGTCAAGAGCGGCGTGAGAAGGAGCGCGAGGAAGGGGTGGGCACGCATAGACACTTCGTCTCCGGTGGCCGGCATTCAGGAAAAGACGATACAGACACACGAAACTTGAGCGCGGCGCCGCGGGCTCGGACGGCTCGGCGACGCTGAAAGGTCGACTCGGGCTCTACCCCAACGGCGTGCCGGTGCCGAGGCTCGGCGCCCCGTCCGGTGAGGGACAGATAGGGCGGATCGGCAGCCTGCAAGCTCCGGATGGTGGACGGTGACGGCGCGAAGAACGGGAGAGGCTGGCGGCGACGGGCTGCCGCTGCGGGAGCGGATGCTGGCGCTCTCGGCCATGGCGCTCGCCATCGCGATGGCGGTGCTCGACGGTGCGATCGTCAACGTCGCCCTGCCGGTGATCGCCCGCGACCTCGACGTGCCGGCCTCGGACGCGATCTTCATCGTCAGCGCCTACCAGATCGCGGTCACCGCCGCCCTGCTGCCCCTGGCGACGCTCGGCGAGATCTGGGGCTACCGTCGGGTCTATCTGAGCGGTCTTGCCGTCTTCACCGCGGCCTCGCTCGCCTGCGCCATTTCGCCGAACCTCGCGAGCTTAACGGCCGCACGGGTCGCCCAAGGGCTCGGCGCGGCCGGGATCATGAGCGTGAACATCGCGCTGGTGCGCTTCATCTACCCGCACCGACTGATCGGGCGCGGGGTCGGCAACGTGGCGCTGATCGTGGCGGTGGCCGCCGCCGCTGGGCCAACGGTTGCCGCCGCGATCCTCTCGGTCGCGGCCTGGCCCTGGCTGTTCCTCGTCAACCTGCCGGTCGGGCTCGTGGCGCTGGCGGTCGGCGCCCGCACCCTGCCCTACACGCCCCGCTCCGCCCGCCGCTTCGACCTGCGGAGCGCCGGCCTCAACGCCCTGACCATCGGTCTGCTCATCGTCGGCCTCGACGGCCTCGCTGATCCCGGCACCCGCTGGCTCGCCGCGGCGGCGCTCGTGGCGTCGGTGGCGGCCGGCATCGTCTTCGTGCGCAGCCAGATCCGGCTCGCGGTGCCGCTCCTGCCGCTCGATCTCCTGCGGATCCCGGCCTTCGCCCTGTCGATGGTAGCCTCGGTCTGCTCGTTCGCGGCGCAGATGATCGCCTACGTCGCCCTGCCCTTCTACTTCCATGACGGGCTGGGCTTCTCGGAGACCCGGACCGGCTTGCTGATGACGCCGTGGCCGCTCGCCATCGCGGCGATGTCGCCGTTCGCCGGCCGGCTCGCCGACCGCGTGCCGCCGGGACTGCTCGGCAGCCTCGGCCTCGTCCTCCTGGCGGCCGGCATGGCCTCCCTTGCCCTGCTGCCGCAGGCACCCTCGACCTTCGACGTCGTCTGGCGCCTGACGCTTTCGGGCGTTGGTTTCGGGCTGTTCCAGTCGCCCAACAACAAGGTCATCATCACCAGCGCCCCGCGGGAGCGCAGCGGTGGCGCCAGCGGCATGCAGGCGAGCGCCCGGCTCGTCGGCCAGTCGATCGGGGCGGCGCTGGTCGCCGTGCTGTTCGGCCTGATCGCGGGCGGGCCGGTGGGCGCCTTCGCCACCACCCTCTGGTGCGCCGTCGTCCTGGCGCTGGCCGGTTCGGTGGCAAGCGGTCTGCGGCGGGCGGGGCCGTGAGCGCCGACCGCTGGCGGTTGCAGGGCCGAGCACCCATCCCGCCGGTCGCGCGTTGTTCCTCGATACGGAGGATCGCGGCGGGCGGAGGTGGAGGATGGACATCGATCTGAAGGGACGCAGCGCCCTCGTCACCGGCTCGACAGGCGGCATCGGCTACGCGGTGGCCCGCGAACTCGGCCGGCTCGGCGCCTATGTCGCCGTCAACGGCCGCACCGCCGAGCGGGTGGACGCGGCGATCGCCCGTCTGCGCGGCGAAGTGCCCGGCGGCGAGTTCATCGCCGGCATCGGCGACGTCGGCACCGAGGAGGGCGCGGCCGAACTCGTCGCCGCCCTGCCGAGGGTCGACATCCTCGTCAACAACGCCGGCATCTTCGAGCCGAAGCCGTTCTTCGAGATCGCGGATGCCGAATGGCGCCACTTCTTCGAGATGAACGTGATGAGCGGCATCCGCCTCGCGCGCGCCTACGGCCCCGGCATGGTCGAGCGCGGCTGGGGCCGGATCGTCTTCATCGCCAGCGAATCCGGGATCAATATCCCGCCGGAGATGGTCCATTACGGGATGACGAAGACGGCGCAGCTCGCCGTCTCCCGCGGGCTGGCGGAGACGGTGGGCGGCAGCGGCGTCACGGTCAACAGCGTCCTGCCCGGTCCGACCATGACCGAGGGCGTGGCGGATTTTCTGGAATCGATGGGTGCAGGGGACGGCGACCTGGAGGCCAAGGGCCGTGCCTTCATCGCCGAGAACCGGCCCACCTCCCTCCTCAAGCGTCTGGCCCAGCCGGAAGAGGTGGCCAACATGGTGGCCTATCTCTGCACGCCCGCCGCGAGCGCCACCACCGGGGCGGCCCTGCGGGTCGATGGCGGCGTGCTGCGCAGCATCGCCTGAGACCCATCGCGCCCGAGCCCGCCGGACGTACGGACCGGTCTAACCGGCTCCGTACTCCGAGGGACGGCCCGCGAACGGTTCTCCGAAATCAGGACTTCAGGTGCGCGGCGAGATGCTTGTTCATCTCGAACATCGAGCACTTGTCCTTGCCGAAGATCTTCTTGAGCTTGTCGTCGGCGACGATCTCGCGCTTGTTCTCCGGGTTCTGGAGGTTGTGCTTCTTGATGTGCTCCCACACCTTGCTGACGACCTCGCCGCGCGGCAGGGGCTTGTCGCCGACGATGGCGGCGAGTTCGGGAGACGGCTTCAGGGGCTGCTGAAGCGCGTTGGGCTTGGTGCCGGAGGCAGCCTTGGTGGCGGTCTCCTTCTTCGGGGCACTCTTGGGCGCAGCCGCCTTCTTCTCCGTCGTCTTGGTAGCCATGGTTTCCCTCCGTCCTGCGGACCGGCAGATTCGTGACCCGACCCCGAGGGAGATCCACGAGGGCATGGGGGCACTAGGGAGCAACAACTAAGCGGTGCCGCGCCCGTTCCAAGTGGAGAACGGCACCGCTGCGCCGTCCATCCACAGATCAGCGGACCTTTCCGCAGCCCAATCCGCCACCCGAGGGATTTTTTGCGATGGTCGGGCCGGGTCCGAGGGGCGATCGTCGGGCGCCACGCCGCTCTCGCCGGGTCCGCGGGGGGAACCGCGCCAGCCACACCGCATTCAAGCAACACCCTGGATCGCGAGCCCGTTGGGAGCGGTTCAGGGCTGGCCTGGAGATTTCGGAGACTTGGATGCCGACGGATCTGCCCGAGGAGCGGGCCTATCGAAAGCCGGGAACGCTCGAACTGGATCCCGCATCCGGTGAGGGTGTGGCGACCGACGAGACCCCCCGGCTGATCGCCTCGGACAAGGTCGAGGGCACGCCGGTTTACGACGGGACCGGTCGCCACCTCGGCAGCGTCCACAACTTCATGGTCGACAAGGTATCGGGGCAGGTCGCCTACGCGGTGCTGTCCTTCGGCGGATTTCTCGGTTTCGGCGAGACCTACCATCCGCTGCCGTGGAACGCGCTGACCTATTCGGTGGAACTCGGCGGATACGTGGTCGATATCGATCCCGCCGATCTCGAGGGTGCACCGACGCACGGACCCGGGGAGGACCCCTTCTCCGATCCGGATTACGGCGGGCGCCTGAACGACCACTGGGGTGGGCGGAAGGCGCCGACGGCCTGAGCCGTCGATGCCCTGCCCGTTCGAGCCGCCCGATCCGCGGGCGGCGCGCCTCAGAACTTGCCGCCGAGCCCGACGCTGCCGCCCGATCCCATCTGGGGCGCGAGGCCGCCGGAACTGGTCCGCGTCGTCGGCTCGCCGTCGATCTCCTCGCGGCGGATCCGGCGCGGGCCTTCGTCGGCGGTGCGGGTCTGGCCGCGGATGTTCTTCGGCAGTTCGAGGGAGCGGGTCGGCATGGCCGCGACCGGGCGACCGTCGTCATCGGTCTGCGCGCTGCGCAGGGGGCGGCCCGGCAGAGTGCCGCGGGCGGAGGGCGGGGGGCCGATATCGGTCTCCGGCATGACGCCGCCGCCGCCGCCGAGCGCCTGGCAGCCGCCGAGGCTCGCGGCGAGAAGCGCCGCGGCGCAAAGTCTCGACGGGTGTCGCATGGGTGTCCTGTCCTCGTACCAGCCGATCCCCGCTGTAGCCTCGGCAGGCTCCGGCTCGGACAAGGTCCGGCCGGGAGCGTGGTCGAGAGCACGGCCGAGGCTCGGCAACGTTAAGATCTCCTGCATCCGTCTAAGGCAGGGTTTGGGCGAAAACCAGACGGTGGCCGTGCCTGTCCGATGGGTTACGGTGGACTGGCATCGACGTTGCTCGGCGCTGCGATATGCCGGGCCTCGATCACGATCGGACCGGTCGGTTCGAAGCGGTCGGGTCGATGGACCGGTTCGATCGACTGGGCCATCCACAACTTCGCCGCGGTTGCCGGGCATGGACGACCCGTCCGCCCGCCCCATACCGTCCGGTGAGCGGCCGGCTCGTGGCAGCCGGCATGCGGGTTCAGCAGACTGTCGAGAGGTATAGGGGTGCGCAGACTGATCCGGCCGATCGTGACACCGGCGATCGTCCTCCTCGCTACGGCGGCCATGGCGGCCGACGGCTCCTCGGGCGCTTCCGGCGAGGCCTCGCCGCCGGCCTCGCCGCCCGCCGCGGCTCCCCCGACCGCGGTGCCGGCTGCGCCCGCGGTTCCCGCCAATGGTGGCGTGGCGCCGTCCCAGGGTGGCGGCACCCCGGCGGTGGTGCTCGATACCCAGGATTACGAGAGCCTGCTCGGCAAGAGCGTGCGCGCGATGAACGGTGACGACCTCGGCCGCATCATCGACGTGATCATCGACCGCGACGGACGGCCCCGCGCGGCGGTGATCGACTTCGGCGGCTTCCTCGGCGTCGGTTCGCGCAAGATTGCCGTGGATTGGCGGGTCCTGAAGTTCACCACCGAAGGAAAGGTCGGCCGGCTCACGCTGCAGCTCAACCGCAATCAGGTCCGGGTCTCGCCCGAATACAAGGCCGGCGAGCCGATCGTCGTGCTCGGCGCCACGAGTCCCGGTGCCGCCGTCCAGCCGGCGGAGGGCGACGCCTCCGCCGCGGCCGAGAAGGCTGCCGCCGCCCCGTCCGACAAGGCCCCCGACCGGCCGCAGGAGAAGACGCCGGACAAATGACGGCATTCCCGGTGACGGAACGGCGGGCGTATCCGGCGCGCGAGCGCGACACGCATCGCAGCGACAACCGCGAGCGGGGCGGCGCCCGCCCGGTCCGCCGCGCGGGCCGCGCGGGCGAGCCCGCGCTCGGCCCGGCCGAGCCGTCGCGCCGCGCGACCTACGGCCTCGACGCCTTCACCTTCTTCATCGCCAACCTGCAGACCGGGTTCGGCCCGTTCCTCGCCGTCTACTTCACCCAGCAGAAGTGGACGCAGTCGGATATCGGCCTCGCCCTGACCGTCGGCAGCCTCGTCAGCCTGCTCGGGCAGATGCCCGGCGGCGCCTTCGTCGATGCCTCGCGCTCGAAGCGCTTCGCCGCCGGCTTCTCGGCCTTCTGGGTCGGGGCGAGCGCGGTGATGCTCGCCGCGCTTCCCACCTACCTTGTCGTCATGCTGGCCATGGCGATCCACTCGGCGGCGAGCTGCGTGCTGACGCCGGCGATCGCCGCGATCTCCATCGGCCTCGTCGGCCACGCCCGGGCCGGCGAGCGGCTGGGCCGCAACGCGAGCTTCTCGGCGATCGGCAACGCGCTCGGCGCCGCCGGCATGGGCGCGATCGGCTATTATCTCTCGAACAACGCGGTGTTCTATCTCGCCGGCCTGCTGGTAATCCCGGCGCTGGTGTCCCTGTCGTTCATTCCGTCGGGACGCGCCGCGGAGACGGGCAGGCCCCGGCCGGCGCTCCGCGAGCCGGAGCCGCGCGAGGCCGGCGGCGTTGCGGTACTCCTGAAGAACCGGGCGCTGCTGTGCTTCGCCGCCTGCATGGTGCTGTTCTTCCTCGCCAACGCCGCGATGCTGCCGCTGGTCGGCAGCGTCATGACCTTGCGCGCCAGCGAGACCGCGACGGCGCTGGTGGCCGCCTGCATCATGGTCCCTCAGGCGGTTCTCGCCCTCACCGCCCCGTTCGTCGGGCGCCTCGCCCAGAGCTGGGGACGCAAGCCGCTCCTCGTGATCGGCTTCGCGGCGCTGCCCGTGCGCGGCCTGCTCTTCGCCTTCGTCAGCGACCCCTACTGGATGGTCGCGATCCAGGTCTTCGACGGCATCTCGGCCTCCGTTCTCGGCGTCATGGTTCCGCTGATCGTGTCCGACGTCACCCGCGGCACGGGACGGTTCAACACCGCCCTCGGCGCGGTCGGCACCGGCATGGGCATCGGTGCCGCGCTCTCGACGGCGCTGGCGGGTTTCATGGCGGACGAGCTCGGAAGCCAGACGGCGTTCATGGGTCTCGCCGTCGTCGGCGCCGTCGGGTTGGCGCTGGTGCTGCTGATCATGCCGGAAACGCGGCGCCGGGACGAGGACGACGCGCGCGAGCCGTCTTGACCTGCGAGGGCCGACGCGGTTGGAATCGTTCCCGCGCCGCACATCCGCTCAAGTCCGGTTCAGCTTCGCTCCGCTACACGGCGTAAAGCTGCGCGCGCTTGAAACATAAGGCGACGCTTCGCGTTGCGGTTTTAGGGCGGTTCGTGCGCCCTCCAGCCACAATCGGCGCCCAGCGGGTCTGATCGAATCGGGACTGACGATCGCGATGGAAGATCTCTGCCAATACGCCAACAGACCGGGGGCCTTTGTCGGGCGCTATCTCAAGCGCCGGATCATTCCGCACCTTGTGATCCTGTTCTCCGTGCTCGGCGCCGTGACCTTCTCGGTCTCGACCGACTATGCGCTGAAGGGGGTGGTCGACGCCCTCGGCAAGGGACCGAGTGCGGGTCAGGTCTGGTCGGCGCTCGCGCTGCTCATCGCCTTCATCGCCGCCGACAACATGCTCTGGCGCGTGGCGGCGCTGGTCGGCGCCTTCACCTTCGTCGGCGTCACCGGCGACATCCGCCGCGACCTCTTCCGCCACATGACGGGCCACGCGCCGTCCTTCTTCGCCGACCGTCAGCCGGGCACGCTCGCCTCGCGCATCACCGCGACCTCGAACGCGATCTTCACTGTCGAGAACATGTTCACGTTCAACGTGATGCCGCCCTGCGTGGCGGCCACGCTGTCGATCATCTACATCGGCACCGTGAACATGACGATGGCGCTGGTGCTCGCCGGCATCTTCGCCGCGGTCGTGCTGCTGATGTTCAAGATGGCGTCCGCCGGCAAGCCGCTGCACCACGACTTCGCCGCCAAGGCCGCGAGCGTGGACGGCGAGATGGTCGATCTCGTCGGCAACATGCCGCTGGTGCGCGCCTTCTCCGCCTTCAACCGCGAATTCGTGCGCTTCGACGGCACCATCGGCACGGAGATGCGGGCGCGCCGCTCGTCGCTGCTCTACCTCGAGAAGCTGCGCATCACCCACGCCATCCTCACCGTGCTCTCGATCCTCGGCCTGCTCTACTGGTCGATCAAGATGTGGGAGGCCGGTCAGGCGACGACCGGTCAGGTGGTGCTGGTCTGCACGCTCGGCATCCGCATCCTCGCCGCGACCCGCGACCTCGCCGTGGCGCTGGTGGACGCGACCCAGCACACCGCCCGCCTGTCGGAAGCGCTGCACACCCTGCTGCAGCCGCACGAGCTCGTCGATCACCCGGAGGCCGAGAAGCTCGTCGGCCAGACCGGCGCCGAGATGCATTTCGACCACGTCGCCTTCAGCTATCCCGACGGGCGCACCGTGTTCTCCGACTTCGACCTGCTGATCCCCGCGGGCCAGACCGTCGGCCTCGTCGGCAAGTCCGGCGGCGGCAAGTCGACCCTGTTCTCGCTGATCCAGCGCTTCTACGAGGTGCAGGGCGGGCGCATCCTGATCAACGGTCAGGACATCAACCGCGTCACGCAGGAGAGCTTGCGCGAGGCGATTACGGTGGTGCCGCAGGACGTGTCGATGTTCCATCGCTCCTTGCGCGAGAACATCCGCTACGGCCGGCCCGATGCCACCGACGAGGAGGTGTGGAAGGCGGCAGAGGCCGCGCACTGCACCGACTTCATCCAAGCCTTGCCGGAGGGCTTCGACACCATCGTCGGCGATCGCGGCGTGAAGCTCTCCGGCGGCCAGCGCCAGCGCATCGCCATCGCCCGCGCGATCCTGAAGGACTCGCCGATCCTGCTCCTCGACGAGGCGACCTCGGCGCTGGACGCGGAATCCGAGGAGGCGATCCGCGCCGCGCTCGCCAACCTGATGAAGGGCCGCACCGTCATCGCCATCGCCCACCGGCTCTCGACCCTGAAGGACTTCGACCGGATCGTGGTGCTGGAGGGCGGCAAGATCGTCCAGGACGGCTCGCCCGAAAAACTCACCCATCTCGACGGGTTCTACCGCGAGCTGATGAAGAAGGAATCGATGTCGATGGCGCTCGCCGCCGCCTGACAGACGGGGCCGTCCGTCGGCCGAATCGGCGGGGCGGGGTGCGAAGACCGCCCGGCGGAGAGACAATCCCATCGTGAGGCCGGGCGGTGCATTCACCGTCCGGCCTTTCGCATTTCACGAAATCAGAGCCGGAGCCCACCGTGGCCGAGCAGCAATTCGCCAGCGACAACTATGCCGGGATCTGCCCGGAGGCCTTCGAGGCGATGCAGGCGGCCAATGCCAGCCACGCCCCGGCCTACGGCGCCGATTCCTGGACTCAGGCCGCCGCCGACGGTTTCCGCCGTTTGTTCGAGACCGATTGCGAGGTGTTCTTCGTCTTCAACGGCACGGCGGCCAACTCGCTGGCCCTGGCCTCGCTCTGCCAATCCTACCACAGCGTGATCTGCGCCGATTCGGCTCATGTCGAGACCGACGAGTGTGGCGCGCCGGAATTCTTCTCCAACGGCTCGAAGCTGCTCACCGCCGCGACCGAGGACGGCAAGCTCACCCCCGACACCGTGCGGATGATCGCGGGCAAGCGCAGCGACATCCATTTCCCGAAGCCGCGGGCGGTGACCCTGACCCAGGCGACCGAGACGGGGCGGGTCTACACGCCGGACGAAATTGCTGCGATTTCCGCGACCTGCCGCGCGGCGTGCCTGCGCCTGCACATGGACGGCGCCCGCTTCGCCAATGCCTGCGCCTCACTCGAAGTGTCACCCGCTGCGTTGACCTGGAAGGCCGGCGTCGATGTGCTCTGCTTCGGCGGTACGAAGAACGGCATGGCGGTGGGCGAGGCGGTGATCTTCTTCGACCGCCGGCTCGCCGAGGATTTCGATTATCGCTGCAAGCAGGCTGGGCAGCTCGCCTCGAAGATGCGCTACCTCTCGGCCCCCTGGGTCGGCATGCTGGAGAGCGGGGCTTGGCTCAGCAACGCCCGCCACGCCAACGACTGTGCCCGGCGCCTCGTGCAAGGAATTGCGGATGTTCCGGGTGTGTCGCTCGCCGCGCCCGTTGAAGCCAACGGCGTGTTCCTGAACCTGCCGGCGTCGGTCCAGGAGCGACTGCGCGCCCGCGGCTGGCAGTTCTACGGCTTCATCGGCGGGGCGTCCCGCTTCATGTTCGCCTGGGATTCGGATCCGGCGCGGGTCGATGCGCTGGCGCGGGACATCCGTCTCTGCGCGATGCCCGCGGCGGCATGACCGCTCCGCAGCCCGGCGAGAGGATCAGACGAGATAGGTGATGGTGGCAGCAAGCGCCGTCGCCACGGTGGCGATGGCGAAGCCCGACGACGAGAACAGCATCGACGACCGGGAAACGGCGGGATCCGGCTCGTCCGCGTAGCCGAAGGCTTGTCCGGCCGCCTGCTCCAGGCGCACGAGGGAGAGGTGACGCGCTTGGGCTGCGGCGGGGGTCATCGGCGTGGCTCCCTTACGGTCAAGCTGACCTTGTTGAGTTAACGTCCGGAAACCATCCTCTGTTCCCTCCGCCACTCTGGACCGCGCCGCCTTAACGTTTCGCTGCCTCGTTTCCGCCGCAGGTTCGCAGTCATGAGCCGGCTTCGTGAGGCACTCTTAACCATCCGCCCGCATCACTGGGCCAGGACCGTGCCGGCCGACCTGCGCCGGCCGGGCTTCGAACACGACCGGCCGCCGTGGTAC
This sequence comes from Methylorubrum populi, assembly GCF_002355515.1. NCBI lineage: Bacteria > Pseudomonadati > Pseudomonadota > Alphaproteobacteria > Hyphomicrobiales > Methylobacteriaceae > Methylorubrum > Methylorubrum populi. Next base: position 3,685,227 of record NZ_AP014809.1, on the reverse strand, counting down.
TGCGACCGGCGGAAGCGGACGGGAGACTTTTTGTTTCCTGTTTGTTCCGTTACAACGAGGGTATGAAGAGCCATGCAGCCCGTCTCCGACCCGATTCGAGGAGCCGTCGCGTGAGCGATCCGGCACGCGACCTGTTCGGACCAGGAAGCAAGCCTCCCGCCGCGGAGGCCGAGCGCCGCCGTCGCCTCACCCCCGTGGCGCCTCAGCCGGCGCCCGCGCCGGAGACGGCGGAGGCGGGTTACGACGCCTCGGCGATCGAGGTGCTGGAGGGACTGGAGCCGGTTCGGCGCCGGCCGGGCATGTATATCGGCGGCACCGACGAGCGGGCGCTGCACCACCTCTTCGCCGAGGTGATCGACAACTCCATGGACGAGGCGGTCGCGGGCCACGCGAGCTTCATCGAGGTGGAGCTGGAGGAGACGGGCGCCCTCGTCGTGACGGATAACGGCCGCGGCATCCCCGTCGATCCGCACCCCAAGTTTCCGGGCAAGTCCGCGCTCGAAGTCATCATGACTACGCTGCATGCGGGCGGTAAGTTCGACTCGAAGGTCTACGAGACCTCCGGCGGCCTGCATGGCGTCGGCATCTCGGTGGTGAACGCGCTCTCGGACGTGCTCGAGGTCGAGGTCGCCCGCAACCAGACCCTCTACCGCCAGACCTTCTCCCGCGGCCATGCGCAGGGTTCGCTGGAGACGGTCGGCCGGGTGCAGAACCGGCGCGGCACGCGGGTGCGTTTCCACCCCGACGCGCAGATCTTCGGCTCGCTGAAGTTCGACCCCCGCCGCCTGTTCAAGATGGCCCGGTCGAAGGCTTACCTGTTCGGCGGCGTCGAGATCCGCTGGCGCTGCGCCCCCGCCCTGCTCGAAGGGCTCGACGACGTGCCGGCCGAGGCGGTGCACCGCTTCCCCGGCGGCCTGTCCGACTACCTCGCCCGCGACATCGAGGGGAAGGAGCTCGTCCTCGACTCGATTTTTTCCGGCAAGGTGACGAAGCCCGGCTCGCACGGCTCGCTCGAATGGGCGGTGGCCTGGACCGTGGCGGATGACGGGGTCTCGCATTCCTACTGCAATACGATCCCGACGCCGGAGGGCGGCACCCACGAATCCGGCCTACGCGTCGCGCTGCTGCGGGCCTTGCGCGAGCACGCCGAGCGGGTGAACCAGGCCAAGCGCATGACGTCGGTGACCACCGACGACGTGATGGCGACCTGCGCCTCGATGCTCTCGGTCTTCATCCGCGAGCCGGAATTCCAGGGCCAGACCAAGGACAAGCTCGCCACGGTGGAGGCGTCCCGCATCGTCGAGACGGCGGTGCGCGACGCCTTCGACCACTGGCTCGCGGCCTCGCCCGCCCAGGCCAACAAGCTGCTCGACTGGGTCATCGACCGGGCGGAGGAGCGCCTGCGCCGCCGGCAGGAGAAGGAGGTCGCCCGCAAGTCGGCGACCCGCAAGCTGCGCCTGCCCGGCAAGCTCGCCGATTGCTCCGCCGCCGGCACCGCGGGCTCGGAGATCTTCATCGTCGAGGGCGACTCGGCCGGCGGCTCGGCCAAGCAGGCGCGGGATCGCGCCACGCAAGCTGTCCTGCCGTTGCGTGGAAAAATCCTGAACGTGGCTTCCGCCAGCCGCGACAAGCTCGGCGCCAACCAGCTCATCTCGGACCTGACGCTGGCGCTCGGCTGCGGCACCGGCGCCAATTTCCGCGAGGGGGACCTGCGCTACGACCGGGTCATCATCATGACCGACGCGGACGTGGACGGCGCCCACATCGCCTCGCTGCTGATCACCTTCTTCTACCGGCAGATGCCCAAGCTCATCGACAAGGGGCATCTCTATCTGGCGATCCCGCCGCTCTACCGGATCAGCCAGGGCGCGAAGTCGGCCTATGCCCGCGACGACGCGGACAAGGAGCGGATCATTAAGACCGTGTTCAAGAACGGCAAGGTCGAGATCGGCCGCTTCAAGGGCCTCGGCGAGATGATGCCGGCGCAGCTCAAGGAAACGACGATGGACCCGAAGAAGCGCACGCTGCTGCGCGTCGCGGTCCTCGACGAGGCGCGGGAATCGACCGGCGACACGGTGGAGCGGCTGATGGGCAACAAGCCCGAGGCACGCTTCGCCTTCATCACCGAGCGGGCAGCCTTCGCGGACGGGAGCGAGCTGGATATCTGATCCGCAACGGCCACGGTTTCGGAGCGAAGCGGGAAACAACCGGCTTCGCCGTCCGGTCAGACCGGCTCGGCCGCCGCGGGTGCCTTCTCCGTGATCGCCGCGATCCGCCCTTCCGCCAAGTGCAGCACCCGGTCGGCGGCGCCGAAGTAGCGGTCGTCGTGGCTGATGACGACGAGCGTTCGTCCTCCGCGGCGGAGCTCCGGCAGGAGTTCCTCGTAGAACCGCCGCCGGAAGGTCGGATCCTGCTCCGCCGCCCACTCGTCCAGAACGAGGACCGGGCGTCCTTCGAGGGCGGCCTGCACCAGGGCGAGGCGCTTGCGCTGGCCGGTCGAGAGATCGGTGGTGGAGAAGCGGCCCTCGGCGATCTCGACCTTCCGGGCGAGATCGAGCCGCTCCAGCAGCGGCCGGGCGGCCTCCGGGCCGGCGCCGTCGGTCGGGATCAGCTCGTCGAACAGGTGGTAGTCGAAGAAGATCGCCGAGAAGTGCTGGCGGTACGCGTCGCGGGTCTGCGGTGTCACCGGCACGCCGTCGAGCAGGATCTCTCCCGCTTGCGGCGGGTAGAGGCCGAGCAGCAGCTTGATCAGCGTCGTCTTGCCCGAGCCGTTCTCGCCGACGATGAACAGGATCTCGCCGGCCCGGATCGTCAGGTCGATCGGGCCCAGGGTGAAGGGCGCCTTGCCGTCCGCGGCCGGAAAGCCGTGGCTCACGCCGCGCAGGGTGATGTCGTGGAGGCGAGGAGCCGGCCGCGTCGACGCCGGCGAGAGAAGGCCGGCTTCCGCCTCCGCCCCGTCGTCCGAAAACTCGGCAATGCGTCGGTAGGCGACCTGAGCCTGCCCGATCATCGGCACGAAGTGGATCAGCTGTGCGATCGGCGCCTGGATGTAGAGCAGCACGAGCACGAAACCGGAGAGTTCGGCGCCGCTGATACCGGCGAGGGCCTTGTAGGCGATGAGACCGGCGAACAGCAGGAAGTTGGTCGATTGGCTCAGCATCGACAGCGATTGCTGGATGACGGCGATGCGCGCCATCAGCCGGCGCGCCTGCTCGATACAGTCCCGAAGCGCGACGTTGCGCAGGTGCAGCCGGCGTTCGCGGCCGATGCGCAGCTCCTTCGCCGCCTCCGTCAGGGTGAGATAGTGCTTCTGGGTCGCCTCGCGATTCTTGCGGACGTCTTCGAAGTAGCGGAGCATGTTCCGGCGCAGGGCATTCGCGCCCAGGCTTTCGAGGATCAGGACCGCCGCCGTCACCGCCGACAGGGCCGGTGACAGGATGATCATGTAGGCACCGCAGCCGGTCAGGGTCCCGCACGCCACCACGATCGGCGAGAGGAACGCGATGGCCGTGAAGATGGTGTTCACGTCGCCCTGGAGCGAGGCGAGCAGCTTGTGCTTGCCGAGGCGCTCGATCCGCTCGATCGGTGCGGTCAGGATCTGGTCGGTGAGGTCGCGGCTGAGGGCCGCCTGGATGCGCCCGCCCGCATAGGCGTTGCCGAGGCTGGCCGCGAAGGTGCCGACGACGCTCAGGGCCGCGAACCCGGCAAACGCCAGCAACACGCCGTCGGCGAGCGCGCCCTCGCCGTAGAAGGCTTGGTTGATCTTGGACAGGGCGGCTGCGGTGGCGAGCCCGCCGACCGATCCGAGGGCCGTCGCGACGGCCACCAGCGGCCAGACCGGCCTGAGCAGCCGGATCGCGTCGTCCACGAGATGACGAAGAACGGCTTTGTCCTGCCCCATGCTCGACGAAGTCCCCTGAGCAAGGTCGCCGCCCGCTGCCAAGATCGGGCTCCCCCAAGATCGGGCATTTCGCCGATTGGGGTCGTCCCGGGCGCGGGATCGATGGGCGACGGTCTACGGCTTCGTCCCGACGCTCACGACCGGGGTCGCCTCGCGATCCCCAACGATCATGATCAGCATGTTCTGCGCCATGCTGGCGCGGCCCTGGTCGTCGAAGAGGATGCCGGCATGACCGTCCTCCGGCTGTTCCAGGCGGCGGATCGTGTCGCGCACGATGGCGACCGCGCCCTCCACGATCTGGCGGCGGGCCGCGATGATGGCGCCGGCCTGCTGGCGCTTGAGCATCGCGCCGGCGATCTCCGGGGCATAGGCGAGATGCGTGATCCGCACGTCCTCCACCACCACGCCCGCCAGCGCCACGCGCTGGCCCAGCTCCGCGATGAGGTCGGCATGGATCGCATCGCGGTCGGCCCGCAGCGAGGCGACGCGAGTCGCCTTCTCCGCGAGCCGGCGCTTGGCGTCGCCGGCCTCCTCGCCGACATTCTCCGCCTCGTCGTGGTCGTAGGGGCGGGTCGAGGCGATGTTGCGCAGGGCCGCCTCCGCCTGGAGCGAGACGAATTCGTGGTAGCTGCCGACGTCGAAGGTGGCGCGCGCGGCGTCCTGCACCCGCCAGATCGCGGCGGCCGCGATGGTGATCGGATTGCCCATCAGGTCGTTGACGGTGATGATCTTGGTCTCCTGCGCCTCGGTGGCGAGCGAGACCTTGGCCACCGCGGTGAGCGGGTTGCGCCACCAGAAGCCGTCGCGGGCGATGGTGCCGTGATAGCGCCCGAACAGGGTCAGCACCGCCGCCTGCCGGGGTTTCAGGGTGATCAGCCCAGCGAGCAGTACGATCCCGGCGATCAGCGCCGCCACGGAGACGAGCAGGAAGACCGGGCCGACGCTGCCGCGGCCAAGCACCAGCACGCCGCCGCCGAGAAAGGTCAGGGCCGCCAGGGCGAGGCAGGGGATGGCGAGGCCGAGCGCCAGCCAGCCGTTCAGGGCGCGATAGGGCACGTCCCCCGTGACGCTCGCTCCGGCCATACTCACTCCCCTCGTCGCTGCAATCCGCCCGAACCTTAGGGATGAGGCACGGGCAATCCTAGGGTCGGTGCCGATATCGTCACGCTCGGACCGTTTGACCGGTGACGCCGGGGCGACGACGTGCACCATATCGGCCTCATCGAAGGGTCGATGCGCCCGGAGGACCCCGTTGAGCGAGCCTCGGAAACAACTTCATCTCGGCGCTTTCATGCGCCCGATCGGCATCCACACCGCGTGGTGGCGCTATCCCGGCGGCTTTCCGGACGCGAACTTCAACCTCGACCACCTCGTGCGCTTCGCCCGCACCCTGGAGGCGGCCAAGTTCGACGCCTTCTTCATGGCCGACCATCTGGCGGTGATGAATATGCCGATGGAGGCGCTGAAGCGCTCGGCCACCGTCACCTCCTTCGATCCGCTGACGCTGCTGCCGGCGCTCGCCATGGTGACGGAGCGGATCGGGCTGATCGCCACCGCCTCGACCACCTACAACGAGCCCTACCATGTGGCCCGCAAGTTCGCCTCGCTCGACCATATCTCGAAGGGCCGCGCCGGCTGGAACCTCGTCACCTCCGGCAACCCGGACGAGGCGCTGAATTTCGGCCGCGACGCGCATCTCGACCACGCCACGCGCTACGCCCGCGCCCGCGAGTTTTTCGAAGTTGTCACCGGCCTGTGGGACTCTTGGGCCGACGACGCCTTCGTCCGCGACGTCGAGCAGGGGCTGTTCTTCGATCCCGCCAAGCTCCGCACTCTGGACCACCGGGGCGAGTTCCTGAAGGTGAAGGGGCCGCTCAACGTCGCCCGCCCGGTCCAGGGCTGGCCGGTGATCGTCCAGGCGGGCGCTTCCGAGGCCGGGCGCCAGATCGCGGCGGAGACCGCCGAGATGGTGTTCGGCTCGGCCTCCTCGCTGGAGGCCGGCCAAAAATTCTACGCCGATGTGAAGGGCCGGATGGCGGCGGCGGGCCGGTCCCGCGACGCCCTAAAGATCCTGCCCGGCGCCTTCGTCGTGGTCGGCGGCACCGAGGAGGAGGCCAAGGCGAAGAAGGCGCGGCTCGACGCACTGGTGCCGGTCGAGAGCGGGCTCGCCAACCTCTCGGTCCGCCTCGGCACCGATGCGTCCGGCTTCGATCTCGACGCGCCGCTGCCCGAAATCCCGGAGACGAATGCCAGCAAGAGCGGTCAGGCCCAGATCGTCGACTATGCCCGCCGCACGGGTGCGACCGTGCGCGAATTGGCGCGCCGCGTCGGCGGCTATGGCGGGCTCACCTTCGTCGGCACACCGGAGCAGATCGCCGACCGGATGGGGGAATGGCTCGTGGGCGAGGCCTGCGACGGCTTCAACGTGATGTTCCCCTTCGTGCCGGAAGGGCTCGACGACTTCTGCGCCGGCGTGGTGCCGGAGCTGCAGCGGCGCGGCCTGTTCCGCACGGCGTACGAGGGAACGACCCTGCGCGACCATCTCGGCCTCGAACGGCCAGGCAACCGCTTCTTCGAGGCGCGATAGTTTCCCTGCGGGACCAGCGCGCGGTCCCACAGGGAGTTCGGCGTGTCAGCGGCGGTTGGTCAGGCCGTAGAGCGCGAAGCCTGCCAGGGCCGCGAGCCCGAGCGTGAGCAGCCGGTTGCTGCCGAGGGTGTCGGCGGCGGCCCAGCCGGTGCTCTTGGCGCTCTCGATCACGGCGCGGCCCCTGAGGATGCGCGCGGCCCGCTGCCGGTTCGCCTCCTGGGTCGGCAGATGGACGATGTAGGTGTCGCCCTCGCGATCGATGTCGATGCTGTTGCGGGCAAACCCCGCCCTCACGAGGCGGTCCTTGGCGGCGCGGGCTGCCTCGCGGCTCGTGAACTCGGCTTCGACGCCGACGGTGTCCTGGGCCATGTCTCCTCCTCGACGGATGCGGGAACGAGCGTCTCGCGAAGCGCTCGCCGCGGCGTCTTCCCTTCGGAAGGGAGACCGTCGGCGGACGCTTCGTGAGGCACTTCAAGCGGGAGGAGCAATCCGGTCCCGCCGTTCACGGTTCCGCGAAGCGCGTCAGGCGGCGGCTTCCGCCTCGCAGGCATCGACCCTGACAGCGCCGTCGGCAGTCAGCGAGCAGATCACCTCGGTGCCGTCGTCGAGCGCGAAGGCATGGAACAGGCGGCGCTCGAGTTCTTCGAGGCCCTCACCCGGTAGTTCCGCGATTTCATCGCGCGCACGCTCTTCGAGAACTGGAAGAACACCGCTTCTCTCGGCGATTTCCTGCGCGGATTGCGTCAGAACGATCTCGAAAGACATTGCCGCCTCCCTGTCAAAACGCCGGTCACGACCTTGTCCGATCCGCGCGAAGACAGGACCCTCTTGCGACTTTTTTTGGGCAGCGACCTCGATCCGCGGAAATCCTCAGTTCGGTCAGAGGGTTGGCAGGTCGCTGCAACCTCGTCGTCGGTCACGACTTGTAGGCTGGAATCCTTCGGGACCGGCGTGAGGACCCCGATATGGCGGCCGGCGAGATCAGGATCAGGCTCGAGGACATCCCGCTCGGCGGCATGGCGGAGGGGAAGGCCGGCGACGAGGCAGTCCTGTTCCTGCGGGACGGTGACGGCAGGCGCGCCTTCCAGGCGAAATGCCCGCATTACGGCGCGCCCCTCGCCAAGGGGGTGCTGTGCGGTGGCCGGGCGGTGGCGGCCTGCAGCATAGGCCGGAGCGCCGAGTTCACCACCTTCCTGCATCTGCTGGGCGAGGCACGCCTGCCCTCCCCGGCCGAGCTTGAGCGCGGCGTGGACTTGACCGGGCTGCTGTGACGCATCGGCTCAGGGCAGCCTTTCGGGATGTTTGCCGGTTTCAACCGGCGGAGCGCGCGGATTACGCTCGTCCGTCAGCCGTAATGGGCCGCCGGAGCCTCCATATGCTCCGACCGTCGAAAACATCTCCGGCAGGGAGGCCGGCCCCATGAATCCCATCCTCGTCGTTGCCCTGGTCTGCGCGTCCAGCGTTCAGATGCCCGATTGCTCCCGCGAGACCGCCCTCGACGTGATCATCGGGCCGGCCCATACGCTTCAGGAATGCCTCATCCAGGGACCGGTGCTTGCCGCGAGCGCAGGCCATGGCGGGGATACCAATACCTACGTGAAGACCCGCTGCGAGCAGCGCAAGGAGCGGTAGGAGGCGGCCATGGCTGAGGACGAGACCGTTGACCCTGCTCGGGCCGTGGAGGTGCGGCTGCGCGCCCGCCTCGCCGTGGTCGAGCGCGCGGCATGGTTCGGATTCCTGCAGGCGATGCGGGATCGCCCCGGGGAGACGCGGGCCTTCATCGACGCCGAGCGGGCGCGCTGCCGGGATGGCTTCGGCAGCGGTGCCTGGGCCAGGGATCTGACCGCGGCCGAGCGCGCGCTGCTGGGTTCGGAGGTCGATGCCGGGCTGGCTCAACTCGTGGAGGACGCCCGCGCCGAGATCGGTGACGGCACCTGAAGAAGGGCGTCAATGGGGCCTCTCCCCGCGCCATCCTTTCGCCTTGCGGTCATGGCGGGAAGAGTTCAGTGTCCCCCGCCAAACCGGAGCCGGCCGGAGGAAACCCCGTCCGCCGGTCCCGCGAAGGAGCCGTGACTGGTGCCCATGTTCGGATACGCCACCCGCCGGAGCGCCACCGCGCTCGCCCTGCTGCTCGCTTCGACCGGTCTCGGCACCCTGCCGGCCGCAGCCATGCAGCCCCGGGAATCCTCGCCGATCTCCGAGTACGAGCCGGCGGAATCGCTGGAAGGCAACTTCCTCTCGGCCTACATCGCCGGCGCCTCCAAGGACACGGCCGCCGCCGCGAGCTTCTACCGCGAGGCGGTGAAGGGCGACCCGCGCAACGCCGAGCTTCTGGAGCGCGCCTTCGTGTCGCTGCTGGCCGACGGCGCCATGACCGACGCCTTCCGCGCCGCCGAGCGGCTCGCCACCCGCGAGAGCTCGAACGGCCTCGCCCAGCTCGCGCTGGGCGTGCGCCAGCTCAAGGCCGGCCAGTACGGCCCCGCCCGCCAGAGCTTCGGCCGCAGCGGAAGGGGGGCGGCCGCCGACCTCACCGGGACGCTGCTGACGGCCTGGGCCTATGCCGGCGCGGGCGACGGCAAGCGCGCCTACGAGACGCTGAACCGCCTGCGCGGCGAGCGCTACTTCAACGTCTTCCGCGACTACCATGCCGGGCTGATCGCCTCGGTCATCGGCGACCGCGCCGAGGCGGAGCGCAAGCTGAAGGCGGCCTACGACGCCGACCGCAACACCCTGCGCATCGTCGACGGCTATGCCCGCTTCGAGGCCGGGATCGGCCGCACCGATCTCGCCATCGACGCCTACAGCGAGTTCGAGAAGGTGATGCCGCGCCATCCCCTCGTGGTGGACGCCCTCGACAAGCTCAAGGCCGGCAAGCCGCTCACCCCCTTGATCTCGTCGGCGCAGGAAGGTGCGGCCGAGGTGCTCTACGGTCTCGGCTCGGCCGGCTCGACGCAGGGCGACGAGCTTCCGGCTGTGGTCTACCTGCGGCTCGCCCTCTACCTCGCCCCCGAGCACGCCGTGGCCCGGCTGACCCTCGCCGACACGCTCGACCGCATGAAGCAGACCGAGCGTTCGAACGAAGCCTATGCGCAGATCCCGGCCTCCTCGCCGCTCAAGCTCAACGCCGACATCCAGATCGGCCTCAACCTCGAGCAGATGGGCCGGGGCGACGAGGCGCTCCAGCACCTCGACACCGTGCTCAAGGCGCATCCCGACAACATCGACGTGATCTCGGCGCTGGGCAACGTGCAGCGCTCGCGCAAGAAGTTCACCGAAGCGACCGAGACCTATACCCGCGCGATCAACCTGATCGCGCCGGGCAAAGAAGCCAATAACTGGACGTTGTTCTACTTCCGCGGAACCGCCTACGAACGGGCCGGCGAGTGGCAGAAGGCGGAGACCGACCTCAAGAAGGCGCTCAGCCTCGTGCCGCCGACCCAGCCGAACGCCAAGGCCCAGGTGCTCAACTACCTCGCCTATTCCTGGGTCGACCGGAACATGAACATCGACGAGAGCTTCACGATGCTGAAGCAGGCCGTCGACCTCTCGCCCCGCGACGGCATGATCATCGACAGCCTCGGCTGGGCCTATTTCCGCCTCGGCCGCTGGGACGACGCCGTGCGCGAACTGGAGAAGGCGGTCGAGCTGAAGCCGGGCGATCCCACCATCAACGACCATCTCGGCGACGCCTACTGGCGCACCGGCCGACGGCTGGAGGGCAAGTTCCAGTGGCAGCACGCCAAGGACCTGAACCCCGAGCCCGACGACCTCGTCAAGATCAACGCCAAGCTCAAGGACGGTCTGCCCGAGCCGGACAAGCCGACCGCCACCGCCGAAAACCCGCCGACGCAGGATCCGGCCCAAGCCGCCCCTGCCCCCGTGGCGGCGCCGCACAATCCCGAGAATCCGGAACTGCCGAAGGGCGCCCCCGCGCCGAGCGAGCCGCCGGGCGCGGCGGACAAGAAGCCGGGGAAGTAAGGCGTCCGCGCGGCGAACAGCCATCGGCCGGATCCGATCATCCGCCGCTCGATGGCGGGGCCGGCTCCTCGACAACGCGATCGAAGCGCGCGCGCGCGGGCGCGCCCGCGGTGCTTCGGGCCGATCGACCGTCGCCAAGGTGGCAAGCGTAACGGCCCGGTGGAGGCTCCCCGGGTCGTTTTCGTTTCGCCTAGCGCATCGTGCTGGATATCGGATCCAGCACGATGCGCTAGGCTTTTGTTTTTGCATCATCTTTTTCCGAAAGCCGCAAACCACCTTTCGGGATGATGCTCCAAGGGGAATCGGTTCGGGGCCGTTGGGTGCCAAGGAGTGACGAGAGTGTCGGCCGCGCCGTGACAGGGCCTGCACCTCGCACCACAACGTCCGCTTTTCGCAGCGTTCACCAAGTATTGGTATCAGGATACCAAGCTGGTATACATTACCTAATTATGGATCCGCTCCATTCCATCGCCTAAATGTGATCGGGTTTGGTGGCGGTTAATTGTATTAAAGTTCCGTAATCCTGCAACGCAATTTGCTTCGCGTCGTTCCTGAGCATCCAGCAAAGGAGGACATCTATGCGATTGAGAATTGCCGCCGCGCTCCTCTCCCTCGGCACGCTCGCTAGCACGGCGACCGTGGCGGAAGCCCGCGATGGATGTGGTCCCGGCTTCCACCGCGGCTGGTCGGGCTGGTGCAAGCCGAACTGGCGGCCCTATGCCTATCGTCCGGTCTACTACGCGCGGCCGGTGGTCGTGGGTTACGGCTGGGGCCGTCCCTGGGGCTGGCGCCATGCCGGCTGGCACCGTCCGTGGGGTTGGCACCGAAACCGGGGCTGGCGTCACGCGGGTTGGCATCACGCCGGTTGGCACCATCGCTGGTAAGCGCTGAGCACCGCCTCGCAGGGGCCGCGTCGACGGGGGTGACCTCCGCGTCGGCGCGGCCCTCTTCCGTCGATGCTTGCCCCCTCTCTCACCGGCCCCTACAGGAGGCACGCCTTCCCACAGCGAGCCGAGCGCCCGTGTCCCGCCTCACCACCCGTGCTCCGGCCAAGATCAACCTGACCCTGCACGTTCTCGGCCGCCGGCCGGGGGACGGCTACCACGCGCTGGAAAGCCTCGTCGCCTTCGCCGAGGTGGCCGACACGCTCGAACTGGTGCCGGGTCCCGACCTCACGCTCGACGTCTCCGGTCCCACCGCCGGACCGGCGGGGCCGCTCGACGACAACCTCGTTCTTCGCGCTGCCCGCCACCTGGCTGCGGGGGTTGAGGGCCTGCGGTTCGGCGCCTTCCGCCTGCACAAGCAGCTGCCCGTGGCCGCCGGGATCGGCGGCGGCTCGTCGGATGCGGCGGCGGCCCTGCGTTTGCTCACGGAACTGAACGACCTCTCCCTCGACCATCCTGCCGTGATCGCAGCAGCCCGCGCCACGGGCGCCGACGTGCCGGTCTGCCTCGATCCCAGGGCGCGGATGATGCGCGGCGCGGGCGAGGAGATCGGGCCGGTGCTCGACCTCGCAGCCCTGCCGGCGGTCCTGGTCAATCCCGGCGTTCCGGTCGCGACGGCGCCGGTCTTCAAGGCGCTCGGCCTCGCCGTGGGCCAGCGCCTCGACGGGCCGGAGCATCCTTCGGTCGGCCATGGCCTCGACGCGGAGGCCGTGCTCGGCGCCATCGCGCCCGCCCGCAACGATCTGGAGGCCCCGGCCCTCACCGTCGCTCCCGTGATCGGCGAGGCGCTCGCGCTGCTGCGGGCGCAGGGTGGATGCCGGCTCGTGCGGATGTCGGGCTCCGGCGCGACCGTCTTCGCGATCTTCTCCGACGATGGGTCGGCGCAGGCCGCCGCGCGCGCGGTCCGCGCCGCGCAGCCGGGCTGGTGGGTCGAGCCGACGCGCCTCGCCTGAGGCTCAGTCGAGGGTGAGCACCCGGCGGGCCGGCCGCCCTCCCCCGGCGCCGTCTCGCAGACCGACCAGTCCGTTCCGAGGTCCCGGCACAGATCGGCGGCTAGCGCATCGTGCTGGATATCGGATCCAGCACGATGCGCTAGGGATCTGTTTTTGCATCATCTTTTTCCGAAAGCCGCAAACCACCTTTCGGGATGATGCTCTAGCCCGGCGAGTGCCTCCGGACGGAGGGCATCGAAGGCATCGCGCGCCGGGTGCCGCAGGCGTTCCCTTCGGGAAGGAACGCGTCAGTGCGCCCGGGCGATGCAGAAATCGACCACCTGCAGCAGGGCGGCCTTCATCGGCCCGTTCGGGAACGGAGCCAAAGCTGCGCGGGCCTGATCGCCGTAATGGCGGGCGCGCTCGATCGTGTCGTCCAGGGCGCGGTGGCGGCGCAGGATCGACAGCGCCTGCTGAAGGTCGCCCTCCCCCAGATCCTCCCGTTCGAGGGTGCGGCGCCAGAAGGCGCGCTCCTCGTCCGTACCGCGGCGCAGCGCCAGCACGATCGGCAGGGTGATCTTGCCCTCGCGGAAATCGTCGCCGACGTTCTTGCCGAGCGCGGCGCTGGTGCCGCCGTAATCGAGCACGTCGTCGACGAGCTGGAAGGCGATGCCGAGATTCATGCCGTAGGCGCGGCAGGCCGCCTGCTCCGGCTCCGGCCGCTGGCTGAGCACGGGCCCGACCTCGCAGGCCGCGGCGAACAGTTCCGCGGTCTTGCCGCGGATGACGGCGAGGTATTCGTCCTCGCTCGTCTCGATGTTCTTGGCGGCGGTGAGCTGCATCACCTCGCCCTCGGCGATGACGGTGGCCGCCGCCGACAGGATGTCGAGGGCGCGAAGCGAGCCTACCTCGACCATCATGCGGAAGGCTTGGCCCAGCAGGAAGTCGCCGACGAGCACGCTCGCCTCGTTGCCCCACTTGATGCGGGCGGCCACCCGGCCGCGGCGCATGTCGCTCTCGTCCACAACATCGTCGTGCAGAAGAGTCGCGGTGTGCATGAACTCGACCGCGGCGGCGAGCTTCACGGCGCCGTCCGCCTCCGGATCGTCCGCGCCGTAGCCGCACAGGTCGGCGCAGGCCAGCGTCAGGATCGGGCGCAGGCGCTTTCCGCCCGAGGCGATCAGGTGGTTGGCGACCTCGGGGATCATCGCCACGTCGGAGCCCGTGCGCGACAGGATGGTCGCGTTCACCCGCTCCATGCCAGCGGCGACGAGGCCGACGAGGTCCGTGAGGCTGGCCTCCGGATCGGAGCGGCCTTCATCGAGGGTAACGACGACGCCCAAGCGCGATGCCTCCGGAAACTCTCGACCGGCACCCTGCCGGAACCCCTGCCCCGCGGCTGCCCCTGTCGCACGGGGCCGTCGGCACTGCAACACGCGGCCGTGCCGCATGGCTGCGCAAGGGCGTGGAGAATGTTACGAGCCATCGTCGTCCGCCGGAGGCGGCCGGCCCGCGCACCGGCGGCGGCTCGGGCGCCGGTTGAAGGGGTTCGAGGCCGTGACGGAACTGATCCGCACCAACGACATCGTCCTGATCGGTTTCGCACGCGCGCTCCTGGAGGAGGCGGGCGTCCCGCTCTTCGTGGCCGACGAGCACATGAGCGCGCTGGAGGGATCGATCGGCGCGTTCGGCCGGCGCCTTCTGGTGCCCGACGATCATGCGCGACAGGCGCGTCGCATCCTGACCGATGCCGGACTGTCCGCCGAACTGCGCGACGAGCGCTGAGTAAGCCTGAGTGCGGACTGAGCCCGATGCCATTCTCGGCGGTCGCCTGATCCTGCGGCAGCCGCCCCGCGGCGCCCACCGCGCCGGCAGCGACGCGGTGCTGCTCGCCCGCCTGCTCATCCCTGCGCCCGGCGCCACGCTCTACGATCTCGGCGCGGCCACGGGGGCGGTGGGGCTGGTATCGGCGCGGCTGTCCGAGGTCGGCCGCGTCGTGCTGGTCGAGCGCGACCCGGACCTCGCCGCCCTCGCCCGGGAGAATGCGTCGGCGAACGGGCTCGACGACCGTGTCGCGGTGATCGAGGCGGATCTCCTGGTGTCGGGAACGCAGCGCCGGGCGGCGGGCCTGCAGCCGGACAGTGCCGATATCGTGCTGACCAATCCGCCCTTCTTCGAGGAGGGTGCGCACCGACCCTCCCCCATCCCGCAGAAGGCCGCGGCGCACACCTTCGCGGCCGGTGGGCTCGACCTGTGGCTGAGAACCTGTTCCGACCTGCTGCGCCCCGGTGGGCGGCTCGGCATGATCCACCGGGCCGACGCCCTGCCCGCCTGCCTCGACGCCCTGCGCGGGCGCTTCGGCGACTGCGCCGTCCGCCCCGTTCACGGGCGGGCGGAGCGGCCGGCGATCCGCGTGCTGATCGCGGCGGTGAAGGGCAGCCGCGCCCCGCTGCGCCTGTTGCCGCCCCTGGTGCTTCAGGACGAGGCTGGGCGCTTCACCCCGGAAGCCGAGGCGCTGCATCGCGGTGATCCCTGGCCACCGCCATGAAAAAAGGGGTGCCCGCTCGGGCACCCCTCGACCGCCTCGGGCCCGGCGCCGCGCCTCAATACCAGGGACGGTAGAACCGGGGCCGGTGGTAGTAGTGTGCCCGCCAGTAGGGCCGGCGATAATAGGGGCGCGGCCCCCAATAGGCCCTGCGGTGGTAGTGGCGCGGGCGCCAGTAGGCACGACGGTAGTGATAGCGCGGGCGCCAGTAGACGCGCCGATAGTGGCGGCGGCCGTACCAGTGAACCGAGTTGAGCAGGGGCGATTCAGCGGCCTTTGCCGCCGCAGACGTCATGGGAAGCGGGGCGGCATTCGCGGTGGCATTCAGGCCGGCGAGGCCGCCGAGCATCCCGAAGGCCAGGATGACCAGGCGTAGGATACGCATCGGGCAGGACTTCCTTCCGTTCCGTCCGGCTCGTCTGTCGGGCCGTGCGGACGGTTCACGGCCCCGCCGTGCCCCGGCGGAGATCCCGGGCACGTGGTAAGGCAACGCTTCATCGCGAGGCTCGGTTCGGCCGCGCGCGGCCAAGTGATCGACGACGTGATCGGAGACATCATCGACGGCATGTTCGAAGCGGTCGCGGTCCGGCGTGATGGATCGGCCGGCGGGGTCCTGCTAACGGAGGATCGACCCGCCCCTCGGGGGCGGTGCCCCGTGCGACCCCGAGACGACGCCGCGAAAAGAAGCCGCCATGCCGCTGACCGTCCCGACCTGGTTGCGCTTCCTCCTGCCCCGCCGTTTCCGCAAGCCTCCCGCGCGGGTCGCGGTGGTGCGCTTGAGCGGCGTGATCGGCACCGTCTCGCCGCTCCGGCCGGGTCTCTCCATCGGAACGGTGGCGGCGAGCCTGGAGCGCGCCTTCACCATGCCGGGTCTCTCGGCGGTGGCGCTCGTCATCAACTCGCCCGGCGGCTCGCCGGTGCAGTCCCACCTGATCCATCGGCGCATCCGGGCGCTCGCGGCGGAGAAGGAGCTCAAGGTCTTCGCTTTCGTGGAGGATGCCGCGGCCTCGGGCGGTTACATGATCGCCTGTGCCGCCGACGAGATCGTCGCGGATCCCGCTTCGCTCGTCGGCTCCATCGGGGTGGTCTCGGCCGGTTTCGGCTTCGACCGGCTGATCGAGCGCATCGGCGTCGAGCGACGGGTCCACACCCAGGGCGAAGCCAAGGCGATGCTCGATCCCTTCAGGCCGGAAAACCCGCAGGACGTCGCCCGGCTGAAAGACATCCAGGCCGATGTGCAGGCCCTGTTCACCAGCCTCGTGCGCGAGCGCCGGCCCAAGCTCGACGCGAGCCGCGACCTGTTCACCGGCGCGGTCTGGACCGGGCGGCAGGGCCTCGAACTCGGCCTCGTCGATGCGCTCGGCGACCTGCGCGGCACGCTGCGCGCCCGCTACGGCGACAAGGTCGAACTGCGGCTCGTGGCCGAGACCCGGGGCTCCTGGCTCGCCCGCTTGCTGCGTCGCGCCGGTCCCGGCCAGACGGTCGCCGGACTTCCCGACGCGCTGATCGCGGCTGTGGAGGAGCGCGCCGCCTGGGCGCGTTTGGGATTGTAGCCGAGGGTCTAGGCTCGGGCTGCGGCCTGCGCGCCGGCCTCGGGCGACAGCGGCGCCGTGACCACCCTCTCGCCGCGCCGGATCTTCCGGCGCAGGGGCTCGATGCAGCGCCCATTCAGTGGCGCCATGAAGACGGCGAGGGCGAGGGAGGCGAGGATCGCGGCGAGCGCGAAACCCGGTCCCCGCGCGTCGGGGGCGAAGAACGCCATCGCGACGGCGAACCCGGCCAGCCAGTGGCAGAGGAAGACCGGGTATGCCAATTCGCCCAGATACCCGTCCACGACGCGTACCGCCGCCGCCGGCCTGCAATCCGAGAGGGCCGCGACGAGCGCGGCACCGATGACGGTGTTGAGGTAGAATCCCTCGACGCGCGCGTACTCGTCCGAGAGAACCCAGCCGCCGCAGACCATGTTGGCGAGCCAGAGCGCCAGCAGCGGCAGGATTGCCCGGGTCGGAACCCTCGGCCGGCGTTCCTTGCGCCGGAAGTAGATCAGAACTCCGATGGAGAAGCCAAGCGTCGCGGAATGCGGGTCGAAGTAGCGGGTGTGCCAGCCGTCTCCGCCCAGGATGTTGAGGGCGTGCAACGCGACGGCCGCCGCGAACAACAGGGTGGCGTAGGACTTCCTGCGGGCGAAGCCGAACGCGAGATAGGCGTACATCAGGATCTCGACCGCGACGGACCAGGCCGCCATGACGAGGCGGAACCCGTGTTCCCAGTTCATCATCGGCAGCAGGAGCAGGTTGAGACAGAGATCGTGGAAGTTCGGCCCCGCCCAATGAGCGGAGAACCGAGCCGTCTCGGCCGGCAGGACGAGAATTGCTGCCAGCGTCGCTGCCAGGACGACGTAATAGAGCGGCAGGAGACGTAATGCCCGGTTGATCCAGAAACGCTTGAGGTCAAAGGCGTAGACCTCATTCAATAAATTTCCAGGGGGGGCGTCAGCGGTCGAGCCGAAGACATAGCCGGAGACCCGTTTCTAATCTGTTATAGCGGGATGTCTGCGGGGATAAACTGATATTCGATCGTGGATTTCATTTGGCGGGCCGTGATGCGCCTGCGGTTCGCTGGGCGGGGTTTCGCCGATGCGATCCAGATCCGGGCTTGTCGGCGGCGGCAAGCTGCTGTACCGATCGGTATTGCCCGTACCGAACAGTACAAAGAGGTCAGCCATGTCCCGTCCTCCGCTCCCGCCCTTCACCGACGAGTCGGCCGCGCAGAAGGCGCGCATGGCGGAAGATGCCTGGAACAGTCGCGACCCGGAGCGCGTCGCCCTCGCCTACACGCCCGACAGCGTCTGGCGGAACCGCGCCGAGTTCGTGAAGGGGCGCGAGGAGATCGCTGCCTTCCTGCGGCGCAAATGGGCCCGCGAGCTGGAATACCGGCTGATCAAGGAGGTTTGGGCGCATCAGGGCAACCGCATCGCCGTGCGCTTCGCCTACGAGTGGCGCGACGACAGCGGGCAGTGGTTCCGCTCCTACGGAAACGAGAACTGGGAGTTCGACGAGGCGGGCCTGATGCGCCGCCGGATCGCCTCCATCAACGACCTGCCGATCGCGGAATCCGACCGGAAGTATCGCTGGCCTCTCGGCCGCCGGCCGGACGACCATCCCTCCCTGAGCGATCTCGGGCTGTAGCGCGTGGCCCGCACCGTCGCCGAGCGGCTCGACGTGCTGCCGTTGCTGGCGGAAGTGTTTCGCGAGCACGGCTACGAGGGTGCGAGCCTGTCGCTGATCTCGAAGGCGACGGGGCTCGGCAAGGGCAGCCTCTATCACTTCTTCCCCGGCGGGAAGGAGGAGATGGCCTCGGCCGTGCTCGGCGAGATCGACGGCTGGTTCGAGACCAACGTCTTCCGTCCCTTGCGGGAGGCGGAGGAGCCGGAAGCGGCCGTGGCGGCGATGTTCGTGACGGCCGGCGATTACTTCCGCTCCGGCCGTCGTGTCTGCCTCGTCGGCGCCCTCAGCCTGAGCGATGCCCGCGACCGCTTCGCCAGCCGCCTGCGGGACTATTTCGCCCGCTGGGTCAGCGCTCTCGCCGCCGCGCTCGCCCGCGCCGGACACCCGCCGGAGGCGGCCAACGCCCTCGCCGAGGAGGCCGTGGGCGGCATCCAGGGAGCGGTGGTGCTGGCCCGCGCCCTCGACAGGCCGGAGGTGTTCGAGCGGATCCTGTCGGGCCTGCGGGGACGATGTCTCGTTCGGCCTGATGCGGCTGCGGCTCAGCGCGCGCAGCCGGCCGGGGCGGCGTAGCCGGAATAGACCACTCGGACCTTGCGGGTGCAGGTCTCGGCCGCGGGCATGGCGGCGATCGGAGCGATTTCGACGGGGGTGACGGCCACCGTCTTTTCCACCGATGCGGTGCCATCGGGCGTGGCGAGCGCGTTCGACGCGCCCATCACCAGCGACGTGGTGGCGAGAGAGGCCGCGACGAGCGCGGCGAAAACAGTCAATCCCTTGCGCATGATCTGTCTCGAAGTGGTATCCGCTCGACCGTCGGAGTGAAGCGGGGCTGTTCCTTTGCCAGATTAACTTGGCAGCAACCTTTGCTGTTCCCGCTCTGAGGCCGCGGACCTGAAAAAGATGTGCCGGGGCGCACGGGGGCGTCGCCGCGGTGCGGCGGGACATCCGCCTCGCAAATGCCGGCCGGCGCCCCATATCCCGTCTACCCTCCGCGCAATCCCGTGCCTTGGGCGTACATGCGGAGGCCGATATGGCTCATGCTCCGGAAAAAGGGGGCGCACGCCCCGTTTCGTCGACGGACTTCAACGAGCGCGTGAAGCGTCTGCTGGCGGCCAAGCCCGTGATGCAGGCCGTTCCGAAGGACCGGACGGCCAAGCGCAGCTTCACCCGGTCCGCCCCCCGGACCTAGGCGGATCGAGGGGGCGGCTCGCTTGACACCCCGCCCCTCACTCTTAAACCGTCCGGCAGCTTCCCTCCTGCCGGATCTGCCATGTCGAGCGACGCCGACCTTTCGCCCACACGCTCGTTCCAGGGCCTGATCCTCACCCTGCAGCGCTTCTGGGCGGCCAAGGGCTGCGTGATCCTCCAGCCCTACGACATGGAGGTCGGCGCCGGCACCTTCCATCCGGCCACCACGCTGCGGGCGCTCGGCCCGAAGCCCTGGAAGGCGGCCTACGTGCAGCCCTCGCGGCGTCCCAAGGACGGGCGCTACGGCGAGAACCCGAACCGGCTGCAGCACTATTATCAGTTCCAGGTGATCCTGAAGCCGAACCCGCCGAACCTGCAGGAGCTCTACCTCGCCTCGCTGGAGGCGATCGGCGTCGATCTCAAGCTCCACGACATCCGCTTCGTCGAGGACGACTGGGAGAGCCCGACGCTCGGCGCCTGGGGTCTCGGTTGGGAATGCTGGTGCGACGGAATGGAGGTGAGCCAGTTCACCTACTTCCAGCAGGTCGCGGGTTTCGAGTGCGCGCCGGTGGCCGGCGAGCTGACCTACGGGCTCGAGCGGCTGGCGATGTACGTGCAGGGCGTCGAGAACGTCTACGACCTCAACTTCAACGGCGGCGAGGGTGACGAGAAGGTCACCTATGGCGACGTCTTCCTCCAAGCCGAGCAGGAATATTCGCGCCACAACTTCGAGGCCGCCGACACGGCGATGCTGTTCCGCCATTTCGCCGACGCGGAGAAGGCCTGCCGCCTCTATCTCGAAGCCGGCGCGCCCGAGAGCGAGGGCGCGCGCCACCGTATCGTGCAACCGGCCTACGACCAGTGCATCAAGGCGAGCCACGTCTTCAACCTGCTCGATGCCCGCGGCGTGATCTCGGTCACCGAGCGCCAGAGCTACATCCTGCGGGTACGCGAGCTGGCCAAGGCCTGCGGCGCGGCCTGGCTGAAGACCGAGGCCGGCGGCCACGCCGCGGCGGCCTGAGCGATGCGTCGCCGCGCAATCCTGGCCCTGGCCTTCGGCCTCCTCGCCGGTCCGGCCTTCGCGCAATCCGCGACCGATCCGGTGGAGACCGTGCGGGCCTTCTACGCGGCGGACGACATCAATGCCGTGCGCTTCTACGCCAAGCGCCTGCGCACGCTCTATGCGCGTGACCAGCGCGAGGCCAAGGGCGAGGTCGGGCGGCTGGGCTTCGCCTTTCACGTCAACGGTCAGGATACCGAGCCGAGCTTCGCCGCGTCGCTGGCGCTCGCACCGCTCTCGAGCGAGGGTGATCGGGCCGAGGTCAGGGCAACGTTCCGCAACGGCGGTCCTCAGGAGCTGCGCTACAGCCTCGTGCGCGAGGCGGGCGCGTGGAAGATCGCCAATGTCCGATCGCTGAAGGGCGAGACCTGGGATCTCGTCGCCCTCCTGTCGGCGCCGCTTCCTTAGAGCGCCGCCACCCACCCAGAGCTGTTTCGTCATCGAAGCGACATCTGATGGGCGTAGGCGCGCCGCCTCTCGCAGGCTGATGAGACGCGCCACGATGTCCGACATGCCCGACGCCCCGACCCTCGACGCGGTGATCGCGCACCGCTTTTCCCGGCGCGACCTGATGCGCGGCTCGCTCGCCGTCGCGCTCACCGCCGGGGTTGCGCCGCAGGTTGCCGCCGCAGCGGCGGAGACATCCGCCTTCGATTTCCCGGAACTTACGGCCGGCGTCGATGAGTATCTGCACGTGGCCGAGGGCTACGAGGCCAAGCCCCTGCTGCGCTGGGGCGACCCGCTGTTTTCCGACGCCCCCGCCTTCGACCCGAGGCGGCAGAGCGCCGGGGCGCAGGAGCGCCAGCTCGGCTACAACAACGATTTCGTCGGCTTCATCCCGCTCGATACCGAGGGTCGGCGCGGCCTGCTCGTAGTCAACCACGAATACACCAATGCCGAGCTGATGTTTCCCGGTCTCGATGCGGCCGACCGCAAGGCCGTGATCGCGGCTCTGAGTCCGGATCAGGTCGCGGTCGAGATGGCCGCCCATGGCGGCTCGGTGGTCGAGATCTTCCGCGAGGCGGAGGGCTGGCGCCCGGTCATCGGTTCGCCCTACACGCGGCGCATCACCGCGCAGACGCCGATGGATCTCACCGGTCCGGCGGCCGGCCATCCCCGCCTCGTCACCGAGGCCGATCCGAGCGGCCGGCGCGTGCTCGGCATGATCAACAACTGCTCGGGCGGCGTCACGCCCTGGGGGACCTGGCTCTCGGGTGAGGAGAACATCAACTACTATTTCGGCGGCGTCCTGCCCGCCGGGCATCCGGAGACCGGCAACGCCAAGGCGATGGGCCTGGGCAGCCTGCAATACGCCTGGAGCCGCTTCCATCCGCGCTTCGACCTCGCGCGGACACCCCACGAGCCGAACCGGTTCGGCTGGGTGGTCGAGATCGATCCGTTCGATCCGGGCGCGACCCCGAAGAAGCGCACGGCGCTCGGCCGGTTCAAGCACGAGGGCGCGGCCGGCGCGCGCGCGCTCGACGGGCGCTACGTCATCTATCTCGGCGACGACGAGCGCTTCCAGCACGTCTACCGCTTCGTCAGCGCCGGCCGCGTGCAGGCGGAGCGCGGCGCCAACGCCGATCTCCTCGATTCCGGCACCCTCAGCGTCGCCCGGTTCGAGCCGGACGGCACCGGCCGCTGGCTGCCGCTGGTGCATGGCGCGAACGGGCTCGATGCGGAGAACGGCTTCGCGTCCCAGGCCGACGTGCTGATCGAGACCCGCCGCGCCGCCAAGAGGCTCGGCGCCACGCCGATGGACCGCCCCGAGGACATCGAGGCGAACCCGCAGACCGGCCGCGTCTACGTGATGCTGACCAACAACGTGAAGCGCGCGGCCGACCAGACCGACCCGAGCAACCCGCGCGGCCCCAACGCCTTCGGGCACGTCATCGAGATCGCTCCCGACCAGACCGACCACGGTGCCGAGACCTTCCGCTGGGAGGTGCTGGTGCGCTGCGGCGACCCGGCCAAGCCCGAGGTGAAGGCGAGTTTCTCCGCGCTCACCACCGAGAACGGCTGGTTCGGCATGCCCGACAACTGCACCTTCGACGGGCGCGGCCGCCTCTGGATTGCCACCGACGGCAACAACCGCCGCGCCACGGGCCGGGCCGACGGCATCTGGGCGGTGGAGACGGAAGGGCCGCGCCGGGGCACCGCGCGCCACTTCCTGCGGGTGCCGGTGGGCGCCGAGATGTGCGGCCCCTGCTTCACCCCCGACGACGGGACCTTCTTCGTCGCGGTCCAGCATCCCGGCGAGCCCGACGAGGAGGGGGCGTTGGGCTCCTACGAGAAGCCCTCGACGCGCTGGCCGGATTTTTCGCCCGACATGCCGCCTCGGCCGTCGGTGGTGACGGTGACGCGCAAAGGGGGCGGGCCGATCGGTTAGATCGCGCCGCCGAATCTTTTCCCTCCTCATCGCGAGGGAAAGCCGGCGCGAACCAGGGCAGCGCCAGATCCGAATGGATCGCCGCGCCGGATCGCCCTGCTGACGCTCGCGATGACGAAGCGCGCGCGGTGACAGACGACGCCCATCTCCCGGCTCGACGCGGCTTGAGCGGAGGGCTATTCCCGCGCGCATGCCTGACCTCCTTCTCGAACTCCGCTCCGAAGAGATTCCCGCGCGCATGCAGCGGCGCGCGGCCGAGGATCTGAGGAAGCTCGTCACCGACGCGCTGGTGGAGCGCGGCTTCCTCTACGAGGGCGCCAAGGCCTTCGCGACGCCGCGGCGGCTGGCGCTGCACGTCGCCGGGCTGCCCGCCCGCGGCGAGGCCGTGCGCGAGGAGCGGCGCGGGCCCCGCCTCGGCGCGCCGGACGCCGCCGTGCAGGGCTTTTTGAAGAGCGCGGGGTTGTCGAGCCTCGATCAGGCCACCACCGTCACCGACCCGAAGAAGGGCGAGTTCTACCTCGCGGTGATCGAGCGGCCCGGCCGCGAGACGCTGGACGTGCTGGCCGAGATCCTGCCGGGCATCATCCGGAATTTCCCCTGGCCGAAATCGATGCGCTGGGGCGCGGCCTCGGCCCAGCCCGGCTCCCTGCGCTGGGTGCGCCCGCTGCAATCGATCGTCGCGACCTTCGGCCCTGAGACCGAGACGCCGGAGGTGGTGCCGTTCTCCGTCGACGGCATCACCGCCGGCACGGTCACCAGCGGCCACCGCTTCCTGAAGCCGGAGCCCTTCGAGGTGCGCCGCTTCGACGACTACGTTCAGGCACTCGAGCGCGCCGACGTGATCCTCGACGCCGACCGGCGCAAGGACATCATCCTGCACGACGCCAAGGACCTCGCCTTCGCCCGCGGCCTCGACCTCGTGGAGGACGAGGGCTTGCTCGAGGAAGTCGCCGGGCTGGTGGAGCGGCCGGTGGTGCTGATGGGCGCGTTCGAGGAACGCTTCCTCGAGATCCCGGCCGAGGCGATCCGCGCCACCATCCGCGCCAATCAGAAGTGCTTCGTGCTGCGCAAATCCGGTTCCGAGGAACTGGCACCGGCCTTCCTGCTGGTCTCCAACCTCATCGCCTCCGATGGCGGCGCGGCGATCACCGCCGGCAACGAGCGCGTGGTGCGCGCCCGGCTCTCGGACGCAAAATTCTTCTGGGAGACCGACAAGGCCACGAAGTTAGAGGATCGGCTGCCGAAGCTCGACTCGATCGTCTTCCACGAGAAGCTCGGGACGCAGGGCGAGCGGGTCACCCGCATCGCCGGCCTGGCGCGCCGGATCGCCTCCGCCCTCGACATCCGGTTCGACCTTGATCTCGTCGAGCGGGCCGCGCGCCTCGCCAAGGCGGATCTCGTGACCGAGATGGTCGGCGAGTTTCCGGAACTCCAGGGCTTGATGGGCCGCAAATATGCGACCCTGCAGGGCGAGGATCCCCGCGTCGCGGCCGCCATCGAAGAGCATTACAAGCCGCTCGGCCCGAGCGATCGCGTGCCGACGGAGATCGTTTCGATCGCGGTCGCGATGGCCGACAAGCTCGATCTGCTCGCCGGCTTCTGGTCGATCGACGAGAAGCCGACAGGCAGCAAGGACCCGTTCGGTCTGCGCCGCGCCGCGCTCGGCGTGATCCGTCTGATCCTCGAGAACGGATTGCGGCTGTCGCTTCTCGACGGGCCGATCTGGGATGCCTTCGACGAACTGCCGGGGAAGTCTGTCGCGATCCTCGACCTGTCGGGTGATGCCGCACCCGGCGCGCTCGACGAAGACGCCGATCTGACCGATCCGCGGGCGAAGGATCTCCTCGCCTTCCTCGCCGAACGCCTCAAGGTCTACCTGCGCGACCAGGGCGCCCGCCACGACCTGATCGATGCCGTCTTCGCGCTGCCCGGCCAGGACGACCTGCTGATGGTCGTCCGCCGCGTCGAGGCGCTCGGCGCGTTCCTTGCCACCGAGGACGGGAAAAACCTCCTCGCCGGCTACAAGCGCGCGGCCAACATCCTGCGCATCGAGGAGAAGAAGGACGGCCGCACCTATGACGCCGCTCCCGATGCGGCGCTCGCGGCCTCCGGCCAGCCGGAAGAGCGGGCGCTCGCCGAAGCGCTTGCCGGGGCCCGCCAGGAAGCGTCCGCGGCGGTGGCGGCCGAAGACTTCGCCGGGGCGATGCGGGCACTGTCGCGGCTGCGGGCGCCGGTGGACGCCTTCTTCGAGAAGGTCACCGTCAACGCCGACGATCCGGCCCTTCGCCGGAACCGGCTCCTGCTGCTCAATGCCCTGCGCGCGGCTACCCGCGAGGTGGCCGACTTCTCGCGCATCGAGGGCTGAGGCAAGGCCGCGGGCGGCAATCGTCACTCCGCCCCGGTTCTTCGGATCGGAGCCGTCGCCGAGCCCGCGCCATGAACACGCCGCAGCGGACATGCCGTGCCGGCCCGTCGCACGGATTGCCCGCTTTGGGCGGCGTTGTTCGTCCGACACCTCGACGCTGCAGTCCTTCGTCGCGAGACAACTGGGGATGGCGCCCTCGAAACGGTTCATCGCTTCTGATCGGTAGTCGCCGTCCGACGCGAAACCTGCTTCAGCTTACTGCACTTTCCTCCGAGGGGCGGATCCGAGCGGGTTGAAACGACCCGATCGGTGAATCCGTCTTTCACCTTTCGGGCGAACCTGGGCGGGTCGACGTGCGCCGCAGGCCGACCGGCGGGGGCATTCGTGTCGGCGATGTCGGCTTTCGATCCTCTTGCCCTGATCAACGCCTGCTACGCGGCCGCGCTCGAGCCCGAGTCGGGGTCCGGCGCATGGTCCGGCGCCCTCGACGGGATCGCCGATGCGGTCGGCGCGCGCGGGGGCGTGATCGTCTCGCACGATCCCGCGCGCACCGCGCAGACGCTGGCTTCCGAGCGGATCGCCGACGTGAACCTCGATTACGGCGTCGGCGGCTGGTGGCAGCACGACACGCGCATCCACCTCGGCCGGGAGCGCGGCATCATGAGGCCGGGCACGGTCACGGTCGACGAGATGTATCTCACGGCCGACGAGAAGCGCGCCGACCCGTTCTTCCAGCACTTCGTCGACCGGCACCGCCTCGGCAATCTCTGCGCCTATATCGGCGCCGACCCGATGGACCGCTTCACGCTCTCCTTCAGCGCTCCGCGCGATGTCGGCAAGGGGCCCTTCGAGGGCGCCGAGATCGAGCGGCTGGGGCTCATCGGACCGCACGTTATCCGCGCCTTCCGGCTCACGGCGCTCGTCGGCGACCTGCGCCGGGAGGTGGAGGGGCTTGCCTCCGCCCTGGAGCGGATGCGGGCCGGGATCGTCGTTCTCGATGCCCGCGGCCGGGTCCGCCTCGTCAACCCGGCAGCCGAGCGTCTGGCGACGGGCCACCTCATCCTGCGCACGGGCCTCGTGCCGGCCGCCGCGGAGCCGGTCGAGACTGCGCGCTTCGATCGCTTCCTCAGCGATGTTCTGCCGGAAGAGACATGGCCGCGGCAGGAGAGGCTCCTCCTGCGTCGGCGGGGCGGCGGGCGTCCGCTCTATGTCGAGGCGCTGCCCTTGCGCGGCGACGACCCTCTTCCGGCGGCCGGCGCCGGTCTCGGGGGCGGCGTCATCCTGCTCCTGCGTGATCTGCTCGCGCCGGCCACGCGCCCGATCGAGCCGCTTCTGGAGCAGCTCGGCCTCACCCGGGCCGAGGCGCGTGTCGCCGCCCTGGTCGGGCTGGGTGCGGCGCCGCGGGAGGTGGCCGACCAGCTCGCCGTCGGCGAGAGCACGGTGCGCAGCCAGCTGAAGGCCGTCTACGGCAAACTCGCGATCCGTCGCCAGAGCGAGCTCGCGGTCTTCATCACCCGCCTCGACAGCTTCTGAGGGGCGCTTCGTCCTACTCCGGCTCGTCACGCCGCTGACGCAGCTCGGGAACCGGCTGATCAGGCTCGGAGATCGGGGCGACCTGCCCCTCCGAGCGGCTCGAATCCACGAACAGCCGCGCCTCGCCCTCGCGCACGCCGAGGCTGCGCAGCGCGTAGGTCATCATGCCGAGCGCCAGTTCCCGCTCGGCCATCAGGACGAGGCCGACGCCGTCCTCCTCCAGCCGGCGGCGCTCGCTGTCGCTGTGGGTGCGCACCACGCTGTCGATGTCCGGATTGGCCTTGCGGGCCTTGGCGAGCAGCCGCCGCGCCTGGTGCGGGTCGGGGGTCGCGACGACGACGAGGCGGGCCGAAGCGATGTCGGCGGCCTCCAGGATCCCCGGCGCGGTGGCGTCGCCAAACACCGCCGGCACGCCCTGCATCCGCAGGTCCTCAACCCGGCGGCGGTCGCGCTCCACCACGACGAAGGGCAGGTTCCAGTCCTGCAGCGCCTTGCCGATGGCGCTGCCGACGCGGCCGTAGCCGATGATCACGGCGTGGCCGCTCAACCCGTGGGCGGCGGTTCGCACCGGCAGCGGCGCGGCGGCGCGGCGCTCGAATCGGTTGCGCAGATCCGGCCGCTCGCCGAGCCAGCGCGACACCCGGTCGGCCAGCCCGAAGAACAGCGGGTTGAGGGTGATCGACAGGAGCGCACCGCCGAGGATCAGGTCGCGTCCCTCCGGCGGCAGCAGCTTCAGGGAGATGCCGAGACCGGCGAGGATGAACGAGAACTCGCCGATCTGCGCGAGGCTGGCGGCGATGGTGAGCGCCGTTCCCACGGGATGGCCGAAGGCGAGCACGATGGCGATGGCCGCAAGCGACTTGCCCAGCACGATGACGCCGACGACGCCGAGGATCGAGAGCGGCTCGCGCAGGACGATGCCGGGGTCGAACAGCATGCCGACCGAGACGAAGAACAGCACGGCGAAGGCGTCCTGCAGCGGCAGGGAATCGGCCGCCGCCTGATGGCTGAGGTCGGATTCGGCGAGCACCATGCCGGCGAAGAAGGCGCCGAGGGCGAAGGACACGCCGAACAGTTCGGAGGAGGCGTAGGCGATGCCGACCGCGCTCGCGAGCACCGCGAGGGTGAACAGCTCCCGCGACCCGGTGCGGGCGGCCAGCGCCAGCAGGTAGGGGACGAAGCGGCGGCCGCCGATGAGCATCACGGCGATGAACACGCCGACCTTGGCCAGCGTCAGCCCCAGCGTGACCCACAGGCCGTGATCGGGCGCGACGTGATGGCCCACCATCCCCGCCGCCTCGCCGCCGAGAGAGGGCGCCAGCGCTGGCAGAAGCACGAGGGCCACCACCATGGCGAGATCCTCGACGATCAGCCAGCCGACGGCGATGCGGCCCTTGTCGGTATCGAGCAGTCCGCGGCCTTCGAGCGCCCGAAGCAGCACGACCGTGCTTGCCACCGAGAGTGCCAGCCCGAAGACGAGACCCGCCCCCGCGCCCCAGCCGAAGCCCCAGGCGAGGCCGGCGCCCATGGCGGTCGCCACGGCGATCTGCACGATCGCCCCGGGCAGCGCGATGGTGCGCACCGCGAGCAGGTCGCCGATGGAGAAGTGCAGGCCGACGCCGAACATCAGCAGGATGACGCCGAGTTCGGCGAGCTGGCTCGCCAGCGCCGGATCGCCGACGAAGCCGGGGGTGAAGGGGCCGATGGCGATGCCGGCGACGAGGTAGCCGACGAGGGGCGGCAACCGGATCCTCTGCGCCAGCATGCCGCCGATGAACGCGCAGACCAGACCGAGCGCGATGATCGAGATGAGTTCGGTGGCGTGCTGCACCCTGCGTCGATCCTCCCGGGGCGGAAGCCGGCCCCGGGATCAGATAAGGCAAATCACGGTCCCGTGTCCGCAACAGCGATGCGGTGGATGCACGGTTCCTGTCGATTCCTCAGCCTTTCATGCGCACATAGGTGCCGGGCGCCGGGGCGAGGGAGGGCAGCGCCCCCGTTCCGGGCACGCGTGCGGGAACACGTTCGGGCGCCTGCTCCTCCAGCCACTGGAACCAGTAGGGCCACCACGAGCCCGTATGCTCCGTCGACTTCTCGACCCACTCCGCGAACTTGCCCCGGGCCGGGCCGCCGGTGCGGAAGCCGTATTTGGCCTTCGGGCCCGGCGGGTTGACGACCCCCGCGATGTGGCCCGAGCCCGCCAGCACGTAATCGACCTTGCCGCCGAACTTCGCCGATCCCTCGAAGACCGAGAGCGCCGGGGCGATGTGGTCCTCGCGGGTGGCGAGGTTGAAGACCGGTACCTTCACCTTCTTGAGGTCGAGGCGCACGTTGCCGAGCACCATCTGCCCCTTGGAGAGCGTGTTGTTGAGGTAGCAGTTGCGCAGGTAGAACGAGTGATTGGCCGCGGGCATCCGCGTCGCGTCGGCGTTCCAGTACAGCAGGTCGAAGGCCGTCGGCGCCTTGCCGCGCACGTAGTTGTTGACGACGTGGGACCAGATCAGGTCGTTGGGCCTGAGCATATTGAAGGCGTTGGCCATGCGCGCGCCTTCCAGGTAGCCGCGCTCGGCCATCCGCTCCTCGATCGCCTTGATCTGCCCCTCGTCGGCGAAGACCTTGAGGTCGCCCGCATGGGTGAAATCGACCTGCGTGGTGAGGAAGGTCGCGCTCTTGATGCGCCGGTTGCCGGTCGCCGCCTGGTAAGCCAGCGTCACGGCGAGCAGGGTGCCGCCGACGCAGTAGCCCGCCGCCGCGACCTCGCTCTCCCCGGTGGCCACGCCGATCATGTCGATCGCGGTCTCGATGCCCTCGCGCATGTAGGACTCGAAGTCCTTGTCGCGGTGGCGCTCGTCCGGGTTGACCCAGGAGATCACGAACACCGTGATCCCCTGGGAGACCATCCAGCCGATGAGGCTCTTCTTCGGGTTGAGATCGAGGATATAATACTTGTTGATCCAGGGCGGTACGATCAGGAGCGGGCGCTTCAAGACCGTTTCAGTGGTCGGCGCGTACTGGATCAGCTCCATCAACTCGTTGCGGAAGATGACCTCGCCGGGGGTCACCGCCACGTCCTCGCCGAAGGTGAAGGCGTTGAGATCGGTCTGGCGCACCCGGAGCTGGCCGCCGCCCGCCTCCAGATCCTCCTGCAGCATCTTCATGCCGCGCATCAGGTTGGCGCCGCCCTCCTCCAGCGTCTGGCGCAGGAGTTCGGGGTTGGTCATCACGAAGTTCGAGGGCGAGTAGGCCGACAGGAGTTGGCGCAGGTAGAACTCGGCCTTGTGGCGGGTGTGCTCGTCGATCCCCTCCGCCGTTTCGACCATTTCCTCCGCCCAGCGGCCGAGGATCAGGTAGCTCTGCTTGATGATGTCGAAGAGCGGATTGGCGCTCCAATCGGCGTGGGCGAAGCGCTTGTCCTTGGCCTCGGGCTCGGCGACCGGTGCGGCGGGCGCGCCCTGCATCCGGCTCAGGGTCGAGGCCCAGAGGGCGGCGAAGGACTGGCCGAGCTTGGTCTGGGCCTGCAGCGCCTTCTCGGGATCCTTCAGCCACGTCTCGGCGACCCGCGTGAGGGTGCGGGTCATCTCGTCGATTTCGTCGGCGCCCTGAAGCTTCGCGCCCGGCTGCAGCGTTCCCTGTCCCGCCTGCTCGAACGGTTTCAGGCTGGCCGCCGCCGATTGCCGGAATGCCTCCGCAAGTTGATTCGCGCTGTGCGCGATCCTCTCGAATTCCGGCGTTGCCGGGCTCATCCGCTCCGTGGCCACGCGACACGTCCTCCCAGGGTGCGCCCGCATTCCGCCCCTTCCGGACGGCCCGAGCCTCGTTTCCGACAAATTAACGCTCCACCCAGCAGATGTCGCCCGCTCCAGGATCGATTTTCAGCCCGTTGTCATGATCTTGCGCCGTGCCGCCCGCACTATTGTTCTGGTCCTGCCGGTCGCCGCCGCCGTGGCCTCGGCCGGCGGTTGTTCGAGCGACGTCAATCCGCTGAAGGCGGCGATGGTCAGCACGGGTTCCGGCATCAAGCCGGTGGAGGCGCCCGAATTCGTGGCGCAATCCCGCAAGAGCGAGGCGACCTACATGCCAGTGGGCGAATCGGCGCCCCGGCGCGCCATTCGCGCTCGCAACTCGGCCGGGCAGAGCGCGCTGCAGGCGGAACTCGAGGGCGCGCGCAACCGCAACGAGGCTAAGGGGCGCGCGGCGGAAGGGGCGGCCAAGGACGCCGCGAAGGGTCTCGCGCCGAACCCGGTGCAGTGAGGAGCCCGCTTCGATCGCCGGGCCGGGCGTGCGCGCCCGTCATCGCGCTCCGGGATTGAGATTTCGTATCGGCGCGCGGGCGCGTCGGTGGTAAACAGACCGACTCCTCACCGCCGACGATTCCCCGCGGGAGGAGGGTTCGCGACACCGGACAGATCGACGCCATGACCGATTTCCACCGCATCAAGCGCCTTCCGCCTTACGTCTTCGAGCAGGTGAACCGGATCAAGGCCGCCGCCCGAGCCCGTGGCGCCGACATCATCGATCTCGGCATGGGCAACCCCGACCTCGACGCCCCGCGCCACGTCATCGAGAAGCTCGTCGAGACCGCCGGCAAGCCGCGCACCGACCGCTACTCCGCCTCCAAGGGCATCGCCGGCCTGCGCCGGGCCCAGGCCGGCTACTATCAGCGCCGCTTCGGGGTGAGCCTCAATCCCGAGACGCAGGTGGTAGCGACGCTGGGCTCGAAGGAAGGCTTCGCTAACATGGCCCAGGCGATCACCGCGCCGGGCGACGTGGTGCTGGTTCCCAACCCGAGCTACCCGATCCACGCCTTCGGCTTCCTGATGGCCGGCGGCGTGATCCGCTCCGTGCCGGCCGAGCCGACCCCGGCGATGTTCCCGGCGCTGGAGAAGGCGGTCGTCCACTCGATCCCGAAGCCGGTGGCGCTCGTGGTCTGCTATCCCTCGAACCCGACGGCCTACGTCGCGAGCCTCGACTTCTACCGCGACCTCGTCGCCTTCGCGAAGAAGCACGAGCTGATCCTGCTCTCGGATCTCGCCTATGCCGAGGTCTATTTCGACGACAAGAACCCACCGCCCTCCGTGCTCCAGGTTCCGGGCGCCATGGATTGCACCGTCGAGTTCACCTCGCTGTCGAAGACCTTCTCGATGGCGGGGTGGCGCATGGGGTTCGCCGTCGGCAACGAGCGACTGCTCGCGGCGCTGACGCGGGTGAAGTCCTACCTCGATTACGGCGCCTTCACGCCGATCCAGGTCGCGGCCACCGCCGCGCTCAACGGGCCGGACGACTGCATCAAGGAGATGCGGGCGACCTACAAGAAGCGCCGTGACGCCCTGATCGAATCCTTCGGCAAGGCCGGCTGGAAGCTGCCGTCGCCGGAGGCCTCGATGTTTGCCTGGGTTCCGATCCCGGAGAAATTCCGGGAGCTCGGCAGCCTGGAATTCTCCAAGCTGCTCCTCGAGAAATCCGACGTCGCGGTGGCGCCGGGCATCGGCTTCGGCGAGCACGGCGACGAGTACGTCCGCATCGCGCTCGTCGAGAACGAGCAGCGCATCCGGCAGGCGGCGCGCAACGTCCGCCGCTTCTTCGACAACGCCGACCGCACGCTCCACAACGTGGTGCCGATGCAGAAGGCGGTCTGAGCCGGAAGACTCCCCCGCCGCGGGTTGTTGCGGTGGGGCGACAGGGCCGGGCAATCGGCCCTGTTCGCCTGCCCATCGGGGGGGAGAAGCTTGTCAGTGAGCCTCCGTGTCCGCAGGGTCTTCTCCCGTTCCGCCGCCGGGCCGTCCCGGCGGGTCGACGTGTTTCGAGGACCCGCATGCGCCGCCTGAAGCTCTTCGCCGCCCTGGCGCTCGCCGGCGCCGCCACCGGAGCCTGCGCCCCCCATCCGATCGTGGCGCGCGATCCCGTGCCCGCCCCTTCGCCGGAAGAGGCCTATTCCTGCAGCTCGACGCCGCTGCCGCTGAACGCCTATAAGTCGGATTGCACGCCCGTGATGCGCGAGCCGCGCGCCGTCCTGCAATCGAAGGGATGAGGCGGCGGCCAATCCGTCAACCCTGTCCGTCAACCTTTCCTTGTCACGTCCCGGGGTTTGATCGCAGCTTCGAGACGCCATCCCGAGCCGATCCGACCGCGCTGCGAACGGCGTCGGCTCACGTCCAGTGTCGATGCCCTCCCGAGCCGGGCGGCGTTCCCTCGGCTCAGAGCCTCCAACGACGGAGAAAGCCCGTGGCCCCTGCCCGCCTCCTCCTTGCCGCCGCTCTTCTCGGGCTCACCGCCCAGGCCGGCCAGGCTCAGACCCTGCAGGATCGCCCCTACGGCGAGGCGCGCGGACCCGTGGTGTATCAGGTCGATCCCGAAAGCGGTCGCTTCCGCGGGCCGCCGATCAGCACTGACGGTCAGGATCTGCGCGCCATTGGCGCCGTGCCGGTCCCGACCGTCATGAACGGCGGCGGTTTCGGCCCGACCGGCAACGACTACTTCGGCAACATGCTGATCGCGACCCCGCAGGGCCCGCGCCGGACCTCCGACGGCTACGTCCTGGCCCCCGCCTACAAGGCTCCGCCGCTGCGCTGAAGCGCGCATCTCACGACCTTTTGGAGCACCGTGCGTCGAGCGGGACGGGATGATCGGCTGCTCTTGCGGTTGAGCGCTCGCGCCTGGATCAGGCGGCCGGTTCTTGGTTCTCGACGTCTTCGATAGGAGCGTGATCGAAGATGCGCCCTTAACCGCGAAGCGGTCGAATCCGAACGCGCGTTGGCCCTGATCCTCGACCGGACGCGTCGCGCGTAGGACCCGATCCGAGCCACCGTGCCGGTCTCGTCAATAGCGGGACCGTTTGAGGTCGCCGCATTGGCGCTATCCCGATTACAGCCCACGACGGTTGGACCGACTCTGCGAGGCGGTCGGGAGCCCTCTAAGGTACCGGCGGTCGGAAGCGGACATTATCAGCGTCGATGACGGCTGCCATGATGCCGAAGCGGCGTTCACCGCCGCGAACCCATCGAGCGATCGGATCCCCTTGAGACTGTATGAGCCCAGAATCACGCGATCGGCTTATGCGCCTCGCAAACTTGCAGGCGATCCCAACCGCCAGCATATCGGATGTCCTGGATGACGGAAAGGGAACTTCCCGGGCACGTGGTGAAGCTCGGCAAGACCCGAAAAATTCCCGCCGCGATCGTCCGATGAGCGCGAGACGACCGTTTGTGCGGTCATCGTGCAGTGCAGCGATCGCGCTGCAGCGATCGAATTCTTGTCATTATCTTGCATCTTGGCCGTTTCGAAAGGTTCTCAACGGCACGAGGCATTTGCGCTGAACGCCGAAGTTTGGCAATCAAGTTCAGCTTCTCCAGGGAGGGCGCCTCAAACCGAGCGACGTCCGTCGGCCATTCCGGCCAAGCTCGGCACATCACAATCAAAATCCAAGGACGCACGCATGACCGCACTTTTGCTGATCATCGTGGGCGGGCTCTGCGCCGTTGCCTACGGTGTTGTGACGATCCGTGACGTGATGCGAAGGGATGCGGGCACGCAGCGCATGCAGGAGATTGCGGGCGCCATCGCCGAGGGAGCGCAGGCCTATCTGAGGCGCCAGTACGCCACCATCGGAATCGTCGGCCTCGTCCTCTTCGTCCTTCTGGCCTACTTCCTCGGTATCAAGGTCGCGATCGGCTTCCTGATCGGCGCGGTGCTCTCGGGCGCGGCCGGCTTCATCGGCATGAATGTCTCGGTGCGCGCCAACGTTCGCACGGCACAAGCCGCGACGCAGTCGCTCGGGGGCGGTCTGGAGGTCGCCTTCAAGTCCGGTGCCGTCACCGGCATGCTGGTGGCGGGCCTCGCGCTGCTGGGTGTCGCTCTCTACTACCTGTTCCTCACCCGCGGCGCCGGATTGGCGCCGGGCAGCCGCGAGGTCATCGACGCCCTGGTGGCGCTCGGCTTCGGCGCCTCGCTGATCTCGATCTTCGCCCGCCTCGGTGGCGGCATCTTCACCAAGGGCGCCGATGTCGGCGGCGACCTCGTCGGCAAGGTCGAGGCCGGCATTCCCGAGGACGATCCGCGCAACCCCGCGACCATCGCCGACAATGTCGGCGACAATGTCGGCGACTGCGCCGGCATGGCCGCGGACCTGTTCGAGACCTACGCGGTGACCGTGGTCGCCACCATGGTGCTCGCGGCGATCTTCTTCGCGGGCAACGCCGCCGTGTTGGAGGCGATGATGCTCTACCCGCTCGCCATCGGGGCGGCCTGCATCGTCACCTCGATCGCCGGCACCTACGCGGTGAAGCTCGGCGCCAACCAGTCGATCATGGGGGCGCTCTACAAGGGCCTGATCGCGGCCGGCGTCCTCTCGATCGTGGCCATTGCCGGCGTGAACCTCGCCCTGTTCGGCGGCTTCTCGACCAGCTTCACGACGAATACCGGCCTCACCTTCACCTCGGGGGCGCTGTTCGGCTGCGCGGTGCTCGGCCTCGTCATCACCGCGCTGATCGTCGTTATCACCGAGTACTACACCGGCACGAACTTCCGCCCGGTGAAGTCGATCGCCACCGCCTCCGTCACCGGCCACGGCACCAACGTGATCCAGGGGCTGGCGATCTCGCTCGAATCGACCGCGCTGCCGGCCATCGTCATCGTGGCGGGCATCATCGCCACTTACGCGCTGGGCGGCCTGTTCGGCATCGCCATCGCGGTGACGGCGATGCTGGCCCTCGCGGGCTTCATCGTGGCGCTCGATGCCTTCGGTCCGGTCACCGACAATGCGGGCGGCATCGCCGAGATGGCGGGCCTGCCCTCCGACGTGCGCAAGGCGACCGACGCGCTCGACGCGGTGGGCAACACCACCAAGGCGGTGACCAAGGGCTACGCCATCGGCTCGGCGGGTCTCGGCGCCCTGGTGCTGTTCGCCGCCTACACCTCGGACCTGAACTACTTCATCGCCAATGCCAGCCCGACGCAATACCGCTTCTTCCAAGGGGTCTCCGTCGATTTCTCGCTCTCCAACCCCTACGTCGTGGTCGGGCTCCTGCTCGGCGGCCTGATCCCGTTCCTGTTCGCGGGCATCGCCATGACGGCCGTGGGCCGCGCCGCCGGCGCGGTGGTCGAGGAGGTGCGCCGCCAGTTCCGGGCCAAGCCCGGCATCATGCAGGGCACCGACCGGCCGGATTACGGCCGCGCCGTCGACATGCTGACCCGTGCGGCGATCAAGGAGATGATCATCCCCTCGCTGCTGCCGGTGCTGACGCCGATCGTGCTGTTCTTCGTGATCCAGGCGATCGCGGGCAAGAGCCAAGCCTTCGCCACCGTCGGCGCCTCGCTGCTCGGCGTGATCCTCACCGGCCTCTACGTCGCGATCTCGATGACCTCGGGGGGCGGCGCCTGGGACAACGCCAAGAAGTACATCGAGGACGGTCACCACGGCGGTAAGGGCTCGGACGCGCACAAGGCGGCCGTGACCGGCGACACCGTCGGCGATCCCTACAAGGACACGGCGGGCCCCGCCGTGAACCCGGCGATCAAGATCACCAACATCATCGCGCTGCTCCTGCTCGCCGTGCTCGCCCACGCCTGAGCCGCGACCGCCGCAAAGAAGAACCCGCCGCGGTCCCCCGCGGCGGGTTCTTCTTTTTCAAGACCAGAAGCCGGAAAGGATCAATCGCAGGCTTCCTTGGTCACCGTCTTGCGGTCGCCCATGTCGTTTTCCTTCGTGACGGTCTTGCTGGAGCAGCCGTCCGAGTGCTCGCGCCGCTCGACAGTGGTCGAGGAGGTGGTGGCGGGGCGGTCCACCACGACCCGGTCCGGCGCGTCGCGCTCGATCACGGTGGTCTGGGCGGAGGCGCCCGAAGCACCGGCGAGCGTCAGGACGGCGGCGGCCGCGAGAAGGGATTTGCGCATGAAAATCCTCCGAGTCGGATCAATCTGCGCCAGTAACGGCGAGCAAACCTGAACCGTTCCAGCGAAGTTCGGCTCTCGATGTTCTTCTGTGTCCGGTCGGTCGAAAGCGTGCGATGAGAAGTTGTGTGGCGGGCATCGGCCCAAACTTTCGCGCGTCTTGCCAGGTCTCGCTCCCGCGACTGCTGAGCGGTGAGACCGTGATGACCGCATCGTGAGGGACCCTGGCCGGTCGCGCCGGGGTTCCGTCGGGCAAATGCGCTCGATCCCTCGTTCGAGGTTGCCCGACATGACCCGATTCCTGACCGCCCTCGCCGTGGCGCTGCTCGCCGGCACGATGACAGGCCCCCTCCCCGTCCGGGCGCAGGAGGGGAAGGCCGCGCTCACCAAGGTCGCGGGCTTCGAGCATCAGGTCACCGGTGTCACCGTCGCCCGCGACGGGCGCATCTTCGTCAACTTCCCGCGCTGGAGCGAGGATGCGCCGGTCTCGGTGGCCGAGTTGAAGGACGGCAAGCCGGTCCCCTATCCGGACGATCAGTGGAACGCGTGGCGCAATGCGCGCGCCGACGAACTCTCGCCGAAGGATCATTTCGTCTGCGTGCAGAGCGTGGTCGCCGACGGGCAGGACCGGCTCTGGGTGGTGGACGCCGCCGCCCCCGCCATGGCCCACGTGATCAAGGACGGGCCGAAGCTCGTCGGGATCGACCTGAAGACCAACAAGGTCATCAAGACCATCCCCTTCGACACCGGCACGGTGCTCCAGGCCTCCTACCTCAACGACGTGCGGATCGCGCCGGACGGCAAGACCGCCTATCTCACCGATTCCGGGGCCGAGGGGGCGCTGATCGTCGTCGATATCGACAGCGACTCGGCCAAGCGCATCCTCTCGGGCGACCCGTCGACCATGCCCGACAAGTCGGTGACCGTGCGCTACGAAGGCCAGCCCCTGCGCCGGCCCGACGGACGCGGCGTGGCGTTTGCCGCCGACGGCATCGCGCTGTCGAACGACGGCAAGACGCTCTACTGGCAGGCGATCAAGGGCAAGACGCTCTACAGCCTGCCGACCGACGCGCTCACCGGCTGGGCCGCCGCCTCGGTGGTGCCCGACACGCTCACCGACAAGAGTCTTTCGGGCAAAGTGACCAAGGTCGGCGAGAACGGCGTCGCCGACGGCCTGCTGATCGCCCGCCGCGACGGGCGGATGTACGTGACCTCGCCCCAGGACGATGCGGTGAAGGTGCGCGACCTCTCGGACAAGGCGGGCAATGCGGACGGCCTGACGATCCTGGTGCAGGATCCGGCCCTGCGCTGGCCGGACACCTTCGGCGAGGGGCCGGACGGGACGATCTACGTCACCA
This sequence comes from Methylorubrum populi, assembly GCF_002355515.1. NCBI lineage: Bacteria > Pseudomonadati > Pseudomonadota > Alphaproteobacteria > Hyphomicrobiales > Methylobacteriaceae > Methylorubrum > Methylorubrum populi. The sequence goes on along the minus strand of NZ_AP014809.1, from coordinate 3,647,335 downwards.
CCTCGCACATCCAGGATTCGGCCGATTACAAGCCCGGCGCACCGATCAGCCTGCCGACGGAACTCTGGGCCATCAAGCCGCCCGCCGACGCCACCGGCTCGACCGGCACCGCGCCGGGACGCTGATCGGATCGATCAGCCGTCCTGAAGCGCGGCCGGACCGTCGGCCCCGATCAGGCGCGCCCGCAGCGGCCGGGCGCGTCCGGTCAGGGTCAGCTCCTGAAGCGCGCCGGGGGGAAGACCGGCGGCCTCGTAGACGGCTTCCGAAACGATCGCGACCTGCCGCATCGGCCCGGTCAGGCCCTCGAGCCGCGCGGCGACGTTGACGGTATCGCCGAGCACGGTGAAGCGGGATTCGGTCTCGTCGCCGAGTTCGCCGACGATGGCGAGGCCCGCATGCAGGCCGACGCCGTAGCGCAGGCGCTCGCCGAGATCGGCGGCGAGCATGCGGTTGAGCTGCTCCACCTGGGCCGCGATGCCGTCGATCGCCTTCAAGGCGTCGCGGGCGGCGTGTTTCGGATCGCGGTCGAGGCCGAAGATCGCCATCAGCCCGTCGCCGAGATGCTGGTTCACCGTTCCGCCAGCCTCGCGCACCGCCCGGCCGACCGCGCCGAGGAAGCGGCCGATGACGAAGACGGTGTCGTAGGGCAGGTGCTCCTCGGCGAATCGGGTCGAGCCGCGCAGGTCGGCGAACAGCACGACGACGAACCGCTCCTCGCCGGTGGCGGCGCGCTCCGTGTCGGGAATGGAGGGGGCGCGGGCCTGCGGCGTGAACAGCGGCGCCACGGTGAGGTCGGCCGTCGGCCGGAGCTGGCAGGCGAGCCGGATGCCGGGGCTCGCGCCGATGCGTTCGAGGACGAGGCGCTCCGCCCGTTCCGGCTCCGGCAGGTGGCGGCTGCTCTCCGGATCGACCACGCGGATCCGGCAGGTCGAGCAGCGCCCGCGCCCGCCGCACACGCTCGCATGCGGGATGCGGCCGCGCCGGCTCGCCTCCAGGACGCTGCTGCCCCGCGGCACGCGGACGGTGCGCCCGTCGGGATAGCCGATGCGCACGAAGCCGCCCCGCGTCTCGGCGAAGGTGCGGGCGCCGCGGGCCAGCACCACGAGGCCGAGCGCCGCCAGATAAGCCGAGAACAACCCGCGACGGACCGCGCCCAGCCGCTCGCTCTGCGCCGGCCCGCCGAAATGGTTCGCGCCCAACTCCTGCGCCCGCCAAGCGGGATCGGCGGCGAGCAACGCCACGCTGCGTCCGCCCTGGACGATGCCGAGAAGGGCCAGCACCGGCACCAGCACCGCGCCCGCGAGCAGCCAGGGCGCGGCGCGAGGATAGCCGCGCTTGAGCCGGAGCCAGAAATAGAGGCCGAAGCAGCCGTGCAGCCACGCCACGACGAGGCCGGCGGCCTGCATCATCCCCTGCCTCGGTGCGGCGACCCAGGTGGCGTAGAGGACCTGCGCGTAACCGCGATCCAGTCCCTCCAGGCTCCAGGCGAGACGGGTGCCGACCACGTGGCTGAGGAGGAGCAGCGGCACCGCGAGGCCGAGCAGGAGCTGCGCGGTCTCGGCCGGCCGCACTCGGTAGAAGCGCCGCTCGTAGAAGGCGTGGAGCCCGAGGAGGAGGTGGAGGAGAAGCGCGCCGTAGAGCAGAAGCAGGGCCGGCGGCGTGCGCCAGAGCGCGACCTTCACCGTGAGCCCGGTCTCCAGCGCGTCGAGGGAGACGTTGCCGAGCGCGTGGACCAGCAGGTGCGTGAGCACGTAGGCGAACAGCACGAGGCCGCTGCCGAGGCGGAGCTGACGCAGGGTCGGCCGGGCGGGCCGGCGCAGGCGGAAGGGGCGGCCAAAGCCCGGACGCGCCGCCTGCCCCACCGCCCCCGCTCCTTCTTCGAAACCCGTCTCCGCCCTTCATAGCGCGCGGCGGCGCGACGACGAAGCCGTGTCCCGCATCCGAAAAAATTCGCGCGTCATGTCACGGCGCGGGATCGGGCCTCGTCATGGGTGCGAGGCGATGGGAGGGGCAGGCTGATGGCCCCTCGTCGCCGCATCGATGGAGGCTGACGATGATAGGAGAATGTCTGCGCGCTGCCGCAATCGCGGTGCTGCTGACGGGCGCCGCCGCCGCGCACGAGACGAAGGACGGAGCGGCGGCGGCGGGCGGCGATGCCACGACGGCGCTTGTCTTCGACCGCGCTCTGCCGAACGTGCCGGGCAAGAGCCTGCGCGCCGTGCTCGTCACCTACGGGCCGGGCGGCGCCTCGCCCGCCCACCGCCACCCGAACAGCGCCTTCATCTACGCGACGGTGCTGGAAGGGGCGGTCCGCAGCCAAGTCAACGACGGGCCCGAGCGGGTCTACCGCGCCGGCGAGAGCTTCGCCGAGATGCCGGGCGACCGCCACGGCGTGAGCGCCAATGCGAGCGCCACCGAGCCGGCCCGCCTGCTCGCCGTCTTCGTCCTCGACAGCGACGAGACCCGCCTGACCACGCCGATCCGCTGAACACCACCGTTCGCAACGAGAAGGAAGAAGTCCATGACACCGCGTGTCGAAAACCCCTACGATCACGCGCCGGAGGCCATCAAGGCGATGCTGGCGGTGGAGACGAGCCTGCGGAGCGGCGATCTGGAGCGGGGCCTGATCGACCTCGTGAAGCTGCGCGCCTCGCAGATCAACGGCTGCGCCTACTGCATCGGCCTGCACACCACCGAGGCCCGTCGGCACGGTGAGAGCGAGATGCGGATCGTCCTGCTCAATGCGTGGCGCGAGGCGGGCCTCTACAGCCCGCGCGAGCGCGCGGCCCTGGCCTGGACCGAGGCGCTGACCCGCCTGTCCGAGGCGGGCGCGCCCGATGCGCTCTACGCCGACCTGCGGGCGGCCTTCTCCGAGGCGGAGCAGGTGCAGCTCACGCTCATGATCGGTGCCATCAACCTGTGGAACCGGCTCCAGGTCGGCCTGCGCGGCGTCCACCGTCCCGACCCGTCCCGCGATGCCGCCTGAAGCCGCCGATCCGTTCGAGGCGGAGCGGCCCCGGCTGACCCGCCTCGCCTACCGGATGCTCGGCTCGCTCGCCGAGGCGGAGGATGTGGTGCAGAGCGCGTGGCTGCGCTGGCAGGCGGCGGACCGCGCCGCGGTCGCGGTGCCGGGGGCCTTCCTGTCGCGCATCGTCACCCGGCTCTGCCTCGACGCGATGAAGTCCGCCCGCGCCCGCCGGGAGGTCTATGTCGGAACGTGGCTGCCCGAGCCCTACCTTGAACCGGAGGAGGCGATCGACGGCGACGACCTCACCCTCACGCTGATGATGGCGCTGGAGCGGCTCTCGCCGCTGGAGCGGGCTGCCTTCCTCCTGCACGACGTGTTCGGCGTGCCGCTCGACGAGGTCGCGGCGACCCTGGGTCGGGCGGCCCCGGCGGTGCGCCAGCTTGCCGTGCGGGCGCGGGAGCACGTGCGGGCCGAGCGCCCGCGCTATCCCTTGCCGCCCGAGGAGGGAGAGCGGATCGCGCGGGCCTTCTTCGACGCCTCCCGCAGCGGCGACGTCGCCGCCCTGCAAGGCCTGCTCTCGCAGACCGTGGCGATGCGGGCGGACGGGGGCGGCAAGGTCATCGCCTTCCTCAACCCGATCCTCGGGATCGAGCGCGTCCTGCGGCTCTTTTCCGGGCTCGCCCGCAAGCAGGCCGCATCGCCCGCCCGCTTCGTCCGGGCCGTGCGAGTGGACGGCCTGCCGGGCTTCGTCAGCCTGGAGCGCGGCGGCGTGCTGCAGGTGACGGCGCTGGAGATCCGCGACGGGCGGATCGCGGGCATCTACGTCACCCGCAACCCGGACAAGCTGCGCCGCGTGGCCGAGGCCGTGGCGCTGCCGGCCCCGCGCTGAGCCGGCGCCTCACAGCGGCCCGGCCAGCACCTCCTCAAGGGTGACGACGCGCCCCGCCGCGCCGAAGCGGCGCAGCAGCGCCGATTGGCGGAAACGTGGATCCCCAGTTACCTCGCGGCCGAGCCAGGGCGGGGGCTCGAACGCTTGGCCTTCGTGCTCGAGCTCCACCTCGGCCAGGATCATGCCGGTCAGGGTTCCGGCGTAGACATCGACTTCCCAGATCAGCCCGGCATGCGGCACGCAGTGCCGCGTCTTCTCGATGAAGCAGGTATCGCAGACGAGGCCCATCATCGATTCCGCGTCGGCGCGCGGGATCTCGTACTCGAATTCCGGTCTCCCGAGACCGACGCGCTCCCCCTTGACCGTCAGCCAGGCCCGATCCTCGTCGAGCCGTACCCGCACCTTGTTGCCTGTCGCGAACTGTCCGATCAGACCGTCCGTGAGGCGGCGACGCGAGGTGACCCCTGCCCGCCAGCCCTCATCGGCCACGAGGAATTTCCGCTCGACCTCGAAACGCATTACCGCGAAAAACTTTGGTCGCGGAAACGTTCCCGCGCCTTCAACCGCGCCGCGTTACGGCAGCGGTCGATTGCGTGCAATCGGGTATCGCGCAGGCCACGGCCGCAACAAGCGGACCCGGAACGCCTTTTCATCCATTGACACGGGAGCCGGGCTGGGGGCGCTCCCGCCCTGCGAAAGCGCCCGGCTCGCGGCTCGAACCGTCTCAGCGCCAGAACGGCTTGGTGTCGACCAGCTCCTCATGCGCCTCGGCCGCGGCCTCGAGCAGCGTCCGGGTGCGCGACTCGATGTCGGCCGCGGTCATGCCGGCGGCGAACAGCGTCGAGGCGCCGACCGGCTCCACCGTCAGGTCCCGCATCAGCTCGTCGCCGGTGGCGATGTCGTTGAGCGCGCCGAGATGGTCCTGGAGGTCGGACAGCGCCTTGCCGAAAGCGGTGTGGCGCTTGGCGGCCTTCTTGCCGGGAAAGAGCGCGGCGAAGAACTCGGCGCCGTAGCGCAGCTTCTTGGCGGCGATGCGGACCCGGTGACGCTCCTCCGGTTCGAGCTCGTCGAGATGGCGCCCGCGCCGCTTCACCTGCCGCCGCCGCCGGTCGAGCTCGCGGGCGGCGAAGACGCGGGCCGGCTCCTCGCGCAGCGAGGTGCGGCCGGGGCTCTCGTCCCGCAGCCAGGGGCCTGCATTGATCCAGCCGACGAGGTCGAGCAGCAGCATCCGCCACGCGTCCGAGCCGAGGAGCGCGGCGATGTCGCGATAGGCCTTGGAGCGCTCGTCCTCGAGCTGGCGTTCGAGGCCGAGCAGGCCGGTCTCGTCGGGGTGCCGTTTGCGCTCGGCCGGCAGGATGGTGGCGAGGAAGACGTCGAGGTTGCGCGCCCGGCCGAGGGGCTCGGTGACCTCCTTCAACTCGGTGCGGATGCGCACGCCGAGCGGATCGTCCACGAGATCGCCGAACAGGGAGAAGGCCGAGCGCAGGCGCCGGATCGCAACGCGCATCTGGTGCAGGGCATCGGCGTCGCGGCCCTTGAGCAAGATGTCCTCGTTGATGCGCATCTGGCGCAGGCAGGCATGGGCCACGGCGCGGAAGGCGTCCGCGGCGCTCATGTCCTCGCGAAGCGGCACCGGCTCGGCCTTGCGCACGCGGTCGAGCTTGCCCGTGGCCAGGGCGTAGCCGCGCTCGGCCTTGCTGCGCACGCCGAGGCGGACCGGCACGAGGTTCGCGATCGCCTGGGCGAGGGCGAACAGATCGCTCGCCGTCCCGTCCTTGAGTTCGAGTTCGACCTCGCAGATCGGCAGGATGCGGTCGCCCGCGGCCGGCGCCTCGATCCGCCCGATGTCGAGAGCGACCTCGATGCGCGATTCGCCCTGCTCGACGAGGTAGGTCCGCCGGGTCACCCGGGTGATGAAGAGCGGCTCGAGCGCCGCGTCGGCCTCGACTTGACGCGCGAAGGGCGTGTCGGCGAGGGCGGCCCGGTCGGGTTCGGAGCGCTCCACCGGCTGCTCCCATTCCGGCCGGTCGAACAGCCCGTCACCCTCCGCCTTCAGGGTCTGGACGAAGCGGCCGGCGCTCTCGCGCACCCGCAGGCCGAGCTTGGCCGCGAGCAACTGCCGGTCGGACGTGTCGAAGTAGACGGAAGCGAGTTCCGCCTCCTCCTGCACCGCCGCCTCCCTCAGAAGCGGATGATCCTGCAGGGCGGCGAGGTCGGAAGGCTCGCATTCCAGCTTCAGCTCGATCTCGCGCGGGTCGCTCATGCGGTTTCGTCCTGCTCCTCATAGGGGTTGTGGCCGATGCGGGCATGCATCTTGCCGCAATGTCCGGAACAGACACAACGCGGCTGCACGGGTCATGGATCATGCAGGAGCGTGACGTTCCGGCGACAGAAGCGGGGTAAGGATCCCCACGACCTCCGCCATCGAGGGGCGCGCCCGCACGTCGGTTTGGTCGCAGGCCCGTTCCAGCGCCCGCAGCGCGGCGATCCCCGGAGGCTCCTCGGCGCAGCGGTCAAGCAGCTCGCCGAGCAGGACGCCCCAGGCGCGGGCCTCGACGCGCTGCCAGGGCGCGCCGGCCTCGCCGCGCGGCAGCAGGGAGGCGGCCCCGAAATCGCTCAGCACCGCCTCGCCGGCGTGGCCGTCCCAGAGGGTGTTGTGCGCGTAGAGGTCGCCGTGAAGTACATCCCGGTCGTGGAGATGGGCGGCCGCCCGGGCGACGCCGGCGGCGATCCGCAGCGCCACCTGCGGCGCCAAGGCGAGGTCCGGCGCGTAGACGTCGCGGCTGCAGCTCTTCAGGCTCGGCGGTCCGGCCAGGACCCGCCATCCGTCCGGGATCAGCGGCATCAGCAAACCCTGCGCACCGTCCGGGTGCCCCTCGATCCGGCCGAGGGCGCCGGTGAGGTGGGGGTGTCGGCCGGCGGCGAGGCAGGCCTCCATCTCGCGCTCGGGCAGGCCGTCGCTGGTCATCCGCCCCTTGAACAGCTTGACCGCCACCTGTTGCGTCTCCCCGGCTCTCCGCCACGACGCCCGGAAGATCCGCCCCGAGGCGCCTTCGCCGAGGCACGGGCCGAGATCGAGGGCGTCCCAGGGCACGCGCGGAACGGGGGCCGGCGCCGCCTCGCCATCGAGCGCATTGCCGGCCCAGGCGATCCATGCGAGGCGCGGCAGCGTCCCGAGCCAGGCCGGCATCGTCTCGAACCAGTTGGCGGAAAGACGCAGCAATTCGAGGTTCTGCGCGTCTTCGAGCGAGGACGGCAGGGTGCGCAGCCGGTTCCCGGCCAGCATCAGCTTCTGCAGCTGCGGCCGCCGGCCGAGGGCGTCGGGCAGATCCTCGATCCGGTTATCGGTCAGCGTGAGCCAGCGCAGGGACGGTGGCAGCGCCTCGGCCGGAACCTCGCGCAAGCCGGTGGCGCGGAAACCGACTTGGCTCAGGGCCGGGCAATCCCCGAGCGCGGGCGGCAGCCGCTCGAAGCGATTGCCCGAGCAGAACAGGACGCGCAGGCGCTTGAGACGTCCGAGCTCATCCGGGAGGCGGGTGAGGCCGCATCCGCTGAGATCGAGCACCTCCAGGGTCTCGGCGAGCCCGAAGATCTCGGGCGGGAATTCGGTCAGCTCTCCGCCGAGGCGCAGTTCGCTGGTGCCGGCCAAGTCGCCGCGGCGAAGGGCGTGCAGCGTCGGGGACGGGGAAACGGTCATCGGGATCTCGTGCGGCTCGCGCCGGAAGGCGGCTTGGCGCTCGGCAATCGATCGCGTTGGCGGGCGCGGATCGCCTTATGGACCGGGTTGCGCGCCCCGTCCCGGGCGATCATCTCGAAGGCCGTTCAGCTCGGCGGCGAGGTTGGCGCGGGCCGGTGCCTCGAGGCGATCGCGGATGGGGTCGGTCTGGTAGAGGCGCGGCCGGGCGAGAAAGCGATCGAGCACGCCTGCCCGGCCGCGACGCCACGCCGGTTCAGGAACCGACGCGTATTCGCGCCGGATCGCCGCGGCATAGGCCTCGTAGGCCGGGCGCGGAGCGCCCAGAACCGCGAGGTCGAGGTCCAGCATCAGCCGCGTGGCCGGATCGGCACTCGACGCATGCGCGGCCGTGGCCCGGATCATCGCCTCCGCCGCCCGGATCGGACCCAACCTCGCGGCCGGCCCGGCATGGACGCGCAGCAGGTCGGCGCTGCGGGCCTCGTTATCGGCGCGGGACGGATCATAGACCGCATCGTGGAAGACGATCGCGAGGTCGATCGCGTCGTGATCGAGTGCGGTGAAATCCGGCAGGAGCCGCGCGGCGTCGTGGCCCTCCAGCAGGTCCGCGACGTGGTGCCAGCCATGATAGTGGCGTCCGGCCTCGCCATAGCCGGCATCGAGCGCCCGCCACGCCGCCTCCGCGCCGGCTCTTCCGGTCGTCCGGCGCCACAGGTCGTCGAAGCGTTGCCGCAGCCGCTTGTCCACGGCGGCGCTCAATTCACACGGTGGCAGGTCGAGGTGGCTTCCGCATTGCCGCGCAGGCCGCCCGGAGGGCGAACCTCGCAGACCACGTATCTGCCCTGCCGCTCCAGGGTGAAGCTCGGACCGGTGGCCGAGACGATACGGTGCCCCCCGTTCAGGAGCGCGCTCATCGACTGGTCGAGTGCCTCCCAGGTCGTCGGAAGGCGCGGTGGGCCGGCCGGCGGCGATTGTGCCCACGCCGTCGGGGCGGAGACGCCCGCGAGCGCGAGCAGGGTGAGGCCGTGAAGGGGAAAGCGGGGCATGATGCATCTCGTTCGTGAAGCGGGCCTCGGCCCGGAGAAGTCGCCGGTTCCGCGCCTCAGGGGGCGGTGGCCGCGGCGAGGTCGGCCTCGGGCAGCCAGCCCGCCAACGGCTTCGCACCGCCCCGGTAGAGCGCCTGCACCCAGCCGTCCCTGCGTTCCAAGATCACCACCGGATCGTGTTCGACGAGATAGGGGCCGCGCTTTGGAGCCGGGCCCGGCGCGGGCCGGAAGACCGTCCGCTTCGCCGTCACCAGGGCGACGCCGCGCCAAGCCTGCACCGGCTCGCCCGCCTCCTCGCCCGCCTCCCGGATGAGCGCGTAGGGCTTGCCGACCATGCTGCCCGTCGTCATCGGACAGCCGCCATGATCCTCGGCGAGCGTCAGGGCAGCACCCTCCGGCGTGACCGCGAGGCTGCCGCGGATGCGCTCCGGCTCGCCGGGAAACCATGTCTCGATCTCGGCGCGCCCGCCCGCGAGGCGGCCCCGCAGCAGGAAGATGCAATGGAAGGACGGCACTCCGTCGGCTCCGCCGCGCCCCTCGACGAAGACGCCGGACACGGCCTCGCCGTCGACCGCCAGGGTCAGGCTGCCGTAGGCACCCGAGCGAAGAGCCGGCGCGGCGACCGCCGCGCCGCACAGGGCGAGCACGGCAAGGCCGGATGCGGTGCCGCGGCGCAGAGCCCGGGCCGGCAGGATCACAGATTCTTCTCCAGGACCTGCACCACCGCCTCCACCCGGTCCTTGAAGTCGGCGACGTTGGCGAAGGGCCGCCAGTTCACGTCGAGCACGCCGGCCTCGAACTTCAGGCCGTTCGGATAGTTCGAGGCCGGTGCGGTTTTCTCGTCGAAGCGGATGCGGATCGATTTGAGCTTCGCCTGGAGTGCCTCGCGGCCCATCTTGTCCTTGCCGACCTCCTTCAGTCCGGCGGCGATCGGCTCGAAGATCGTCTTCTCGAAATAGCCCTCGTCCGAATAGTACTTCGCGTCGCCGGGAAGGGTGATCTGGTCCCACGCCACCTCGACCGGCACGGGAAAGCCCGCGGCCTCCTGGATCGCCTTCTCCTGCGCCGGGTAGCGGCTCTCGCGATAGGCCGCGATGGCGCGACGCTCGGCGAGCCCGAGGGCCGGCTCGGCCCTGACCGCGGAGACCGAAGCGGTGCAGAGCAGGATCGCGGCGGCGGCGAGCACGTGGCGGCGTGAGATCATGCGGCGGTTTCTCCTTGAGGCGCGGCCCGCATCGCGGGCCCGGGGGTGAAGGACGTGAGGAAAGTCGCGGTGTCGGCAGGGTTCGCGACGGGTGGGGCGGAGCGGGCGGGAAGGAGCGGCCGGGAAGAGGTGTCGTGTCTCTGCGTCCCGTCTCGAAACTCTGCTAAGCGGAGCCGCAACCTTCGATGTGAGCGAGTGTGACGATGACGCGTTCAGGGACCTCCGCCGCGCTTCTCTCCGCGCTGATCCTCGGCCAGCACGCCTCCGTCGCACGGGCCGAGCCGGCACGCTCACCCGAGGCCCGCAAGAGCCTGCCCGCCGACGTCCTGTCCTATCTCGACCGGCGGAAGGGCTGCGCTCACTGGTCGGGAGAGGAGCCCTACGATGCCGCGCGCGGCCGGCAGATCGCGGCGGCCGTCAAGACGCTGCGCTGCGACGACGTCGAGGCGGACGAGACGCGGCTGCGCAAGCGCTACGGCTCCGATCCGTCGGTGCGGAAGGCACTCGATGCGGCGGAATCCACGGACGGCTGATCCGGAGAAGCCGGGAGGACACCTCACGGCGCTTCACCCGGCCGCATCGGCGGCCCGCCGATTGCGCACCACCGAGACGAGCGCTCCGAGGATGGCCGCCGCCAGGGCGGCCATGATGACCACAAGAGTGATCGTGCGGTTCCACAGCCGGTCGAGACCGAGATCGGTCGTGACGAGGTCCGGGCGCGCCGGATCGGCCATCGGCCCCGCGCTGAAATCGCCGACATGCAGGCCGGCAAACACGTAATTCACCCGGCGCGTCACGGTGCCGGTGGGCCGTCGCAGGGTCAGCGTCAGGTCGCAGATGTGGATCGCGATCTTCGAACTGCACTTGCCGTCGCTGATCCGGGCATCCGCTACCGGCTCGGCCGCCTCGCGGACCTGCCAGTCCGAGATCAGGGCCGGCGCCGTGTAGACCGCGCAGGCGGCCAGCAGGGCACCGAGCGCCACCACACCGAACAGCACCCAGAAGGTGGCCATCCAGCCGTGACGCTGCGGCGGCAGACGCAAGGGTTCGGCGCGCTCGGGTGATGCGGTCATGCGGCCTCAGGCTGGCTGGGGTTCGGAGGAGGAGGTCCGGGTGCCGGCCTCGTCGAGGAGGCGTCGGGCCAGGGCCGCGTTCTGGTAGCGGCCGATCAGGTCGACGAAATCCTGCGGCTTCATCCCGCGCGGCAGGCCGGTCGCGAGCGTGACGATGCGGCGCTTCGCGTCGAGCTTGGCGCCGTGGCGGCCCGGCAGGCGCTGCGGCCAGTCCGCCTCGGGCGGCAGCAGCAGGCGCGTGGCGACGCCGGACTGGCTGAACGTCATGTCGAGGTCGGCGACGGAATCCCACGGGATCGTCCGGTCGAGACCCGGCGCCTTCAATCCCTCCGGGCTGAGAACCAGCATGACGGGCTCGCCCCGTCTCAGGATGAGAGCCCCGGCCGCGCCCAGGAGCGCGCCGAGGCCGAGCGCCACCGCCAGCACGACGCCGTTATCTTTCGGCGAGATGCCCGGCACGCCGAAGACCGCGATCGCGGTGGCGATGACGGCGAAGAGGCCGCCGCCTACGGCGAGCGCGATCCCGCGGGAACGATTGTTCGCGCGCAGCACCCGCTCCTCGGTGCCGATCTCCGCCGCCGTCGCCTCGAGATGAGCGCGGTAGGCCGCGTCCTGCGCCCGGACGGCATCGAGAAAGTCGTCGGTCGCCGCCCGGCTGAGCTCGGCCGGGTCGGCGAAGTAGGCCGCGAGCTGCCCGAGTGCATGGGGCGGGGGCACGGCGCCGGCCGCAGCCATGAGATCCGCATCGATGCTGCGCCCGAGGGCGGCGACGCGCTCGCGGGTCGGCGGATGGGTATCGGTCGGGTGGGCCTGCTCCTCCTGCCAATGCGCCGCCGGGTCGTCGAGGCCGTTCCGGATCGCGTGGTCGAGCGCCGCGGCCACGAGGTCGGGCGGCGCGGCATCCGGCGCTTCGGCTGCGGCCTGGAGGGTTTCGGCGACGCGCGGCCCCACCGCGCCCGTGCGCAGCAGCGCCCTCGCCGAGGCGTCCACCGAGGTCGCGCCCGCCCCCACCGCATCGGCCGCGAATTCACGCGCCCGGCTCCAGTGGCGCACGGCAAGGTGGAAGCGCTCCATCACGAAGACGCCGAGGCGCAGCGACGGTCCGAGCAGGCCGAGCGACCCCCGGTGGCCCTCGGCCACCGCGTCGAGGGAGCGCTCGACGCCGGCATAGATCGGCAGGAAGCGCTGGCTGTAGGTGGTGTCGCCGCCGGCATAGTGGGCGAGTTCGTGGCCGATGATCGCCGCCACCTCGTCGCCGCGCATCAGGGCGAGATAGGGCAGCGGCAGGTAGAGGATCCGACCGCCGATGCGTGCGCCGCCGGGCTCCAGCACGGCCGGCCCGGCGCTGACGAAGAAGCCTTCGGAAAGCCCGACCACCACCGCCTCGGGCTTCAGGGCGCCGAGCCGCGCCGCGAGGCCCTCGACGAGGCGCCACAGGCCGGGCGCCTGTTCCGGGGTCACCGTCCGGCCGATGATCGGCAGCGGATCGGGCTCGAAGGCGCCGAGCGCCCGGCGCAGGCCGAACACAGTTGAGCCGGCGACGACGATCACGGCGCCGACCGCGACGACCGCGATCGCGAGAAGCTTCAGCGCACCACCGTCGAAGCCGCCCTGGAAGAGCGCCGCCGCCTCGAAGGAGACGGCGGCGGTGAAGCTCGCCGTGGCCGCCAGGATCTGGAGCGAGAGCGCCGCGGGCAGACACCGGCGCATCAGGGAGAAGCCCCGCACCAAGGCATCGCGCGACGCGCGTCCGACCCGTCCCAGGACGGCGCCGGCGAGCAGCACGAGCAGGGAGAGTCCTGCCGCCACGGCGGCGCCCGCGACGACGACCGGCGGCAGCAATTGGCGCCACGCCATCACCTCAGCGAGGAACGCGGCCTCGTCGCGGGCCTCGCGCGCCTTGTCCAGGGCGAGCGGCCCGGCGTAGTTCCGCCCCTCGTAGCGGAATTGGAGGCGGGGATCGAAGCGGCCGTCCCGCGGCGCCCGCGCCTCCATCTCCGTCACGAGCGCGGATAGCCGCTGCCGTTCGGCGTCGAACTCGGCCCGGTCGTCGCCGCCGCGCCGCACCTCCCACAGGCCGAGCAGCAGGAGAACGAGCGGCAGCAGCACGGTGGCCGCGACGAGGCTCGCCAGGGCGCGCGGACGCGACGGCGATGGACGCGAAGGCGCGTGCGCGATCGTTGCCTCGGGGATGGTCAGCCTCCTGAAGCGTGAATGGGCGGAAAGGCCCGTGAGATGGAGGGCCGGACGCTGGACGAAGGCCGGCCGACGACACGACGCCTTCGCCGCTGCCGCCGTTTCGAACCGCTTCGATCCTGCCGTAATCGGAACGGTTCCAAAGTCTACGTTTGAGCGCACATTCTTCGGGCGCGCTCTTGCTTGCTTAGGCGCAGCCTTGCGCCGACCTCGGTATGAGGCACTTGAACAATTAAAATTGTGCGCAACACAAGGAATACGCGAATCGCTAGGATTTCTACCCTGTTCTGCCGGTAGGTCAACCGAATGCTGTCCTGACGGCGGGCGGGACCGCCCCGGCGCTGCCAGCGACAGCGTCCGGATGCGGATCGAGTACGGAAAGGCATCATGGGTCGGGTAAGCCGGTTGACCATCAGTCAATCTCCGGGCTAGCCTTGCGATGTCGGAGTATTGCCCTGTTGCATCTCTTTCGAGTCGCGGCTTATTTCGGGCACGCATCACGATCATAGCCGGATAAAGAGCGGCGATTGCGCCGTGATCTGGCCGTTGCTCTCACACGATAGGTGGAGACGCGAATGTGGCGTCAGGGGGACATTTTCATCCGCGCGATTCGGTCGATCCCGCGGGAGGCTGTCTCACGGCCGCTGCCGCACACCGTGCTCGCTCACGGCGAACTGACCGGCCATAGCCACCGCGTCGTCGATCCCGCCGCCCTGTTCGCCGGCGACGGCTGCTTCTACCTCGACGTGCGGGCGGATCAGGCCCGCGTCGTCCACGACGAGCACGGCACGATCACCCTCGACCGCGGCGTCTATCAGGTCTGGCGGCAGCGCGAGTACACGCCGCAGCGCATCGTCACCGTGCAGGACTGAGCGTCGGAGAAGCGGCCGCCGATGAGAGCCAACACCGCAACAGGCAAGACCGCCCGGCGCGTCCTTCGCCCGCAGGACGTTCTCGCCCCTGACGAGGTCGGCCCCCTCGACCAGCTCGATATGTCGCGCAACGAGGCCGCCCGCGCCCTGCCGGACGGTCTGGTCTGTCACCGGATCCTGGCGCCCGCGAGCCGGTTGGAAACGCTCGGTCAGGGCATCCGCTGCCGGGAACTGGTGCTCGATGGCTCGGCCATCGCGCGCATCGACGACGGCAATCAGATCATTTATCGCCTCTCCGCCCGCGCCTGCCACCGGTTGAGGATCCTGCCGGCGGACCTGCGCGCCGGCATCGTCGATCTGCGCGACTGCCTCGCCCTGGAGAGCTTGCCGCGCGGCCTTTCGCCGGCCTTCCTCGACCTCGAAGGCTGTTCAGCACTTGAGGCGCTGCCCGGGGATCTCGTCCTGCGCGGCGGGCGGCTCAACATCCGCGACTGCGCCCTGATCGGGTCTCTGCCGGAGCAAGGCTCGGTCGCCCAGCTCGACATCGCCGGCTGCGGCCGGATCGACAGCGTGCCGGAGGGATTCCGCGTCACCTCCTGGATCGATATCGCCGGCTCCGGCCTCACGGCGCTGCCGCCGCACCTGTCCGGGGTCGGGCTGCGCTGGCGCGGCGTGCCGGTGGATGCGCGGATCGCCTTCCGGCCGCACGAGCTCGGCGTCGCCGAGATCCTGGCCGAGCGCAACGCCGAGCGGCGGCGGGTGATGCTGGAGCGCTTCGGCTTCGAGACCTTCATGGAAGCGGCCGAGGCCGAGGAGCTCGACAGGGACCGTGACCCCGGCGGCGAGCGCCGCCTGCTCCGCGTCGAACTCAACGGCGACGAACCGCTCGTCTGCGTCTCGGTCGGCTGTCCTTCGACCGGTCGGCGCTACTTCCTGCGCGTGCCGCCGGCCATGAGGACCTGCCATCAGGCCGTGGCCTGGACGGCCGGCTTCGACGACCCGGCCGAATACGACCCGCTGATCGAGACCTGAGCCGGTCCCGACACCGCCCGCCGATACCGTCCGCAGACACGGCCCACCCGAACGAGGAGCCGGGAAACGATGCCCTACGAGAACCTGACGACCTTCTTCGGGAAGCCGGTCGAGGATTTCCAGAGCGGGATGGAGGCCTGGGATTTCGAGCGCGCGGTGCCGCGCTTCCGCATCGAGTACGATTCCGAGGACAGCGTCCCGGTAATGCTCGGCAACTACGCGGCGCTGGCCGGTGCCGAGGCGACCGACGCCCTCGTGATCGGGTATTGGCAGGGCGACGATTCCTCGGAAAGCTCGCAGGCGGTCGTCGAGGCACTGGTCGCCTATGCCGAGCGCTTCCCCAACCTGCGCGCGCTTTTCCTCGGCGACATCATCTCGGAGGAGAACGAGATCTCCTGGATCAACCAGAGCGACCTCTCGGCGCTCTGGCCGGCATTCCCGAACCTCGAGCACATGCAGGTGCGCGGGGCCACCGATCTCACGCTCGGCCGGTTCGAGGCCCCGCGCCTGACGACGCTCATCATCGAATCCGGCGGCCTGCCGCGCCGGGTGGTGCAGGAGGCGCTGGCCGCCGGGGCGTCGGAGCTGCGCCATCTCGAACTTTGGCTCGGCACCGACGAGTATGGCGGCGACAGCGGGCCCGAGGACTTCGCCGACCTGTTCGCCGGCCGGCTTTTCCCGAAGCTCAACACCCTGGGCTTGCGCGACTGCGTCTACGCCGACGACCTCGCCGCAGCGGTCGCCGTCGCCCCGGTGCTGGAGCGCGTCTCGACCCTCGACCTCTCGCTCGGCAACCTGACGGATGCCGGCGCGGAGGCGCTGCTCGCCTCGCCGCTGGTGGCCAAGCTGTCGCGGCTCGACCTGCACCATCATTTCCTCACCGAGGCGACGATGACCCGGCTGGCCGCGCTCGGGCCGGCGGTCGATCTCTCCGAGCAGCAGGAGCCGGACGAATATGCCGGCGAGATCTACCGAAACGTCGCCGTCTCGGAATGACCCGCGCCGCCGGCCCGTCGGGCCTCCCGCTTCCCGCCGGCTCGATCGGTCCCTGCGTTATCCTCGGTGTCGCGGGCGACGAGCGCGTGCAAGGCTTCTGCGCCGCCCTGGTTCGAGCCGGGCAGCCACCCGCGCAGGTGCTCGATTACGCCGACTTCGTCGAGGCGCCGGATCGGCTCGGTGCCCTGTTCCCGGAGGGACGCGGCCTGCTGCGCATCGACTCGCCAGGCGGCGGCCCGCGCATCCGCCAAATCCTGCTGCGCCTCGTCGGTGAGACGGATGCCGAGGACGGGGGGGAGGCGATGCGCGAGGCGACGCGATTGCGGCCCGGCCACGCGGTTCAGCGCGGGCTTACGGCGGCCCTCCGGCTCGCCCGCCGGGTCGTGCCGCCGGGCGTCGCCCTGACCCACGAGGCCGACACGGTTGCCCTGTTCTACGACAAGCGGGCCTGCCACGCCGCCATGGCGGCGCAGGGCCTGCCGGTGCCCCGCGCGCTGCCGCCGGCCGGCTCCTTCGACGCGCTGGTCGAGGCCATGCGCGCGGCCGGACTCACCCGCGTCTTCGTCAAGCCGCGCTTCGGCTCGGGCGCCGCCGGCATCGCGGCCCTCACGGTCGCCCGCGACGGGATCGCGGCGGATACCTCGGCCGAGCACGTGCCGGGCGCAGGGACCGGCGTGCTGCACCATTCGCACCGGATGCGGCGTTACCGCGGACCGGCGGCCGTGGCGCTCGTCGACGCGATCTTGGCGCAGGACGCGCATGTGGAGCAGTGGGTGCCGAAGGCGGCGCTCGATGGCGGCGCCTGCGACCTGCGCGTGCTCGTGGTCGACGGCGAGCCCGCCCACATCGTGCTGCGCCGGGCGCGCGGCCCGATCACCAATCTCGACCTCGGCGGGCGGCGGGCCGATGCGGAGGCGCTTCGCGCCCTGGCGCCCCCTGCCGTCTGGGAGGCCATGCGGGCGGATTGCCGCCGTTTCGCCGCGTCCTTCCCGCAGACCTTCCACGTCGCTTTCGACGTGGCGCTGACGGTGAGTCTGCGCCGCCACGTCTTCTTCGAGGCCAACGCCTTCGGCGACCTGATCCGCCGCGTCCGCCACGAGGGGCTCGGCCCCTACGAGTGGCAGGTCGCGCGCCTGCCCGGATGGCTCGCCGCGCGCCGGCCCGTGGGGCTCGCCGCGTGATCCGGGCCGCCGAACTCGTGGGCTCCCACGACATCCTGCTCGTGACGCTCGATTCCCTGCGCTTCGACGTGGCCGCGACCGCGCTGGCGGAGGGCCGGACGCCGAACCTCGCGCGTCTGCTGCCGGGCGGCGCCTGGGAGCGCCGCCACGCGCCGGGCAGCTTCACCTACGCCGCGCATCAGGCGATTTTCGCCGGCTTCCTGCCGACGCCGGCCGAGCCGGGCCCCCGGCCGCGCCACTTCGCGCTGCGCTTCGAGGGCAGCCGCACGACCGGGCCGGACACCGCCGTGTTCGATGCGCCCGACATCGTCTCGGGGCTTTCCGCGCAGGGCTACCACACGCTGTGCATCGGCGGCGTCGGCTTCTTCAACAAGCGCACCCCGCTCGGCCGCGTCCTGCCGGGCCTGTTCGCCGAGAGCCACTGGCACGGCGGCTTCGGCGTGCAGGCGCGGGACTCGACCACGGCACAGGTCGGCTTCGCCGTGGAGCGGATCGCGGCGCTCGACCCCGAGCGGCGCCTGTTCCTGTTCCTGAACGTCTCGGCGACCCATCACCCGACCCGTGCCTACCTGCCGGGCGCGACGCGGGAGAGCGCGGAGACGCAAGGGGCGGCCCTCGCCTATGCCGACGGCGCGCTGCCGCCGCTCTTCGCGGCGCTGAGCCGGCGCGGGCCGGCCTTCTGCATCCTGTGCGCGGATCACGGCACCGCCTTCGGCGAGGACGGCTTTCGCGGCCACCGCCTCGCGCACCCGACCGTCTGGGATGTGCCCTATGCCGAATTCATCCAGGAGGCGGCATGAGCACCATTCCGAGCACCGTCCTGACCAACACCACGAGGAGGGTGGCGGCGCTCCTCGCGGGTCCGGTCTATGGCGGCTACCTGTACGCCTATCCGCACAAGACCGCCTACCGCCCGCTGCTGCGCCCCGTGCCCCTGCGCGAGGCCTGGGCGCAGGAGCCGAAGGACGGCCTGTTCCTCTACGTGCACGTGCCGTTCTGCGCGATGCGCTGCGGCTTCTGCAACCTGTTCACCCTGACCCGGGGCGAGGGCCGCGTCGGGCCCTATCTCGATGCCCTGCGGCTGCAGGCCGAGACGGTCGCCGACAGCCTCGGCCGGTTCCGGGTCGCCCGCATGGCCCTCGGCGGGGGCACCCCGACCTTTCTCGAACCCGCCGACCTCGACCGCCTGTTCGCGGATCTGCGCGACACGTTCGGCGCCACGCCTCTCGGGGTGCCGGCCTCGATCGAGACCGCGCCCGGCACCACCACGCCGGAGCGGCTCGCCGTCCTGCGCGCGCACGACGTCGAGCGGATCAGCATCGGTGTCGAGTCGTTTCGCGACGACGAGGCGCGGGCGATGGGCCGGCCTCAGCCCCGGGGCAGCGTCGAGGCGGCGCTCGGCGCGATCCGCGACGCGGGCATTCCCGTGCTCAACATCGACCTGATCTACGGCGGCACCGGGCAGACGCCCGCCAGCTTCCTCGAATCCGTCGAGGCCGCCCTCGCCTGGAAGCCCGAGGAGATCTTCCTCTATCCCCTCTACGTCCGTCCGCTGACCGGGCTCGGCCGGCGCGGCGGGGCCGTCGAGGACGACCGCGCCTGGGACGCCCGCCGCCTCGCGATCTACCGCGCGGCCCGCGACCGGCTGCGGGAGGCCGGCTACGCCCAGGTCTCGATGCGGATGTTCCGCCGGATCCCCGAACCCGTGTGGGGCCCCGCCTACGATTGCGCCCGCGACGGCATGGTCGGCCTCGGGGCCGGGGCGCGCTCCTACACCGCCGCCCTGCACTACGCGACCGCCTACGCGGTGGGGCAGCCGGGTGTCGCCGAGATCGTCGCGGACTACGTCGCCCGCGGCGCGGACCGGCACGGCCGGGCCGATTACGGCGCGTGGCTCGACGCGGAAGACCAGCGCCGCCGCTTCGTGCTGATGCACCTGCTCCAGGCCGCTGGGCTGCCGGTGCAAGCCTATGCGAGGCGCTTCGGCACGCGGCTTTTCGACGATCTGCCGGAGCTGGCCGACCTCGCGGCGGCGGGCCTCGCCACGCTCGACGCGAATCGCCTCGCCCTCACCGGGGCCGGCCTGGAGCGCTCCGACGCCATCGGCCCCTGGCTCCAGGCGGCGGGCGTGCGCGAGCGGATGCGCGCCTACGCGCTGCGCTGACCATGCGGGACGCCCATCTCGACATCCTCTACCGGGGACCCCTCGCGAGCTGCAACTACGCCTGCCCCTACTGCCCCTTCGCCAAGCGGAGGGACAGCCGCGAGACCCTGCGGCGCGACGCGGCGCAGCTCGCCCGCTTCGTCGATTGGGCCGGCGCTCAGACCCGGCGCACGCTGGGCATCCTGTTCACGCCCTGGGGCGAGGCGCTGATTCGGCCGGCCTACCGGAGGGCGACGGCCAGGTTGAGCCGGATGCCGCATATCCGCCGGGTCGCCGCGCAGACGAACCTGTCCTGGCCGACGGGCTGGCTCGATGGCTGCGACCCGACGCGGATCGCCTTCTGGTGCACCTTCCATCCGGGCGAGACGTCGCTCGACCGCTTCCTCGGGCGTTGTGTCGAACTCGACGCCCGCGGCATCAGCTACAGCGTCGGCCTCGTGGGCAAGCGGGAGCATCTCGCGGCGCTCGCCGCGCTCCGCCAGCGACTGCGCCCCGAGATCTATCTCTGGGTCAACGCCTACCGCGACGAGGGGCAGAACTATTACCGGCCGGACGACTTGGAGCGCCTGCGCGCCGTCGATCCGCTGTTCGACCTCAACCGCACCGGGATCCGCAGCCGGGGCCGCGCCTGCGCCACGGGCGAGAGCGTGGTCAGCGTCGACGGCGACGGCGAGGTGCGCCGCTGCCACGTGGTGCCGGCCCGGATCGGCAACCTCTACGATCCGGACTTCGACACAGCCCTGAGACCACGTCCCTGCCCGCTGGCGCAGTGCCGCTGCCACATCGGCTACGCCCACATGCCGCATCTCGGCTTCCGCGAGATCTTCGGAGACGGCCTGCTGGAGCGGGCACTGCCGGACTCGACCGTGGCGGCGAACGCCGTGAGAAGGAAGGGTCTGGAGCGGGGTCGAAGCGACGCATCGCTCGCCTGAAGGTGATCGATCGTTCCGTGCAACAAAAAACCCGCCAAGTCATTGACCGGGCGGGCGAAATCTGTGGTGAGCGCGCTGGGACTCGAACCCAGGACCTACAGATTAAAAGTCCGTTGCTCTACCAACTGAGCTACGCGCTCGCACCCGGCTCGCGCGGGCGCCGCGGGGCGGGCCGGTTGCGCTCGGAGCGTGGGGCTCGCAATAGGGGGTCGGGGCGGGAGGGTCAACACGGCTCGATGTGCCGCCAACCGTTGAGTCGATACGAGAAGCGATGACGAGAGCGAACCCGGCGGGCTCGCCGCCGGAATGGCGGCGCTTCGTCCTGCTGTTCCTGAGCGCGGCAGCGGTTCTCGGCGCCGTCTGCATCGGCCTCGTCGCCGCCCTCGACCCGTACGGATTGCGGGCCGGCCCCGGCCGGGCGCAGGGGCCGCTGATGGATGGCAACCAGCGCTTCATGTATCCGCAGGTGGCGCGCAGCGGCGCCTACGACGCGGCGGTGTTCGGCACCTCGACCCTGCGTCTCCTCGATCCGGCGGATCTCGGCCGGGCCTTCGGCGGACGCTTCGCCAACCTGTCGATGAACGCGGCCACGCCCTACGAGCAGAGCGCGCTGGCCCGGCTCTACCTGAGCCAGGACTTGCGCCACACGCGGCCGACGACGCTGCTGTTCGGCATCGATCCGACATGGTGCGAGCCGGATGCGGCCGAGCGCCGGCTCACCTTCCGCGCCTTTCCCGCTTGGCTCTATCGACCTATTACCGCGTGGGACGCGCTGCGGCAGGTGAACTGGCAGAGTCTCGGCACCGCCTCCGAGGGCGCGCTGTACCGGCTCGGGTTCGCCCGCGCCCGGCTCGCGGCCAACGGCTACGCGGTCTTCACCCCACCGGAGAGCCTGTACGACGCGGCCCGCGCCCAGGCGCATATCCGCCATTCTCAGGCAATCCAGACTGCCGCCGAGTCCGAGCCGGGCTACCGGCCGACCCCCGCCGATGCGCCGATGCCGGCGCTCGGCTGGCTCGATGCACTCCTGGCGCAGGCGCCGGCCGAGACGCGGAAGCTCGTGGTCTTCCCGCCCGTCCACGTCTCGCAGCAGGGCGCGCCCGGTTCACCCGCCGCGGCGCGGGAGGCCGCCTGCAAGGCGCGGGTGGCGCGGATCGGCGCCGCCCGCGCGGCCACGGTGGTCGATTTCCGCATTCCGTCCCCGATCACGCTGCAGGACACGAACTACTGGGATCCGCTGCATTACCGCCTGCCGGTGGCCGCGCGGATCGTAGCGGGGCTGAAGACGGCGCAGGCGAGCGGACGCGATGATCCCGCCGGCGCCTACCGGGTTCTGGCGCATGCGCCGGAGGTCCCGAACGAGCCTCGGAGCCCGCCCACAAGCCGGTGAGCCGCGCCCGGCGGCGGGCGGATCTCTGTGGCCGATACGGGACTTGGCCTGCCACGAGCCGGCCGCACTCTCGCCCGATCGGCAGGTTCTACACCCCGCGGCCCGGCTTTGCCGGGCATCCTCGCGCCTCGCCCGACGGCGGGGCGGGAGGCGCGAAGTCGGAGTTGCAGAGAGTTTCCATGATCGTACGCACAGCCATCGCCCTGATGATCACCACGAGCGCGGCTTTTGCCGGCCCGGCGGCGGCACCGGCCGACCGCGAGGCGCTGCGGCAGCACTGCACCGGGGATTACCTGAGCTATTGCGGCGAATTCGCCCCTGACAGCGCCGAGGTGCGCGCCTGCTTCAAGCAGAACAAGGCCAAGCTCTCGCCGAACTGCCAGGCGGCGATCACCAGCTACAACAAGGCCCAGAAGCGCGCCGACCTGCGCTGAGGCGGGCCCGTCAGCCCTTCGCGGCGGCCTCCGCCCGCGCCCAGCCGTCCTTGGTCTCGGCGACGAAATCCGCCAGACGCCCGTCCCGGATCGCCGCGCGCATGCCGGCCATCAGCGCCTGATAGTAGGCGAGGTTGTTCCAGGTCAGCAGCATCATCCCCAGGATCTCGTCCGAGCGGACGAGGTGGTGGAGATAGGCGCGGGAATAGTCCCGGGCCGCCGGGCAGTCCGAGGCCTCGTCCAGCGGCCGGGTGTCCTCGGCGTGGCGGGCATTGCGCAGGTTGATCCGGCCGTGGCGGGTATAGGCGAGGCCGTGGCGGCCGGCGCGGGTCGGCATCACGCAGTCGAACATGTCGATGCCGCGCATCACCGACTGCATCAGGTCGTCGGGGGTGCCGACGCCCATGAGGTAGCGCGGCTTATGGGCCGGCAGGTGCGGCTCCACCGTCTCGATCATCGCCAGCATCACCGCCTGCGGCTCGCCGACGGCGAGGCCGCCGATGGCGTAGCCCTTGAGGCCGAGGTCGGTCAGCGCCCGCGCGCTCTCGACCCGCAGCTCCGGCACGTCGCCGCCCTGGACGATGCCGAACAGTGCCTTGCCCGGCTGCTCGCCGAAGGCGACGTGGCAGCGCTCGGCCCAGCGCAGCGAGAGGTGCATCGCCTTCTCGATTTCCGGCCGCTCGGCCGGCAGGCGCACGCATTCGTCGAGCTGCATCTGGATGTCGGAGCCGAGCAGGCCCTGGATCTCGATGGAGCGCTCCGGGCTCATCCGGTGAGCGGTGCCGTCGATATGCGAGCGGAAGGTCACGCCCTCCTCGTCGATCTTCCGCAGCGCCGAGAGCGACATCACCTGGAAGCCGCCGGAATCGGTGAGGATCGGCCCGTCCCAGCGCATGAAGCGATGGAGCCCGCCGAGCCGCGCCATCCGCTCGGCGCCGGGGCGCAGCATCAGGTGATAGGTGTTGCCGAGCACCACGTCGGCGCCGAGGTCGCGCACCTGCTCCGGATACATCGCCTTGACGGTGGCGGCGGTGCCCACCGGCATGAAGGCCGGCGTGCGGATGGTTCCGCGCGGCATGGTGATGTGGCCGGTGCGGGCCTGGCCGTCGGTGGCGGCGACCGTGAAGGAGAAGTCGAGGGGATCTGTCATCGGTCCGGGGGGGTGGGGGCCGTCTGCGGGGCCTGATAGCCCCTGGCGCCGTCGATCAGGAAGCGCATGGTGTCGAGGCCGGCGCGCATTTCCGCCGGGGAGACATGCTCCAGCGTCCCGTCGCGGGCGTCGAGCGCGTCCCAGACCGCCTGTTGATGCGCTTCGGGCAGGCGGTCCAGCACGAAGCGCCCGCCCTCGCGCTTCGAGACGATCCGCCCGGTGGCGAGGGTGCAGAGAATCCGGCTCACGCCGAGAATGCCCCATTCGAGGGTGCGCGCGTCGCAGGCGGCGTCCGGTGCCTTGGCGGCGAGTGCCGCTTCGCAGCGCCCGATCCAGGGGCGCCAGTATTCGTCGAGGTTGGCCAGCGCGTGGGCCTGCAGCGGCGCGTCGTCGTCGGCGATGCTGAGGGCGGCCGGCGCCGCGCCGAGGATCGGCCGGCCCGAGCGGGCGAGACAGCGCCACAGGACTGGATTCACCTCGCGGCAGGGTTCGCCGATTCGTAGCTCACCCTCGACGCTGAAGGGCACGACGGCGCCCGCTTCCGGCGCTTTCCGAAGGGCATCGATCGGCAGGTAGACGCCGTCGAAATGCGGCCCGCCGGCCTGCATCAGGGCGGCGTGGACCCGCGCCAGCGCCGCAAGGTCCCCCGCCGGTCCGTCGAGAAGGGCGATGAAGTCGATGTCGCTGCGGCCCGGCCGGAAGTCGCCGAGCGCGACCGAGCCGACAAGATAGAGCCCGCGCAGCCGCGGCCCTCCCTCGCTCGCCATCAGGCCGAGGAAGCGGTCGACGGTGCGGGCAACGTCGACCCGGAGCGGCGGGCGCCGGCTGCTCATAGCAGGGCCTTCATGGGCTGTGCTCCGGGAACAGCAGGCTGGCATCGCCGTAGGAGTAGAAGCGGTAGCCGGAAGCGATCGCGTGGGCATAGGCCGCGCGCATGGTGTCGAGCCCAGAAAACGCCGAGACCAGCATGAACAGGGTCGAGCGCGGCAGGTGGAAGTTCGTCACCAGGGCATCGACAGCCCGAAAGCGGTAGCCCGGCGTGATGAAGATGTCGGTGGCACCCGAGAACGGGCGGATCGCGCCGTCGGGATCGGCCGCGCTCTCCAGCAGCCGCAGGGCCGTGGTGCCGACGGCGACGATCCGGTTGCCCCGCGCCCGCACGGCGTTGAGCCGCTCCGCGGTGGCCGCGTCGAGGAGGCCGATCTCGGCATGCATCCGGTGGGCCTCGGTGTCGTCCGCCTTGACGGGCAGGAAGGTGCCCGCCCCGACATGCAGGGTGACGTGCACCCGCTCGATCCCCGCCGCGTCGATCCCTTCGAGCAGGGCGTCGGAGAAATGCAGGCCGGCGGTTGGGGCGGCGACGGCGCCCGGCTCGCGGGCGTAGACGGTCTGGTAGTCGGTGGTGTCTCGCGCGTCGGTGGCGCGCTTTCCCGCGATGTAGGGGGGCAGCGGCAGCGCGCCGAGCCCGGCGATGGCCTCGTCAAGCGCCGGCCCTGCGAGGTCGAAGCGCAGCAGGATCTCGCCGCCCTCGCCCCGCTCCTCCACCGTCGCGTCGAGGCCGGAAAGCGCGCAGACTTCGCTCGCCCCTTGGCTGTCCCCGTCGCTGCCGAAGCGGATGCGGTCGCCGGGGGCCAGGCGCTTGGCCGGGCGGGCGAAGGCGCGCCAGCGGTCGGGCGCCTCGCGCAGATGCAGCATCGCCTCGCAGCGCTGGCCGGAGCCACCTGCCCGGTGGCGGATGCCGGAGAGGCGGGCCGGGATCACCCGCGTGTCGTTGAAGACGAGGGCGTCGCCCGGATTCAGGAGCGCGGGCAGGTCGCGCACGCCGCGATCCGCCAATGGTTCGCCGGGGCGCACCACGAGCAGGCGGCTCGCGTCGCGGGGGCTCGCCGGCCGCAGCGCGATCGCAGCCTCCGGCAACTCGAAATCGAACAGGTCTACGCGCATGCCGCGCCATCAGCACGGATGGGCGCGCGACGCAAATGGCGGATTGATCCGGGGCGAGGCTCGGCGCAGCATGACGCCCGGAGACGGGAATGGAAACGATCCTGATCGTCGGCGCCGGGCCGGTCGGTCTGACGCTCGCCTGCGAGCTGGCGCGTTACGGCGTCGGCGTCCGGCTGATCGACCGCGCGGCCCGAGCGACGCAGACCTCGAAGGCGCTGGTCGTCTGGTCGCGTACCCTCGAACTGATGGACCGGATGGGCTGCACCGAGGCCTTCCTCGCGGCGGGCCTGCGTGCCCGCGGCGCGAGGCTGCGCGCCGGTGGCCGGGTGCTCGGAGGCCCGGACTTTTCCGACATCGCCAGCCCCTACGCCTTCGGACTGATGATCCCGCAGCGCGACACCGAGCGGTTGCTGACCGAGCATCTCGGCTCCTTCGGGGTTGCGGTCGAGCGGGAGGTCGAGCTTCTCGCCTTCTCGCAGGGGCCGGACGGCGTGGAGGCGCGGCTCTCCCGCGCGGACGGGCGGCAGGAGACCGTGACGACCCCTTTCCTGCTTGGCTGCGACGGCGCCCACAGCGCCGTGCGCCACGGGCTCGGCCTGGCCTTCCGCGGCTCCGCGCAGGGCGACGAGTGGCTGCTCGCCGATATCCGCCTCGACGGCGCGGGCGTCCCGCCAGGCGACGAGATCGCCGTCTATCTCCACCGGGACGGGCCGTTCGTGATCTTCCCGATTCCCGGTGGCCGGGCGCGCGTGGTCGCGACCGTCAGCCGGGCGGATGCACGGCCGCGGCCGGATCCGACGCTGGACGAGGTGCAGGCGCTCGTCGCCGCCCGCGCCGGGCCCGGAATCCGCGTCTCCGATCCGGTCTGGCTCAGCCGTTTCCGCATCCACGAGCGCAAGGTCTCCGAATACCGCAGCGGTCGCGTGTTCCTGGCGGGGGATGCCGCGCATATCCACAGCCCGGCCGGCGGCCAGGGCATGAACACCGGCATGCAGGATGCGGTGAACCTCGCCTGGAGGCTTGCCCTGGTGCTTCGGGGCGAGGCCGGCCCACGGCTCCTCGACAGCTACAGCCCGGAGCGCAACGCCGTCGGCGAGACGGTGCTGCGCAATGCCGGGCGGCTCACCGCTCTGGCGACGCTCGCCAATCCGGCGGCCCAGGCGGTCCGCAACCGCGCGCTGGGGTGGGTCCTCGGCCTCCACGCGGTGCGGCGGCGGATGGCCGCGACCATGAGCGAGATCGAGATCGGCTATCCCGGCTCCCCGCTCTCCGTCGGGCCGGGGGCCGGCCGGCGCTGGCGGCCCGAGGATGCGGACGGGCCGCCGCCGGGCGCGGGCGCCGACCCGCGCTTCGTCCTCTACGCGGCGGATGAAGAGGCGGGCGCCGCGCTCGCCGCCCGCTTCCCCGGCCTGGTCCAGCCCGTGCCGCGCCGGAATCCGGCGCCGGGGCGCCTGCACTTGGTGCGGCCCGACGGCTATGTCGGCTTCGCGTCCGGCGCCGCCGACGGAGAGGCCGCCGCGCACTACCTCAAAGAGATCGCGACAGCCTGAGAGCGGTGCAGCCGAGGCGCCGTCTCGCGCGTTGAGACACCGTTTCGACTTGAAGGTTCGACCGAGGAAGCTGCCCACGATGAAATGGTACGCCGTCCAGCCGCGCGATCCCGCCGACCCGCGCTGGCCCCTGCCCGAGACGCCGCGGATCACCCTCAAGGCCGAGGATGCGGACGATGCCCGCCGCCGCTTCGAGGAGGCCTATCCGAGCGAGCCCTTCGGCACGCCTGGCCACCCGACCGGCGATGTCGGACCCGGCAGCTTCCGGGGCGATGCGCAGGCACTGGTGGTGGAGGAAACGGATGCGCCGCCCTCACCGAACGAGTGACGTGCGGAGCCGGCCGCCGAGGATGTTCGCGCCATGACGGAAGTTGCCAGAAAGCCGCCGCACGAGACGCTCGACGCGCAACTCGTGCGCTACTGGGAGCGGGAGGCGGCCCGCTTCGACGAACTGTCCATGCGGGCGAGCTTCGGCTGGATCGGCCGTCTCTACGCCCGCAAGGCGCAGCGGGCTCTCGAGAAGGCCGAGCGTTCCCGCGCGAAGGAGATCGCCCGCGGGCGCCTCCCCGCGACCGCGCAGGCCGGGGCCGGAGCGGAGGACGATAGCCCGGGCTAAAACCTTTGCCGTGGCCTTCCGGGACCGTGGACCGTAAGGGCGGGGCCGTCCCCTCCCCGCCCGTTAAAGTCGCATGACCGGAACCGAGAAGGCCGCCCTGGCGAGCGCCGCCGTCGGCGTGCTCGTCACCGCGCTGAAATTCGCTGCCTACTGGCTCACCGGCAGTCTTGCGCTCTATTCCGACGCGCTGGAGAGCATCATCAACGTCGTGGCCGCGGCCTGCGCGTTTCTGGCCGTGCGCGTCGCCGCGCAGCCGGCCGACGAGGATCACCCCTACGGCCACCACAAGGCCGAGTATTTCTCCGCGGTGATCGAGGGGGCGCTCGTCATCGTCGCCGCCCTGCTGATCCTGCGCGAGGCGTATTTCGGCATCCTCGACCCGAAGCCCCTCGACGCGCCCGCCCTCGGTCTGGCGGTGAACGTCGTCGCCACGCTCATCAACGCGGTCTGGGCGCTGCTGCTGTTCCGGCGCGGCCGGCGGCTGCGCTCGCCCGCTCTGATGGCCGATGCCCGCCACATCGTCAGCGACGTGGTGACCTCGGGCGGCGTGCTCGTCGGTCTCGGGCTCGTCCTCGCCACGGGAACGCTGGTGCTCGATCCGCTGGTGGCGGGCCTCGTGGC
This sequence comes from Methylorubrum populi, assembly GCF_002355515.1. Taxonomy (NCBI): domain Bacteria; kingdom Pseudomonadati; phylum Pseudomonadota; class Alphaproteobacteria; order Hyphomicrobiales; family Methylobacteriaceae; genus Methylorubrum; species Methylorubrum populi. The sequence continues at coordinate 3,619,383 of NZ_AP014809.1, read as the reverse complement.
CCTCAACATCCTGTGGTCGGGCTGGACCATGGTACGCGATTCGATCAGCGGCCTGATGGATCAGGCGGCCTCGCCCGAGATGGTCGGCCGCATCCGCGGCCTGATCTCGGCCCACAGCGAGGGTGCCTTGGAGGCCCACGACGTGCGGACGCGCCATGCCGGCAGCGCCACCTTCATCGACTTCCACCTCGTCGTGCCGGGTGAGATGACGGTGTCGGAATCCCACGCGATCTGCGACCGGCTGGAGGAAGTGATCGAGGCGGAGATCGAGGGCGCGGTGGTAGTGATCCATGTCGAGCCCGGCGATCAGGCCAAGGGCCGCGGCGTGCCGGTGATCTGAGGGCGAGGCCGGCTAGTCCGGCTGCGGCCCGGGTTGAGAGTCCTGTAAGCCTTAGCGGTCTCGTCGATGGGACAGGTAGGCCACCAATCCGGCCGCCGGAGGGATTGCGGCCAGGGTAAAGCCCGCGACCTTCCACGCCGCGGCTTCCGCCAGCATGAGGGCAAGCCCCGTGATCGTGACGGTCGTCACCGCCAGCGCGATGCCGACGGGATGGCGCGCCCAGATCATGCCGCTTGCCTCACCCCGCGCTCGTCGTCCCTCGCCTTCCGGCGGCGCGGATGACGGGCGAACCACAGCCACGCGCCGTTGCCGGTGATGAAGAGCGTGAACCACGCGCAGGCCGTCCAGAGCAGCTTGAGCGGCAGACCGCCGTAATCGCCGAAATGCAGCGGCTGCGAGAGCTGCGTCACCACGAGGTACCAGGGCAGCGCCGCGATCTCGGCCACCCGCGCATCGGCCGCGTCGACCAGGGCGATCTCGAACAGCCGCTTCTGCAGGCCCTCGGGGCCGACCAGCAGCACCGTGAAATGCCGTTCGGTGGAGAAGGCGCTGCCGGGATAGAGCATCAGGCTCGTCCGCCAGCCCGGCTTGGCGGCTTCCGCGGCCGCGCGCACCGCGTCGAGGGAAGAGCCGGACCCTGCGATCGGCCCCGCCTCCCGCTTGTGCCCGCCATGGGTCGCGGCGAGGCGCTGCAGTTCGGTCGCCTGCCAGACCTTCAGGGCGATGTCGCCGAGTGCCAGGGTGACGCCGGTGGCGCTGACCAGAAGCGCCCAGCCGAGCGTTACCGTGCCGAGGAAGTTGTGCAGGTCGCGCTGGCGCAGGCGCTCTCCCCGGCCGCGTCGGATCAGGCCGAAGGCGAGCCCTCGGATGAAGGGGCCGTAGATCACGATTCCCGATACGAGGCAGATCACCACGAGCAGTGCGACGACCCCGCCCGCGAGTTCGCCCGGCAGGCCGAGAAACCAGTTGGCGTGCAGGGTGAGGATGATCCCGGTCGGCGTCGAGCGCGGATCGGGCGCCTCGATCGCGGTGCCGCGATACCGGTCGAGGACGACGGGCTTGGCACCGTCGAAGGCGCGTGCGCCGGGCTCGACAAGGCTGACCGTGACCCGCTCCGGATGGTCCGCATCGAAGACAAGGGCCAGTGGCCGCCGCGCCGGAGCCGTGGCCAATGCGGCGGCGACGATCTCGGAGAGAGGCCGCGGGGGCGTGCCCGGCGATGCCGCGTCCGTGTGCGTCGCGTAGCCGAAGCCCTCGTCGATCTCCTCGTGGAAGATCAGGATCGTGCCGCTTATGCAGAGGATCAGGAAGAACGGCGCCGCGATCAGCCCGGTCCAGCGGTGCAGCCAAAGCGCGATCCGAAACGAGCGCGACGCGGTGAACCGGACCGGGGCCTTTGCCGCCACGCCCGGCCGACGCGCAGACATCCCCGCCATGATGCGCGCCGGATGCGTCACGGCCTCGGCCCTACCAGCGATAGGTCAGCGTTCCGAAGACGCTGCGGCGGAAGCCCTCGAAGACGTAGCCGGTGTAGAAGCCGGAGGTGAAGTAGCGCTGGTCGAACAGGTTGGTCGCGTTCACCGAGAGGATTGCCCCGTTCCAGGCGGGATCGAGCCTGGCGAGGTCGTAGCTGAGGGAGGCGTCGACGAGGGCGTAGGCCGGGATGCGGTCGACATTGGTCGCGTCGGTGCGGGCGCCGACATAGCGCACGCCGGCCCCGGCGCGGAAGCCGCCGAACGGCGAGCCGAGCGGGAAGGCATAGTCGGCGAACAGCGACACCGTGTTGCCTGGAGCATTGGCCAGCCGATTTCCGACCAAGGCCGGGTTCGACTGGTTCTTCGTCACCCGCGTGTCGAGATGCGCGAAGCCGAAGATCAGGTTGAACCCCTCGAACAGGCTGGCCTTGCCCTCGAGTTCGAAGCCCTTCGCCACCGCTTCACCGGTCTGGATGAAGAAGCCGGGGTTGAGCGGATCGGCAAGCGGGATGTTCGTCTGCGTGATCTCGAAATACGAGGCCGTGTAGAGGGCGTTGCTGCCGACCGGCTGCCACTTCACGCCGCCCTCGATCTGCTTCGCCTCGCGCGGGTCGAGCGCCGATCCGTCGGCCCGCTGGCCGGCGATCTGCGGGTTGAAGGAGGTCGAGTAGGAGACGTAGGGCACCACCCCGGCGTCGAACTCGTAGCCCAGGGCGACGCGGTAGCTCAGCGCGGAGAAGCTCTGCTGGTCGACCGTGGTCCGGTTCAAGGTCGGGAGCGGCAGGTTGGGGAAGTTGAAGGTGGTGCGGACTTCCTGATCGACCCAGTCGTTGCGCACGCTGCCGGTGAGAATGAAGCCGTTCCACTTCATCTGGTCCTGGAAGTAGAGGCCGGTCTGCTGCTGCGTCGCGCGGGTGCCGACATTCGTCCGCTGGGGGAAGGCGATGCCGAGGTTGTAGACGGGATTGTAGAGGTCGATCAGCCGGTTGGCGGCGGCGGTCGGGTAGCCGAGCGGGAAGGTCCGCGCGTCGCGGCGGAGATAGTTCTGGAAGTCGACGCCGAAGACCACGTTGTGCTGGACGTCGAAGGTCTCGAACAGGCCCTCGACGTGGTTGTCGGCGAGCAGGCCCTGGCTCGACTGGTCGCGAAGGTAGGGGAAGACCGAGACCGCCAGGAAGCTGCCGGGCGTCTGGGCCGGCGAGGCCCCGGTGGCGTTGAACTTCGAGGTCGTCTCGTAGGCGCGGAAGGCCGAGTGGAACAGCCAGCCCGGCGCGAAGGTGTGGTCGAGGATGTAGCCGATCTCCTTGTTCTCCAGGAGACCGGTGTTGAAGTTCGGCTGACCGACGAAGACGTCGCGCGGGTAGAAGCCGCGCGCGCTCGGGATGATGCTGCCGACGATCGGCAGGCTCTGCTCGGAGCCGCCGCCGCGGAATTCGGCATATTTGGCGAGCACGGTGAGCGAGGTGTCGGCATCGGGCCGCCACGTCACGGCGGGGGCGATGAAAGTCCGGTCGTCCGGCGTGAAGCGGACTTGGCTGTCGGCGTTCCGGATGAGGCCGGTGATGCGGTAGGCGAACTGAGGCGCGCCCTCGACCGGCCCGGTCAGGTCGAAGCCCGCCTGGATCCGGCTGCGGTTGCCCCCCTGCAGGAACACCTCGTTGAAGGGCGTGAAGGAGGGACGCTTCGAGACGAGGTTGATGATGCCGCCGGGCTGGCCGGCGCCGTAGAGCACCGAGATCGGACCCTTCACCACGTCGATGCGCTCGTAGGCGTAGGGTTCGACGTTCTGGTCGAACGAGTTGAAGCCGTAGCGCAGGCCGTCCTCGTAGACGTTGTCGAAGTTGTTCGCGTTGAAGCCGCGCAGGGTGAAGGTGGGGCCGCCCTGGCCACCGGGGTAATCGACCGCCTGGACGTTCGGGGTGTAGGCCACCGCCGTGTTGAGATCCTGCACGCCGCGCACGTCGAGTTCCTCGCGGGTGATGACGCTGACCGTGGCGGGAGTCTCGAGGATCGAGCCGTTGCCCTTGGTGCCCGCGGTCGAGCGCGTCGCCACGAAGCCGGTCGTGCCGAAGGTCGGCTGCTGACCCTCGACCGAGAGTTCTTCGAGCACCACCGAGGCGTCGGCGGCGCCGACCGGCGTCGGCGAATTCGAGGCGCCGCGCGGCTTCGAGGACTGCGCCTGCGCTGAACCGAGACCGGCGAGCAGCACGGAGCCGGCGATGCCCGACAGGACGAGCGAGCGGACGGAGAAGTCCGCACGCCGTGAGGAGGTCCAATGCCTCATGATAGATCGACCGGTCCGGCTTCCTTCGAAGTCCTCGCGCGCCGGACTGCGCGGGTTCTGCGCTGAGACCGCAAGAACGGGACTCGTTCAAATACTATCTTATGTCATTGTAATAATTACAGCTTCAATCGATCCAGTGTGCTCGCCGCCGCCGAAGCTAAGCCTATCGTCGGAAACGCCGATTTCGAACGGCCGTCATATCCGCGGAGAAGATCGCCCACCGATCCCACGGCATCCGTTCCCGAATGTTGCATTCAGGGCACAGAGACTTGACGCCGGGAGGCGGGGCGCGCAGTGCGGCACGGCGTATCGGCAGCACGGCGTGACGACGGCATGATCAAGCGGACCTTCAACGTCGACGTCCCCAGCCACCGCAACGCCTACGACCTGTTCGAGGGGCGCTGGGCGAGCGATCTGAGCGAACTCGTGCCCGACCTGCCGGTCGGTGGCGGCCTGCCGGGCTTCCGCGCCGATCCGCGCCCACGTCAGGCGGCGGAGATCCTGGGCCGCGACGGACGCCTCGACGGTTACGACGTCCTCGAACTCGGGCCGCTCGAAGGCGCCCATACCTGCCAGCTCGAAGCGCTCGGCGCCAGCAGCGTCACGGCGGTCGAGTCGAATTCGGAAGCTTTCCTCAAGTCGCTCATCGTCAAGAACATCGCCGGACTCACCCGCTCGACCTTCCTGCTCGGCGACGTCAGCCGGCATCTGGCCGCGCCGGGGCCGCGCTACGACCTCATCTTCGCCTGCGGCATCCTCTACCACATGTTCGATCCCCTCGAACTGATCCGCCTCGCCGCTGCCCGCTCCGACCGGCTGTTCCTCTGGACGCATTACTACGCGGCCCAGCCGAGGATGCGCCGCCACGTGCCCCGCCCGGTCGAGCACGAGGGGATGCGGCTCACCCTGCACGAACTGACCTACCGCGACCGCGGGCTCGCCACCTTCTGGGGCGGCAACCAGGGCAAGACCCGCTGGATGGAGCTGCCCGACCTGATCCGGGTGCTCGCCCATCACGGCCTGACCGAGACCCGGGTCATCGCCGATGCCCCGGACTTCGTGAACGGCCCGGCGGTGACGCTCGCGGCGTGGCGCCCCTCCGCCCCTCCGCCCGCTTGACCCGCGGCGCACCCGCTCCCTACACACCCTGGAAGGCGCCGATCCGGCGGCGCCGGCACCGAAGTCGAAGAGAATGACCGAGCGCGTCGATCCGAAGAAGCTCATCAAGGGCGGCCTGCACGACTGGGAGGTCGTGATCGGCATGGAGATCCACGCCCAGGTCACCAGCCGCTCCAAGCTGTTCTCCGGCGCCTCGACGGCCTTCGGCGGCGAGCCCAACGACCATGTCTCCCTGGTCGATGCGGCCATGCCCGGCATGCTGCCGGTCATCAACGAGGAATGCATCGCCCAGGCCGTGCGCACCGGCCTCGGCCTGAAGGCGAAGATCAACCACCGCTCGGTGTTCGACCGGAAGAACTACTTCTATCCGGATCTGCCGCAGGGCTACCAGATCTCGCAGTACAAGGATCCGATCGTCGGCGAGGGCGAGGTGCTGGTCGATCTGCCCGACGGCGAGTCGATCACGGTGGGGATCGAGCGTCTGCATCTGGAGCAGGATGCCGGCAAGTCGCTGCACGATCAGGATCCGACCAAGAGCTTCGTCGATCTCAACCGCTCCGGCGTGGCGCTGATGGAGATCGTCTCGCGCCCCGATCTGCGCTCATCGGAGGAGGCCAAGGCCTACGTGACGAAGCTGCGCACGATCCTGCGCTATCTCGGCACCTGCGACGGCGACATGGAGAAGGGAAGTCTCCGCGCCGACGTGAACGTCTCGGTGCGCAAGCCGGGCGAGCCCTTCGGCACCCGCTGCGAGATCAAGAACGTCAACTCGATCCGCTTCATCGGCCAGGCGATCGAGGTCGAGGCGCGCCGCCAGATCGCGATCCTGGAGGATGGCGGCAAGATCGATCAGGAGACGCGCCTGTTCGATCCGGGCAAGGGCGAGACCCGCTCGATGCGCTCGAAGGAAGAGGCGCACGATTACCGCTACTTCCCCGATCCCGACCTGCTGCCGCTCGAATTCGACCAGGCCTACGTCGATGCGCTCGCCGCCGGCCTGCCGGAACTGCCGGACGCCAAGAAGGCGCGCTTCATCAAGGATTTCGGCCTCTCTGCCTACGATGCCGGCGTGCTCGTCGCCGAGCGGGCCTCGGCCGATTATTTCGAGGCGGTGGCGCGGGGCCGCGACGGCAAGGCGGCGGCGAACTGGGTGATCAACGAGCTCTTCGGCCGCCTCAACAAAGAGGGTCGAACCATCGAGGACACGCCGGTCTCCGCCGAGCAACTCGGCACCATCGTCGATCTCATCGGTGAGGGCGTGATCTCCGGCAAGATCGCCAAGGACCTGTTCGAGATCGTCTGGTCCGAGGGCGGCGACCCGCGGGAGATCGTCGAGGCCCGCGGCATGAAGCAGGTCACCGATACCGGCGCCATCGAGGCGGCGGTGGACGCGATCATCGCCGCCAACCCCGACAAGGTCGAGCAGGCCAAGGCCAAGCCGACCCTGCTCGGCTGGTTCGTCGGCCAGACCATGAAGGCGACCGGCGGCAAGGCCAACCCGGCCGCCGTGAACGCGCTTCTCAAGGACAAGCTCGGTATCGAATAGTCTGACCCGGGTTTTCGGCTCGATCGAAGCGGAGACCCGTGCCGACCCGCCGGCGCCGCGCGGAGTCCGAAGCCGCCCTCTCGGAGTGATGGGCCGGCTTCGGCCTGAGGCCGATTCGAATCCGAGCCCGCCTGGCTGTTGAGGTCATTCGCATCTCTTCAAGGGCCGCATGTCGGCTCTTGGAAAGATCTTGCGATGGCGTGCGCAACAAGTGCCTGCCTCCTGCAGCGGGATTTTCGTCGAAACCGGGGAAATTGCTTTCCAAATCGATATTAGATCATCCAATTCGCTGATTTACTTGCAAAATTTCGCCGTAGTGCCTTGTCCCCGAGCGGGCGCTCTCCGTGATCGTGCCCTGTGTGAACCGTTCTTAACCTGAAGCTGCGACACTCCATCGAATGTCACCGAACGCATTGGCGGCGCGGATCGGTCGAGCCATTGCGGGGAAGTCGAGCGATGACAACGATCCGTCCGGTGTCGGCCACCGACGGTGGAGCCGTGGCAGCCGAACGGCACTGGCCGTCCGAGGCCGAACTGGAGATCCACCTCGACCGGCTGTGCCGTTCCGCCGCTGAAATCTTCGCAGTTCCCATGGCGATGGTCGCCCTGGTGGACGACGAGCGCTTCCATTTCCGTGCTCGGTACGGCTGCGAGGATGACGGCGTCGATCGCGAGAGCGCCTTCTGCAACCACACGATCCGGCGGCAGCGGGGGCAGACCCTCGTCGTGCCCGACCTGATCCAGGACGAGCGCTTCGTCGAATGCCCGCTCGTCGTCGGTAGCCCGCATGCCCGCTTCTACGCAGGGGTCGCGATCGGCTCGACCTCGGGTCGTGTCATCGGCACCCTCTGCCTGATCGACCGGGTCCCGCGCAGCGACCTGCTCCCGGATCGGCTGCAGTCCCTGCGGGAACTGGCGCTCGTGGCAGAGGCCCATCTCCAGCTCGACGAAGCCCGGCGCGCGGCGGAGGCCGAGGCGGCCGAGCGTCGCCAGGCCGAGACGCGGCTCGTCGAATGGGAGGCGCGCCTGCGCGCGACCGAGGCCGCCCACGCCATGGCCGAGCACATCGCCGCTTTCGGTCACTGGCGGATCGATGTCGCCGCCCGCACCATCGTGTGGTCCGACGGGATCGCCCGCATCTTCGGGCGCAACGCCCCTCTCGCGACCCTCCCGCTCGAAACCCATATCGGCTTCTATCACCCGGACGACCTGGAACGGGTCCGGTCCGCCATCGACGACGCTCTCACGGATCGAACCCGGACGCTGGGCGGGGGCTACGAGCACCGCTCCCGCCTCCTCCGTCCCGATGGCGAGGTTCGGGTGGTGGCCGTGCACGGGGTCGGAGAGTACGACGACGCGGGTCGGCTCGCCTCGATCTTCGGCGTCTGCCTCGACGTGACCGAATTGGCGCATTCCGAGCAACGCCTGCGCGAGACCGGCGAGGCGATGCGCGCCACCCTCGAAGCGATGGACCAGGGGCTCGTGATGATCGGCCCCGACAAGCGGGTCCAGGTTCATAATCAGCGCGCCCGCGACCTGCTCGAGCTGCCGCAGGAGGTTCTGCACGAGGGCGCGTCCTTCTCAGCGGTGCGGCACCACCTCGCCCGGAGCGGCACGCCAAGGTGTGAGCGCACCGGGGTCCAGCAGGCGATCGAGCTGGGCGACTTCCCGCTCGACGTCCAGAGCTACGAGGTCGCCCATCTCAACGGCAGGATTCTCGAAACGCGGCTCGCGCCGATCGCGTCGGGCGGTCTTGTCTGCACCTACACCGATCTCACCGAGCGTCGGCGCAACGAGGCGGCCCTTCGCTCGGCCGAGGCCGGTTATCAGTCGCTGTTCCAGAACGCGGTGATCGGCGTCTACCGCGCCCGCCTCGACGGCGGCATCGTCCAGGCCAACCGGGCGCTCGCCCGCTTGCACGGCTACCGCGACGTGTCGGCCTTCCTCTCCGTGCCGGCCGGCGACGTCAGCCACGATTGGTACGTCGAACCGAGCCGGCACGCAGCCTTCATGAAATGTCTCGACCGCGAGGGGCATGTCGAGGATTTCGTATCCGAGGTTCGCCGCCACGCGGGCGGCGAGCGCATCTGGGTGGCGGAGACGGCCTGGATCGTGCGCGACGCCGAGGGTCGGCCAATCTGGATCGAGGGCACCGTCGCCGACGCGACCGAGCGCAAGCGCGCTCAGGCCCTGATCGAGCACATGGCCCGTCACGACGCGCTCACGGGCCTTCCCAACCGCCGGCTGTTCCAGGAGACGCTGAGCCGCGAGATCGCGGCGGCCCGGCGCAACGACGGCCGGGTGGCCGTGTTGTGCTGCGACCTCGATCGCTTCAAGGCGGTCAACGACACGTTCGGCCATCCGGCGGGCGACGCCCTGCTCTGCATCGTCGCCCGGCGCCTGCGCGACGTCCTGCGCGAGCGCGACGTGGTCGCCCGGCTCGGCGGTGACGAGTTCGCCATCATCATGCCGGGTCGGGGCGAGCTCCGCCGCGTCGCCGCGATCGCCCGGCGGCTGATCGAAACCGTCGGACAGCCGATTGATCTCGACGGCCGCGCCACCACCGTCGGGGCCAGCATCGGCGTCGCAATCTGGCCGAGGCACGGGGACGACGCCGACAGCCTGTTCAAGAACGCCGACATCGCCCTCTATCGCGCCAAGGACTCGGGGCGAAACACCTTCCGGTTCTACGAGAGCGGCATGGATCTCGCGGTCGCGACCCGCAAGCTGTTGGAGATCGACATGCGCGAATCGATCCGCTCCGGCGGGTTCGCGCTGCACTACCAGCCGATCTTCGCTCTCGCGGATCGCAGCCCGCGGGGATTCGAGGCGCTGCTGCGCTGGGAGCATCCGGTGCACGGGCCGGTGTCACCGGGCGACTTCATCCCACTGGCGGAGGAGACCGGACTCATCGCGCAGCTCGGCGCCTGGGCCCTGCACGAGGCCTGCCGCGAAGCGGCCGGGTGGCCTGGCGATCTGCGGGTCGCCGTCAACGTCTCGGCGGTGCAGTTCCGTGAGACCGGGCTGGAACAGAGCGTCGTGCGCGCGCTCGCCGCCTCGGGTCTGCCCGCCGGACGGCTGGAGCTCGAAATCACCGAGAGCGTGCTGATGCAGGATTCGGACGCGGTGATCGGCTGCCTGCGGCGCCTGCGCGCCATGGGCGTGCGGATCGCGCTCGACGATTTCGGCACGGGCTACTCGTCCCTGAGCTACCTGTGCCGGTTCCCCTTCGACAAGATCAAGATCGATCGCGCCTTCATCCGCGACATCGACGAGCCGGAGGCGGCGGCGGTGGTTCGGGCCGTGGTGGGCCTGGGCGAGCGCCTCGGCATGGCCGTCACCGCCGAAGGGGTTGAGACGGAGGAACAACTGTCGCGGGTGCGGCGCAAGGGCTGCACCGAAGCGCAGGGCTTCCTACTCGGCCGCCCGATGCCCGCCGCTACGGCAAGGGCTCTCATCGCGGGCCGGGCGGCGGCCTGATCGGCGGGTACGGCCGGAGCCGCTCCGCGAAAGGTCAGCAAGTCTGAAATCGCCGGAGCGCCGGAACGA